>JBBQZU010000077.1:0-1646 GCA_038207425.1 Flavobacteriales bacterium | reverse complement strand
CGTTTTCCTTACCGATATCGGGTCACTGTCGTTCACAAAAGCAAAGAAATCGTAAGCAAAGCTGGTTCCGGGCACGGCGAGGGTATCCCCGTTAGCGCCGTTGTCTTTTCCGCAAAGGGCTATTTTCGACACCAGGCCCAGGGCGTTGAAGGCCACTTTAGTCACATTCTCATTGGGGTCGGTCATTTTCCACGGCGCCAGCAGTCGGTAGTCATTGTCTGCTTTTACGTGCATCCCCATCGGGTCAGTCACACCCATGAGCAGGATGCGGTAGGTATCGTTATCTATCACAGATTCATTTTCGTATACATTGCGCATGGCAAGTACCAAGCCTTTGTTGGGTGCAGATGCTTGTTGCACATCGTATTTGAGCTTGTCGCCCGTGGCATAGTAGCCTTCTTCACAAATGCCAGCGCCATTTTTATAGCTATAGCCCAAGCGCGGGTCGGGCAGGTCATTGACAAAAGCTGTGGGGTATCCATTTCAATTCGGGGTGGCGCTTCCGCTAAAAGCTGGGGGCATATTTGCTGGCCAGTAGATTAGCGCTCCTTCAATAGCGCTCTTTGTTCTCAAGATTTGAAATAAAAATTCTTCGAATTGGTATTATACCTTTCCCTAAAACATCTGCTTTTTCCATCAAATCAATGAGTTTCAATATTTCTATTTCAAATTCCTGCATACTAGCATTATCTTCAAAATGAACTTCCCACACTGCTCCTGAGCCGCCCCACATATCTATACCATTGAGCAACCTTTTAAATTCATCGTCTTTGCGTTCCTTCAAAAGATCAATCAAGACCCTTATTACATGAACTTGAGCAGTCAAACCGTCCTTGTTTAAAAGTTTTTCAAGGTTAGTCAGTACAGCTAAAAATGCTTCACGTTCTCCTTGAACAAGTTCTCTTTTCTTAGGTTTTTCGAAGCTAAACATGTCAGAAAGATTTTTTTAGAATAATATTGACAGGATTGCTCAATTGATTAAAGTTTTGGTACAGTTCTATTGGTAATCCTCCAGTTTTTCCATCCAATGGAGCAGCAAACCATCTGCCAACTCGCATATCTTTAAAAGCAATATTTCCTCTTAATAAATATTGACCGCCGTTAGTTTTAGGTAATCCAGCGAAATTCCTGTAATAAGGAACATATGTTGGATTAATCAATGAATAGGATTTTCCGTACATTGATGAACCACTTCCATATACTCTATATATAGGGATTTTCAAATTGCCTGCGGCTTGAACTACATTATTGCTAATAATTGAAGTTACTGCCTTTTCCGCACCTTTTTGTGCGGCAGCTTTAGCAACATTCCCCAGCCCTGATGTTGTAACAGCCAGTATTACATTAACCTCCAATGCTGTAGTATTCGCAGTGCCGGAAAGATCAAAATTACGCTCTTGGATACCGGCAAAGACCCCTGACTCATAAAAGTCTGAAAACTTATTTTCAAAATTTTCAGCCAAAGGCCTTCCATCTGAATAGAAGGGATCGGAAACATTTCCAGAGTACAAATCAGAATATCCATCGGATTTGCCCGCTTTAAAAACATTCTCTGCATATTCGGCATATGTGAACCAACCGGACTCAGTGTCATTCTCTCCAAGCCCTCTATGATAAAAATACGTTAAAAAGTTTATAGTCGCCGT
>JBBQZU010000076.1:0-1722 GCA_038207425.1 Flavobacteriales bacterium | reverse complement strand
TCTGGTCGGATGCTTCTAAATCGATTGGCACTCACCCATTCCAAAATGACCCGCACAATCATCACCACTATCATTAAGGTCAGTCCGATCATTAAACCATTCATTTGATATGCCTTCATCCAAACAAAATAACCAATCAATACAATTACCAAAATAGAAATAATTGCGATAGTGCCCCAATGACCCGCCCGCACTTTTTTAATATAGGCTTCTCCTTTCTTCATCAACTCCTCTGCGGAAGCCTTGCCAACAATATTCGCCTGTTTGTTCCAAATCGTTTGTAATTCATCAAATGTTTCCATGTTGCACACATTTAGTTAAATTCTTTTTAATTCTATGAATCCTTACGCGAAGAGTCTCTTCGGTGATACCCACTACTTCAGAAATTTCTTGGTAGGCAATTCCTTCCAACATCATCAACGTTAGCATTTTGTCCTTCTCCTCCAGCTTTTGAATGCACCCATACATTTTCTTCAGCTTTTCTTCTTCTTCCAAAGAATATTGCTCTGCCGCGATGGACGGAAAAATTGTAGTTGGCTTTTCTTTTTTTGTAGACTGCTTGCGCAGATAGAGCAAGCACGTGTTCACAGAAATTCGATAAATCCACGTGCTAAAGGTCGATTCGCCTCGAAACGAATCCAGCGACTCCCATATTTTTATAAAAACTTCTTGAGCCGAGTCAGAAGCCAACGCATCATTGCCGTTAAAATATCCCTTGCACAGATTAAATACTTTCGCGTAGTGCGTGTCAAACAATTTGGTGAACTGCGCTTGCTTATCCACTTTACTTAATATTTTCATTTAGCTTTTCCATAAACCACTTTGGTTGGTCGTACATCACAAAATGAGCGGAATTTTCAGCATAATGAATTACAGTCGATGGCAATTTTTCGTATTGAGCCTTATACGTTTTTTCCACCGTAGCCTTATCGGGGTTGGCCGCACCCAGCACAATCACAGGGATTTTAATTTTCGCAATCTCCTGGCGCAAATCTAAGTTAAGCATATCGATATACCCATACACGTATGTTTTTCTATCTGCCTTGTTCATCCAATCAACCAATACTTCTTGTTTCTCCACATTCTTGCACATATACGGAACCGTCTGCGCATTCATAGCTGCAAACGAAGCACTGTCCATGCCCAGCATCATCGTGCTCTGCGGATTGTCGTATGCAATCGCCTCCCCTTTGTAATTGGGAATCATCAACGCAGCCGAAGCGGGCAGCGCATCGACCACAATTATTTTATTGAACATTTCAGGTTCTACAGAGGCCAGCCATAAGCTCAACGTGCCACCGAGACTATGCCCAAGCAGCGTTGGCTTTTTTAATTTATTCTCTTTCACATACGCAATCACACCGTCTTTTATTTTAGATAACCATGGCATTCCCACGGGCGGCACATTGCCAAACCCAGCAAACGTAAAGATGTGGCACTGACGTGTTTTAGAAAGTTCTGCCACGGCCTCGTTCCATACTTCGCCCGTACAACCAAATCCAGGGAACAACAAAATAGGTTGTCCTCTTCCTTTCACCACCACCTGAAAGGCTGATTGCGCTGGTGAGTTTAAAACAGAGATCAACAAAAAGAGTAAGACAAACGCAATTGTTTTCATGGTTATTGGTTTTAAAATTTCCCTTTTGATACATGGCCATCTGAATTGTTACAGGATTTCTTAAACATTTTTTAGGAGGCGGCATCCTATTGTTGAAAAACTGA
>JBBQZU010000075.1:0-1855 GCA_038207425.1 Flavobacteriales bacterium | reverse complement strand
ATTCTGTTGCGCTGAAAAAAGAAAACGCCTGCAAAGGCCAATACAATCACAAACCCACCTGCAAACCCATTTCGCACGAGCATTTGCCTTTCAAGTTCTTCTTGGGCAATTGCATCTTTCTTATCCTGTTCGGCCTGCGCTGCTGCTTCTTTCTTATCAAAATCGTACTGCATTGAAAGCTCCGTAAGTTGCCGTGTGTTTTCTTCGCTAAACATACTGTCGCGCGCCGCGATATAGTCTTTATAGTGTGCAAAAGCCAGCGAATAATTGCCCTGAGCGCTGTCATTGGAAGCTAAATTTCGGTAGGCGTTACCTATATTTACATAACTCCCTATTTCCTTTGAAATACCAAGAGATTCCATAAAATACTGCTCCGCTTGTTTGTATTTCTTTTGCTTTGCAAATAGACTTCCAATGTTGGTGAGTAAAATGGCAACGCCATCTTGATCATCTATTTTTCGGTTCAGTTCTAGTGCCTCGTAATAAAACTGCATTGCGCGGTCTGGTTGTCCCAATTGTTCGTGGTCATATGCGAGATTATTCAGGGCATTTGCTTCCCCGTATTCGTTGCCGAGCTCACGGCTCAAATCCAGGGCGAGAGAGTCATAGTACATGGCCAATTCAGCATTTTTGAGCCCTGTGTAAAGTTGACCGATGCTGTTGTACGCAAAATTGAGCCCGTATTTATTTCCGGTTTTTTCAAAATGCTCCATGGAAGACGTAAAATACGGCAGTGCTTCATCGTATGATCCCATCTGGCTGTGCAAAATTCCAATATTCAATCGGCAGCCAGCGGCATCGGCAAGTTCCCCCAGTTTCTCGTAAATCCGGAGCGCTTCTAAAGAAGACTCTAGTCCCTTTGGAAATTGACCCTTGTTCACGTAAGATATACCCAGATTGGTATGTGATGCGGCCACTTGTTTTGAATTGCCGGAAGCTTTGGCAAATTCAATGGCCCTGAAGAATGTTGAAATGGATGCATCAAAACGGCCCATATTCTGTTCTAAACTGCCCCGCACGTGCAAGGCCGACGCTATGCCCAAGTTGTGGTTCAGTTTTTCTGACAATGCCAGCAATTGATCAGAATAGATGAGCGCTTCTCCGGGATTAATGGTCACCAATTCGTTGCTTAACAATGAAAGTGTCCTACCTATCAAAGTATCGCTCATTTGGTCTTTGCCACCTTGTTGAGCCTTCTCAGCAAGCTGCACGTCCAGGCGTTTTTTCAGGGAGTCAACATATTGCTGACCTTGGCCAAGTGCGACTATTCCTGAGAGCGTGAAGATGAGCAAGGGTAGCAAATTCTTCATAAGGAGAAGGTTGGTTATGGTTTAGATGGGAGCTTGCTAATTATGTATCAAAATTGGAAGGGATATTGGCAGGGTGCAAGGTAATTATTTATCGAAAAGAATTCCGAATTCCAATTGGCGGAACCCGAAGGGGAGATTATTTTCTCGATTTAATGAATAGATTTTTTTGAGACAACTATCGAATCTTCAAAATAATGAAAAGCATCAATTAAAATACTATTTCAGGCCGGTATTAGTAGTGCTCGTACCTACTAAACGGGCTATAATTACTGCAGGAAAAAGTATACCGATGGATGAGAGAAAAACACTGAACATACGCGCAGCGTCATTGGCTGGCCGTATATCGCCATATCCTACGGTGGTAAGGCTCGAAAGGCTGTAGTAAATGTATGATGCAAAATCATTGTCTGTGCCGGTAAGTGCCACTTCGCCTGTAATTGACTCACCGAGAACCACCGCAATAAGCATTAACACAAATGCACCCAGCAGAGCCACAATAAGGTATACATTAATAGCCCCAAGTATGCGCCAAAAAGTTATTGAAT
>JBBQZU010000074.1:0-3985 GCA_038207425.1 Flavobacteriales bacterium | reverse complement strand
ACTTTTGGAATATCTGCGCAAATAATGTGATCTTCATACCGGAGTTGGTTTGTTTTTGTTTAGCGATTTAAACATACCGGATTTTTCCGGGCCAACTCCATTTTTTTATTTCAACTCAGAAACGTCTTGGACAGATGTGAGTTTATATATAAATTCCGAGGATTATAATAAGGCGGTGGCAAATATTCCCTTTTTTAAAAACTCTAATGCTTCGGAAGGGAACTCCATCAATGTTGAACTTTCTGATTCCACTTCGGTGGAGAATGAAAATGATTCTCTTATGTATCATTAATGCCCGGAGACCACATGCTGCCGCAATTTTCATGAAAATTTATACTTTCGAAGCATAACGGGCTTTGTGTATTATTGGAAATTCTCAATTCGAATTTAAGCCCTTCATTTGGGTGCCGAGTTTTTCTTTGTAAAGGGCTTCGATTTTCGTGATTACTTTGGAGGTGAGGTTGCCTGGAAAGGCTTGAAGGATGGAGAAGCTATAATCGCCGGCATATTCTCCCGGTTTTAGGAGTGTAGGGTCACCATTTGGTCGTTGCCTGAGTGTAAGTTCTCTATTTATCAGGATTGGATTCTCCGAACCACATCTTTATCAAACGCCGTTCAGATTCAATTTTTGGACACCATTAAAAAATTCATTACCACCAACGGAAAGATTGATCCCAGTAAGCTATATGAATCCCCATTTATAAATTTTCACAACATGGGTGTGGATGGCGTATTCAATCCTGAGCAGGCCGATAGGATCTTCGAGATCGTCAGGGATTTTAACATTGCGAATTGATCTAAATTCGGTTTCCTGCGACGGGCTCAATACATCGCTTATTATAACCAACAACTCACATCCCCACCTGTATTTTCCGCACCACTACTCCTGCTCCCGTCATCAGCCGAACAAGATAAATCCCATTGGCAAATTCCTTCAAAGAAATTATACGCTCTTTTCCAAATCCAGCTATTACCCTTCCCTGCATGTCCAGTATTTCCACATTTTTAATATCGGCTTCGGTGCGAATGTTGAGATAGTCGGCCGTGGGATTCGGAAAAATAATTAAATCCGCAATTTCCACATTTTCCTGCGACAACACGATGGTGGTATTTTCTATGTAAATGATATTCCCCTCGTAATCATTTTGCAGGATGTCCAGATCGCCATCATCATCCATGTCCACAAGTACAGGAGGACCAAACAGGGAGTTATCGACAAGTGATAATCCGAATGGAGCTGTCACCGGAACAGCGAAATTCGTCATTTCGGACGTCCCTGTATTTTCATAATAATAGAAATTACCATAATAGTCCCTTGTCAACATGTCGATATCGCCGTCCATATCCAGGTCTCCGAGCATGGGAAAGACGAGTTCTGCCGCGGCGACAAAATTAAATGGACTTTGGACCACGCTCGCAAATTCAGGTGCTTCAGGTGTTCCTATATTTTCAAAATAATTCATGGCTAAGAAATACCCTGCAGCCAGGATGTCAAAATCGCCATCACCATCCATATCGGCAACCGCTGGAAAGGAGCTAAAATCAGGAGGGATAATCAAACCAAAAGGATTGAGAACAGGCGCCGCAAAAAGCGGATCTGTGGGTGTGCCTGTATTTTCATAATAATTGTAGTTACCGTAATACAGTGCTACGAGCAGGTCAAAATCACCATCATTGTCTAAATCGACCGCGGTGGGCAGGGCAAAGTCATCTATGCTCTGTAATCCAAATGGATTTAAAATCCCAGATGCAAACTCTGGAACTGATGCAGATCCTGTATTCTCAAAATATTGAAAACTCCCGTATACGCCACCCCAGATAACATCGAGATCACCGTCTCCATCAAAATCTGCAAAGGCCGGTTGGAGATCAATTTCCGCGATTATTTCCATATTAAATGGATTCATGACATGCGGCGCAAAGGACTGTGCGGAGACGGCGTGGCTCACCGTGATTCCTATAATTGCCGCAACAGGGCCCAGCAGCCGCTTCAGGTAAATTGCTGAGAATACCCCACGCAATTCGGACCAGAGTATTTTCATTTTTATGAGCAGCCGTCTTACCGCAGGCGAATTAATATGGGCTCCATTGCGGGATTCTTTTTGAACCTGCTCAGCGAGAAGCTTAAGTTGTCGGCACTTTCGTGAAAAATGAATTTGTTTCATAATAAAGGTTATTGTTTTTTATTGGAGTCTTTTTTTGCCCAAAAGGTTGCCTCAGGTGTTGCGAGACCGTCTTTGTGGTCGGGAGTGAGCGTATTGAGTATATTGGGTCTGCAGTAATTTGGTATGATTTGCACCTCGTAGATTTCTTCCACTGATGAGCTGTAGCTTATTTTGCCCACGACTTTGCCTGTCGGCAAATGCAGGATCACCACACCTGCTTCGTTTTTAAGTCCCTGGGTATCCATCTTGGAAAAAGAAACAGAGCTACTGCGCAGTTTAGAGAGTCCGATAAACGCATAATTCTTATAAATGCTCATGCCACGGACGAAGCCACCGAGATCAATCATGATTTCATAATTGCCCTTATGTGCATCCACACGAACCAGCTGACCAGTGGCCGAGAGAAGCACGTAAATTTCACCAGAATAAAAACGCGGAGAATGCGGCATGGGCAGACCTTCCACCACAATTTCATCCGTTTCAATATCGATAAGCAGTCCGGAATGCATCAGATTTTCACGCCAACTCTGCACGCTATTGCCCTTCCCAAAGGCAGTGGCATATTTGGGCTTGCCATCCACCATCGCCATTCCATTCAGGTGGCACCTGTCTTCAGATACCAGCTTGTCTATAAACGGCGGCTTCCAAATAGGCGTAAAATTATAGTTGTCATCAATCCGGTCGATGCTTGAAAAAAGCGTGTTGACACCGATTAATTCTCCATTCTGTCCAAATCCCAGATCGTGGATATCGAGCGCACCGGTGTGATAGGTGGCACGGGGCATGAAGAGCGCATCGTATGTATGGGGAGCGCGGGGATAATGCGCGGCAAGTCCAGGCGCATTTTTAAATACAATGATTTCATCCTCGCAGGCCAGCGCCAGTTTTTCAGCGGCCGGGTCATAAGCGATTCCCATCGGCTTTTTAAAAGTCCGTGGAAGTTGTACCAATTGATTCGCATCTTTCGCTGAAAAAAGGACCAACTTTCCCGCCTGAAAAGTGCTCAGCACGATGGTACAATTCAGATCGTGCAGCAAAGCCGGAACCTGCAGGTCATAGCTGCACTGAAATGGCTGCACAGGATGTTGGGCTAAATTTTGTTTCACTCTCTCTCTCTGAATAGATGCACTCAAACTTAGAAAATATTCCTACGACAATAGTGTTCATGAAAAATAATATTGCAATGATCCGCAACTTCCATGATGACAAACACAACACGCTCATCAAGCCTACGCAATCCTTTGTTTGTCAGCATTATGCTGGTTCTAAATTTATTAAATTGCTTCAAATCAATACCCAATGCAATAAAATATCTGGAGAAGAACCACAAATGAATCGAGCAACTGCCTTTCCTATCACCATCTCCGGCGACAGTTCCGACAAATCCGTATTCCGCAACTAAGCGAAGCAGGTTACAAATCCTGCCAGACAGGGAGCGATCTCGCCTTCCGAAGGGATGTAATCCGAAATCGATATCCAATTAATCATCTCATTTTTCTCATTTTTCCCCCGCTTACAAATCTGTTCCAACCAACTGCCATGAAAAAATTGCGTTTTCTGATCCTGTCTTGCCTTGTAATGGTTTTTACCCAAACATTTGCCCAGGCCAACCAATACCTGCGCTTCTTGCAGAGCAAAACAGGAGTTTGGAAGAAGTGCTCACTATGTCAGATCCTGTGCTGGAGCACCAGCTTTTAAATCCTTCCGGGCACGATCAGAGTGCGCTTTCATGCTTTGATCACCTTCTTGATCAGGCAGATTATTTTGAGCAGGAATTGAAGCGCACAGGCGTCAACAAATGGCTGTTGCGGAAAGGGTAC
>JBBQZU010000073.1:0-4181 GCA_038207425.1 Flavobacteriales bacterium | reverse complement strand
ACCGTATTGATGGAGATGCTTTATAGCTGCCGCGACATCTGCATTCTTCTCACTTTTGAGCATATATCCATGCACGCCAGCAGTAATGCAGGGAACAATTACTTCTGAAGAGTCGTGCATGGTGAGCATCATGATTTTTACATTGGGATGGCTTGCGATGATTTCCTTGGCTACTTTGAGTCCGTTGTAATTATCCTTTTCGCCTGAAGCGCCAAGGCTGTAATCCAGGAGCATTACATCGGGCTTTCTACCGGCCAATTGTGCGATCGCCATCGATCCCGTTTGGGCTGTGTCCATTATTTCAATGTCATCATTTCCTGATAGAATCAGCCTGAGACCATCGATTACAATCTTGTGATCGTCTACTAAATTAACGGTAATTTTCATGAGGTCAGCGGAATGGTTATGTGAATTTTACTTCCTTTTTCTGGACTGCTTTCCATAGCTGTGGCGCCATCAAGTCGCGCTACACGATCTCGGATATTGGACAAACCGATGCCATCAAATTTTCCGAAGGTATTAAAACCCTTGCCGTTGTCGTGGTAGCAAAAAACGAGATCATTCTTTGCGTCCAGGTCAATTTTAATCTCGTTTGCCCCGGAATGTTTTAAAGTATTGCTGAGTAATTCCTGGGTGATGGCGTATAGCTCAAATTGAATTCGCTCATCTATTTTTTCGTTGTACACTTGGGAATTGAAACTAATTTTTATGCCATTTGCTTCTTCCAAAGCAACTATGAGCTGCCGTAAGGCAATGTCGTAGCCAAAGTTTGAAATTGAGCCTGCGTAAAGATCATGAGAGATTCGGCGGACTTCCCTTACTGCTTCATCGAGTAACTCGCTTAACTTCCCAAACCCGTCCTTCTGTTCTTCTTTCAATTCCTTGATTTTCGTTTCAATGTTCGCGTTGTAGAGTTTTGCAGCGAAGAGAATTCCGCCGAGGCGGTCGTGAAGCTCCTGAGAGATTCTGCGACGCTCGGTATTTTGGCCTTTTAGAAGTGCATTTACGTTTTCTACTTCTTTCTTCATGATCAGCTCATCGATTTTATTTTGGCTGATTTGTATTTCTTGTTGGTTGATAATTTTCCGTTTGCGGAAAAGAAGAAAAAGGTCGAAGACAATAGCCACCAAAAGGAGTACCACTGCAGAAGACGCTATGACAATAAACAGGATTAAATCTTTTGTTTCTTCTTCCATAATATGCCAATAATGAGGATGACCGACCAGAGGGCATAACCAATATCGTTGCCTAGATAAATGATTTTTCCAAAACCGGGATCTAGTTTGTATGCGAATTCAACAGCACTTTGGGAGGAAACCATAAGTGTTAAATAGACAAAGTTTGCTAAACAAAATGCTGCTATAATCGGAGAGGAGCTTGCCCTGTCTAAAATGATGCATCGCAAGTGAAAATATGAGAAACCAGCCACAACGCATCCCGATAGAATATAAGGTAGCCGATGAAAACGGTTAAATTCTGGATAAAAGAATGCCGCGATCAGGCTGATAATGACCACTAGGACAATACCCACAAAATTCACTTTTTTTTCTAATCTCAATTTTGAATTGAAGGCATAAACTAATAGGGTACCTACTCGTTGAATAGGAGCCAATAAGTTATAAATGAGCCCCGAATAGCCTTCGTTAGCTGTTTGACTGGCATTTGCAGAAAAATCAGCGGTGAGATTCAATCCAATTATGAGCAAGATCAACCACTCCCAACCACTAAGCTTTTTCAAGTTTATGACATATACCAAAGCCGCTAGCAGACAAAGCCATGTAGTCCAAAGAATATGCTCCACTATCACCACGTGGCTTGAAACGAAAGCATGCTATTCGACCTATTATTGATCATCTCTTTGATATTCAATCGCATTACAATGGGGTGGACAAACGTGACCCGCATCCAGTGCATTTCCAGAGTATTCGTTTACATAGGTATCAGGATTGACAATTAAAGGAAAAGGCCCGGAGACATTTCCGAGCCTAAGAATCGGAACATGATAACGTCCGCTAAGCCATCCGTTTTTCTTAGCAGTACCATGTTCGAGATATAAATAAGTTGGATTTTGCCCTCGGTATGCTTGATCAAATTTCAAAAGTTCTGGGCTTTGGTGAAAAACCATCCTAGGATGGTCATTTACGTTTAGCAACAGAACCCAATTGTTAAAGGACGTTTTGCGCTCCAGGCTGGTTCGGTATTTATTTCGATAAGCATTAAGGGTATTTGCATTCACAATAGAATAGCCGCTACCCGCAGACCCATCCAATAAGATGTAATGCGGGTATGGAATATTAGCGGTTTCAGGGAAGGGCTGATTTGTAAAGAAAAAGCCGGCATTATTTTGCTGACCCAAACCGATTAGATAGCAGAGATTATTGGTTTGGTCCGAATAACCATATTGGAAAACTATTCCATTACCGATTGGATGATCTTGCAATAATTGACGTGTAGTACTGTCTAAGATTACTTTCAAATTTACGTTAGCATAATTCGATTCGATTCCACGGTATTTATTCCTGAAGTCCAAAATGGCTGCTTTGACTTCTGGATCAGGTAGTGGGTCTGTAAGTATTGAGTTTTTAACATCGCAAGATGTGATTGTGAGTAATACTCCCAGGCCGAAGACAGAGCAGAGAAAATTAAAGGATAAGGTTCTTTTCATTTTTTCATATTTTGAGTAAAAGTATGGATCAGCTACAATATAATAATCCCTTATAATGTAGTTTTTACATCCCTGAAGTCAGGGATATCTTTCCATTTTTCCTGACTAATTTATTTGATCCACAGGCTCACGCCAAATTCTACCAAAAAATTAATCTAAATTTAACTTTGAAAAGCTGGAAAGGATTGTTGCTTAATTTGCAGAGAGCTATAATCTCACATTATGTAGTTACAAAGCGGTCAGGAGGCCAATAGAAAACCAGTCTTTTCAGTCTGCTTCCCAAACCCGCCTATCCCCGGCATCCCCACAACTTTCTGAGTAAAAGTTCCGAGCGCATCTTTTTTAACTAGAAAAAAAGTCCCGTGTTCTCACCTTTATCTGCATATGAAAGCCCGCCATCATCTCGTGCCGCTCACAAGGCTATTAAAGGGCTGGTCACCTAGCGAATCTCGTCAAACTTCGGCTTTCCGGCTTTACGCGATTTCATCGGTATCAAAGAGCGTACGGCTTTAAAAATCATGAAATATGATTGTATTCGTAACCATTCAGCCCTTTCGAGCACTCTAGTATAAAACACCTGCTGCAATGAAAAACCATCTCGCCTTGCTTCTGCTTATTGTGGTCTGCGTAAGCTGCGATAAGAACGATGAGGAGGGCTGCGGCTCACCCAACCCCCCACCGTCTGAAAACTTCATCGAAGGCATGCAGGTTGGCGATAAGCTCCGTTATTCTTTGCTCCTGGGTGAGAACTATTCTAGCGGCAGTGAAAACCTGTATAGTTACACCGGCGATACGTTGGTGCTTGAAGTGCTTCAAATTACAGCAGCCGGAGCGTTGATATCGGAAAGCATTACGCCAGGGTCTAACATGATGGCAGATCCGGATTTGTATTATTGGCAAAAGGATTTGGTGTATGTAAATACGTGGCGTATTTTGAACGACTCACTTTTTGTTGAGTCAGCAGAGCTTTTCTTTGCCAGCCACTTGCTGCCCACGCCGCGTTTAAAATTTAGCGATTACTCGGAGCAGGAAGTAGAGATCATCGGATGGCGCACATCGTACAATTACTCCGAGGCAAACGCCCAACTTTTCGCCACGGATTACACCCTGTTTGGCCACCATTATGACTCTTTGAGTGTTTACATCAACAACCAACCGATGACCTATGACGCCAACGGAAGCACCACCGTTTACAGCAAGGACGCTGGGGTGGTGCGCTCAAGTGAATATGGATGGTGGACCCAGTCGGGCAGAGGCTGGGATCGGATTTGGTAGAAGTAGCATGGATGCATTCAGGCTCCTGCGGGCTATTCTTAAAGCACGCATTTATTCTCAGCAGCGTCAATTAAATGCCAGAGGCCAGAGCAATTGGCGCTCGCGAGCCGCGGAGCGACTGTAAGCCAAAATCGATAAGATTTGGCTCTGGGTATATTTTGATTTTCTCATGATTCATTCCGAGATTAGTACGTTCAACTGTTGCAGTTTTCGGGTAAGTCTTCGCATGCATCCTTCGTTA
>JBBQZU010000072.1:0-4290 GCA_038207425.1 Flavobacteriales bacterium | reverse complement strand
ATCAATAAATGCCTTTTCCATTTCTCCGACAGAAGTCGAGTAGTCAATTTTCTGTCCATTAAATTCGGATTCCCAACAGTCACAGTCCGTTTGTGCATAAGCTTGAAAGCAGGTAATTATTATTGCGAAATATATCTGGATTATTCTGTTCATTTTTAAATAAAGTCCAACGATACTGTATGGTGCGTATCCCGCAGGGAATGCACTATACAGAGTGTTTTAGCCTTTTATTCTAATTCTGTAGACGTTATTACTTCCTTTCTCGTCTTGATACCCTTTTTAGGGTCGGTTCCTGTAACAACTCCGGTTCCAACAACTTTAGTAACCCAAGTTGTCTCGTAATCAAACGTGATAGCCTGTGTGTTTTCAATATCCATTTCAAACTCATCCATTTCTTTGCTCTTTGTAGCTGTAATGCTGTCATTCGCTCTAAATTTAGACATTTTTTGCGTCATGCTTTTCATCATTTCAATAAATTCACTTAAATCAAGTTGAACTTCTTGATTTATTAGATTGGTTTTAGAAGCTTTATTAACAGATTCCAACGTCAATAGAGTTATCGCAGAAATTTCTTGCATATTTAAATGCCCTTCTAAGCCAAGAAAGCGCTGCCGAAATTAGCCTTCGCCGCCAGCCATCAGCGCATTTGTGTTCAGGCGGGCTTCAGCTCTTCGCCAGACTTGAGCACCTCGTCACCATCATCCTGCCTTATGAGATAGGCCGGATTTGATTCAGATGCGTTGCGCACCACTTCAGTACCTTTTATGACGCGCTCTACCCGACTGGTGAAAATATCTTTCACATGGCCACTGCCCTCACCTTTGCCCCAATTCCATTTCACGGCATCTCCTTTTCCATAGTGCTTCATTGCGATATCACTTTATTTTCGCCCATATTGGGTCGGCTACCCGTCACCCTGGCCTTGGCGTATTCAAATACCCGCCGGAACATGCCTTGATCGGAATTCCATATCTCAGCAGAGTCTACATCAATCCTGATAAGCACCGCCCTTCCCTTTGGATCTGCCCCATCGTTGAACCATATTTTCACATCATCGCTCCACAAGGCGTCAAACTGTGCGCCGCTGTCGTGCACCGATGCAATGCCCGAAAGGGCCACAAAATGACCATCATCGGGCGCCATGAAATTCATATTCACATGCGGGTTTATTCGAATATCCGTAATTTTGCGCGCTTCCTTATCGGCAAATAACCAGAGTACGCCCTCATACGCTTCTTGCACCAAATACATGGGCCGCGAACTCATATACGCATCACTTGACGTGGTGAACATCCCCACCTTTATTTCTTTGAGATAATTCCAGATCTCAACATGTTTTTCTTCTAAAGTCATAGTTCTATTTTTTTCTTGAAAAGGAACAGTTTCCGTGCCATGTGCCGACCCGATTTGCCAGCAAGGCAGGTTCGTTGAACTTCTTATGTGAAAAAAAACATGCTGTGAAAAACCACAATGGAACAAACCACTCATTCACCGACCTGCGCAACCTGTTCATCAACACCATCTTAAAGCCGGATTCGCAAAAAAGCCATGCCAAAGGCCCCACGGATATCTCTGCAAATATGATGCGCCGTGAAGGACTGATTGTAGAAAACATTTTCCTTGTTGACCATAAAATTCCCCACGGCATACAGCCAGATATGACCGAAAGTACTTACGCCGAAGGCGATTGGCGAGAACTGTATAAAAAAGTAGTGCAGAGCGACATTGTTGTCATAGGCAGCCCCGCATGCAAGGGTACCCATTCTTACAAAAAGCTCATTGGGCGGCTCGATGCCAACAGTGGTGAGCTGAACAGCAAGGGGCAGACCACCCGCAGCCGCAGGAGTTCGCCCACTCGCAAACCCACGCCATACAAGCAATGCAGCATGGCTTTGTGTTTTAGGTGGTTGGTTTATAATTGCCATCACTTCCCTGGCGCTCCGTACATTGGGCAAATCGTGGCTTTTCCTTGGCCGGGTGATTTCGTAGTATTCGCGGGGCTTCTCTAAGGTATGCCCGTAATAGCACTTAATGGCATTTATCAAAGTGTTTTGTGCCTGATCGCCTATGCGGTATTTGGTCACCATTTGATACACAAAGCCTTCAATCTGAGCCTTGGTAAGGGTGGGTAAATCGGCATTGGAAAAGTATTGGAAGAATCGCTGAAGGGCTTGTTGATAGTTGCGAATGGTGGAAGCACTAAATCCTTTCAGCACCATTTTCTGGTGGTTGCGGTCGAGCTCTTCCTGGTCTTGGGTATTCAATGCAACTTTTGGTAAAGCAGGCGCCCGCGTTGCGGTAACCTCTTCCAATCGTTCACCAAAGAGCCGCTTTAAATCGCTGAGGTTGTCGGCTGTATTGGCTATGCTCCACAAGCGCTGGGTGGGATGGTAAAAGGTACAATTCAGCTTTTTAAAAGCTTCGCGCTCCGCCTTGTACGTGAAGGGAATTTCGACTTTTAATCGTCCGGCGCCCGTGCTTGTCTTTAATAGCTTGATGGTGGGCTGGGTTGAACTTTCTGTACAAAGCCACCGAGCAGTATTACGGCAAGGAAGGCCAGGAAAGCATCGATCCGGTGGTGTATTTCAAGATCTGTTTGGTAGGCTATATCAACAACATTGGCTCCGACCGCAAGCTGATAGAATATTGTGGCAACTGCCTTGATGTGCGGCTGTTTATTAAGTACGATATCGATGAGCCGCTGCCATGGCATTCTACGATAAGCCGCACGCACCAACTCTATAAAGCGGGTTTTGGGGAAGTTGTGCAACGGCCACTGCTGTTATGGGTTGGCGCTACCATCTATGTGCGCACTGCTCCGTGTCCGCTGATAAAATACTACTTGGAGTTTAACTGTTTTACTTTGCTGAAAGTAAAAATTGAAACGAAATATAAACCAGAAATAATTACAAACTCTAATGATGTCATGAAAACAAACTCCAAAACGGTAATTGAAAAGTCTGCCGGTCTTGGATCACTGTCGACCCAGAATCCAAACACAGACAAACAAATTGAAATTGCGAGGATCACTAATAGTTTTGTCTTGTAGTTCATGATAGCTGTTTTGATATTTAGCGTAAATGTAAGAGTTATATTGTTTATTGTCACCGGATAAATTGTCTACGGAGGGTTTTCTCAGCGCTTACCCATAACGGTCCCGCGCTATCTAACGGCAGGGATTTTCCAAAAAAAATCTCCTCCCGAAGCGCGATGCCCAAATCTAGCAAAAATCTTCAGGTAAAACTATCATCCCCTGCTGTTTGATAGGGCGTGTTGGGCGGCGTGGCTTTTGTGCGGAGGCCATGTCGGGCCTTTTTAGCAGGGGAGAGAACCGGGGGTTTTTCCCTTTCACCTTTTCCGGCGCCATGCAGCGGATTAATTTTCAGATACCGACGAGACTGATGAAAGGAAGAAACGCTTCAGGCCTGGATATTGGCGCCTCCTGGCCATATCGCCCAACGGTGTAAAAATGGCCTGGCGGAGTCTTGCCCACAGGTCAGGAAATGTCACTCAATTTATTCGATAAAAATAGAATGAACCTTTTTTTGCATAAAAAACCGCAGACATGCTGCGCGAGATCAAAACGATCCATCAATTGCCGATGTATTCTGCCGGCTTATTCCATTCATTGGCACAGATCGCATTGACGCTTTCCCTATAGCCTAAAAAACGCTTTTATCACGCCCGGTTCCCCCGCTGAAGGCGGGGCAGGCTGTGCAACAGCGGTTTCATTCTGGGCCTTTCAGGCCGAACGAAACCTTAGTTGTTATAAGCTGGCCTTCTTTTTTCGTCCATAGTTTATTACTCTCACGTGATACCTTTCTAGTCCGTCTAACCGTTCCTTTGTTTGAGTTTTGTC
The DNA here is from genome assembly GCA_038207425.1 of Flavobacteriales bacterium. Taxonomy (GTDB): domain Bacteria; phylum Bacteroidota; class Bacteroidia; order Flavobacteriales_D; family Cryomorphaceae; genus JBBQZU01. The sequence continues at coordinate 431 of JBBQZU010000072.1, read as the reverse complement.
TTTTAACTTGTCTTTGAATTCTTTTGGTAAGTCAAGACTATTGTTTTTGACTATTATGCCCGTGACTGCCGGGAGTTTAGATTTATAGTTAGTTTTTTTATGACTTATTTTAAAACCGTCCGCTACTAATGCGTTTAATATAAATTGTGTTTTATCCTTAAAGTCAACAGGACTTGAAAATGTTAAGTCGTCAACAAATGAAGTAAATGTTAAATTGCTGTCAGTCGCAAACCGCTGTAAACGCTTACCAGTCTTTACGAAAACAAGATTTGCGACTATAGGAGAAGTCGGTGCACCTTGAGGTAATTTGCCTTTGTATGTCGTTAATTTTGTAAGGTATCTTGCAACCGTTGGTGAAAAGTCAAACGAAATAAACATTTCAAATACCTGTTTATGGCTAACTGAAGGAAAAAAATTAGTTAGGTCAGTTG
>JBBQZU010000071.1:0-4330 GCA_038207425.1 Flavobacteriales bacterium | reverse complement strand
CCTTCCGCGCCAACCATGAGCGCGGCCACCCAGTTGCCAAAAGCTGTCTCGAACGCGAACGGATCGGGCATGCCAAAAAATCGGTTGAAGGTATCGTGGGAAGGTATGCCGTTGGGCAGTTTCAAAAAAGTCGCGAGCCACTTCTTTTTCCACCTGCCATAAGATTCTATTTCGCACCAGGAACCGGCGCCGCACAAGACTGCGCACATAGAAATGGCAACAATGCCGGACAAACTGTGCTTCTTGCACCTATTCATCCGCTGGCCATCCATATCTGCAAAGAAATCAATTAACCGAACTGCCTTTTTTCATTATCTTTATATTTATCTGATTATCAGTTAAATATACGAAATACTACGCTCATTAAAAAGTATGAAACACTCTCATTCAAATGATTATGAACATTATGATTATTGGCAATTATAAAGCGTTTGCCCTGTGTATTTCGTACCGAAGATCTAGGGTTTATACAAAGATTTCAGGTTGACTATTTCCTAATGAAAATGTAATGACCAGCTTCTGAACCCCATACCTGTTTTCCGTTTGAGTCTATTCCTCTATCCCATGTGCGGATTTCATTTGCGGTCAATACCACTTCGCTCGTAGCGTAAGCAGCGCCGCGCATATCACTTTTGCATGATTTTTCATTTGTTTTGCCAGCATATTGAAATCCATCAAAGAAAAGAAATACAGCACATCCTGCTTTGTAGTTCAAATTAAAAGGTGTGAGCTTATCGAGCAAAGCCGGGGTTTTCCATGCGCCGACATAATTTTCTTCTTCAGGTACAAGGTATACATCGCTAGTAAATTCATCATCATTGCTTTCTGAAAGAAAATAAATTCGTTGACGGTATGGTTTGTCAAGTGTATTGGCAACTGCCTGCTCTACATATAGCCACACTCCATTGGGCTGATTGGGCCATATTCGGGTCATTTTAAGACTTATATTGTAAAAAGCTGAATCAGATTTAGCTTGCTCAGATGAATCAAACTCACCGGACATCCATTCCACGAGTTGCATCATATTCTCCGAGAAACTTTGGGCTTTTACTTCTGCTCCAGCAAAAACAAACCATGCCATCAAGGCTATTACACTTTTCATTTCTTTTTAGATTTTTTTAGCTAATATAGCAATTGGGTAATAATGTCGCCTTAAAATTTACCTACCTTGTGGTAATGAACGGTATTTATCTGGGCTTGTTATGGACTATCTATTATTTCCTGCACAGCGCATTGGCTACCCATAGCATTAAGGATTTTTTTAAACAGAATGTTCCGGCAATTTATCCACACTATAGGTTTTTGTATACTGCTTTTGCAATAGTCAATTTTATATTGCTTTTGTTGTTGCATTTGATAACCCCATCGGAACTTTTATATAATTCACCGCATTACATACTTATACCTGCTGCCGTGCTATTTGGTGCAGGCGTTTGGGTTACAGTAATATCAGTAAAAGGTTATGGTTTGGATTTCTTTTACAAGGATAAGCAAGCTGAACCCGAAAATCGCAGACTGAACACAACAGGTATGAATGCAATTGTGCGGCATCCCTTGTATTTTGGCCTCATACTTATGCTGGCAGGGGTATTTCTGGTTGCTCCTAGCTGGAAAAATCTGATCTTCATCATAGTTACATTCGTCTATTCAATAATTGGTGCGCTAATTGAAGAGCGAAAACTGATCGATATGTATGGTGATAAATATCTGATTTACAAGAAAAGAGTAAAGATGCTGATACCTTATTTGTTTTGATCCTTGTCAAAATCAATTGACACAGAATTTACACAATAGCGAAGCCCTGTTTCTGTGGGGCCATCGTCAAAAACGTGACCCAAATGGCTTCCACATCGTCCACAAAGAATTTCAACTCTAATCATACCATGGCTTGTGTCGCGGAAGGTTACCACTGCTTCTGGGCTTACTTGCTGATCGAAACTAGGCCATCCGCAGCCCGACTCAAATTTGCTGTCAGATGTGAAGAGCTCGCTACCACACGCGCGACATTTGTATAGGCCGTCTTCAAAATGAAGGTTATATTTCCCTGAAAACGCGCGCTCTGTGCCTTTCAACCTCAAAACTCGGTACTCTTCGGGGCTTAGTACTTTCTGCCAATCATTTTCTGCCTTTTCTATTTCAAATTTCATAATTCGCTGCTTAGGCTAAATGAACATAGGCAACGGCTTATTGGTTCAAGAACTAGATTTTTTCTTACCAAATCGCTTCCCGTTGTTCCTACCACTTCGATTCTGTGCATGGCTGCTACTATCCCTGCTTTTGGCGGGATTGTATTCAAATGACTCGCCAATGTCAGGTGGAACTTGCAGTTTGCGCACATCCGTTTCTATAAGCTGCTCAATCCTGTGGAATTTTCGTTGTTCGGCAGGAGTAATAAGGGTTATGGCCAAGCCGCTTTGGTCAGCCCTAGCCGTGCGGCCTACGCGGTGCACATAGTCTTCGGCCTCATCGGGCACATCAAAATTTACAACAAGTTGAAGCTCCTTAATATCAATACCCCGGGCAAGAATGTCGGTTGCTACCAAACATTGCACTTTCCTGTTTCTGAAGCGTCTCATCACGTCTTCGCGCTCATCTTGGGTGAGATCTGAGTGCATTTCTTCAACATTGAGCTTAGTTTTATTCAGTATTTTTGAAATCTCTTTCACTCCACGCTTGGTTCTTGAAAATACAATAACGCCTTGAAGGCTTTCTTTGTCGAGAAGCCTTTTGATAAGGCTTACTTTGTCTTTCTCGTGCACGAGATAGGCTACCTGCATTACCCCGGCAGCCGGTTTTGAGATTGAAAGGCTGATTTGTTCAGGATTCTTTAGCAAGTTTTGTGCAAGCTGTCGAATTTTTGGAGGCATTGTAGCTGAGAACATCAGCGTTTGCCTCTTCTCCGGAAGGTATGACACTATGCGCATTATGTCTTCGAAGAATCCCATATCGAGCATACGGTCTGCTTCGTCAAGTATCAGGTGGCTCAGTTCTTTAGTATTTACATAATCCATGTTGAGATGTGAAATCAGCTTTCCCGGTGTAGCTATAATCACATCTGTTCCCATAGTCAGCGCTTTCTTTTGCTGGTCGAAACCGGCTCCGTCACCGCCACCGTAGAGCGCAAAACTGCTTATGTCGGTAAAGTATGATAAACCTTCCAATGCTTGATCTATCTGTAAGGCAAGCTCTCGTGTAGGTACAACTACAAGTGCCTTTAGCGAGGTACTTTGATTTTTATGCTCCATCAGGGCATGTATCACCGGCAAAAGAAAAGCGGCTGTCTTACCTGTGCCGGTTTGGGCGCATGCTATAAGGTCTTTGCCTGCCAGAATCATTGGCATAGCTTGTTGTTGTATGGGGGTGGCATCTTTAAAGCCCATTGCATCAAGGCCTTCCAGAAGATTGTCATTCAATCCTAATTCTTCAAATTTCACTATAGTTTCTTATTTGTCCGAAAGGTAGAATATTTCGGCATTTAAATTGGGGGTAGCCGTTTTCACTTCTTAAATTTGCTCCGCGCTTCGATGCGCGAAACCCCACAAACTCAATGATAATTCTTCTATCTCCTTCCAAAACACTCGATTTCGAAACCGAAAAAGCAGCCTTGAATGGTACTGAACTTATATTTAGGAAGGAGGCAGAATACCTTATGGGGAAACTCAAAATGCTGAAGCCCGCTAAAATAGCCAAGATGATGGACTTAAGTGAGAATCTTGCCAGACTGAATTTTGAAAGATATCAGCAATGGCGCCATCCATTCGGCGAAAGCCAATCACGACATTGCATATATGCTTTTAAAGGCGATGTGTATCTCGGTCTTGAAGCTGAACTATTTAATGCAAATGAGCTCGCTTTTGCCCAACAGCAGTGGCCGTTGCACAACTTCCCCAAAACCCAATTTTTCGTCGCTTTAAGCCCAGCTTTCACCCAAATTTCATCAATTTGCCCGCACCATATAAAATTCGTGGTTCTGCCACTGCAAATTCCACAGTGCGTTTGCACGGCTTAAAAGTGATTTAAAAGACCTTTTTAAGGGTATTTTGAAGTGTATTCAATGGAATATTGAGCTCCATCGCTTGGACAACGGATTTTCGGCAGGTCCATTTCAGGCATTTTTGAGGCCTGTGCTGAGCATAGCCGAAGCGTTGTATGTTAAGGCTGCCATGAGAACATGTTTGGTGGCCTGGTCTATTCCGCGGCTGTTCACCCTGCGCATATTTGTAAAATTGATCCCTGTGCCGAGCACCGGTCAGTTCGCTGGCTCAAAGGCGGTACAAGGCAACTTCCGATTTATTTGCCCATTGGATGGTGGTACAACCATGCGTATATT
>JBBQZU010000070.1:0-4610 GCA_038207425.1 Flavobacteriales bacterium | reverse complement strand
TTTTCTCTGCAAGAAAATTCATTAGGAAACTGCTCTGCAAATTCTAATATGTTTATAAACATTGTTTTGAACCAAAAGTAGAATGCCCGAACGTAACCTATTTACGTTGTGGTAACTTTGCGGAGAATCATATTATTTTATTTCAAAAATGTTCTGCTCAGTGTTCGTCAACTGGGAGTTTGTGACTATCTCGCGAATTAATACATGACAAAAAATCCACTTGAAAGCCACCACACACATTGTCAAACCACTCAAACCGACACGCAAGCCAAAGCATGGGAAAGAGTGTGTTTTCCCCTTGATTAAAAAAACCCCACGGGAATAATTTCGGAGGGTTTTTTAGTTTTGAAGAAGAGAACACTGGGCCGTTTTTTATTCGTGCTTACTTTTGTCTGCATACGGTCATCAAGCTTGTGCCATTGGAGACAAAATAATGTACTTCAACACACAAAAGCTATCGCTAAAACTCAAAATGTACAGAACAGACCGCACCATTTTCAACCCCAGGTACTGGGACCGAAATACCCTTTTTATTCTATTTTTGCCGTCGTGATAGCATCTATCAAATTCTGAACTTTCAAATCGTAAATCCCAAATCGCCAGCCTGCGGCAAAAGAAAACTGAATCGCAAAAGCGGGATTGTTATTTGCTTCAGCAACGCTGCTGAAATCAAGTGAAATCAAGGTAGGTGTTTCCGTAACAACAACAGTATCGAATCCGGTGAAATCAACCCCGTTGGTTGTATAACCAACGTACTGCAAGCCTGCACCGGAACCGGAGCGTCGGGTTACATATTTCACTACAGCATCTTTGTAGCCATTGGTAGGCAATGAAAATACAAGCGCGCCTCCGATAGGGTCATTGAAGCGAAGGTGGGTAGCTGCAAGATCGCTGTTGCGGGTATTGAGGTTTTCAAGGTCGAAGTTCTGACCTGTATTTGAAGTAATCTGCACAGCGCTGATACCGCCGGGAATGATAGCTATACTGCCACCACCTGATGATGGAGCTGTTAAGGATTCGAGTGTTTCGGAATTGTTGAAATTCCAGTAGTGAACAAGGTCTTGCGCCTTTGCAGAAACTACTGCCAGGAGCGCAATAAACATTGCACCAATGCGTACTGAATTTTTCATTTTAATAATTGGTTTAATTGAGCGGCTAATTTATGGCCACTCCTGCTGGCGCGTGTAAACGCATAAAGAGCAAATTGATAATTTTAGGTAAATGGAATATTATGATAAATCGCCATTGTTAACCGAACACTAATTTTAAATTGCTCCTGAGTGAGGATCACAAACAATTTTAATTAGGGTGTCTATAAAGTCCAACACCCGCGTTATGCTTGCTCTGAAAACCGTAATATACTTAGTGTAAACTTCTTATTTTTAGAGCTGTGCAAGTCTCGATCTTGAACGCTCTGGCCAAGACACTCCAGTTTATTGACAGACTTTAATTAGTACGGAACTGACAAAAAAAAGACCGTTTCGGGTGAAACGGTCTTCCTGGTAAATAGAGTTTAAATTAATTAATACTCTGCGGTAAATGTGCCGGCAGTGACACTGAAATTTACAACAGGCGGTGTTATTGTTGAAGCCTGAAAGTTGAATGTACCCGACACGGTGGAAGTGGCTGCATTGTTTGAAGTAATTACCAAGGTGCCAGTATTTGCAAAGGCACTCGTGATACCCGTAGTATAAGTTCCAGAGTGTGCAGGGTTGGCGCTATTAAGCCCAAGGCCATAGGTACCGGGGGCAAGGTTGGATGGGAATGATAGCTGTAGGGCATCACCGGAGATTGTGCCGCCGGAAATTATCAGAGTGTTCGCCGCTTCGATGACTTGTGTAAACACAGGAATAAAAACGGTGCCGTTCACAGTTGCACCCATTGCACTTTCACCGGGAATAAAGATGTCTTCAGTATAGGGTATGTTTTCAAAAACACCTGGATCAAAGAAATAAAAATTAGTATTCACGACTTCATCATATACACCGGCTTTAAATGTTCCGGCCATTTTTTTGTTCACCGTATCAATTTCAGTAATTGTGACAAAGGTGAAGGCCCCGTTGACTGGGTAAACAGAAGTGAGTGCATCGATTCCTGTAGCAGGAATATATTCGGTATACCCTTGCGAATCGTCTGTGTTTTGGCTAAAATAAACACCAATTCCATTGTTGGGAAGAATAAAACTGAAAGTTTCGCCTGTTGAAGCTTTTGAAGCAGTAATTTCAATTCCAAAAATATTAATATTCGCTGTTGCCGTTGGAAGCGACCAGGCAGTACTTTCACCAAGTGCGTTCAGCCTTGTGGCTTTGAAAACTGGAGGATTTGCAGGAGTTGAAGGCCCTCCTCCATCATCGCTGCTGCATGAGGTGAGAATCAAAAGAGGCAAGCAAAGAATCGCAAGGAAATGTTTCATAGTTTGAGTTTTAAATTCGGGTGCAAAAGTAGGGCAATAGAGAATAAATGACTAATTAAAATCTTAAATAAAAAGAAAAATCAGATCGGAAAATACGTATCTTATTGATAAACAAATAACAACATACCCGTTTTACTTCTTTGCAGCGACACTTTACTATATCACCACAGGAGCTATACAAACGAGAATCAATTATTCCAACTCAATACCAACATTTTAATACCGGGTAGCGAGATCTCGCTATGGCGCTCTCAGAATCGACGAATTGCATTTGCAAAGTGATAAACCAACATTTTAATCCGTCAGGAAACTGAACTAAAACCAAAGGCATGAAAACAATATTCACCTTCGTTGTTACCAGCATAATAGCAATATGCTCCGCTTTTACAGCTTTTGCCACCACCCGCACGGTGAGCAACAATCCCAACATTCCTGCGCAGTTTACCGGCCTTCAAACAGCGATTGATCAAAGCGCTGCGGGCGATACCATTCTTTTGCACGGTTCGCCAAATGACTACGGCACGTTAACCGTTCCTCGCTCAATGGTCATCATTGGTCCAGGCTACAGACCTGCCGCGCAGAATCAATTGCTCTCTGACATAGGAACGCTGAACGTTATTGCCGCGACCGATGGAGTCTCTGACAATGTAGTATTACTTGGGCTAAATATTGGATCGCTCCGTCCGCACAACAACGGACCATGCTCCTTTGGATTTGCTACCAAAGTCCGGCTTCAGCGCTGCGTGTTGAGCAGCATCAGCCCGTTAGGCGTCGCATCGGGTACCAATGACTCTGAACTTTTTGCTGAACAATGCATTTTTATTTCTTCCATCACATTAACCAGTGCTTGTGGCGGACCATCCATTTCTACGGCCTTATTCAACAATTGCATTATGATGGGCACCTTTGATTACAACACTCCTGCATCCAATGGCCTGGTATCTAATTGTGTTTTTTTCGGTGGATCAGCGAATCTCGCAACCATTCAGAACACCATCTTTTCTAACAATATTTTCTACGGTAGCCAACTTGCCGCGGCGAATGGAGTGAAAACGGGATGCACCTTTAACAGCAACCTTACGTTTGGCACGAACAACAATGCCCTTACTTATCCCAATAGCTCCACAACGGGTACGCTAGCGAATAGCGATCCCCTTTTCGTCAAAGCATCTCCACCAGCTAACGGACAAAATTATTCCACCCTTTTCAACGGAGTTCAAAATCTCAATTTGCAAGCCGGCTCACCTGCCATCAATGCAGGCTCTGACGGTACCAACTTAGGCACTTCGGGTGGATCGTCGGCCTTTAATTATTTCACCCAGGGATTTACACCCAGTCCTGTGATGACCAGCCTGCTCATCAACAACGCCACCCTTCCGGAAAATGGAACGCTGCAAGTAGAATTTGGTGTTGAAGTGAAGGAGTAAACCTTCTTCACTGCTCATTTCACTCACCTTAATACTTTACTTCTATGAGACGTTTGTCCTTAATCCTCGCCTTGGTGATTGCCGGCGCCGTACAACACACTTCCGCGCAATCCATCGTTGAGGCAGAATACTTCGTCGATACCGATCCCGGTGCTGGCAATGGTGCGCCCATCACTATTGATATACAAGGGGTCAATGTAGCACAGGAAGTGGGCATTCCAACAGCGGGCCTTACTCCAGGCTTTCATAAATTGGGAATACGATCCCGCGATAACTTAGGGCAGTGGAGCCAGCAAATTGCATCTACTTTTTACCTTGCTCAACAGACCGCCTTTGGGGGCGGCACTTTTTCTTCGGCTGAGTACTTTTTCGATGCGGATCCCGGGGTGGGCAATGCAATTTCAATCGATATTCCTTCAAATTCTACCACATTCACTACGGCTCTGGCGATAGATCTCGAAACTCTGGCTCAGGGCTTTCACAAACTCTGCATCCGCACCCAAGATAGCAGCGGAAGGTGGAGTAGCCAACTTGTATCACCTTTCTATGTTCAGTCCCTTGGCTCTGCTTCAAGTTCCACATTTCAAGCGGCTGAGTACTTTTTCGATGCGGATCCCGGTGTGGGCAATGCCTCCCCCATACCCGTACCTGCACTTACCGACATCAGCATAAACCGCAGCATCGATGTGAGCGATTTGCCGGAAGGCGCGTACCGCATCAATGTCCGCACACGCGACGTGGGCAGGCAGTGGAGCATCACCCGCAGCAGC
>JBBQZU010000069.1:0-4670 GCA_038207425.1 Flavobacteriales bacterium | reverse complement strand
GCTGGGAAAACTCTTTTCTTCACTCAAAGAATTCTTTCTCGAAGCCACCATTATTGAAAAAATATGGAATTTCATAATTGAATTCTTTAACTCCATACTCAGTGAATTAGGTGTTGATCTGGCGGCATTCATGAATTTGCTTATAGATAATCAAGAGAAGGTGATAGGCTTGTTAAGAAGCGAAATTGGAAATCTATTCTCTATAAATCGGAAGTTGGCATAAAGGAAATCTGCATAATTTTACTCCGAAAGTTCAGTTAGTGATCCCTCACGCTTAAGAAATGATCCAGAGATTTGCGTGACAAATTTTTACCAGCGTAGCGAGACCATTGACAGAAAAAACAAAGGCCCTGCCGTGCGGCGGGGCCTTTGTTTGATTGCCAATTTTTGATTAACTATTTGCCGTATTTTATGCGGGCCGGCTGGGTTAGCGGGCGATCATGAATTTATCGATCAGTACTTCCTTGTCGGTGGTGAGGCGGTACAGGTAGATGCCATTAGGCAGCCGACTTCCGTCAAATTCGAAGCGGTAGTCCAGCTCGGCTTCGGCCACCGCGCTGAAGAGGCTGTGCACCAGGCGGCCATTGAGGTCGTAGACTTCGATGCTGGCGTGGCCCGTTTCCGGAAGGGTAAAGGTGACCATGGAAGGGCCATTGGTGGGGTTGGGCTGGCTGCTGAGGCCCGCGTTGACGCAGGGCAGCACGTTGACCGCTATAAAATTAGACAGGTCATAGCAGCCCTGCAGATCGCTCGGGAACATTACACCGTTGAGGCTCACCCCTTGCTGGTAGCTGATGTAGCCCACAAAGTAAGTGCCGACAGTATAGTTTGCCAAATTGAAACTGCCTGATCCACTTGTGCCAACAATCTGCTGGCCCAGGGCTACGGAGGTAATGCCGTAGATGCCCGACTGCCCGCTGTTGCCCGTAACACCAAACTGAACTGTGCTGGCAGCACCCGAATGCGTTGTTGAACCCCGTGATTAGCACATCGGGATCGCCATCTCCATCCACATCGGCAAAGGCGATGGAACCATCTTGTACCCCGCCAAAAGTCGTTCCGCTCACCAGTGTGTGTGCTCCTATGCCATCGTTGGTGTAAAGTTTGGTGATGGGCTGACCGGAGTTGTTTTCACCCTTGATCAACACATCGGGATCATCATCTCCATCCGCATCGGCAAAGGCGATGGAGCCAAACCTTACCCCGTCAAAAGGTGTTCCGCTTACTAGGATATATCCCCTATGCCATCATTGGTGTAAAGTTGGGTGATGCGCTGCCCGGTGCTGCTCTCCCCTGTGATCAACACATCTTGATCACCATCCCCATCCACATCGGCAAAGGCGATGGAACTTTGTCTTACCCCTACCCCGTCAAAATTTTGGGGCAATACTTGTTCAAATTGAATCTGGGCATGGAGCAACCCGGCAGTGTAGAGAAAAAGCAGGGTTGTGATGGTATGGATTGGTCTGGTTTTCATGGTTGTCATCTTTTATTGGTTCTGTTGATTGTCAAAAATGCTGTTTCACAACGCACCGTGCGGATGGAATTTCAAGCAAAGCAACTACTTTGCGCAAAAAGTTTCTGTCAAAATCAGACCAAATGCTGTCAACATTGTTTCAATTTCAACTGAACAAGCGAAACACGTGCACTTAAATTCAGCATGAATGCTGCATAAATCCAAAAATCAACTTTTGTGGTTGAATGCTTTCATTTGTGACCGGGTGAAGTTTACATCGCCTCCACCGCTTTGCATGTGCAATGCTGCGGCCGTAATATTGTCATACACTTTTTATTTGCTGCAAGCTAAGCAGCAAGCATTTTGGAAAAATAATTTTTAGCAGATTAACGTTCGCGTTGGCCACATCTTATTGGTAAAATTTGTGGGAATCCGTTTGTAACGTCAATTTTCTTAATTGAAAATTGATAACTGCTAAACTATATCTTCTGTTGATGTAAATTCGCGACCTACAATCAGTCAGTTGCGCACATGAAAAAATTTCTACTCTTGGTAATTTCAGTTTCTACGGGCATCACCCTTTTCTCACAAGAGGACAGCACCTATGTTGAGGAAGAGTTTGATTTCTCGGCGTTTGAGCTCGCTACGGAACCTGCAAAAGCCTTTTGCAATAACAAAGTTTTAGGCCAATCGCCCACTACGCTGGTAGGTGTGTTTTATGATTTCATGCCCGAACATGCGCTTACCGCCGGCACTCCCTTAGCGAATGAAAATATCGACATTTCAGATAACGCTACCATTAATCAAAACCAGCGTTTGGCAATAACGACTAACCTGCCGATTGTTTCCAAGATCAATTTACTGATCAATTTTAACCTTGTTTTCCAAAGGCAATTCTACAATATCCAAGGCTCAAATGGACATCCCCTTTTGGAAACGCTCAATAATAATGGCCTCACAAGAATGGGTTCACTCTTCACGGTTTTCAAGCCCTTGAACGAGAAGAATTTCTTTTTGGGCCAGTTTGGATTCGAACTAAACGGCGATTATGCACTTAACGATATTCAAATAAAAAACACTTTGCGCCTGCCTGCCGCTTTGCTTTATGGCTGGAAACCAAATGATAGACTGATGTATGCCTTCGGAATTTCGAGAACCTATCTGGGCGGTGCCTTAAATTATATTCCGATCATCTACTATTTCCACACCTTTAAGAACCAAAAATGGGGAATAGAAGCAGTCGTTCCTTCCAGAGCCGCACTGCGTTATCGGTTTGATTCAAAGAGTCTCTTGCAAGTAGGATTCAACGTTATTGGTGCTACTTATGCATTAAACGATTGGTCGGCAAATGCAGAATCTTATCCACCCCAGGTGAATGAGCTATTTGCAGCAGAAGCAGTAGAATTGAGAAGATCAGAAATAAGGACGGGACTCACCTACCAAAGGCAAATTTCTGGATTCTTCTGGCTAAGTGCTGAGGCGGGATACCGCATCAATTATAGTTTTGAATTGGATCAAGATGGAGATTTCCTGCGTTTCTTTGGCAATGACAAACCTTATTTTATCGAAAACGACCTCGAGAACCAGATGTATTTTACCATAGGGATTACTTACACCAGTCCTTAAACTGCTTTAATCCTTCTTTACGAGACGGGTCCAAACATCTGTCCGACCAAAAACGGCTGTGCCTACGTAACCGCGCACTTCTATTTGATCTTTAGCCGTGAGTACAATTTTGCAATTGTAAGTTGTTCCGTTCTTAGGGTCATAGATTGTTCCGTCCTCCCAAGTGCCCTCTTTCGCGTTGTAAACAATATCCTTTAGCATTCGGTAACCTTTCAGCGGCGTTGATCGCAAAGACTCGTCGGGGTTATTGACATCTACTCTCGGCTTGCCATTGTCGTCATTCGGTTCTTTCATCCAAACAATCCTGCCGTAAAATTTATTCCCGATTTTATCAATCTTTATATAGCTTCTCCCATCACTTGGTTGCCAAACACCAATTAGTTTTTCTTCATCTCCTTCCGCGTAAGAGAATGCGAATAATGCGATGGCAATAAAACCTAAAAAGAATTTCCACTTCATGTCGTATAATTTTAGTTTTTGTTAGGTATGTAATCCACAACGAGCGTTAGCTTGCCACTGACCACCATCTCATCCATATAATCTTCTGTGATGTTAAGATCAAGCACCCATGTGGTACCTGAGTCTTTCAAATAAGGCAGTATAGAATTATCCTCAGCAAGTGAAAGTGCAAACTGATTTCCTTTTGGAAGCGGATTCAAGGTCCCAATGGTCACCAGCTCTTGATTGTCGCTTACAACTTGAAGAAGAAGACTCTCCGTGATCTGCCGGGATGCGTCGTCTAACTCGATAACCGCTTTGGAAACAATTACCTTTTGAATTGCAGGAATATCCGTTCCAGCCATGTCTGCGAGATTGGCTAATTGACTGTCCATAGCGAATTGAAGCGAATTTGACCCTTCAAAAAGCATTTCGCCTGTAAGCTTTAACTCCATATTAACAGTTTCTGTGGCAACGGAAGTACCACAAGACGATAGTAAAATTGCTAAAAAGATTATCCATGCAAGGGAGAATCTCAGCTCAATATTTTTCATAGCGCTAATATACTTCTTAGTCAATAATTTCAAACTACGGAAGTGCCTAAATCGCATTAAATTGTAATGCTGCTCACTCACAATTCAAAACGCATTACCAATTTATGGGCGAGATTCGGTTGAATCTGGCATATCAAAAGTATAATCTTTATCAATCAATTTTAACCCCTTTCGTAATTTGTCTTATTCATAGGGGGCAAACCATTTTGTCCGGAATGTCTTCGCTTTCGGCAAATGCAGTTACAAACCAGGGTTGGCTTTAGCTTTCTCTTCTTTCCAAATAGGGGTTTAACAGTACTCGGTACTCTACATAAAAAAGCTGAGTAAATTGATGCAATTGCGAAACCACTGACAGGAAAGAAAAAAACGCGACCCTCTCGGGCCGCGCTTTACCTATGAAGAAACTTTTAAATTTTATCTCGCTATCATAAACTTCTCCACTTTCACTTCGCTAACAGTTGTGATGCGGTACAGGTACACGCCGTTGGGCAATGCACTTCCGTCAAACTGGTAAGAGTACACCTGTTTTTCATCCACCGTTTGGTCAAAGATGGTGGCGATGCTGCGGCCCTGCACATCGAATACTTCGAGCCTGG
>JBBQZU010000068.1:0-5378 GCA_038207425.1 Flavobacteriales bacterium | reverse complement strand
TGTAAAGCCGGATTGCACAAGCGGCTCACCAAATAATCCGACGACGCGGGCGGCCCACCTGCCGTTTTCCAGATATTTCTATTGGCTGCGATGCTTGCCGACCCGAAACAAACAAGGGTACCGTTTACGATGCTGTGTGTTTCTGCGGTGGTGGGGCGAAGGTCGTTGAAGCCATTCTGAAAATCGAAGAAACCGGCAGTTGCCTGTGTCACAACAAATAAGAGAGAGAGAGAGAGAGTAATTTAATTAGAGATTTCATATTTAGATATTTAGGATATTTTAACAGGTTTAACGGTAAAAATTAAACCAGCAATACAGGCAAATAAATTGAACATTTTGATAGTGATTGTTAATGCAAGAACAACGTAAGGTTCGTGAGGAACATTTTCGACAAATATGGCAGGCACTGCCGTATCAGCAATTTCGCGGGGTGCTGCTGCGCACACGAAGTGAAAATCGACATTTGCAGCAATTGCTCGGAAGGTACGAGGGTGTGGGCGGGATAGCAAAAATGAAAATCTACACCCTCACAAAATTCTCCAGCAACTGTCTTCCATTTGGCGTAAGCACGCTCTCGGGATGAAACTGAATACCGAATACTTTTCCATTTTCATGGCGCATAGACATGATTTCACCGGAAGGGTCAAGGCCGGTTATCTTCCAGCATGTAGGCAGCCCAATGCTATTCACAACCCATGAATGATACCGTCCCGAAATAAAACTTTTGTCCATTCCCTTGAAAAGGGGGCATTGAATGTCGGTAACAGTGGTTTCAATAGCTACCCCATGGTGCACGCTCTCGAGATTTCTGAGACTCCCGCCTGTAGCCAGTGCAAGTGCCTGATGCCCCAGACAAACCCCGAGCACCGATACCGAAAGATTTAATGAAGCACCCACCAATTGCATCAGGTCTTTGCGCTCACCGGGCAAACCCGGACCGGGCGAAAATACGATATGCGAATAGTACCTGAGGGCGTCACCCACTGCTGCATCATTGCGGCATACATCAACCCTGCAGCCCGATACTGCTTCGAGCAGGTGGCTCAGGTTAAATGTAAACGAATCGTAATTGTCAACTATCAGAATGCGCGCCATGCTTGCGGCAACCGGGTCAGATGGTAAGGATGTCTTTCTCCTTGCGCACTATTTCCGCGTCAGCCTTGCTGTTGTATTCGTCGGTCATTTTCTGCACTTTAGCTTCGGCATCTTTCGCGAGATCTTCGCTGAGTCCATCTTTCTGGAGTTTCTTTATCTCGTCGTTGGCATCCTTTCGGGCATTGCGTATGCCTACTTTGGCGTGTTCACCTTCGGCTTTTGCTTTCTTCACCAAATCTTTGCGGCGCTCCTCAGTAAGCGGGGGTACTGATATGATGATCAGGTCACCATTGTTTTGCGGATTCAGGCCCAGATTGGCATACATGATGGCCTTCTCAATGGGGTCGAGCAATTTCTTCTCCCAGGCTTGTACAGTAATGGTTTTGGGATCGGGGGTATTTACATTGGCTACCTGGCTGAGTGGGGTCATGGTGCCATAGTAATCTACCTTTACCGAGTCGAGCATCGAAGGGCTTGCCTTGCCGGCTCTGATCTTTACCAGTTCATCTTCAAGGTGGGCAATGGCTTTCTTCATTGAATCCTGCGCTTCCGAAATGATCTGCTTTATCTGTTCTTCCATAAAAAATAATGGTTTATTAAAAGTTTACAAGGGTACCCACCTGCTCACCGGCCACTACTTTGCGCAAATTTCCCGAAAGGTTCATATCGAATACGATGATGGGTAGTTTGTTTTCATTGCAAAGGGTAAAGGCGGTAAGGTCCATCACATTGAGCCCTTTTTCATATACTTCGGTGAAGGTGATGGTTTGGTATTTCACGGCAGTGGCATCCTTCTCAGGATCGGCGGTGTATATGCCATCTACGCGGGTGCCTTTGAGTATAATGTCGGCTTCTATTTCGATGGCGCGAAGTGAAGCTGCTGTATCAGTTGTGAAATACGGGTTTCCTGTGCCGGCTCCGAATATTACGATCCTGCCCTTCTCGAGGTGGCGCACGGCCCGGCGGCGTATAAACGACTCGGCCACTTGCTCCATTTTAATGGCGCTCATCAGGCGGGTTTTGATATTGAGCATCTCGAGTGACGACTGCAAAGCCATGCCGTTGATTACGGTGGCAAGCATGCCCATGTAATCGCCCTGGGTGCGCTCTATACCACTTTCGGTAGCCTGCAGTCCGCGGAATATATTGCCTCCACCTATTACAATGGCAATCTCAACGCCGAGGTCGTGAATTTGCTTTATTTCTCTGGAATACTGGTTCAGGCGGTCATTGTCAATCCCAAACTGTTTGTCGCCCATGAGGGCTTCTCCGCTCAGCTTGAGAAGAATACGTTTGTATTTGGTCATTATTTGGTATATGGTGGAATTGGGCGAAAAATAACAAAAAAAGGAGAGAACATGGTTCTCTCCTTTTTAATAGATAAGCAGCTTCTGATTAGCTCAGTGAAAACCGAATGAACGATGTAATATTCAGTCCGTTCTCAGCTTCGCCGAGGTATTGCTTAATGGTCTTTTTATTGTCTTTTATAAATGCTTGGTTGAGCAGAGTGCTCTCCTGGAAAAATTTATTTAGCCGGCCAATGGCAATTTTCTCAGCCATATCCACTGGCTTGCCTTCTTGAATGGCGAGTTCCTTGCCGATTTCGATTTCGCGGTTTATAACATCCTGCGATACACCTTCTTTGTCAAGGGCAATAGGGGCCATAGCAGCAATCTGCATAGCTACATCGCGGCCGAGGTCGCTGAAGTTGCCAGCTTTGTTAAGGCCTACCGCCGAGGCGAGCTTATTGCCAGGGTGGATGTAGGTAACTACCGTGTGGCTCTCGATTGTTTGGTAGCTTGAAAGGTCAATTTTCTCTCCAATCACTCCTGTTTGCTCTATCAGTTTCTCACCAATGGTGATTGTGCTATTGGCATAATGGAGTGCTTTCAGCGCATCAATTGTTGCAGGGCGCTTAGCTATCGCGGTGTCGAGGATGTTTTGAGCCATTTTCACGAAGTCATCGTTTTTGGCAACAAAATCTGTCTCGCAGTTAAGAACAATGGCGGCGCCAAAAGTACCATCGGCAGCGGTGCCGGCAAGCACCACACCTTCAGAAGCATCGCGGTCGCTGCGCTTGGCAGCTACCTTTTGACCTTTCTTGCGGAGTATATCTACGGCATTTTCAAAGTCGCCACTGGCTTCAATGAGAGCAGCCTTGCAGTCCATCATACCGGCTCCGGTTTGTTTGCGGAGCTTATTTACGTCGGCAGCAGTAATATTCATGATTTTAAAATATGGGTTGTGTGAACTTAAATACTATCAGGCTTCAGCAGTTTCTTTTTCTGCTTTAGGCTTTTCGCGGTCGGTTTTGCGCTCTGACATACCTTCCGTAATGGCATCGGCTATACGGCCCATCACCACAGCGATTGATTTTGAAGCATCATCGTTTGCAGGTATTGCAAAGTCTACTTTGGTAGGGTCGCTATTGGTATCAACCATAGCGAAAGTAGGGATGTTCAATTTTTTAGCTTCCAAAAGGGCAATGTGCTCTTTGTTGATGTCAACGATAAAAATCGCTGATGGCAGGCGGGTGAGTTCCGCAATTGAACCGAGGTTCTTCTCGAGTTTCTCACGCTGACGCGAAATCTGAAGACGCTCTCTCTTTGAAAGGGTAGCCATTGTTCCGTCCTGCATCATTTTGTCGATCATCGACATTTTGCGCACAGCCTTGCGGATGGTGGCAAAGTTAGTAAGCATACCACCGCTCCATCGCTCTGAAACGTATGGCATACCGGTTGGCTTAATTTTCTCATCGAGTATCGCCTTCGCTTGCTTCTTGGTTGCAACGAAAAGGATTTTCTTGCCCGACTTGGCAATCTGCCTTACTGCGTGAGCAGCTTCATCGAGCTTTACGATGGTTTTGTTAAGGTCAATAATGTGGATTCCTTTCTTCTCACCGAAGATGTAAGGAGCCATTTGTGGGTTCCACTTACGGGTAAGGTGACCGAAGTGTACTCCTGCATCGAGGAGTTCTTTGAAGCGGGCTTCGTTTTGAATTTCAGACATACTGATTTTTAAGTTTACATTCTGTTAAAAACAATTGACGGGTAGCTCTATGAAGAGATCCCGTCAATTTAGATACTAAACAAGCGCTGTAATAATTAACGCTTACTAAACTGGAATTTCTTCCTTGCTTTTGGCTGACCGAATTTCTTGCGCTCTACCATACGTGGGTCACGTGTCATGAGGCCTTCTGCTTTAAGCAGGGGTTTGAAATCGGCATTTACTTCAACCAATGCTCTTGAAATACCAAGGCGCACTGCTTCAATCTGACCTGTAATGCCGCCGCCTTTCACATTTACATTCACATCGTATTTCTCAAATGTGTCGGTAAGTTTAAAAGGTTGTTGCAGACGGTACTGCAATGGCATTGTAGGGAAATACTCTTTGTAATCGCGGCCGTTTATGGTGATTCCGCCTGTACCTATTTTCATGTACACGCGGGCTACAGAAGTTTTGCGGCGGCCTAAAGTGTTGGTTACTTCCATTATTACTTGATGGTGTTAAGGTCTAATGTAACTGGCTTTTGAGCCTCGTGGTTGTGCTCAGCACCGACAAACACATGCAGGTTGGTGTAGAGCTGATTTCCAAGGCGGTTTTTTGGAAGCATTCCCTTTACAGCCTTTTCTACCAGAGCGTAAGGCTTGCGGGCCAGGAGCTCAGCCGCAGTAAGCTTGCGCTGACCGCCGGGGTAGCCTGTGTGGCGAACGTAAATTTTATTTTCCATTTTGGTGCCGGTAAGCACCACTTTCTCAGCGTTTATCACAATTACATTGTCACCACAATCTACGTGTGGGGTGAAATTGGTTTTGTGCTTTCCGCGAATTATTTTGGCCACTTTGCTAGCGAGTCGCCCAAGTGTTTGGCCTTCGGCATCAACGAGTACCCACTTCTTATCAGCGGTTTCGCGATTGGCCGAAACGGTTTTGTAACTTAATGTATCCACTGTCTGTAAGCTATTTAGCTATGGTTCATCCCTAAATTGGGGCTGCGAAGTTATAACTTATTTTCAAGTGCACAAAGGGTTAGGTAAAGATTCTTTGCATGAGGTGGGTTCATTTCCACTGAAAGCGCGCCAAATAAAACTTTATATCATCAAAATTCTTTGATGGAATGGCTTCGGATTGCGGTATGCAAATTTACCTCCCCACCACCAACTTCTCTGAACTCACCTGCTCCCCGCAGGTGGTTTTCACTACATACACTCCGTTGCTTAGGGAGCTCAGGTCCATCTGTACCTGCTTACTCTCGCTTTCGCCAAAGGAGCGGTGGTAGAGCCT
>JBBQZU010000067.1:0-5433 GCA_038207425.1 Flavobacteriales bacterium | reverse complement strand
TAGGAATCGCTCAGATGCCGAAAAGAACTGTATAGTTCCAACCGAATCCCGGAAGGATACTGAATGGCTGCCATCAACTCTCCCTGACTACGGTGAGTTGATTCTTCAATGGAGACGCGCTGAAAACCCAATGCGGGGCTCTCTAAGGTTTTCTCAAATTTTCTGATCCAGCAGTAAAAGGTGGCGGGGCGTATTTGGTGAGTTAGAGCAAAATCCATTTTGCTCGTCTCCGATGCGCGCCATTGTTCATATAGGATCTGCATCTGATTGTGGTCATATCTTTTCATGCCACAAGATTAGCGCAATCAGGAAATTTTTAAAAGATGGGGTTTATCGGACGGATACGTTTATGATGCAGAGCACAATAAGTGGGAAAGTAAAAGCAAACTGCCCTTGGCATCTAATTCTTTGACAATCGCTAATTTTAACGGAGTTTTTTCCTTTGTACCTGGCAGTGCATCAGAATACTCCTTTCAGCGTTTTATACCTGAATGCATTAACGTTCCGAGAAGAAATTCTAGACATTCAGTTTGTTGAGGAATGTATCGTTCAGACAAGTTATGAACTTGGTAAACTATTCGGGTTAGGAATGTATATTGCCAGACCATAAGATCAACTGAAAGGCGTCTTTTTACTGCCTGGCCCTAAGGTTAAATAATCCTAAATTATCCTAACTCACTGTGAGATACACCTTCAATCTTTAAATGCCTTGAGGAATTTTGCAACCTTTACGCATCTTTGAATTAACGCATCCATGAACCGAAAAACCATACTTATCGCTGCTTCAGTGGGATTAGCCCTTATCGCAGTGTATTATTTTACCATTTCACCGGCATCTGAAAGCGGCGGTGTAACTGTAGAAGTTCACGAGGGCGAATTCATAGTAGACAATACGACTACCGGCGAGCTTGAAGCTAAAAATTCGGTTGAAATTCTGGGGCCCCAGGGCACGCGCAATTTCCGGATATGGAATATGACCATACAGGATATCATAGAAGAAGGAACAGTGGTAGAGAAGGGTGATTACGTAGCCAGTATTGACCCTTCTGAACTTACCGGTAATATAAAGGATGCACAGCTTGAACTTGAAAAGATTGAATCGCAATTTATTCAAACAAAACTGGATACCACCCTCGAGATGCGACAACAGCGAGATGAACTGATCAACCTGGATTATGCCGTAGATGAGAAACAACTCATACTGGATCAAAGCCGCTACGAGCCGCCGGCAACAATTCGCCAAGCCGAAATAGACCTCGAAAAAGCGCGAAGGGCACTGCAGCAGGCACAGGAGAATTATAAAATAAAAAAACAACAGAATGCCGCCAAAATGCAGGAGGTGAGCATTAACCGCCAGAAATCTGCCAATGGCTTGGAAGGCATGATGGAGCTGATGAAAAGCTTTCGCATAGTGGCACCGGAATCGGGTATGCTGATTTACCGAAAGGACTGGAACGGCCGCGCCATCAAGAAAGGATCGCAGATAAGCGCTTGGGAACCCGTGGTGGCCACGCTGCCTGATCTCAGGACGATGCTGTCAATTACCTACATCAACGAAGTAGACATCAGAACCGTAAAGCCCGGACAGGTAGTGAATATAGGTCTCGACGCATTTCCCGATAAGGAATTCAATGGCAAAGTGCTTCAGGTAGCAAATGTGGGCGAACAAAAACCCAATTCCGACGCAAAGGTTTTCAAAGTAACCATTGAAGTGAATGAAAAGGACGAATTGCTGCGTCCGGCCATGACAACGAGCAATAAAATCGTAACCGATAAAATCAGTGATGCACTGTATATTCCTCTGGAATGCCTTTTCAATCAAGACGACAGCATCACGTACGTATACCGCAAGCGTGGTATGACCACCGAAAAGCACGAAGTAATGCTTGGCCCCGCCAACCGCAACGATGTGGTAATAACCGCCGGGCTCGCGAAAGAAGATGTGGTGTATCTGGTAGCTCCTGAGGGCATGGATAAGAAGGGTGTAAACCTCCTTCCGGAAATGAATGGCAAGCGAGGTAAAAAAGCTGAAAACAAACCTGATAGCGTGGAAGTTGAAATTCAGGTGCCCGAAGCCGCCGATGAATTGGTTAAAAACATAAGCTCTCCTGCACGTTGAACCGCGACCGCCTGCTGCTAAACTTCAAAATTGCCTTCGAAGCCCTGCTCAGCAACCGCATAAGGTCGCTGCTTACTGCTTTGGGTATTATATTTGGCGTAGCAGCCGTAATCGCCATGCTGGCCATAGGCAATGGCACCCAGCAGGAGCTCAACGAGCAAATGAAATTGGTGGGTGTAAACAATATTGTAATAACCCCCATTGTGGAGCAGCGCGAAGATGCACTGAAAGATGCCAACGCCGCAAGCGAGCGCGAGAAGTTCTCACCGGGTCTGCGCCTTAGCGATGCACATGCGCTCAAAACAGTACCCGGAATAAGCAAGGTAAGCCCCGAAATTATTATAGACACCTATCTCATCAACAGCGGGTTGCGCCGCTCAGCAAAACTTGTAGGCGTGGAGCCTGTTTACTTCGAGATGTTCAATTTTGAACTTGCCGAAGGCCGTATGTTCAGCCCCCTGCACCAGCGCAATGGCGATGCGGTATGCATCATAGGCAAGGGTATCAAGGCACGTTTTTTCCCCACTGAAAATCCCATTGGCAAAAGCCTGAAAGTGGGCAGCCAATGGCTTGAGATTATTGGTGTACTCAGCGAGCGCCTTATTACCGACCAAAGCCGAAACAGCCTGGGTATTCGCGATTACAATATGGACGTATACGCACCGCTGCAAACCGTGCTTTTGCGCTACCAGAACCGCGACCTGGTAACTGAGTTTATGATCAGGCAGGCCAATAGCAACGAAGAAGAAGACGAAGTAGCCACCGAAGCGCGAAGTAAGAATTACCACCAAATAGACCGCATGGTGGTGCAGGTAGATGAAACCGGCCTGCTCGGAAAGCTCGCCGATGTGGTGCAGCGATTGCTCAACCGTGCCCACCACGGCGTGGTAGACTATCAGGTAGAAATACCCGAGCTTTTGCTCAAGCAACAGAAACGCAACAACGAGCTGTTCAACTATGTGCTGGGCGCCATTGCCGGAATATCATTGCTGGTAGGCGGTATTGGCATTATGAACATTATGCTCGCTTCGGTACTTGAGCGCATCAAAGAGATTGGATTACGCCTTTCGCTTGGTGCCAAAAAGACCGATATCGTGTACCAGTTTATGTTCGAAGCGGTATTGATTAGCGTAAGCGGGGGTCTTATTGGCATTGTACTCGGAGTAACCCTCGCATGGAGCGTGAGCCAGTTTGCAGGTATCAAAACACTCATTTCATTCTCATCCATTTTCATTTCGTTTGGAGTAGCGGCTTCGGTGGGGCTTATTTTCGGTATCACCCCGGCGCGCCGTGCAGCCAATCAAAACCCTATCGAATCGCTCCGCTATGAATAAAGTACTCCTTATTGCGCTGCTCATTTCGGCATCATTTCACATAAGTGCCCAACAACTGAAAGAAGTTACCACCCTGGGCCTTAACCAAACTATACTGATGGCACGCGATCAGTCGCCGGCGTCAAAACAAGCCCAAACGCGCCTGAAAAACCGCTACTGGCAGTACAAGCTATACCGCAGCAATTACAATCCGCAGCTCGCCCTTTCGGGAAATATACCCGGCTACAACCAGGATTTCCTTACCAACCGACTCGATGATGGTACCATCAGCTTCATTCAGCGGGAGCAATTCAATTCGGGCCTGAATATGAGCCTTAACCAGCCCATAGCCCTCACGGGAGGTAGCCTTTCGGTAAATTCAGACCTCAATTACTTCTCTGACCGCACCTTCGACCTGAGACGGTACAGCAGCACCCTGGTAAATGTACAATTGGACCAACCCCTCTTTGCCTATAACGAGCTGAGATGGGACCGCCGCACAGAGCCGCTCCGCTATGAAGAAAGCAAGCGCGGTTTTGTAGAAGAAATGGAGTTTGTAAGCCGCGAAACGGTGAGTCTCTACTTTGACCACCTCGATGCCCAAATCAATTATCAGATCGCCACCTTTAACCTGCTCAGCAATGATACGGTGTACAAAATAGAGCAGGGGCGCTATAATATTGGCAATACATCAAAAGACAAACTTCTGCAGGTGGAGTTGCAATTGCTGCGCTCCCAGCAGGATGTATCGCAGGCGTTGCTCGATCTGGAAACATCGGGCCTGCTGCTGCGCAACTACCTTGGCCTCCGTACCGCCGATACCCTGGTGCTTATTGCGCCAATTGTAATTCCCGACTTTACCATTGCGGCTGGCGATGCGCTGAACTACGCCCGCACCAACCGCTCAGATTTTATAGCTTTTGAACGGCGCCGCATCGAAGCCCTGGCCGAAGTAGCCCAGGCACGCGGACAGCAGGTGCAAACCAATCTCATCGCATCATACGGTCTCAACAGTGCCGGTGGCAACCTGAACGCTGCCTACCTTGACCCCAATGTGCAAACCCGTCTCGATATTGGTCTGAGTGTGCCTATACTCGATTGGGGCCGAAATAGGGCCCGTATGCAAACGGCTTTGGCCAATAAGGAACTCAATGATTTTGTAATTGCCCAGGACATGGAAAATTTTGACCAGGAGATCATAACCCTTGTGCGGCGCTTTGCCATGCTGCGCAACCAGCTCCGCATATCACAAAAGAGCGATGAAGTAGCCGACGAGCGCTACAAGGTGGCACAGAACCGCTACCTTACGGGAAAAGTGGATATTACCGACCTAAATATCGCCCTTCGCGAAAAGGACGAAGCCAAGCGATCATACGTTGGCTCCCTGCGCGATTTTTGGATAGCTTATTATGATTTAAGAAGGCTTACCCTGTATGATTTCGCCGCAGGAAAGCTGCTGTACACACCCGATGCCGGCCAGCAATAGGAAGATATAGTAGATCATTTCCCTCATTCACGCAGGCTTTTATCTAACCAATGGCTACGGTTCAGTAAATATGGAATTCTCATCAAAACTTGTTTTGTAATGATTGTATATCAAAATATTACAAGTATTCGAATGAAGTGTTTTGTGTATCGTTGACATAATTTAACATTCTTTCTTTCTTTCTTTCGCTCACTCAGATGATTGTCTGAAGACGCATTGCCGAAAGCGGGTAAGTAAAGGCGATTCTATAATTATTTTATATGATTATCCGTTTACGTACCAGTATTGCGTTCCCAAAGCTATTAAAACTCTGTAAAATAGGTACTTGCAGAAGTATCTCCTATTGATTTTATAACAGAATTCGTTCAAATAGTGCTGCAGGTTCTTGCCGCTGATTTTGTGATAGATACCTAAGAAATTGCGCTTTGCATTACCAATATTGATATGCACCCGTTGAAGGGTAGTACGCGCTGATTTCTTATCCGACTCTACGGTATAATGTGCCTCGACAAAAT
>JBBQZU010000066.1:0-6161 GCA_038207425.1 Flavobacteriales bacterium | reverse complement strand
TTGATGAGGGCAATTCGCAAGACGAGATAGCCCGCCTCGCCAGTACATTTAATAAAATGCTTTCCAGGTTGGAAAAAGCATTCACCATGCAAAAGAATTTTATCGCCAATGCCTCGCACGAATTGCGCACGCCGCTTACCGCAATTACCGGGCAATTAGAAGTAATGCTGATGCAGGAAAGAACCTCGGACGAATACCGCCAAACCATGGTTTCGGTATTTGAAGACATTAAAAATCTGAATACCACCTCAAACCGGTTGTTGCTTTTGGCGCAAGCCAGCTCCGAAATAGCCCGTAAAGACATCAAACCGGTACGTATCGATGAAGTGGCCTGGCTTGCCCGCACGGAAGTGCTCAAGCGCGACAGCAAATACAATATTGATATCGTACCCGATGAAGGTCTGGACGATGCGGCAAAACTCACCGTAAGCGGCAATGAACAATTGCTGAAAACTGCCATTACCAACCTTTTGGACAATGGCTGCAAATATTCGGATAATCACCATGTGCGGCTGGATATCTCGTTTGCCCAAAACCAGGTAATCCTGAAATTCAGCGATCAGGGTATTGGTATTCCAATTGTAGATCACCAGTTTTTCTTCGTGCAGACTTTGGGGACTGCCCGCTTCAATCTTTTGAAGAAGCGCCGCATCCACTTCTTCTACTTCCAGCAGGAGTTTGGCCGTATTCCGACCTTTGTTGTGCAGGCGGTTGTAAAAATCCTCTTCCCGGTGATCGGCAGAAAAATAATAGATGGCAAGGGAAGAAAATAAAAGGATGAGCGCCACAATGCCTACAAAGAGATAGGTCAGCTTTTTGCGGATTTCCATAATTAACCTCCCTGACTTAGTATGTAGCCCATACCGATCCGGGTTTTGATGAGTTTTAGCTCAAAGTCCCGGTCTATTTTTTTGCGCAAAATATTGACGTACACGTCCACCACATTCGTACCGGTGTCAAATGTGATTTCCCATACCTTTTCGGCAATGGCAGCGCGCGACACTACCTTTTCGCTGTTGCGCATCAGGTATTCAAGAAGGAGAAATTCTTTTGCGGTAAGCTCTATTTCCTTCCCTCCGCGCAGGGCGAGTTTTTTATTCAGATCGAGTTCAAGATCGGCTACTTTGATGCGATTCTGCGCTTCAGCACCACCGGTTTGATTTCTCCGCAGCAGCACCCTGATTCGTGCCAGCAATTCTTTGAATTCAAATGGCTTTACGAGGTAGTCATCGGCCCCGGCATCAAAACCAGTAAGCTTGTCGTCGGTGGTTCCGAGCGCGGTAAGCATAATGATCGGCATGGCTGGCTTCGCTGTTTTAATCTGCCTGCACAATTCGATGCCGTTCATATATGGAATGATGATGTCGAGCAATACCAGGTCGTAATGTTCCTGGAGCGCCCTTCTGATTCCCATTTGTCCATCATAGACCAGGTCGGTTTCATATCCTTGCTCTTCAAGTCCTTGTTTCAGAAATGCTGCTACTTTGGGTTCGTCTTCTACGATGAGTATTTTCATGAAAATGTGGGACTGGTTCCGGTTTTCAAATGTGCAGTTTTTTTCGCTGCAATGATTGGCCCATGCCACAATATATAAGCTTTTGATGCCACAATTCCCGAAGCAGTCTGGAAACCATACGCTCAGTGAAAGATGCGGAATCTTTCAAGCACTTTTGGCAAACCTTTGATTGAAACGCAGAAACAGGCGCTATTTCACAATTTCAATTTCCGTCCCAATCGCTACGGCATCATAGAGCTCCTGCATTTCGGGGTTGGTCAATGCGATGCATCCTTGTGTCCAATCCCTGAGCAAATGGGCCTTGCCGATGGCACCCGATCCATTGGGCAGGCCGTGAATTTTGATATCACCGCCAGGTGATTTCCCACGTCTGGCCGCGCGGGCCCGATCGGCTTCGTTCGGATAAGACACGCCGAGGTGGCCCACTGGTCGGGCAAGGCGGGCGCGGAAAAAGAACCGTTCTCGATGGCCGATGTTAAAACGTTCTATAACAATAAATTGCTACTTGATTTATTTTTAACCAACACCTCACCTTCCCACCTGTATTTTCCGCACCACTATCCCTGCTCCCGTCATCAGCCGAACAAGATAAGTCCCATTGGCAAATTCCTTCAAAGAAATTATACGCTCTTTTCCAAATCCAGCTATTACCCTTCCCTGCATATCCAGTATTTCCACATTTTGAATATCAGCTTCGGTGCGAATGTTGAGATAGTCGGCCGTGGGATTCGGAAAAATAGTTAAATCCGCAATTTCCACATTTTCCTGCGACATCACGATGGTGGTATTTTCGATGTAAATGATATTCCCGAAGTAATCATTTTGCAGGATGTCCAGATCGCCATCATCGTCTAAGTCCACGAGTACAGCAGGACCAAATAGGGGGTTACCAACAAGTGATAGTCCGAATGGAGCTGTCACCGGAACAGCAAAATCAGCCACTTCGGATGTCCCCACATTTTCATAATAAAAGAAATTACCATAATAATCCCTTGTCAACATGTCGATATCGCCATCCATGTCCAGGTCTCCGAGCATGGGAAAGACGAATTCTCCCGTGGCGACAAAATTAAATGGACTTTGGACCACTCCCGCAAATTCAGGTGCTTCAGGTGTTCCTATATTTTCAAAATAATTCATGGCTGCGTAATACCCTGAAGCCAGGATGTCAAAATCGCCATCACCATCCATATCAGCAATCACTGGAAAGGAGCTAAAATCAGGAGGGATAATCAAACCAAAAGGATTGAGAACAGGCGCCGCAAAAAGCGGATCTGAAGGTGTGCCTGTATTTTCATAATAATTGTAGTTACCGTAATACAGTGCTACGAGCAGGTCAAAATCACCATCATTGTCTAAATCGACCGCGGTGGGCAGGGCAAAGTCATCTGGGCTCTGTAATCCAAATGGATTTAAAATCCCAGATGCAAACTCTGGAACTGATGCAGATCCTGTATTCTCAAAATATTGAAAACTCCCGATTATGCCACCCCAGATAACATCGAGATCACCGTCTCCATCAAAATCTGCAAAGGCCGGTTGGAGATCAATTTCCGCGATTATTTCCATATTAAATGGATTCATGACATGCGGCGCAAAGGACTGTGCAGAGACGGCGTGGCTCACCGTGATTCCTATAATTGCCGCAACAGGGCCCAGCAGTCGCTTCAGGTAAATTGTTGAGAATACCCCACGCAATTCGGACCAGAGTATTTTCATTTTTATGAGCAGCCGTCTTACCGCAGGCGAATTAATATGGGCTCCATTGCGGGATTCTTTTTGAACCTGCTCAGCGAGTAGCTTAAGTTGTCGGCACTTTCGTGCAAAATGAGATTGTTTCATAATAGATTCATTGTTTTTCATTGGCGTTTTTTCGAACCCAAAAGGTTGCCTCAGGTGTAGAAAGACCATCCTTGAAGTCGGGGGTAAGCGTATTGAGTATGTTCGGTCTGATGTAATGCGGAATGATTTGCACCTCGTAGATTTCTTCCACTGATGAGCTGTAGCTTATTTTGCCCACGACTTTGCCTGTCGGCAAATGCAGGATCACCACACCTGCTTCGTTTTTAAGTCCCTGCGTATCCATCTTGGAAAAAGAAACAGAACTGCTGCGCAGTTTAGAGAGTCCGATAAATGCATAATCCATATAAATGCTCATGCCACGGGCGAAACCACCGAGATCAATTATAATTTCATAATTGCCCTTATGTGCATCCACACGAACCAGCTGACCAGTGGCCGAAAGAAGCACGTAAATTTCACCAGAATAAAAACGCGGAGAATGCGGCATGGGCAGTCCTTCCACCACAATTTCATCCGTTTCAATATCGATAAGCAGTCCGGAATGCATCAGATTTTCACGCCAACTCTGCGCGCTATTGCCCTTCCCAAAGGCAGTGGCATATTTGGGTTTGCCATCCACCATCGCCATTCCATTCAGGTGGCACCTGTCTTCAGATACCAGCTTGTCTATAAATGGTGGCTTCCAAATAGGCGTAAAATTATAGTTGTCATCAATCCGGTCGATGCTTGAAAAAAGCGTGTTGACGCCGATTAATTCACCTTGAGCTCCAAATCCCAGATCGTGGATATCGAGCGCACCGGTGTGGTAGGTGACACGGGGCATGAAGAGCGCATCATACGTGCGGGGTGCGCGGGGATAATGCGCGGCAAGTCCCGGCGCATTTTTAAATACAATGATTTCATCTTCGCAAGCCAGGGCGAGTTTTTCAGTAGCCGGGTCATAAGCAATACCCATCGGCTTTTTGAAAGACCGCGGCAATTGTCCCAGTTGATTCTCATCTTTCGCTGAAAAAAGGACCAATTTTCCCGCCTGAAAAGTGCTCAGCACAATGGTACAATTCAGATCGTGCAGCAAGGCCGGAACCTGCAGGTCATAGCTGCACTGAAATGGCTGCACAGGATGTTGGGTTAAACTTTGTTTCACTCTCTCTCTCTGAATAGATGCACTCAAACTTAGAAAATATTCTTACGACAATGGTGTTCATGAAAAATAATATTGCAATGATCCGCAACTTCCGTCCTAACAAACACAACACGCTCATCAAGCCTACGCAATCCTTTGTTTGCCAGCATTATGCTGGTTCTAAATTTATTAAATTGCTTCAAATCAATACCTAATGCAATAAAATATCTGGAGAAGAACCACAAATGAATCGAGCTACTGCCTTTCCTATCACCATCTCCGGCGACAGTTCCGATAAATTCGCATTCCGCAACTAAGCGAAGCAGGTTACAAATCCTGCCAGACAGGGAGCGATCTCACCATCCGAAGGGATGTAATTCGAAATCCATATTCAATTAATCATCTCTTTTTTCTCATTTTCCCCCCGCTTACAAATCTTTGCCATCCAACCACCATGAAAAAATTGCGTTTTCTGATCCCATCTTGACTTGCAATGGTTTTACCCAAACATTTGCCCAGTCCGACCAATATCTGCACTTCGACGTCAATAATGATTACAACGAATTTTCCGAAGTATCACACTATCTCACCGGCTGAAATACAGTAAATATGACCGGCTGGTTTAATATGGACGCGCTCACATACGGACTGGCAGCCGCCGAAAATAGCAGTACCAGGCAAATGGTCTAAGGAGCTTGGAGATAATATCAGATTTGAGCTCCGGATCCAAGATATATTTTTGGTTTTATTTCCATCTGACATGACAATTTGGAATCATGTGATGCTTCGACGCATCAAAGCCCCTTTAAATAAATCCAGATTTCGACAACAGTGTTGACGATTTTCCATATATCTGGTAAAATGACCTCATTCGTTCAAGATTTTTTACCGAAAAACCTTTACCAAACTCTTTAGTCAGAACCTCCGATAGCCCCTTTAAAAGCTCTTTGCCATATTCTGCCCTGACTTTACCACCTTGCTCTTCTTCGACCAACATTTTTCCAATTTCACAGTAGGTCAAAACCATTGTCTGGTTGACCGCACGCACTACCTTGTTTTTTGCAGATTGTAATAAGTCTACAATTTGGGAATAGAGTTTTTTATTCGATGGTTTGTTTGACATAATTATTCCGCAAAAGCATTTTGTGATAAGTATAGCTTATTTTTTCCAAAAAGCATGGGCAAAAACAGCTCTTTTATTTTTGGACTTGGAATTTGAGCGTTGGTAACAATTAGTGTGCAGTTTATGCGGTGAGCTCTTCCGCTTGCATACAATCGGGTCAGGCCGGGGAATTTCACCCCTGCCTTCCCACAGAACCGTGCGTGAAAGTCTCCCTTCTACAGCCTGCCCCGATCCATATCGGGGGCTCTTCATGTTCTTTGTGGCCGTGAATATACGAATGGTTGTACCAATTTCCAATGTTCAAATAGGCTGGGAGTTTCATTGTACTGTCGCTTAAGCGAGCGAACTGACCGGTGCTCCGCACAGGGATCAATTTTACAAATATGCCCAGGGTAAACAGCCGCGGAATAGACCAGGCCACCAAACATGTTCTCATGGCAGCCTTAACATACAACGCTTCGGCTATGCTCAGCGCGAGACTCAAAAAATACCTGAAATGGACCAGCCGAAAATCCGTTGTCAAAGCGGTGGAACTCAATATTCCATTGAATACACTTAAAAATACCCTTAAAAGGTCTTTGAAATCACTTTTAAGC
>JBBQZU010000065.1:0-6498 GCA_038207425.1 Flavobacteriales bacterium | reverse complement strand
TAAACGGAAATTTTCTCTGCAAGAAAATTCATTAGGAAACTGCTCTGCAAATTCTAATATGTTTATAAACATTGTTTTGAACCAAAAGTAGAATGCCCGAACGTAACCTATTTACGTTGTGGTAACTTTGCGGAGAATCATATTAAATTATTTTCGAAAGGGTAAACAAACGGACTAGCATATTATTAATTAAAGGCTAGTCTCGTAACAGAAATTCTGTCGAACATGGAGTTGTGCTCATCTTTGATTGCTAAATGCCAGCGCATATTCAAACTTTTTAGTTGATCACCCCCGAATTATATATCAACATTTTCACCGAAAAACATGAAATCTGGTGAATGCATTCACCAAAAATGAACTATTTCGGTGAATACGATCACCATAAAACATTAAATCAGATGTAGGCTCTCCGGCTGATAGTTGAATTGGTTGCGAAAAATCATTTCATCAAACCGCCTCAATTCGGAATGCGCCGATCAACGTCTTCACAATTTCACAATCCTTTTTTTCCCAAGCGATCCGCCGCGGGTGTCTGTAACATTGACCAGATAAAAACCCGCTGTCAAATCAGCGATTGAGATTTCCCGTGAAACCGGTTGATCGCCGGGATTTATTGCCTTTTGCAATTTGCCGTCAGCGCTATACAGATGCAATGTGGCAGCATTTTCCGGAAGGGTGATTTAAAATAGGTCCACTACCGGATTGGGGTAAAGATTCAATTCTGCCCTATCGCTATGCGCATTGGCTGTATTCAGCGTGTAGCAAGGACTTGCGCTGCTACCCCATATCAGCGCTCCATCAGCAATGAAACACGCAAAACTCGGGTTTCGAAGTAGTAGCAATTCGTTGATGCTTTGTCCTGTGAGTCCATGAGCCATGTCAACCGGCCCGATGCCGTCGATGATGCGCCCTCCGTTATGCCCAAAGTGGTAACTGCTTAATTCAATATTGTCGCTGCAGGCCGAAGTATAGATTACCCTGTGCATATTCTCCCCGATGGTGACCTGATTGATGGCATCAACCAAAACTTTAAAAATTTCAGGTTCACCGGGTTCATCGTAACCCACGTGCAGTTCGGTTTGAATTTCCCATATATCTCCGGGCTGGGCGCCAAAATCATACAATAGATGCCATACACCGGCTTCTTCAGAGTAGCAGTATATCGTGTCGTTCGACTGGCGTAAAATGTCGGTACGGGTTTCTTCAATTCCCATTTCCTGAAGGGTGAAAGATGAAACATTGCGTCCCGTTTGCCCGCCAACTGTTATTGCTCCCTCTGCACTGTAGTGCTTATATCCGCATTGGGGGTTGAGCAAACAGTACACATTGCAGCACCATTCATTGCCTTCCTGAAGCATGGAAAGTTGCTACTGTGCAGAACTGGCAAAGGTCAGAGCGAGAAGGATTAGGCTAGGTTTTATTTTCATGGTTTATCTTATTTGAGATCAATTCATTCCTTACATCCACAACATCATATTGCTTGTACAGTTTTACAAATATATTCCCTAAGACTTTGGTTTTGCGGTTTCCTGATCTGTTCTTTTTCAATAGTATACAGGTCTGAGCGGGCGGGCTCTTTTTAATATCCCTGTACATGCAGACTGACGAGTTGTTGGTCATTTTTCATGATTGTGTCTTCTTAGACTGTACATCACATTTGGCATTAATACTCAAATCTGTATAGTACGCTGTACAAAAAAATACCATATGTGTTTATCTAACTGTAAAGTTTGGATGTCTTTATTGACAAAAATCTGAAGTGAATTTCCGACTTGAAATTCAATCTTGGGGCGTCATTACTGGGTTTGCTAGATGCGGAGCATTGGCTGTCCGGTATTCGCGGGGCGTGAGGTACAGGCAAAACCACCTGACTGCTCCAGTATGCAAACAAGCTCTTTCTGAACAATACCAACCTCGGCTATATGTTCGGTCACGGGATGGAAACCGGGGTTCTCCGCGAAACATTTTTTGCCAATCAGGTGGGTTTTGGGCACAGCCTTCATTTTCCTGAAAAGGGCGACTTTCTGGTTGATGAGAAATACACTTTTAAAACAGGACGGAAGAACAAAGACCGCAGTCAGTTACCCCAAAGCACACAGAGTTTCTTGGCGCTTAATGACGTGGAATACGGAGCCAAAGGAACTATCCCTTTGTGGATGTTTGGGTTTTTGTATTGAATCATAATTTATCACAAGGGAGTTTTAGAATTTGTTCAGGATTAATCATGGATATCCTGGCATCATCATTAGCTCACTTAAAAAGAGCTAGTTCAGTAATAAACCGCGCCAATTTTGATTCCTGAAAAGGAAATGGGCATCTCCAATCTCATTGCTTCAGCCCATTCAGATAGGTGCCCACCACACGCGTGTTCACAACTTCAGCCTCAGCCGCTTTGATAATGTCGCGGTCAAGAATTACAAAGTCGGCCATTTTTCCGGGTTCCAGACTTCCCTTTTTCTCTTCTTCGAATGCTGAGAGCGCAGCCCAGATGGTCAAACCGCGCAGGGCTGATTCACGGCTCATTGCTTCATCGGGATAATAGGCTACAGAAGATATTTGGAATGGCTTTTTGCGGAATACCGCGGCGTAGAAATTTTCCAGCGGACTGAACGATTCCACAGGAGCATCAGTGCCAAGGGCGAGCATTCCAAGTGCCCCTTCGAGTGATTTGTACGCGTAGGCGTGTGCTATACGCTCCGGGCCAAGTCGGTCGCCCGCCCAAGCCATATCGCTGGTGGTGTGCACGGGCTGCACTGAGGGTATGATGGCGTATTCGCGAAACAATTTCAGGTCTTCAGGGCTTACAATCTGAGCGTGTTCGATACGCCAGCGCAGGTCGTTTGTTTCTTTCAGCACGCGGCCATAACCTTGCAGTATCCAGGCATTGGCCGAATCGCCGATGGCGTGGGTACAGAGTTGGTATCCATATTTCTTGCAAGCATCCGCCCAGTAGTTCAATGTGCTGTCGGTCATGAGTGCAAGTCCGGTATTGCCAGGATCGTCGGTATAGGGCTTTTTGAGCAGCGCACCACGCGAACCCAGCGCTCCATCGCCATAGAGTTTTACTGAGCGCGCGGTAAGTTGGTCGGTCACGAAAGGTCCATTTTGCATAAAGCTATATGTCGCCGCATCGGGCTTGAGAAATGCATTTATTCTGAGCGAAAGCACCCCAGCCTTGTGCAGTGAGTCGAGCAGCATGGCATCACTCACCTTGATGCCCGCATCGGTTACTCCCGTAAGGCCAAAGGCAAAACAATCGGCTTCGGCTTTTTGCAATAGCGAAAGGAGTTGAGCACCGCTGATAGTAGGGATGATGTCCTTTACCCGGTCTTTGGCAGCGTCAATAAGCAGACCTGTCGGGATTCCTTTGGCATCAAGTACCACCGCTCCACCGGGTATATTGCTTTGGGCTGTGATTTCCGCAAGGCGCAGTGCTTCGGCATTTACAATCGCTGCATGACCGTCCACTCTTGTAAGGTATACAGGCCTGTCGGGAAAAAGACTGTCGAGCGAGGCGCGTGTAGGCCATTGCTGACCGGGCCACAGATTTTGGTCCCAACCGCGCCCCACAATCCAGTGCCTGTCACTGTTTTTGGCGAAAGCCACCACACGTGCTATCATTTCATCTTCCGTTGCCGAACCCCAAAGGGCAATTTCACCCTTGTTTCGCGCATAACCCATAAAGTGTGAGTGCGCATCAATGAATCCCGGGTAGATGTACATTTTTCGCGCATCCATCTTGTCCTTGGCGCGGTACCGGTTCAGTATTTCCCGCTCTGGGCCCAACTCTAAAATTTTGCCATCGCGTATTGCCATGGCCTCGTAGGTGGTAAAATTTTCGTCTGTGGAATAGATCGTCGCATTGTGTACTATCAGGTCTGCATCCTGGGTTTGCATGCACGATGGTAGGAGCGTTGATAGGAATACAGCGGCGAAAATCGAGTTTGTACGGTAATTTATCATAGAAAGTCAGGTAAATTTATTTGCCAAAGTTATTGGGAAAATTGATAACGCAAGCTGCACGTAAGCCCTGCTGTTGTCTCTGGGACTTGGTAGCACTTTGTGCTTTTCATCTTAAGCCCGGCAGGGTTCAAGGAATATACAACATCGCCGCATTTGCCTGCGCAGTAGGGGTAATCTCTACATCGTTGATGCATACATGGGCCGGGGCATTTACAACGTACATCAGTAGGTCGGCTATATCACCGGCAGCCAGGGCTTCATAGCCTTTGTATACATCTTTGGCTTTGGTAGCGTCGCCTTTAAAGCGCACCAATGAGAACTCCGTTTCAGAGAGACCCGGGCGTATTTGGCTTACGCGTATGCCTTCCGGCAAAAGTTCTTGTCTCAGCGCCTTGCTTATCGCATCTACCGCGTGCTTCGATGCGCAATACACGTTGCCACCCGGGTACACTTCGGTGCCGGCTATGGAGCCGATGTTAACGATATGCGCAGCGCCCGTTGAATGTCTCAAAAAGGGCAATACCGCGCGCGTTACGTAGAGCAGGCCTTTCACATTGGTGTCAATCATAGTATCCCAGTCGGCGGGGTCGCCGTTGGGTAAGGTGGCTTTGCCCAATGCAAGGCCTGCATTGTTTACCAGCAGGTTTATCTGCTTCCAATTTTCCGGAAGGGAGGCTATAGTTTTTTCAACAACCTTCCTGTCGCGCACATCAAATGTCAGTGGCAGCACAACAGTACCATGTGTGCTTTGTAATTCTGCAGCTACTTCTTTCAGCCGCTCTGTACGCCTACCGGTAATGATAAGATGGTACCCGGCTGCCGCCAACCTCTGTGCTATAGCCAGTCCGAAACCCGATGTGGCGCCTGTAACAAGAGCCGTTTTCTGTGTAGATTTTTCGCTCATAATTTTCTCAATATTCTTCTTATAAAGGGCAGTCGTCGCTGCAAAAGTACGTGATCGGTGCAGGCAAAGGTCATCGCAAAAAGAAAGATCAGCGCAGGCGTCTTGTAGCGCACCAAAGCTCCAAGCACAGGTACCACTTCTCCGGTAAGGGTGCCGAGTATCAGGATAAAACTCAAGCTGAATGCAAAAATGGGTACTACAAGTCCATAGGGTCTTCTGAAATTCCATAGCATGGTGAGTAAACATGCAAGCAGCAACAGATTTTCGAGCGATGCCGGTACGTAGAGTATTTTGGTCCACTCCCAGGGCCACGGGCGCAGGTAAGTAGCCATGAGTGCCTGTGGAATATTCAGCACCACATCAGCCGGTGTTTGTATGGGCTTTAATTCTAGTAAAGAACCTGAATTGCTCATAGCGGCAACATTGTAAAAGGCCTTTTGCTTGAGATCCATCAACTCAGAAATTTTAAAACCATCGCCCAGGTAGGGACCGGCAAAGAGCAAAATAACCGCAAGCGCATGAGGCAGGCTAAACCACAACCAGAATCTCCGCCCGCCGGTAGCTTTAGTGAGCAGCAAGCCTGCAAGTGCAGGTACCATACAAAAGAGCACATATCCTTTGGTGAAAAGGAGAATTATGAGACCAATAAGGAGTTTTGCAACATCCCGCTTGCGTTGCGTGCCATAGATAAACCTGAAAAATCCAAGCAGAAAAAGCCCGAGACCCAACAAGAGTATGCCTTCCTTCAACACTCCCGAACCCCAGAACAAGACGGTGGGCAATAGAAATACCGAAAAGAACATAGCAGCCCGCTTTCGCGGAAAAAACTGGAGCAGCAGCCGCAGCAGTGCAGTAAGTCCAATCATTGAAATAAAACACCACACAGCGGTATGCACGTGGTACACCCCGCGTGATATGTGCATCACGACGGCGTTTGCGCGGATTATGGTGGCATTATCATTCAGAAATCCTGTGTAGAAAGGGCGCTCCATATGCGTCATTTCCTGATAGTATCGCATTGCGGTGGAGTCATTGCGCATTCTTGCGCCCGTAAGGAGTTTTATATAGATGCCGGGGCCTTCATCCTGCAGACTGCGGTGTATGACGGCCGCATCGTCATAAAACCTGTAGGCATCGCTTGTATGCCGGTCGTTGTAGAATGTTTGGTACACGTAAGCAAGGCCAAGCCCAAATGAAATTTTTAGCAGGTAGGCGCCTACCATATAACGCTGCCTGATCCCGCTTACGCGAAAAAAAGACCACCTCGCTATGATGAAGGCGAACAGTGTGACAAAAAGCAATACGTATGGTAGCTCCAAGTTTTGATTTTTTGGTAAATGTATGCGTAGGTCCCAATGCGAACCTATGGTTGCGGGTCAATTTCTAAATAAAAGCCAATATGATTATCCGTTTACGTACCAGTATTGCGTTCCCAAAGCTATTAAAACTCTGTCAAATAGGTACTTGCCGAAGTATCTCCTATTGATTTTATGTATCCGTCCGAGCAACCCATATGGCCGACTTACTCCCCCCGCTTATATTTTTCCCAGTTATTAGGTAGGAGCTGATAGAGTTCTTTGTGATTGTGGGATTGGATTCTGCCCAGTACATCTGTGAGCCACTCCAATTCA
>JBBQZU010000064.1:0-6636 GCA_038207425.1 Flavobacteriales bacterium | reverse complement strand
GTTGTCCGTGGCAGTTGCCGTTCCTGTAACTGAAGGAGAAGTATCGCTACCACAAACCACTACGATATCTGACGGACAGAAAATGTGTGGTGTAGTCTGATCAATTACAATCAACTCTGTATACTGCTCATCAGAAACATTGCCACAGGCATCTACCGCAACAAAGAAGCAGGTCAAAGTCACTTTTACCGGACAAACGCCTACGGTTACTTCTACGCCGGTCTCGATCCACTCGCTGTCGTTGCAGTCGTCTTCAGTACCTACTGGTACTAAGCCAAGGCTGTTGAACAATCCGATGGCCGCTTGTAGGAAACCATTTTGGTTGATTCCCTGACCGAACGCAAGGGCATCCTGCACGCTCAACTGTGCACAGGTCGTCGCGCCGCTCGTTGCTGATGGCATGATCAAAGTAGGTGCAGTCGTGTCGGCTATCATGATGGTCTGCGCGCAGCTTGCGATGCTGCCACATTCGTTGGTTGCGGTCCAGGTCCTAATTAGGGTCTGGGTGCATTCGCCGCTGATCGCGCCGTCAGTGTATGTTACTGTCGCTGTGCCGCAGTTTCCGCTGGCTGTGGCCATACCTGTTACCATAGGCATTAGGCTGCTGCTGCAGTCTACGCTTATGTCTGATGGACAATTGATAAGTACCTGAGACGGGTTAATAAGAAGTATTGCGCTTGTTGAGCCTACATAATTCAAATCGCTTACTACAACCAATACTTCGTAAGAACCGACATTTATCGGCGGCTGCATTACACCATTATAAGTTATGGTCAGGCTTAGACCAGAAGGGAAAGTTTCAACGACTATTGTTTTTGGCGACCCGTCAAAAAACTGTTGAAGCGACTCCTGGTTTACAGCAAAGCCGGCCATGGCAGGGTTAATAGTCAGGGTGGCATTTGCCGAGCCGGAGTAGTTAGGATCGGTTACGGTAACTTCCACGCCGTACGAACCTGCATTCACAGGCAGTTCAGCATTGCCGTCGTAGGTGGTTTGCACCGCGATTCCCTCCGGGGTCGTAATTACAGTTACCGACTTGGCATTGCCATCATACACTTGAAGCAACGATGCTGGGTCTATGGTAACTGAGGCCGGCGCCTGCAAAATGGTCAAAGTGGCAAATACCGATCCGAAATAGTTGGTATCAGCAACGACCACTTCCACTTCATAAACACCTGCATCGGTGGGTGCCATCACGCTGCCATTATAGGATACAATAAAAGCAACCGAATCGGGTACCACCGCAACATTCACCATTTTGGGCCCACCATCGTACACCTGCACAAGACTTTGCGGGTCAATTTCAAACACCGCTGTATCGGGCACAATAGTCACAATTCCAAGCCGGTAGGATACATTAAAGTTGTTGGTAACAAATGCGCCGGGTACGAGAATATGCGATCCTACGGTTTGGCCTGTAACGAGGTTGATAGGTTCAGTTTCTACTGTACCCTCTGCTTCACCCGATAGGATTTCAATATCGCCCAAGCCAAGGATAACGATGGTTTGCGAATTGCTGTTGGCATTGAAAGTGGTAGTATTGAGTTGTGCTGAGCCTGAGTTCACAAGCGCGTTGCCCTGCGTGAGCGGGTAGGAGTTGGTTATATTCCCGTCGGTATCAAGTTCGTTTACAAGCGCAGTACCCTGAACCAACTTGAGGCCATTTACCAAAGCCACACCCTGCACCAATCGGCGAGGGGCACTGGCTACAGAAGCAGTTTGAAACAGGGCTTCAGCTTGAATAAGGCTTCCGTTTACAAGCGCCACACCCTGGGTTAACTTCAGTTTCGAAGAGAGCATGATACTTGCATTCAATAGCACCGCTTCGGTGAGCAGTTGTTCTCCAAATTCGTTTACCAATGCAGTGCCCTGCACAAGGGCTGCCTTTTTGGTAGAAAGTCCTATGGCATAGTTGGCTATTACGAAATCGTTAATGGCCAGTACGTCATCCGGATCAATGTTTAAAGAATCTGTAGTATTGAAAATGAAGTCAAAACTGAAACCAACCAAAGAGTCGTTGAAAACCAAGGTGGTATCGCGTGGGTCTATAATAATATCGAGTGGAACCACCGTCATAAGGCCGTCGCCAAAAACAAAATTGAACCGCTGTAGGAGAGATATATCTAATGAATCTGTGGCTTCTGTATTGCTCTCGGGATTCAATGGATCTGCAGCATCGGCTTCGATGCCCCAGAGACCCACATTACTCAATGAGTTGGCTATGGAAGTAAGACCAATACCCAGCACGCGGCTCAGGTCATCTTCCGACAAGCCAGCCGAATCAAGAGGTACATTGCCATCAACTGTGCCCAGGAAATAATTGGCAAAAAACTGAGGAATGGCTTCGCCGTAAGTTTTTATAGTGTCTTGTATATCCACAAAAATGGTGGCCTTGGTGATAAGGTAAATCGTGTTTGAGAGGCCCCCATCCAGTCCATTTGTTCCTTCTTTTGGTGGGTTGTTCACCTGAATTTCGGGAAATAGAATTCCCTGATATGGCGGAATGACGACTGTTATTGCAGTATCTCCCTGCAGGGTTGATGAGGTCTCTAAGGGCGCTCCATTGAAGTACACCACTGAGTTGGCATTTAAATATTCGCCGGTAATGGTAATTAGTATTTCATCGATGCCGGGAACCAAGGTCGTATCAAAGGCAACTGAAATGAGAAATGCGCTT
The DNA here is from genome assembly GCA_038207425.1 of Flavobacteriales bacterium. Classification (GTDB taxonomy): domain Bacteria; phylum Bacteroidota; class Bacteroidia; order Flavobacteriales_D; family Cryomorphaceae; genus JBBQZU01. The sequence goes on along the minus strand of JBBQZU010000064.1, from coordinate 3,959 downwards.
GGGTTGGCCAGGCTGCTCAGGGCAGAATCGGAGAGTAGAAATCCCGCTCCAGACTCCACATCATAGCCAGGGCCGTACATGTCGAGGGCAGTATTCTGCAGCAAGTCCTTCAGGGCTGCCGGTGAAAGACCACCTTCATCGTCATAGTATTTTTGGCGGGCTTCGAGCATGAGTGCAGCCACTGCTGCGGCATGCGGTGCAGCGGCAGAGGTGCCCACAAAATTGGGGAAACCATCATCTTCAAAATCAAAGCCACCGCCCAAAGCAACCGTCGTATTCACTACGTTGGGCGCACAGAATTCGGGTTTGTCGCGAAGGATACCGTTCACTGGAGTACCGCCCCTCGATGAGAAGGATGCTACAGTTGGGGCGGGCACCCCATATTCAGGGGTATTTGTATAAAGTACGGCACCAACGGCCATGGCGCCAGCAGCATTGGCCTGCCCGGTGATGGTCGAAGCATTCAGCTCGGCGTATTCATTGATGGTAAGGCTTCCGCGAAATACAATGTATTTTAACAGTGTAGATTCAGCAGACGCAAAGCCAGGAGATACCCCGGCCCTGATAATTTGAAAGTTAGACTCCACCCCATCGGCCAGCACAGTGAAGGGCAAAACTTCAATAGGAGTCGATCCAATATTGGCGCGGTTGAAACCGAAGAACGCAATGTCAGCATCGGTAGCCAGATAGATATCAAAGTCAGAATTGGTGGTAAGTCCCGGAGTTCCGTCATCCCATTGCAGCACAACAGTATACTGGCCAGCTTCCAGGGTAATGTTTTGAGATATATCTACCCCGGCACCCGGTGCAAAATTGTGGGCCTGCCCGATAATACCTGCCGGAGCTGGTACGGGGTTGAAGGCATCTTCCCATGATTTGCTGCCAAAGTTGCCTGCAGCGGTAAAATAAGCTACACCGGCCGAAGTAACATTGTTTGCAGCTTGGGCAATAACACCATCTCTAAAAAAAGGCTCATTGATATACGTCACATCATCAACGATAATGTCGCAACCGGCATCCGCCAATTGATTTATTCCCAATGCAAAATCGTTGGGCCCGGCAAACCCTGTTCTGAAAGCCAGCTCGGCCCCCGGGGCTACATCGTGCACAATTTGCAACATGGCGCGCCCTTCGTCACTTGCTTCGCCGAAAGGAAATTCCTGCACCACATCCACAGGCGCGGTATTGTCAGGGTTGGCAGGGCCGGGAAGATCACCTTTTATGATATCATCACCTGCTTGATTTCCCAGTTTGGTATTGTAGCTGTCGGAAATCACTCCCACCTTAATGCCTTGTCCATTTACTTTAAACACATCGCGTGCTCTGAAAGAGCGCAAGGCAATATCGCCCTGACTGGTCACGAGGCCTGCATTGCTCAGCGCCGGAAATACAGGCGAAGCAGAGATCAGTAGTTCCGGAAGCTCATTTAAAAGGAGCAAGTTATTAATGGGGTAAAGTCCGGTGACGGTATTGTTTACCGGGTCGCTGATGGCATCGGTTAAGCCGTAAGCAGCAGTTTGCAGCAGCGTCAGCGCATTCACCAACTCCCCCTGCTGCGCGAAAATCGAAACAAGGACCGATTCGCCTACGATTTGAAAAATATCGTCTACCTCCTCTGCAACAAAGGCTTCATTCTGGTAGGAAAAATAAAGGGCCCTCAGTTCGTAGCCGATAATGTCAAACACTTTCCCTACCCCGAGAGGGTCGTAATAGGGTACAATGAGGGATTCTTCAACGGGAGCTTGGCAATTGAGTACCGATTGGAAATCCGGGATCATAAAATTGTAAGTTTGAAAAAAAGTTCCGGCCTTGCCGAGCAATAGCTGGTTCTGCAGCCCGCCGCTAAGTGTATAAGTAATGGTGAATGCAGCGGCAACACCGCCACCTATTCCGTTGGCTATGTTGATGCGAAAACCCTGAAAAGGAGGCCCGAACCCCGGCCCGGGATTGATGTTGGCAACGATAACATTTCCCAAAACCGATGCGACTGAAATACCCGATGCAGTGCCCGGAGTGGCCTGTACCCAAAAACTCTTCAACTTCTTGCATCCTTCGCAGCCGTTGCTCGCAACGGTTAATACAACGGTATGGGTACCGTTGCTGTTGAGGGTTACAGATGAAAGGGTGGTAGAGTACCCATTGTTGTTAACCTGTGTAATGCCGCAATCAGGGTCTTGGGCATTGGCTATTTGCAGGCTGCATAAGGCAAAAAACAGCCCTATTTGGAGAATGAGTTGAAGTGGTTTCATGGTAAGTCAAGATTGGTGTATTTGGCGCCGGCGCACGTGTACTACGGCGTTGGTGAAGGTAGTATATTGATCGATCAAGAGCAATAGGCTGTAGATTAAAACGATTATACGATGGGCTACTGCACCGCAACATGTGAAGTGCAAAATGTGTATGATCACCTTCATTGTTGCCAATTGACCCCATCCATTTTTGTGATTAAGCGTTGGCGGGCACCGCATGCGACAGAGCAATCACTGGCAATAGCTTTCTAGGCAATCGGATGCGTGATTATTTTTTTTCAGAACGTAAATAGGTTACGTTCTGACGCCTTTATTTCGCTTCATTATTCTACCATGAGACGAACAGATTTTTTACGGTTCTTGGGTGCCATCAGATTACTCCCGTCATTCACCACGAGTGCTTTATTAGCTCAAGATGTGGTTGAACAGAAAAGTACAGCCCTTGCGAACCACGAGACCGAAAAGCTCCTATACGGGGGCTACCTGCGGGGACTCCCCTATTACGATTACCGGGAAGTATATCCTTTATTAAAGAAAGGAACAGCGATGGACTTGCTCCGCGATCCAGAAAACGGGCACGACAGTTACGCCATAGAAGTGTGGTTTGGGGGCTATAAACTAGGCTTCCTGCCCCGCGCCGAAAACAAAACCCTAAGCCATATCCTCTACCACGGATACCCGCTTTGTTGTGAAATACGCTATGACCCGTCCGAAAAAAAGTTTACAGATTTAACTTTTTGTAGATGAAAAAATAAAAAGTAGATTTCGGGCGGAGAATGATAATGTAAGGAAGGGCAAAACCTGAAAAGTGGTGGCAGTTAAAAAAAAATGCCCCGAAGATAGTCGAGGCGCTAAATGTTTTCACAACGGAATAATCCTTATTGTGATTTGCTTTCAGAGTGCCAAAGTAAATGAAATAAACTAAAACAACAACTATGAAGAAAAAAATTTTAGGATTGGATTTGGGAACTACGTCAATCGGTTTCGCATACATAATCGAAGATTCGGAAAATCCTGCATTTTCATCCATAGAACGCATTGGAGTTCGAGTAAATCCACTTACAACCGATGAACAAACAAATTTTGAAAAGGGAAAACCTATTACAACAAATGCTGATAGAACACTAAAACGTGGCGCAAGAAGAAATTTGCAAAGGTATAAATTAAGAAGAAAAAATTTAATTGCTGCACTCAAAGAAGCAAACTTCATAGATGAAGAAATGCTACTGGCAGAAAGTGGTGAAAATTCAACTCATGAAACATGGCGACTAAGGGCAAAGGCCGTACATGAAAAAATAGAAAAAGATCAATTCGCGCGGGTTTTGCTATTGATAAATAAAAAGCGAGGATACAAAAGCAGTAGAAAAGCAAAAAATGACGACGAAGGACAAATAATAGACGGAATGGCCGTAGCTAAACAGCTTTATGAAGACGGCCTGACGCCAGGACAATTGACGTTCAAGTTACTTAAGAACGGAAAAAAAGCTTTGCCTGACTTTTACCGTTCAGATCTAGAAAATGAATTGGATAAAGTGTGGAATTTTCAAAGGCAATATCATCCTGATGTATTAACAGAAACATTCAGAAAGGAAATTTCCGGACTAGGGCAGCGGGCTACATCGGCAATATTCTGGAACCAGTATAAGTTTAACACTGCAGAGAATAAAGGAGCCCGCGATGAAAAAAAATTACAGGCCTATAAATGGCGTA
>JBBQZU010000063.1:0-7203 GCA_038207425.1 Flavobacteriales bacterium | reverse complement strand
TTTTCTCTGCAAGAAAATTCATTAGGAAACTGCTCTGCAAATTCTAATATGTTTATAAACATTGTTTTGAACCAAAAGTAGAATGCCCGAACGTAACCTATTTACGTTGTGGTAACTTTGCGGAGAATCATATTATTTTATAAATGAATACATTTAGTCTCAGGAATGTATTGCCAAATTTTATGAGGACAGTACCAGTATCAACTGTTACTTTAAATCAAGTTGATGCAAAGGTTATTTTTAGTTGTATTAAGTCCAACAGAGGTTTATTTGGTTAAAACTGCTACACTTAACCGGACACGAAGTTAAGGCTAACTTATAAACCTTAAAAGCCCTAATGACATGGCAGAGACCAGGAAAATTTACAGTAAGGAATTCAAACAGAAAGCAGTTGAATTGAGTAGCGTTCGTGGGAACGTGCAAGCGATAGCCCGCGAACAGGGAGGTGGCGCAGAGCTGATCTATCGTTGGCGGAAAGAGCAGAATAGGAATCCATCGCTGGCCTTCGGATGTAATAGAAAGAAGCAACTTACCCAATAGCAGCGAGAAGTAGCTAAGCTAAAGAAAGAACTGGCTGACGTAAAAATGGAGCGCGATATCCTAAAAAAGGCCGTGAGTATCTTCTCCGTGAGCGACCGGAAATCTACCAATTCATGAAGGATTACAGACTAGAATTTCCTGTTGGGAAGATGTGCAAAGCACTAAATGTGAGCAAAATCGCCTTCTATGGCATGCAGAATTACCTTCCGTCCAAACGCCGTAATGAGAACCGGATGCTGCTCTCTCAAATACGGCGCATACACCAGCTCAGCAGAGCCAGCTATGGAAGCCCCCGCATGACCGATAAACTCAAGGCACTTGGGTTTACCGTATCCAGACCGCGTGTAGCGAGACTTATGGCGCAGCATAACATTCATGCAGTACACGCAAAAAAGTTTGTGGTGACTACCGATTCCAAGCACACCTATCCCGTAGCAGAGAATATCCTTGATAGGAAGTTTTCGGCGCCGGTTCAAAGCCAAGCTTGGGTATCGGATATTACCTACATCAAGACAGCAAAAGGATGGCTTTACCTCACCGTTATTTTAGATTTATTTGACCGGAAGGTAATTGGTTGGGCGCAAAGCAGTGACATGGGTGCGCTGCATATATCCTTAGCGGCATGGAAGATGGCGATTAACGACCGACCCATTTCAAATGGATTAGTCTTCCATTCCGATAAAGGCATTCAATATGCATGTAATGAGTTTACCAACTTGATTGACAGCTACCAAAACGTGCAAAGAAGCATGAGCAGAAAAGGCAATTGCTGGGATAACGCCGTGGCCGAGAGCTTTTTTAAAACCTTGAAAGTTGAACATATTTACGGGCAGCGGTTCGAGTCTAAGGAAGAAGCTGCATTATCGATCTTCGAGCGGATCGAGACATGGTACAACCACAATCGCAGACACTCCGCGTTAGGAAATCGCACAATCAAAGAGTTCAATAAAATAGCACAAATCAAAAATGCCGCTTAACTTTTTGTCCAGAAAATCATTGCGAGTCCAGGTAGAAGTAGATGCTTTTTTAAATTCAACTCCACTTGATATATCTGCTTTTTGCGCAGTTAAAAGAGATCAGGATAAAATTCAGAAGATTCTTTCAGACAATAAATATACTTATTTCACGACTTTTCTTGCCGTTTGCGACAACAATCAGGAACTCGTTTTTTTTAAAACCTTAAGAGGGCTCGATGATACTAATAGTATTCCCGGAATGAATAGTATGCAGTATATGATCGCTAATCCCTTTACCCCTGCATCGAACTTTCATCGGGCAATGCGTATCCGCTTCCTTCTATAAAACTTTCCTTACTTTTGAGCTCCAATTTACCACTTGAAATTTCCCTATGGACGCCACCATTACCGCTGAGTCTACGCTAAAGCAAGCCACTGACCTGGGCCTGCTGCCCGAAGAGTTTGAAAAAATAAAAACCATTCTCGGCCGAACTCCGAATTTCACAGAGCTCAGCATATTTTCTATTATGTGGTCAGAGCACTGCTCTTATAAAAACTCCATAAAATGGCTTAAAACCCTTCCCCGTAAGGGTGGGCGCCTACTCGTGGAAGCGGGTCAGGAAAATGCAGGCCTTGTAGATATAGGCCATGGTCTTGCCTGCGCTTTTAAAATAGAATCGCATAACCATCCTTCCGCTATAGAACCATATCAAGGTGCAGCCACAGGAGTAGGGGGCATCAACCGCGATATTTTCACCATGGGTGCAAGGCCGATAGCCCAACTCAACTCACTGCGCTTTGGTAAAATTGATGCCGAGCACACGCAATGGCTTATGAAGGGTGTGGTGAAAGGCATAGGCGACTACGGCAACGCATTTGGCATACCTGTACTCGGCGGCGAAGTATTCTTCGATGAAGTGTACCAGGCCAATCCGCTTGTTAACGCGATGAGCGTGGGCATCATGAAAGCCGGCGATATGATTTCCGCTACTTCTCACGGCGCAGGAAATCCTGTATATATCGTTGGCTCCGCTACAGGAAAAGACGGCATAAACGGTGCTTCTTTCGCATCAAAGGATATGACTGCCGAGTCGGCTGCCGACCTCCCTTCAGTGCAGGTAGGCGATCCTTTTCAGGAAAAACTGCTACTCGAAGCAAGTCTGGAACTCGCCCAAACCGATGCCATCATCGGTATGCAGGATATGGGGGCAGCGGGTATTACCTGCTCTACCAGCGAAATGAGCGCTGCTGGTAAACATGGCATGGTGATACATCTCGACAAAGTGCCTGCACGTCAGGCCGGCATGCTTCCTTTCGAAATTCTCCTTTCTGAATCGCAGGAGCGTATGCTCGTAGTGGTAAAGAAAGGACGTGAAAGCGAAGTGGTGCGCATTTTTGATAAATGGGATCTTAATGCCGTGCAAATTGGTGAAGTAACCGAAGGTGGAAGACTTCACTACTACATGAATGGTGCTTTGGTGGCCGATGTGCCGGCATGGGACCTTGTGCTCGGAGGTGGCGCGCCTGTGTACGACCGTGAATATAGGGAGCCTGCCTATTTCGCTGCAAATAGAAAATTCAATATCGATAGCATACCCGTACCCGATAACCTTCCCGAAACAGGAATGAAGCTCCTCGCGCAGCCCAATATCGCTTCAAAACGATGGGTGTACCAGCAGTACGATAGCATGGTGGGCACGAGAAATATGAGTACCAATGCCCCTTCGGATGCAGGTATAACCAATATAAAAGGTACCAACACCGCGCTGGCACTTACGGTAGACTGCAACGCCCGGTACGTCCATGCCGACCCTAAAACAGGCACTGCAATAGCAGTTGCCGAAGCTGCACGCAATATTGTATGCTCTGGTGGCAAGCCCCTGGGAGTTACCAATTGTCTTAATTTTGGAAATCCTTACAACCCCGAAGTATACTGGCAGTTTGTAAAAGCAATAGAAGGCATGGGCGAAGCCTGCCGCAAGTTCGAAACACCTGTAACCGGTGGCAACGTGAGTTTCTACAACCAAACAGTGGTGGAAGGCAAAGAAACAGTACCTGTTTTTCCAACTCCAACCATAGGTATGGTAGGGCTTTTGGAAGACAAGCGCAAAGCAATGACCCTCGATTTTAAAGAGAAGGGCGATCTGATATTCCTTATTGGTGAATGCAAAGACGATATTTCATCGAGTGAATACCTTGTGAAAATGCACAACGTACGCAACAGTCCTGCACCTTATTTCGATATAGAACGCGAATATGCAGTGCAACAAGCCGTTTCGGAATTAATTACCCTTGGCCTTATTAGCGGTGCCCACGATGTATCCGATGGAGGAATTTATACCGCCCTGGTAGAAATGGGCATCCCCCGGAGGCTCGGGTTCGATATTACAAGCGATGCCGATGTACGCATGGATTCTTTCTTGTTTGGCGAATCTCAGAGCCGCATCATCGTTACCCTCGACCCGGAGCGCGAAGATGTATTTATTGAAGTACTCCGCAATTTCAAGGTGCCATTTACCCTGCTAGGCCACGTAACCCGCGGCAAGATGGTAGTAGACGATGCCCATTACGGCTTTATTGACGATGCGGCTGAGATATACCTCCACGCCATTGAGCAGGTTATGGAACCTTCTGCAGGTACTGTTGTTTAAAACCCGATAAACAACATTACAAATTTTTTAGGATGATTCAAACCAAACTCGGTGGAATGCCTGTGACACTCCGCGGAAACCTTCCTGTGGTAGGCAGCAAAGCGCCTGATTTTACTTATGTAAAGAAAAACCTTTCGGAGAAATCGCTCTCAGAACTGGGATCCATTAAGAAAGTGCTTATTGCAGTGCCCAGTCTCGATACAGGCGTTTGCCAAATAGAAACACGCCGCTTTAGTCAGGAGCTGAGCAAAAAGGAAGGAGTGATAGGATTAGTTATCTCTAAAGACCTTCCATTTGCCATGAGCCGTTTCTGTACCACTGAAGGAATCAATAACATAGAGATAGCGAGCGATTTCAGAGGTTCATTTGCCGAAAGGTTCAATACCCTGATAATGGACGGGCCATTTACAAGGACTGAGCGCCCGGGCAGTTTTTGTTCTCGACGCCGATAATAACATTCGCTACACTGAATTGGTAGATGACATAAGCAATGAACCCGACTACAAGGCTGTGATGCAGGTGCTTGATACAATCTAATCACGCGGTACAGCGCAGTGGCGCAGGCATAGGATAATCCGTATTACTATGGCCCCGATGATTTAGAAAAACCCTCCGACACTTATAAACAACCCGTTTCCGTAAGGCGAATTAGGATCTTGAATAAGGTCGTAGAAAGCACCTATTGTGAGACCACCTTGACCTGCGCGCTGAACAAAACCACCGCCCACGAACAATACGGGTATGTTAACACGCTCAAATTGAAGCTCACCCGAGGTGGCAATTCCAATAGGGTTTCGATTCTGAAGGTTGAGCACTTCCAGACTCGATTGCAGAAACAAGCTTGGCACAGGAAAGAACCTGGCAAATGTACTACCACCGAATACATGACTCTTATTGGAGCCTATTTGGTTTTGGAATGATGCGTTAAATGAATAATACTGATAAATAGGCCCTCCACCAATCTGAAACTTGGGACTTACATGGTACCCGAGCTGGGGAGCTATTTGAATGAAAGTAACATTTCCGAATTGCAAAGAGAAGTTACCGCCGAAAAAAATCCTTTCCTTAAAAGGCAGGCCTTCGTAAGGATTTTTGTTTTCAGTTTGCTGGGCAACACAAATCGTGTAACTATGCAGGGTGAAAAATAACAGGATTCCAATGAATCGCAGTGGGCCAGTTTTAAGGGCAGTATCCATAATGGGAATTTTGAAATACAAATGTAAATATTATGCAGTACGAAATGGTATGTATTACAGGTAGTGGAAGCGGTTTGGGACGGAGCCTTGCTGAAGCTTTTCTGCGTGACACCGATTATAAGGTGGCTGCAGTAAGCAGGCAAGCTGAGCCATTGCAATCAATAAAAGCGCAATACGGAGAGCGGTGTATCATTATAGAAGCCGATGTATGCACTGATCAGGGCCGCGAACATATACACGACCGGGTTTCGGCACTGGGTTTTATAAAAGTGCTTATACATAACGCAGGCCATCTTGTATATAAGCCTTTCGGCGAAATAAGCGGAGATGAGTTACGCTCGGTATATGAAGTAAATGTATTTGCCCCATTTTCGCTTACGCAAAAACTGTTTCCATTGCTAAGCGATGCGCATATAATAAGTATTAGTAGCGTGGGAGGGATACAGGGCAGTATGAAGTTTGCGGGACTTTCAGCCTACTCTTCGAGCAAGGCGGCATTGTGTTGTTTGACGGAAATGTGGAGTGAAGAGTTCAAAAATACCGGCCATACCTTTAATTGTTTGGCATTGGGGAGTGTGGATACAGGGATGTTTAGGGCCGCATTTCCCGGTTTTAAGGCTTCGAGCAGTCCTGAAATGATGGCTTCTTACATTGTTTCTTTTGCAAAAGATGCACCTTCTGTGATGCGTGGAAAAATTCTTTCACTTTCCTTAACAAATCCATAGCGCTCATTTTCAGCGGTTATTGGGCAGGGAGAGAAAAAAATCAAAAATATTTTTGGTTAGAACTTGCAAGAGTGAATTATCACTGTACATTTGCACCCGCTTTCGAAGGAAAGCTAAGAGTTTTGAAGAGTGCCAAAGGTGAAAGCCAGAAAGTGACTTTAAAATTTTATGAACATTTTGTTTGGGAAATCGAAAGTGATATTACCTTTAGCATCCCAAATATCTACCGCGAATTTTTTTTTAATAAAAAGTTTGGTAGGTTAAAAAAATGTCTACCTTTGCGCTCCCATTTCGATGGGGCGTTTAGAATAGAAACAAGTTCTTTGACAATATAGCAATAGCAGCAAGCCGAGAATTACGTTAGTATCGGGGTCAACTCACAGTACAGCTCTTAGGAGCAAAACGTTTAATACAACGGAGAGTTTGATCCTGGCTCAGGATGAACGCTAGCGGCAGGCCTAACACATGCAAGTCGAACGGTAACAGGTCCTTCGGGATGCTGACGAGTGGCGCACGGGTGCGTAACACGTATACAACTTACCTTCAACTGGGGGATAGCCCGAAGAAATTCGGATTAATACCCCATAATATTATGAAATGGCATCATTTTATAATTAAAGCTCCGGCGGTTGAAGATGGGTATGCGTCCTATTAGTTAGTTGGTGAGGTAACGGCTCACCAAGACATCGATAGGTAGGGGTTCTGAGAGGAAGATCCCCCACACTGGTACTGAGACACGGACCAGACTCCTACGGGAGGCAGCAGTGAGGAATATTGGACAATGGACGAAAGTCTGATCCAGCCATGCCGCGTGCAGGAAGAAGGTCCTCTGGATTGTAAACTGCTTTTATATGGGAATAAACCCTCCGACGTGTCGGGGGCTGAATGTACCATATGAATAAGCACCGGCTAACTCCGTGCCAGCAGCCGCGGTAATACGGAGGGTGCAAGCGTTATCCGGATTTATTGGGTTTAAAGGGTCCGTAGGTGGGACTGTAAGTCAGTGGTGAAATCTTTCAGCTCAACTGGAAAATTGCCGTTGATACTGCAGTCCTTGAGTATACTTGAAGTAGGCGGAATATGTCATGTAGCGGTGAAATGCATAGATATGACATGGAACACCGATAGCGAAGGC
>JBBQZU010000062.1:0-8847 GCA_038207425.1 Flavobacteriales bacterium | reverse complement strand
AGCACAATCTTCGGCAGGTTGGCAAAAAGAATTAGAAGGTGGAGTTCACACACCCGAAACAGAAGAATATGGAATTTCTTCATTCGTTTTTAGAAACCAAAAACCATTTCACCCTGACAGGCTTTGGAAATACATAAATGATGAATATCCAAGCAGTGTGATAAGAGCGAAAGGGTTATTTTGGCTAGCATCCCGACCAAATGACGCAATTAATTTTAGCCAAGCTGGTGGCTCATCAAAACTTGAAAAGGCTGGTGTTTGGTGGGCAAGTATGACTTTTAGTGAAAGAATAATTCATCAATCATTTGCTGACAACCGAGAATATATTGAAAGTAAATGGAACAAGCAATGGGGCGACAGAATGAACGAATTAGTATTTATTGGTCAAGGCCTTGAAAAAGAAAAAATGGTTGCCGACCTTGAAAAATGTTTACTGCAAGACAACGAACAAAAACAATTTGAAAGCAAAAAGGGATTCCCGGACCCTTTTCCAAAAAATATTTAACTCGACAATGTGCCACTTCTTTTGGTGGCACATTTGTATTTTTGCAACCCTCCGAAGCCAAGCTAAAAAATCCAAAAGAGCCACCAGGCTACCGCACCAAGACAGCCGTAAATATTGACAGGCAAGCCTCGACAGAAAAGAACAACGAACCGATAACAGCAGTGGCCGTTGCACAACTTCCCCAAAACCCAATTTTCGTCACTTTAAGCCCAGCTTTCACCCAATTTTCATCAATTTGCCCGCACCATATAAAATTCGCGGTTCTGCCACCACAAATTCAACAGTGCGTTTGCACGGCTTAAAAGTGATTTAAAAGACCTTTTGAGGGTATTCTGAAGTGTAACCGATGGAATATGGAGCTCCATCACTTTGACAACGGGTTTTTGGCTGGTCCATTTCAGGTATTTTTGAGGCCTGTGCTGAGCATAGCCGAAGCGTTGTATGTTAAGGCTGCCATGAAAACACGTTTGGTGGCCTGGTCTATTCCGCGGCTGTTTACCCTGCGCATATTTGTAAAATTGATCCCTGTGCCGAGCACTGGTTAGTTCGCTGGCATAAAAGGCGGTACAAGGCAACTTCCGATTTATTTGCCCATTGGATGGTGGTACAACCATGCGTATATTCAAAGCGCCAAAGAACATGAAGAGCCCCCGATATGAATCAGCGCTAGCTGTATGACGGGAAACTATCACGTAAGTTCTGTGGGAAGTTAGGGGTGAAATTCCCCGACCTGTACCGGTGAGCGTTGGGATACGGGCATTCGTCTATCTTTTAAATTAATTGCATGTCGCATTTAACTAACTATAAACCTGCATTTAACAGGTCGTTAAGGTATATGCGTCCAATTTCCCTTTGTCGAAAAAACTGAACCGTCTTCTGGCGATCGAGTAAATGTCAAGGAATAAACAATAATCTGAAGCTATCATGAATCAAAAATTTACTCTGAAGCAAAAATGGCGTAGAGCGAAAATCGTCTCACTCGTCACCTTGTTTTGTTCCCTATTTGTCTTTGACGCTGTAAGTCAGCAGGTATGGGATTTTGACTATACAGGAAGTGCGCAATCTCTGGAACTGCCGGCTGGGCAATTCATACTTGAGGTATGGGGCGCAGAAGGTGGTGGATCACTTGCTGCTTCCGGCGGAAAAGGAGGCTATTCAGTTGGAGAATTTACTTTAAGTGGAATCCAAACTGTTCAAATATTTGTAGGTGAAGCTGGCCAAACAACTGGCAGTGGCTCATTTAATGGTGGCGGTGCAGCTGGTACCAATTTCGGTGCTGAAGGTGGTGGCGCTACAGATGTTAGACTCAGCCCCTACGCATTCATTAACCGAATTATTGTCGCCGGCGGTGGCGGTGGCGCATCTTATGGATCAACCCCATCAGCAGGTGGTGCCGGCGGTGGATCGACCGGGCTTGATGGATCTAATGGAGATTCGTTTACAGGAGGTAAAGGCGGCACACAAAGTGCAGGTGGCCAAGCCGGCTGTTGTTATGGAAATGCGGGTCCAGGTACTTTCGGATTAGGCGCTAGCCCAGGCGATTTCCACAATGCTGGTGGCGGTGGCGGCTGGTATGGTGGTGGGTCTGGAGCAGGACAGAGTGGAGCCGGAGGCGGTTCTGGCTATACTGCCGGCCTCACAGAAGCTGCAATGATTGCAGGAAATGCAACCATGCCAAATCCCGCTGGCGGAGATATCAATGGCAAGATCGGTAACGGATTTGCAAGAATCACTCGACTTTATTCGGTAGCTGTTCAAATTTCATCGGATGCGTCATGCGCAGAAACAGCAGATGGATCATTATCAGTTTCGATTAGAGGTGGTAAACCTCCCTACACTTTTGCGTGGAGCAATGGCGTTACCACAACGTCCGGAAATGCTATTTCGGGATATACCCTACTGGGAAATATTGGCGAACACAGCTACTACCGCAGCATTGTTCAATCAGGCACTTATGATCAAGCTCAAGCAGATGCCGAAACGAATTTTGGATATATTGCGAGCATCACTAGTGCTGAAGAGAACGCGTGGCTTGTGGCCAATGGCGTACAAGTAGGCGATAATCTCGGCGGAAGCGATACGGCTGAAGATGGAACCTGGGTTTGGGCTTCGGGAGAGCCATTTTCTTATTCCAATTGGGCGCCGGGAGAACCTAACAACGGCAATCTTCAAAACAATATGCAAATGTATCCGAACGGCGAATGGGACAACGTTGTTTGGGCAGGAGGTCCTAATGTAAGACACATTATGGAGTTGCCAGGAATCAGTAAGATTGAAAATCTTGCACCGGGCGAATACACCGTTGCTGTTACTGACGCTGACGGACAAGAAACTACAGGCATTTTTTTAATTGGTCCTGATCCAATTGAGATCTCATTTGTAATGACCCCATCTACCACATGCGATGGAGCAGGAGACGGAGCCCTCGAAGCTCAGGTTTCAGGTGGAAATGCTCCATACACATACGTTTGGAGTTCGGGTGAAACGGTTGCTACTATAGCAAACAAAGCTAACGGTGAATACACCGTAACTGTAACTGATGCTAACATTTGTGCATCAGTAGAAGCGGCGGGTACAATTACGCCAGATGACAGCACTGACCCCATAGTTTTGGTGAAAGCCGCAACTATTTACCTCGACGAAAACGGAGAGGCACAAGTATCGATAGAAGATGTGAATGACGGTTCTTATGACGATTGCAGTTTGGAGCTGTCTCTGGGACAGACTGACTTCAATTGCTCGCATCTTATTCCAGGTCCTGCTTCCTTTGATGGGATAACAGCGCTTACACTTGACGGAACTGATGATTATCTTACTTTCAACTCGGTTATTCCACAATCGCCAAGCCACACCATGGCAGCGTGGATTAAAACTTCAACTATTAACAGAAGCGTCTTCGGATGGGGTGGAGCAGGTGTTAACAACTACTCAGGTATGGCTTTTCAAGGTGGAAAAATTCGGTATTTTGCCGGGAATGGTACCGCACCGATTGAAAGTGTTACAGCAAGTACGTCGGTAACCGATGGAAATTGGCACCACGTTGCGGTATCCCGGTCAAATACAGGTGAAGTTAAGATATTCGTTGACGGAAATTTGGATGCATCAGGTACGGTGTCAAAGTATGTAAACACTGTTACAAATAGCAGTGTAGGAGCATTATTTGCGAATGGAGCTTTTCAACTGGCTTTCGATGGTGCTATGGACGAATTTGCCACTTGGGCGACAGTACTTTCAGAAGAAGCAATTGCTGAACTGGCATGCAACGGACCGTTGAACCCAGACGTATATCTGAAGTTTGAAGACGGCACAGGAACAAGCATAGCAACAGATCGATCTGAAAACGAAAATCATGCGAATTTGGTCAATATGGATTCCAACGAAAGTTGGGTTGATTTTGGCGATCCGGTTATTACTCCAAATTGCGCTTCTGAAATTACTACCATGCTTATTGGTATAGATCTTTCGGGTAATAGGGATAGCGCCAGAGCAGTACTTACAGTTTTGGATACCATCTCGCCTGTAGCGATTGCACAAAGTCATATTCTTTACCTTAACGGTGATGGCGATGCGGTGTTGAACCCATCCGATTTGGACAATGGCTCAACGGATAACTGTTCCGTAGATAATTTCGCTGCAAGTAAAACAGCTTTCAATTGCAGCAATTTGGGAATGAATAACGTGGTTCTGACCGCTTCAGATATCAGTGGTAACTCCGGATCGGCAGCAGCACAGGTAGAAGTATTGGACAATACTGCTCCTACAGTAGTTGTCGAAAACATTGATGTATTCCTAAATGCAGACGGAGAGGCATTCATTGTGCCATCTGATATTGAAGTCTCGGCTTCAGACAATTGCCAAATAGCTTCGAGAGTGCTCAACCTTAATGCGTTTACTTGCGCTGATTTGAGTCAGGAAATTGAAGTTATACTAACTGTTACGGATAATTCAGGAAACGAAACTCAGAAAAGCGCTTTGATTTCTGTACTTGAATCAATTGCTCCCGTAGCAGTAGCTCAGGGGTACACGATAGAACTTGACGAAAACGGAGATGCTGATCTAACTTCTGCGGAAGTTGCCCAATTTATCGGTTCCGGTTCTACTGACAATTGTGGTTTGGATGCAGATTCTCATGTCTTAAATCAAATGACTTTCTCTTGCGGAGATCTGGGAGCGAATACGCTGACGTATAGTGTAGCAGATGCTTCAGGAAATTCAGATAATACTCCTGTAATCATTACCATTGTTGACGGTATAGCGCCGGTGGCAGTTGCTCAAAACCTTGTTGCAGAATTGAATGCAGTAGGAATAGCAGTAATTTCTGCCGATGACGCCGACAATGGTTCTACCGATAACTGTTCTATTACTTCGCGAGAGCTTAACACCTCAGAGTTTTCATGTGAGAACTTAGGTGAGCAAGAGGTTACACTAACGGTAACTGATGCTTCAGGTAACGAAAGTCAGGCGGTATTTACTGTAACTGTTGTTGATGAAATAGCTCCTATTATTCCGGCTACGCTCTCAATGAATATTTACCTGGATGAAAATGGAGCAGCAATTTTTGATACTGCTCCTTTATTGGCGGAAGCCTCTGACAACTGCAGCCTGGATGCCATTTTAGCTAATGGTGCGGATGAAGAGTATATCGAAGTTGACGGTGATCCTATTACTTGCGACGAAGTTGGCTTTAGCCAAGGAATGTTGTATGTGAGAGACAATAGTGGAAATTTGACCGCTTTCCTTTTGGAAATGACTGTAATCGATACCATAAAACCTTCATTCAATCTGGAAAGTATTGCTTTGCAAATAGACGCAGACGGTAATGCCGCTTTGACTGAAGAAATGCTCATGCAGTATGCAACTGACAATTGTGCTATTGCAGAAGTAGCCATTCAAAACGGCAATTTTGACTGTAGTCAGACTTCTGCGGTTCAGTTTGCCCAAATATCAGTGTACGACATTCATGGAAATGTCAAGCAGCAAACCCTTGAAGTACAATTGATAGATGCTATGGCACCAGAAGTGCAGGTAGAAGACATTACCATCGCGCTCAATCAAAACGGGCAGGCCGATTTAAATGTGGATATGCTTGACATGATGGTCATGGATAATTGTGCGCCAACAAACTTCGTTCTCAGTCAGACTAATTTTTCTTGCGATGACTTGGGAAGTAATGTTTTGACCATCACGGTAACGGATGCATCTGGAAACAGCGAAGTTTCTGACTTTATGGTAACTGTTGAAGATAATGAAGCACCTGAAATAGCAGGTCCTCAAATTATCGAGTTATGTACAGGCTTACCCATAAGCTATGGAAACATTGTGGCCACGGATAACTGCTCGGCCGAGCTGAGCGTGATTGACGGACCACAAGCGGGCGATACACCTGATGCGGGCGAGTACATGGTAGAATTTGAAGCAGTTGATGCTTCTGGTAATACCACGTCAAAATTGGTTCTGGTGGCAATTGCCGCAAGTCTTGAAGTTGATTTAGGTGAAGACAGGGAAGTGGAAGCAGGTACCTTGGTTACTCTGGTAGCTGGCGTCGACATGGCCAACACATACCTTTGGAGTACCGGCGAGACCGGTATGGTGTATCAATTTACCGCTACTGCAGATGTAGATGTATCGGTTGAGGTAACAACTCCAGCAGGATGTACAACAACTGACCAGATAAGCATCAGCATTTCAAACCCGCTTGGGATTGATGAAAATGACGCCGGAAATAATGTTCGTTTCTACCCTAATCCGACGGGTGGCGAGATGTCAATTGCGTTTTCTTTGACGGAAGTGGCGAAGGATATTCGCCTTAACATTACGGATATCACCGGAAAACAAGTTGCACAGCGATTGATACCAACAGCTAGAGATGGCGATGTGATTTCACTCGATCTTACAGGGTTTGCTAAAGGGATTTATCTTGTAAATCTGCAATCTGAGTCGCTTAATATGACTGAGCGAGTTGTGAAGCAATAGAAAGAATAATAATTACAACTAAGCCCTGCAACCAAAATGGTTGCGGGGCTTTTTTTTGTGCTTGGGGTGGATTGATTTGGCGTTTTGTGTAGCGCTTGCCGTGCCCGGTTTGCTTGGGACGCTTGGCACTGGTGGGAGCTGGGGCAGCATGGAACACTTGAGACATGCGGAACACAACGAACACAACCTGTCGTTACGCACTTCTTCTGGTCGCAGGGCTTTGGGAATTGATGGTTTAATATTGGCTTTCATTACGAACCCACTTCATATAGCATATTGAGTACACGCTAATTCCCTTCAGGCGCCGTGCTGCGCTTGTCGAAGTAGGTTGGGCGCGTGCAAGGGCATTGATGACCAGTATGGAATAGCCTCAACCACCGCTTGCTCAAATGGGTTAAATGGGAAAAGGGCTTGTACAAGTACGCGTCAGTTCGCTGGCTAAAAAGGCGGTGCAAGGAAACTTCCGGTTTATTTGCCCATTGGATATTGATACAACCTTAGCCATATTTAGCAGCGATTTACAAACGTGAAGGGCCCCCCGATATGAATTGGGGCAGGCTGTATTAAGGGTGACTTTAACCTACGGTTTTGTAGGAAGTTAGGGGTGTAATTCCCTGCACTGACCCGATTGTATGCCACTTTAGGGCGACACCCGAAAAAAAAACTTAATGACAAATTGGATAGTTCTATTCACCTTATTTTTAGTGGCCGACTTACAAGTACAGGCAAGGACATTTTTATTTCAAATTGACTGTGACGGTTTCGGTTTTCGTTACGGATTAGGACATAATTTCAATTTCTGCCGCATTGGACTAACCCTGGATATTTCTTCCCTCTCTAAGAAAAAATGCCATGAAAAAAGCCCCTTGAATTTCTTCAAAGGGCTTCTCAGGGAAATCAGGTTTCAAAATTACTTTGGTAGAACGACTCCGTCAATGATGTGAACAACACCATTACTGCCTTTTAAATCAGCGACAACTACGTAGGCAGAATTGCCAGATTCGTCTGTCAATTTCACTTTATCGCCGTCTAAAGATGCATTCAATGTTCCACCGCTAACTGTTTTTAATACAGCTTTGCCATCTCCTTTCTTGATGGCAGCTACTACTGCAGCAGCGTCTAGATTTCCGCTTACCACGTGATAAGTCAAAATCTTTGACAACTTGGCTTTATTTTCAGGTTTCAATAAATCTTCAACTGTCCCTGCAGGCAACTTCTCAAAAGCTGCATTGGTAGGAGCAAAAACCGTAAATGGACCTTTACCTTTCAAGGTGGTCACTAAATCAGCTGCTTTTACCGCAGCAACTAGGGTTGTATGGTCTTTTGAGCCAATGGCGATGTCGACAACATCATTTGTTTGGCTAAATACAAAAGTTGATACAAGACTGAATAAAATTACAAAAGCTTTTTTCATGATTTGGGATATTAGACTCTGACAACAAGAATATCGGCAGAATGTTTTGGATTTCAGAAACTTGATTGATCCGAAATCCAAGTATTCCGATGATTTTGCAAAAGCGCATTGAAATACGGACATGAAGGTCGAGAAGCGGCGAAAATATAAGCTTAGGCTTGGACCTCCATATTTTGACCTGCAAGTATCGATAAGATCGTAAACCGCCGTTGCTTCCTTTGACTCGCTTCGACTCCGCTGGGTGGCCACCGCTCAGCCGCTGTCGCTCAGGTCTGGTTCGTTCTGATTCATTGTTGATAGCTACAGATCATTGATTACAGATACAACACGGCACGGGTCGCCGATAGTAATAGGTACAAGTCTTGGGAAAGTGACAATTCGTTGGTCGCTTTGATATGACAACTTTCGCAGGAAGGCGGTTCATAGTTCAGAAAACGGAATCAATGTCGCGCAGGTTTGCTGCACTTTTTTTCGCAGTCTAAGGTTTATTTGAGAATTATCTGAACTAATTACACACAGTTTTTGCTGCTTCGCGTAGCTCCAAAAAGCCGCCTTCACAGCATTTGATTTTTGTTACCGTTTTCAACGTTTGAGAAAAATTCACTCAATGCGATTGGAAAGTATGGTAGGTTCTATATATTTGACCAGGCCAATTGGTCAATTTTTTCGTAAGAAGAAGCCTATTAATTATTTAACCACTTTTGCGTAGTATATACCAAGATGATAATTTTGGGAATTATACTTCCAGGATGAGCATAAACATATTCACCAACAGGTCATTGACAATTATGAAGAATAATAAGGGACTAAACTATTTCTTTTTGCTTATCGCTATTATAGTGGGAAGTGCACTATTCAAGCAATTCGACTTTGAAAATCTGAAATTTGAGAAACCCGCATTGGCAATTGTTTACCTGCTTACTTTTGGATTTTCGCTTTACTTTTTAATAAAGCA
>JBBQZU010000061.1:0-8914 GCA_038207425.1 Flavobacteriales bacterium | reverse complement strand
AAGTCCTGCTGTTGACTTTAATTCTATACGATCAATTTTCCGTGGTGATCTCAGGCCTATTGCTGCACCAAAAAGTTCTTCTTGTGCCATGCACAAGTTTAGCTATTTCTGAATCAACCCACTAAATATGGTATAGGACCTCCATGTTCATCTTAAAATCGGTTGGGTAAGGGCAAGGGTAATCGGATTGCACAAAACAAGGGTGTCATCAAAACCCGCATTTACATTCGAAATTAAGCGATCTATATCAATTTAGAAGCTTTTAAAGATTCTTTACACCCGATTTTAAAAATATTGGTTATTGAAAATGCCGTTTGGCGAAAGCCTGAGAGAGAATGCAACACACCGCCTTGCAAGGTATGTAAGATGCACAACACCAAGCACCAATATTTCCCCAACCCGCCCCTGAAACATACCATTTTGGTGAAAGGATAAACTTCCGCAATATGGCTGTGAAAGGTAACACCTGCTCCCGAATTCTCATAAGCCAGACGAAAATTTTACCCTGGATGGATTGCCATTACCACATCAATTTCTAGCCTTTCAACCAAATTAAAAAGAAAAACCCAATACGCTGCTGTATTGGGTTCTTGACGATGGTGACCCATTAAAAAAGCCGTATTTATTTCATTAATTCTTACTCATTCGGAATCATTACATATCCATTTACCGATTGCAAATCAAAACCGGGCCAAATCGTCATACTCACAAACAACTGACGCGAATCGTAGACCAGATAAGCGTCGAGACCCATAAATGGAGGTACACAGGAAACTACGCGCTTGCCAAACAACTGAATGTCGCCATATTCAAACGGAGAAATAAATCCAACTTCCTCCCCAATAAATGCTTCACCGCTTTGGTACTCTACATAGCAATCGCCTTGTTGCAACGTAATGGTATGAGCTTTCTCTACGGGCAGGGTATCGTTACCGAAAAAGAAGAAAAGCTGTGACAAACTCCGCTCAGGCAAAAGCAGGAATCCCTCTTTGGGAACAACAGGATAGCTCACCGGTTGGCTACCGGTATAGTTGATAGAACCAGGTGTATAGCTTTCGCGAATTGCAAGACCAACTTCTGATGCGATGATCTCTGCAATAAGCGTATCGCCGGTATATTGAAAACTGCCGGAAGGAAAACATGAGGTGTGAAATGCAAGAAAGCGGTTTGACTGCCCTGCGCGAAGATCATTGAGCCGAATTTCGTTTTTGGCATTGGTATCGGGTGATGTGGGCTGATCGTCATCGTTTGTGCAGGAAGCGAGTATCAGTAATGCGGTGCAAAGAGTGAGAAAAGTTTTCATAGGATAAAGTAGTTTAAATAGAAAGTGCGCATCCACTGCCAAAGGTTACAAATACTTTCGCTGAAATGTATAAATTATTCCCGCATCTACGGATACCACCCTTGGATACGTTTGGATCAGATCGCTTTGATACACTGGTGTAAGCCAGGCTTTGTAATTCGCTCCGGTTCGGAATGACAGGTGTTCGGTGAGCTGATACTCTACATGGAGCGTAGCTATAAATGACAGAAAGTTTTTTTGCGAAGCTTCCTGATGCATCACTGTTCCATCAAGCTCTTGCGAAGCGCTGCCAATAACATTTGTACTTCGTTTCAACACATACTCATAGGCTACTCCCGCGCCGGGTAAAAAGTTGAACCTTCCAGCGGAATGATGATACTCGATCAGCAGCGGTATTTGCAAAAGGCTGTAACACTCTTCAATTTCCAATTGCTTTGCAAGGCTTGTATCTGGGGGAATAATCTGCTGCGTATTGATCAACGTCTGTGAGGGGGCATTTACGTTCACAGTTTGGAATCCAGTAGCCGAAATAATATTTTGCTCAAGCGGAATAGTCTGATCTGCTGTAGCCAGCGTACCTTCATATGCATCCGAAACAGAAAACAGAATGGGGTATTTGGTGGTTCTGCACCATTTTGCGAAAGCAAGCCCGCTTGAAATTCTCCACTTAGGTTTCAGGTGGTAACCGATGCTTATTGCGCCGCCGAAATTGGCAGAAGCCATCTCAGCAGAATTGAGCGAGTCGACAAGTTGTGATGAACCTTCGCGTGCGCTGCTAATGTTAAGCGAAGTGCTGCGCAAATCTGCAAATACACCTATAGACCAACCTCTCAATGGCTGTGGCCCGAAATCTACATCTTCAGTACGACTCCACAATTCCGGTGTGCTGAGATGCTGTGCCGGCTGCATTGATTTGAGCGGAGTGAAAGATAGACCTGCCGATTCTGAAAGGCTCGAATAGTCCCTTGGCGCCATATCAGAAATTATATTGCGGTGCTCAGTGGTGCTGTAAGCTTTCGCAAAATAGTCCTGATTGTTTGTATAAATATCTGAGATTTTAGTTATGCTCAAAGTGTCCAAATTTGCAATATTGGAAATACTTTTCGGATGCGAAAGTTGAGCGCGCATATTCACCAATTTGCCTGAAGGGAAATTACTGATTTGTGCATTCTCGGCAAGCGAAGCGTGTATATCTTTTGCCGGGTTTGCTTCTTTAGTCGCGGCATACTTTTCAGAACCGGTGTAAGCCGTTTCACTATTTTCAATTTCTGAATTGTTGCTTGGAGCAGCCTGGTGTATGCGCTCTGAGTGCATTTTCTCATGACGAAATGGTAGCGTTTGGCTTTCGAAAAACCACCATCCCGCGAACGTAAATACAGCAAGGGCAACACCGAGCCATGCATATTTTATCAAAAAAAACGGTATAAATCGGGTACCTGCTGCTGGCAATTGCGCTTCAATTCTGGCCCATACAGCATCAGGCGGCGCAGCAGCGTCCTTGTGGAGCAGTTTTCTGGCCTGTGCGTCCATATTTCTTTCAGCTTTCATAGCGTGTAGTATTGGTTCGTTTCTATGATTGAGCGTTTTAGAATGTTCCTTGCCCTGTTGAGTCTTACTTTCGAATTGGCAACAGATATTTCGAGCATTTCGGCTATTTCAGGATGGCTATATCCTTCAATAGCGTAGAGGTTGAAAACGGTCCTGAAATCGACAGGCAATTCAGAAATGCGCTGCCTGAGTTCCTGGGCGTTAAGTTCGGAAAAGGTTTTTTCTTCCGTTTCAAGCTGCAGAATGCGCATATTGTCGCTGTCGTTCGCTTCTTTCTTCCTGTGTTTTCTGATATGTTCAAGTGCTGTATTGATCATCACCCTTCTTATCCAAAAAGCGAGCGGAGCTTCAGGTTTGTACTGGTGCAGGTCGCGGTAAATCTTTATAAATCCATCTTGCAGCATATCTTCCGCATCGGCGGGGCAGTGCGCATATCGCAGGCAAAGCGCATACGTCCGCGACTTGTACAACTCGTACAAAGCCCGCTGATCATCGCGCTTACCTTTCAGGCAACCTTTTATTATTTTAGATTCTTCCTTTTGCACTTCATGCTATGACGTAATCTCTGCCAAATAGTAGAGTGCAATAAAAACCTGAATGGTTACAAAGTAAATTACAGATTCAAAAATTACGGCTGTATTATTGATTTCTGCCGCTACAGATTGCCTGGCATCAAAGTAATATCTTCAGGAGTCCGTTATATTCAATAAAACATTTGCAAAATTTTTGGTAAGTCTTTACAAATCCGATCTATTATCGAATTGCAAACAGGTAAATCGGGCACTGCCAAAAGGGGGGCAATATTGATTTCGCGGATTAGAAAAAGCGAAGGTTGCGCACAAGTGAGCCTATCCACCAAAGAAAGAATAATTTACCATTAAACACAAATACTTAAATTATTTCAGTCCGTTCCTATCCACAACGACCATAGATAGCATTGGCCGGGTTATTGAATTTGTCATGAATTCTCGATTTCCGCATTTAACCAAACACTCTTTGCCGCCCTTGGCATATTTGTCACTGCTTTACCAACACAGGGCTTTTCAAGGGTCGAAAACCCAAGCCAATATCCAAGCCAGAGTGGAAGTAAATA
This sequence comes from Flavobacteriales bacterium, assembly GCA_038207425.1. Lineage (GTDB taxonomy): Bacteria > Bacteroidota > Bacteroidia > Flavobacteriales_D > Cryomorphaceae > JBBQZU01. The sequence goes on along the minus strand of JBBQZU010000061.1, from coordinate 4,970 downwards.
TCGAACAGCAATTGAAGAAAATGAAACCTTACTTCACCCTCACCTTCACCCCAAAAAACAGCGTCCGCGGTCTTGCGGGTCCGTAAATAAAACTGCCGTCGCGCGCGGGGCCGGTATCAATATCATCCTGAAAACTATTGAAGATATTCTGCATGCCGGCAAAGAACTCAATAGCAGATTTGGTCTTCAGTTTTTGTGTCCACGCAAAGCGCAAATTGTTTTCGAGAAATCGCGGTGTGCGCACAATTTCTACAAATGCTGTTTCGCTATTGACCACATGTGGTGTGTACATCCTGCCGGCATACACCGCCGAGTATGACGCGGTAAGGGCTTTTATTGGATTCCACTGCACTGTTGCAAATCCATACACATTGGGCGTGCGAAGCAAGTATTTCGTTGAAGTGGTTTTGCTCGGTTCTTCACCTTCAGACTCTGCCGTCCAAATCAGCAGTGGCTCATCGTATTTTCCCGAAAGCATCGTACCTCCTGATTGCAGCAACCACTTTCGTGAAATGGCGGCATTGGCTTCGAAGTTGATACCTTTTACCACGGCTCCGCTTCCATTGCGCTTCTCCATTACCAGAATATTCTCAGTCAATTGATTCATGTCTTCCAACACAAAAGGATTGTTGAGTCTGGTATAAAATGCTTCGGCGAGTATACTCAACTGAACCCTGCCTACATCTTTTTGATAGTTCACAGAACCCACAAAATTATTGCTGCGTTCGCTTACTAAATTTGGCGAAAGCCTAACAAAACGGGCCGCTCCTCCTACCGTTTCCACATGCAGATCTTCATCGAAAGCCTGTGGCGCTCTGTAACCCTGCGCAAATGAAACGCGCGCCTGCCAGCCTTTTGCCAACTGATACATCGCAGCCACTCTTGGTACAAATACCGGCAAGGTTCCGGCTTCGTGCAGCTCATCGGCGCCGAGGTTGTATTGCCCATTTACATATACCATATCAAAACGTGCACCGCCTACGAGCGTCAGTTTTTCGCTTGTTTTCCATTCTAGTTGCGCGTAATTACCCAGAGTGCTCACGCGCTGCTCAATGCTTCTGCCGTATCCGGGCATCACATCGCTCACATTATTATAGAGCAATTCGCTGCCGGCAGTAAGCGATGTATTTCCCGAAATTTCGAAGGCGTACTGCACCCCTGCAGCCAGGGCAGCATCATCGCTTTCACCGTAGGCATTTAGCGCTACCAGGTCATCAGCGGTAGGTGTTTCGCCAGGCGGTATTACTCGTCCACCTGAGCCGTAGTAGCTTTGCCTTTCGGTAAATTGTGAAGAAATATAAAATGCATACTTATGGCGGTAATCAGGTGAGTAGATTTCATACGATGCATTGAACCCCAATAGCTGATGCTCTAATTGCTCGGCAAGCCTGCTTTCATGTGGTTCAAGTTCAAAATCACTGCCCCCTCTCCTGAATTCTCTAATACCATAAGCGCCTGCTTTTACCTTGCTTCGCTGTGATGGATTATAATACGCATCGAAACCCAAGGTGTAATTGTTGAGCATTGTAATCTCTGAAAACCCATCGCCGTTAGCATCCCAGGCATTTCTGTCCCTGTGGGCACCGTAGAATGAGATGCCCTTTTTGAAATCGCTGCCCACTAGCGAACCGCTTGCTAACAATGTGCGATCAGGCTCTTGAATATCCGTGAAAGCCTGGTTCAAGGAAACTTCAAGAGCGCTTTCAATGGGGTCGCGGGTTATTATATTTACTGTTCCTGCTATGGCATTGCCGCCGTAAAGCACAGAGCCACCGCCGCGCACTACCTCCACACGATCTACCATACTTGCAGGTATCATATCGAGGCCATACACCCCGGCCAAAGCTGAAAAAACTGGTCGGCTATTGATCAAAATCTGCGTGTAGGCACCTTCCATTCCATTGATTCGAAGCTGGCTGAAGCCGCAATTGCTGCAATTATTCTCAACGCGTAAACCCGGAGCAAAACTCAATCCTTCGCTTAAACTGAGCGATTGGGTGGTTTCAAAGGTGCGGCTCGATATGGTGCTTACAATTACAGGAGCTTCAGCAAGAGGAACATCGCTGCGCGTAGCCGATACCACTACCTGGCTAAGCTGAAGCAAATCGGGCTGAAGCTCGAAATGAATAGTTTGCAGGCTGGTGCTATCAAGTATTAATGGTTTCAGTATGCGTTTGTATCCAAGATAACTTACTGAAATTAATACCTCACCTGTTGGTAAATTGTAAAGACTGAAGGTGCCGTCAGTTGCAGTCAATGCCTTAATGCCCAGCGAAGGAATGCCCACAAGCACACCATCCAATGGCCTGCCGGATTCAGTAACGTATCCTGTAAGCGATACCTGCGCACTAATGCCTGCCGACAGCGCCAATGTAAAAATCAGAATGGTACATATTCGACTTCCCACATTCATTTTTTAGATTATGCAAATATATAATTTTAGACTTGCCTAATTTTTTAAAAAGAGAATACTTTACTTTATAGATTCTGTAATACCTTATGGCAATTCTATAAGCATCCAATGAACGATTACCGAAAACGCGATTTAGCACCCCAACGAAATACTTACCTTGCGCTCACTTAATTCAATCATACCTGTATGAAAAATGTTATAGGCTATTTGCTGCCACTTACAGCGTCGGTTCTTCTCATTGCTTCCTGCGAAAAGAACGACCTTGACCCGATTTCCAACTCACCGGAATCAACACCCGACGCCAAGACGTTGACCATAAGCCCAACCATTCAAACTTCGGCGGCACCGTTTTTTGCCAATCTATTTAACACTTTCGGTGGAGGCTGGACCGGTGGCGACGGGATATACAGTTACGCACTACCCGATGGACGCATACTTTGGACATTTGGCGACAGCTTTCTTGGTACTGTAAATCCTGACTACTCGCGGCAGGGTGGCCCCATGATCAATAACTCCTTTGTAGTGCAGGACGGCACCAATATTACAACCCTTCACGGCGGCACCGTAGCAAATCCAGAAGCCTATGTAGTTCCCTGGGACAATCCCAATCACTGGTACTGGCCGGGGCACGGACAGGTAATTGGCAATAAGCTCTACATGTTTATGCTTCGTATACGCAGCAGCGGTGCGGGCGGGATTTGGGGCTTCGAGCATATAGGAAGCGATATGGCTGTTTTTTCACTTCCCTCACTTCAGCTTATTGACCAATATGAAGTTGCGCGAGGCACAGAGTATCTCATGGGGGTTTCCACTTTTCGTGAAAACAATACAGTGTACATTTACGGAACCCGCTCCCTGTTCGGTAAGCGCTGCCTCGTAGCCCGGATGCAAGTAAGCAATCCTGATTTCATTGAGCACTGGAACGGATCAGAATGGGCAGCTCAATTCGATGGCGATGCCTACCTGCAGCGCGCCAATGGCGATGACCTGATTGTTTCTAATCAGTTCACTGTTTTCAAGTACAATGGTGTATACCTACTGCTCACCCAAGAGGACTTCCTGGGATCAAAAATATACCTTTATCAATCTGACAGTCCTAACGGACCTTGGGGAAACCAAAAACTCGTATACGAAACTCCGGAAACCGGGGGGAATATATTTACCTACAATGCATTCCTCCATACGCATATTGTACATCCCCAAAAAGGTGTCCTGGTATCGTATAGCGTAAATAGCCAGAATTTCTGGGATCTTTTTTCCGATGCGCGCATCTATCGCCCTAGGTTCTTTTGGCTTAAGCAAAGCGAGTAATTCTGCCAAGTTGTTCAGTGTGCCTTCAATTCATGAAACCATGGGTTCATGCCATGCGAATTGAATTTTACTTGAATAATGTTCAAATCAAATTTTAGTTTTCACTGTATCCCACGGCTTTATTTGCCAGGTGGTGCTGGCTGTGCAAAGCAGGTTGCCGCTGCTATCGTGTACAGGTATGATACAGGTGTGAAGCACCAATCCATTTGCCGAAAGGGGCGCCAGTATATTTTCTCGAAAAGTGGCATCCGTGAGTTCAAAACGTGCAAAGGCATCGGCTTTGGCCTGATAATGATATTCCACTTCAAGCTTTTGCATGATCAGCCGGTAAGATGCGGGGTTGAGCTTTCGCAACAACATGAGGCCACTGCAAAACTCCGCCGCAGTAGCCAGCCCACAGGCATGGGTACCTTTGATATGATTGCTGTTGCGCCATTTGAACGGAATGGTGGTAATAACCGCATCCGTTTCTACTTTGTGAATACGTATAGCGTGGGGCCGGTTGAATGGTATGCCCAGAGCCAGAGAAAAGTTCAGTTTCTTCAGTGCCCATGCGCTGCTTCGCGCTTCTTCGAGAGCTTTGGCCAAGTCAATTTTCAAGAGCAGCAGCGATATTAGGTTTTATGCAGAGATGGCTTTTCAACACCTTGCCATCTTCACGGTATATGGGCCTGCCATGCTCATCGAGTTTGCTCATATTGCTGCGCTGAATTTCGCGAAATACAGATTCCATCCGATCCTGAAGGCCGTGTTTGAGCATGGTGCCACAAAGAATATACAGAATATCTCCAAGAGCATCGGCTACTTCTACCAAATCGCCACGCGTGGCCGCTTCCAGGTATTCTTCATTCTCTTCGCGCATAAGTTTATACCGCAGCAGGTAGTCATCCTTACCAATTTCGCCGATAGGTTCGGTAGCATTGATTATGCCAAACGCATTGTGGAAATCGCGGACCATATCAATTGCTTCTTCTAGGAGCATAATGGGATTTTATAATTATAAAACGACAAGACTTATCGATGTGCACAAGGTAATATTTGTGATTATAAGCCCAAACCATTTGAAAAAAGAGTAGGCGGGAAATTATGAACAGATTGTTCATTCTTTTATATGATTATCCGTTTACGTACCAGTATTGCGTTCCCAAAGCTATTAAAACTCTGTCAAATAGGTACTTGCCGAAGTATCTCCTATTGATTTTATAACAGAATTCGTTCAAATAGTGCTGCAGGTTCTTGCCGCTGA
>JBBQZU010000060.1:0-9048 GCA_038207425.1 Flavobacteriales bacterium | reverse complement strand
TTGCAGGTAAGAGTTTCAATCTTAAAGCAATCTACAGCGGTTCGAATGTTGATGTTGAATTGGATATTCAGACAACTCCAGGTATTTATATTTTGCACATTACAACAGAAGAAGGAATCGTTAAGAAAAAACTCATGGTGGTAAACTAAAATACCATGAAAAAACTATTTATCGCAGTTACTTTGATAACTGCCCCATTTGCGGCTTCAGCGCAAGCCACGTTTGCGGACAATGCGCCTTCGGTGACAAACTACCTAGGATTCACAAATGGTTCAACTGACGCATTACAAATCCGCAATGGCAATGCCCCTATACAGTTTTACACCCAAAATTCTTTACGTATGTTTTTGGGTAATAATGGTAGGCTGTGGCTCAATACCGGTATTATTGGACAAACTACATTCGGTATTCGTCCGATGGATCGGCATGGGCTGAATATCTTGCCTTGGGGCGCTACTACTGTTGCAAATCATTATTCAGCGAGATTTAGCTCTCAAAATGCAACCCAGAGAAACTTCGGCGCTCATGCTGATATCAACTCAGCAATTCCGGCTCGCTTCAACATGGGATTTTATGGCCAAACCCGGGGCGGCGTACCGTTAAATATTGCTGTAAGGGGTCTTGCAGGCGATGGTTTTGTTAGTGCTACAAATGGTCAACCTGGTAATATTGGTGTGCTTGGCACTGCTTACGAATCTGGTGGTGGCTTAATTGGCATCAATTATGGGGTGCGCGGCGAAGCTTGTGGCGGGCGTACCAACATTGGAGTGTATGGCACTATCACACCACTTGCAGATACTGCTTTCACCTGCGGTACCGGAGGAGCAACAAATTACGCAGGCTATTTTGCCGGCCCACTAATTGGAAGTCAACCTGACATTAACCCTTCTGATGAAAATCTTAAATCAGATATTCAGGACATCACGAATGCCCGCAACATCCTTAGTCAACTCCAGGCAAAAACATACTACTTCAACTTAGAACAATATGGTTTTATGGGCTTACCCGAAGGAAAACAATTCGGTTTAATTTCGCAGCATGTAGAAGAAGTACTTCCTGAATTGGTGAAGCAATACATACACCCAGCTCAATATAGTCTCGATGCTGAAATGATTTCTGAAGAAGTTACTGTAAAGGGTTTGGTATACCAACAGCTTATTCCAATTTTAGTAGCTGGAGTCAATGAATTGAACGAAACAATAGAAGCAAAAGATAGTCAGATATCGGAGTTGCAAGAAAAATTGCAATCTCAATCTGAAAAACTCGCTGCACTTCAACAACAAATGGCATCTATGCTCACCGTAGTGCAGGCCATGCAAGCCAAAACCAATTCATGCTGTAATGACGGCAGCACAGGTTCATTGCTTGCTCCAAATAACACAACCGAAGGAGTGAAGCTTTTACAAAACACACCCAACCCCTTCGATACCCATACCCGCGTAGACTTTACCCTGCCCACTGATGCTTATGTGGTACTTGAGCTAAGCGATGCACAAGGACGACCGCTCCGTAGGCTTGTGGATGGGCAAATGAATGCAGGGCCGCAAAGCATCATGCTCGATGGAAACTCCCTCGCACCGGGAATGTACTTCTATACCGTGTATGCCAATGGCGAATTTATCACCAAGAAGATGGTGAAGAGGTGAGATGGTTTATGATTGGTAGGTCTTGGCTATTAGACTGGATTCCAGAGCCGCCGGTGGCTGAGTAGCATCGAAGCCCCGGCGGTTTTTTTGTAATGTGGGTTGGGTTTATGTTCTCCGAAAGGAATGACGGGTTTCTCTTACCCCTTGTACTTTCGTTGAGCCCTTTGCGCCATGCTTTCCGTGCCTGAAGAGCTTTGATGTTAGCACACTCAATTTTCCCCTACTAAGACACACTAAGGTTTTTTTGTTAAAGAATATTCGTTTGATTTCATCTTGAAGCGTTGCAAGCTTTCGAGCTACATCTTTACCTCAATATCAACCCCGCTTCAAACAAAAGACTCAACTCGGCGAGCTTTGCGCGTACACGTCGGGTATTTATTTCATTCTTGGCCTGTATAAGGTTTACCTGTGCAGCACGCAGTTCAAGTCCGGTAATTTGTCCTGTGGCTTGTGCCTCCACACTTCTGTCGTATGAGAGTTGTGCAAGCAATTCATTTCGCTGGCTGATACCGAGAAGGTTTAAGGCGGTAAGCCACTCGTCATATGCATTGCGCACCGTAGCCGTAAGTTCTATGCGGGTTTGAGCTTCGTCGGTAGCGGCTATAAGGGTATTGAGCCGCGCCACTTCTACGTTTCGCCGTACGCGCCCTCCGTCAAAGAGGTAATATCGGAGATTAAGCCCTGCGTTCCAACCCCTGTTTTCATTTGTTTTGATGAAGTTGGCTTCATAGTCTGAAAAAGCGTATTGATATCCCGCCTGCGCATTCAGGGTTGGAAAGAAGTCTGACTTGGTGGTTTTCAATGCTTCATCGGCAGTGTAGAGCGCATTGCGGGTGCGTAGATAGGTGGTATTTGCATTCAATGCCGATTGAAGCAGTTCATTGAGCTCTAAGGGTGCTTCCTGTTCGGTAAATGCAAATTTCGGGTTGATTACCAGAACTGTATCTGAAGGAATGCCGATGGCTACATTGAGATTACGCATGGCAATGGAGCGCTCCGTAACGGCTTCTGTAAGCCTGAGGCTATCGCTCCTCAAATCTACTTCGGCATTGAGCAACACAAGTCTGTTGATTGTTCCAAAATTGTAACTCTCTTGAGCGCGTTTCAACCTTTCGAGTGATAATTTCACCAGCTCTTCACCGAGCTCTACCCTCTCGGTGGTAAGCACGGCTTCAAGGAAGCGGAAACCGACAGCTAGGCTCATGGCTTCCATTGCCAGCTTTTCGCGAAGGCGGGCATCTTCACTCTCGCCCTGCAGCCGGTTAAGACTGTGTAAGCGCCGCCCACCATTGAACAGCGTATAGCCTACATATACCCCACCAGTATAATTAATGGTGCTTGCTCCGTCGGCCTGTATTTCGGGCTGAATGGGATTTGGAAAGGTGATATTGGTATTGAGCGATTGATAATTCAACGACCCGTCAAGATATACGGAAGGCGCAAATCCTACCGCCCCGGGCTGGGCAAGGTTTTCGCCAATTTCTCTGCTGTATGCAGCAGCCTTCACATCGTAATTGCGCTCAAGCGCGAGGTTTATTACGCCGTACAGGTCTATTTCCTGTCCATTTGCCGTAAGGCCGGTCAGCAGCATACAGGGTATAAAAATGTAAGATTGAAGTGTTTTCAAAATTCTACTTTTTCAATGTGTTTGCGCTTTACAGCTTGTTCTACTGCTTCGGGTAGGGGTTTCTGACCGGTCCAAAGCCAGGAAGTAAGCACTTTGAACCTGTTGAAAAGACTCAGCGTGATGGGTAGCAAAATAACCAGCAGGAAAGAGCCGATCAAAAGCCCATAAGCTATGGAAATGGCCATAGGTATAAGGAACTGGGCTTGGAAACTTTTCTCGAAGATAAGCGGTCCGAGACCTGCCGAGGTTGTAACTGTCGTTAAAAGTATAGGCCTGAAGCGCGTAATTGCAGTTTCGCGCAGGGCTTTGTTATACTCCATACCTTCCTGCAGGTATTGGTTTAATGCGTTTATGAATACCAGCCCATCGTTGATCAATACCCCAATCAAAGCAATAATACCCAAGAAGCTCAGCACACTCATAGGCTGATCGTGTATAAAGTGCCCCCACCCTGCCCCGATAAGGCCAAAGGGTATGATAAGAAATAAGGCGAAAGCCTGGGTATAACTTCTGAAGCTAATAACCATAGTAAGTACAATTATCAATAGAATTATTGGCCCAACCCTGCCCACGGATAGTTGCAATTTCGCAGTTTCGCGTTGCTGCCCTTCGTAGGAAACATTCACACCGGGGTAGCGGCCAAGGATGGGTGGCAATATTTCGTTCTGAATTTGGATAAGCAGATCGGTAGTGCTCACCTGCATGGAAGCTACTTCGCCTTCTATGGTAATTTCTCGTTTTCCGTCGCGGTGGTTAATAGTGAGTAACCCGTTTTGCGGTTCTATGGTAGCAATATCAGAAAGTGTAACTTGCTGGCCATTTGGCGCAAGCACACGCATTTGCTTTAGCTGCTCGGTATTGCGGCGGTTCTCTATATCATAGCGCACCCATACTTTTACTTCTTTATCGCCACGCTGAAGGCTTTGGGCTTCAAAGCCAAAAAAGCCGCTTCGCACCTGTGCTATAAGGCTCCTTTCGGTAAAACCCATAGCCCTGCCGGCATCGTTAATTTTAATGTTCAACTCGGGCTGGTCGGCTCGGTCGTTGGTGACAAGGTCTTTGGCTTTTCCGGTTTCTTCAAGGCGCTCCCTGAACTCACCCACCGCAGCGCGTAGCTTTACAAAGTCCTGAGCCGAAAATGAAATAGTAACCGGTTTCCCGAAAGGAGTTTGTGAAGCAAAACTTAGCTTTTGGGCTCCGGGAATTGGCCCTACCGCCTGTCTGAGATCGCCTGCAATTTCGAAGCTGCGGATATTGCGCACTTCAGATGAAACAAGATAAAGCGTGGCGCTGGCTTGATTGCTTTGCGGGCCATATACCAATTCCACATCGGTCCAAATATGTTGGTTCACATCTTCGCGGGCAGCATATTGCTCGTTGAGCACCACAGTGCGCTTGAGTATATAATCCATGGTTTGCATGGTCATTTCTTCAGAAGTACCGGAAGGTAGCTCAAGGCTAATGGTGATTTCGTTTTGCTCAATATTCGGAAAAAAGGTGGTGCGTATTACGCCTCCGCCTATTGCTCCGAAGGTGATAACAAGCATCCCTGAAATTGCGAGAAATGCAAATACCTTGTAGCGGAGGCTAAAATCGAGCAGAGGCACAAACGCTTTGTCGCGAAATTTAATGAGCGCCTGCTCAATAGCTTCTTTGATGCGGTTTGGCTTGGCATCAGTACTGAAGTCTTTGATATGGGCAAGGTGAGCCGGAAGGAAAAGTATTACCTCAATCAACGAAAAAGCAAGCGCCGCAATAACCACTACAGCCACATCGCCAAAAAACTCACCCAGACGGCCATCAATAAAGAAGAAGAATGAGAATGCCACACAGGTGGTGAATACCGCCGAGAATACTGATGGAAGTACCTCAACAGTTCCATTGATTACTGCCTTGAGTCTGCTCTCGCCCCGCTCATATCGCTGAAATATATTCTCACCCACCACAATACCATCGTCAACTAGTATACCCACTACGAGTATCATACCGAAAAGGGACAATACATTGATGGTAATACCTGTGAAATAGGCCACGATAAACATTCCCAGGAAGGAAATCGGAATACCCATTGCCACCCAGAAAGCCAGCCTGATACGCAGAAACATTGCCAGTAATACAAACACCAGAATAGCGCCGACAATACCGTTTTTTTGAAGCAGAGCAATACGGTCTTTGAGCACCACGGTACCATCCTTTACCAGTACAACCTGCACGGGACTTCCAGGCCTGTTGTATTGTTTTACATATTGGTCTATCTCCTTGGCGGCTGTGAGTATGTCTTCTTCATTAAGCGTGCTCACGGTTATGATTACCGCAGGTTTGCCATTGTAGAAAGCCTTGTTGGTGGTTTCGGCCCAGTCTTCATGGAGGGTAGCCACATCTGCAAGCCGTACCTTCCTGCCATCGGGCATGGTTTTCACCACCACATCGAGCAGGGCATCGGCAGTATATACTTTGTGGTCAGAGCGAATTATTACTTCTTCTTTGCCCTTTATCCTTCCACCGGTTATTTGAATATTTTGCTCGCTGATAGCAGCCGCAACCTGTGCAAAGGTGAGCCCGAAGGCGCGAAGCTGATTCTCCTTAACTGCTACTTCTATTTCAGGATCCGGATATCCGCGTACCGCGATTTTTGAAATTTCGGGAAGGGTGCGCAGCTCATCTTCGATGGCAGATGCCGATTGTTCAAGTGCTGCGGTACTTATATCGCCCACCACGGCAATTTTGGCCGTAAAATTTACAATTTCCTGCACGAAAACTACGATCCGCTCCATCCCTTCCGGGAAATTGGATATCTGATCAACTGCATTTTTTACATCCTGCAGCACTACATCAGCGCGGGCCCTTGTTTTTATTTCTACGGTTATACGGGCTGAGTTTTCGGAGCTGGTAGATGTTACCCTGTCTATGCCCGATACACCTTTTAGGTTGTCTTCTACCTTCAGTGTAATTCCCTCTTCAATTTCCTGCGGAGAAGCACCGGGGTATAATGCTTCAATGATGATAAATTTTTCTTTTTCAGCGGGAAAGAACGATGTGTTCATGCGGCTGCCCAGCATCACCCCAATAATGACTACGGCGAATAGCAAGAGGTATACCAGCAGTTGATTCTCTATAAAAAAAGCGACCAGTTTTTTCATTTGGCGGTATTTACTATATCCACTTTCGAACCCTGAAATGCTTCGCTATGCCGGTCGGTGATGAGCAACTCAGGCCTTTCGATACCGTTGATGATCGCAATTCTGGAATTCTTGAACTGCACCGACACCGGAATAAGAGTGGCAAGAGTATCGCGTACTACATATACTTTTGCGTTTTCTACGAGCGCCCTTACGGGAATTTCAACAGCATTGTCATAGTGTTGCACACCGATAGTACCTTCAAGATACATACCGCTGCGTGCTTCGGGGTGCACTACTTCTGCGTAGATGCGTACCTGCTGAGTTGCAGGATCAACGGCTTCATTGATGCGAAGTATTCTTGCCGAAAATTTGGCTCCTGTATTCACATCACTCATTTCGAATACGGTTCCCTGCTTAATCGCGAGTGCATCGGTATATCCTACACCGGCTTCAAGCTCAAACTTATCTGTTGAAATAAATTCGCCAAGGGCTTGCCCTGTTCTTACCAGCGAAGCGGCATCAATCTGGGCTGTGCTAAGGAGTCCGTCAAATGGAGCGGTGATGGTAAATTTGGCGTAGCGTGTTTCGGCTTCTCGAATGCTGTAGTAATTGGTATAAATACCACGGCCGCTTATAAAAAGACTAAGTTTTTTATCATCGGTGGCAGGAAGCGGCGGCAGATTCTGCTCTATGCGAAGCTGGTAGAGATAGCTTTCCCATTCAGAAGCCTGATCGGCAAAATCGAGTTTAAGATCGGGTACAATGCCTGCGAGGGCGCTCTGAAAGGCGCTCCGTGCTGCGTACAAGGAAGTTCGGGCTTCTTCGCTGTTTATGCGCACCATTACTTCGCCTTTGGAAAATCTGGTACCTGGCTTAAATGGCTTGTCACCATAGGTGGCAACACCTCCTACTTCGGCAAAAAGATTTACGGTTTGCCAAGGCACCAGGCGGCCCGTTACAGGTACTTTGCGCAGTACAGTGCCCGGTTGCACCGCAACAGCATTTACGGCAGTTGCACTTTCTGCATTGGCCTGCCGCGGCGGGTCAGCGCGTTTCATCCTTCCCGATATTACAAAACTTAAAATAAGTATGAGCACGCCTGCTCCGGTTATAATGAACTTTCTCTTGTTCATGTGTTGGTGTTTTCTATTGATTTAATAAATCGGAGTATGGCTTCGCTCAGTGCTTGCGCTGGGGCCACTTTATCAAAAAAGCGCGCATGACTCAGGTGTGTTGGCAACTCAATCGACATGTAGGTATATCCGCGCACCAGGGCCATGAAATTGGTAACCAAATCGGCGCAGTCATCGGTACGTCCTGATATACTTTGTAGAAGCGTGCCAAGGGTATTCTTTGCAGAGCACATTCCGTTAATAATAAGTTCCTGCTGCCCGCATGAGCAATTGGTCGCAAACATAAGCGTATGCAATGCCGGATTTTCAGTTGCAAACTTAAAGCGCTCCAAACCAAGCAGCTCCAGCTTTTCGCGGGGGTCTGATGCATGCGCCATGGCATTTTGCATTTGCAATGACATCATTTCAAAACCTTCCACCATGATGGTATGCAGCAGGTGGTCTTTGTTTTGAAAATGTTCGTAGAGCACAGGTGGCGCATAGCTGAGCCTTGTGGCCAGCTCACGCACGGTGAGCTTATGCCAGCCATGAGCTGCTGCCAGAAGCAGGGCTTCATTTACAATTTCCTTTCGGGAAATGCTTCGCTTCTTTTTTGCTAATTCGGATTTCAAGGGTGCAAATGTGCAAAAATCTAACTTAGTTAGAAAAATAAATTTTTGAATACCCTTTTTGCAATTCAATATATTTGGCCAAAGTTAAAATGGATGAGACTTACACTTTTGTACTTGCTATTGCTGACCACTGCCGGAGGGGCTTCCGCCCAGCAATTTAATGTACGGCTTCAGTCAGAGCCGATTGATATGTCGAAGAATATTTTTTACATATCAAAAGTGCACGATGACAGAATCAATAAAACCGATGTTGGTTTTGTACTTCAGGGAACAAACGCTTCAAGACTTCCTGCGGTGATGGATGTGGAGACTTCAATAGGCGAATACATCCTTGACCAATTGCCAAAATGCGACAGTTGCATAGCGGTAGAAATGTTTATCGTCAACTTGCAGATTTCTGAAATAGAAGAAGCAAAGGGGTATCGAGGTAATGCGTTGTTAGAAGTTTTATTTCTGGTTCATTATGGAGATGTTGACGAACTAAGTTCTCTTAAAGCTTCAGCCAATGCATCATCTGTGCATGCCAATGCCAACAGTACGCATGATATTCGCATCAGGCAATGCCTCGAAGATGTGCTTAACCAGCTTTCTGCAAAAATGACCGGAGAGCTGAATTATAGTGTGAATGAGAATGCGAATCATCCATTAACCGACGAACAAAAACAGCCCGCATAGAAATTTAAAATAGAGATTGATCCGCAAAAAATAATATGATTATCCGTTTACGTACCAGTATTGCGTTCCCAAAGCTATCAAAACTCTGTCAAATAGGTACTTGCCGAAGTATCTCCTATTGATTTTATAACAGAATTCGTTCAAATAGTGCTGCAGGTTCTTGCCGCTGATTTTGTGATAGATACCTAAGAAATTGCGCTTTGCATTACCAATATTGATATGCACCCGTTGAAG
>JBBQZU010000059.1:0-10520 GCA_038207425.1 Flavobacteriales bacterium | reverse complement strand
CGTGGTGTCAAAGGCTTCTTTCTTTGCTGCCGGGTATTTGAATTGAGCATTATTAATGAGATTTTTTGATGGCGTTACTTGAGCCATGGTCGTTGTGCCTGCTATGAGCAAGAGCACTAAAACAGTGGTTGATGGTTTCATCTTGGTTAATTTTATACATCTCTTCTTTTAGGACGAGATGTTGTCGAATCTTGCAATCAAGGTCAGTCCGGCTCAAAACATCCTTCGCTATTTCAAAGCTAAACGATTTTTTCAATCAGTAGCCCACGAGAATTGGATTTTCTGAAATGGTCCTGATCCCATTTTCGGAGCACCTCACCAAAAGAACATTGACTAAAGTCTAAATATCCCCCTTCAAAGGTTTGGAAGTACATTATGAACACTTCGGGTCAGAACATTTATGGTTTGTACCTGAAGTTGTACCCGGTGAAAATTTGGCCGCCGTCGGCATGGGCCCGGTCTACGCCTTTTCGCGAAAGCAGTTAGAATGCCCCGCGGCCTTGTGATGATTCCAGAAGAAGGCTCTACAATTGCTTTGGTCTTCACTCCATGCCATGTGAAAGCAATTTATTCAACTACGTAGGAACCATCACGCATACTGCTTTATTATTAAAGGCCATTTCTGGTAAGCATCTCATTTCTTTAAGGCAGAATGTGCTGATTGAACCGGCATTATTTATAAAGATGTTTGAATAATCAAGAAGTACAGAGGCATGCCCACGGTAATATTAAATGGGAAGGTTACTCCTAAAGCCATCGGAATATAAAGACCCGGGTCTGCTTTGGGTGCTGCCAATCGCATGGCTGCTGGTACTGCAATGTATGACGCACTGGCGGCGAGTATGGCAAAAATAAATCGGTTGCCGGCCTCATGTGTTACGTATTGACTAGCGAATGCAACGATGCATCCGTTTATGGCCGGAATTATTATGGCAAACAGCGAGGCAAACCAACCATATTTTACGAATGCTGAGAATCTTCTTGCGGTTATCATCCCCATTTCTAAAAGAAAGATGGCGAGAAAACCTTTGAAGATATCGGTTGTGAAAGGTTTGATACCTTCTGCTTGTTTTGTATCAGCGATTAATCCTATTGCCAAACTTCCCAAAATCATAAGCACGCTGCCATTGGTAAATGAGTGCTGAATGATGGATTTTAGATTTACGTTACCGGTATTTTCCTTGTCATAGTGCATCATTAAAATCACTCCAACAATGATAGCCGGCGATTCCATGAGTGCCATAACTGCTACCATGTGCCCGCCAAAGTCTATTTTTTGTGCTTCCAGAAATGAAACAGCGGCAACAAACGTAACAGCACTTACTGAGCCGTATGCTGCAGCTACGGCCCCGGAATCGCTGATGCTCAACTTCTTTTTCAGAATAAAAAAAATGTAAAACGGAATTATTGATGCCAATGCTATTCCGAAGAGGAGTGAATTGATAATTTCTTTGTTGAAACCGCTGTGCGCCAGTTCTTGTCCTCCCTTAAAGCCAATGGAGAACAAAAGATACAATGCGATAAATTTACTTGATGATGCAGGAATCTTTAGGTCGCTTCTTACAATTGTTGCAATGATGCCCAGCACAAAAAAAAGCAGTGTTGGGTTCGTAAGGTTTGAAACCAAAATTTGAAAATCCATATTACTTTATGATTTGTTCAAGTGAAGCGATTTGGTACTTTGGGCGACGCAGGTTTTATTATATTCGTGAGTAAAGCTCCAAAGCTAAACGAATTTTCCCCTTGAAAATTAATGGAACATCTATTTTTAGAAAACACGCTGTGGCTCATTCATTGAGAATATACTCTCCGAACGTAGAACACAAGTGCTTTGCGAATAGCAAAATATTCCGCCCTGAGTGCGCCCGGTTCTGAAGTATCCACACCTGAGCAGTGGCCGAGACGCAGGCATCGGGCGGAGCCGAGATGAGCGGCTCTGCCTACTGAACAGATTTAAATATTTTGGAGGCCTTGTTTCTACTCTCCTGAGAATAAAAACTGATAAAAGGCGCGATTCACCCTTTTTAGCAAATTAGTATCGGGAATGTGAATATAGCAGAGATAACCTGCCCGAAAATCAGACCACCTGTTCCGCTGAAGGCTTAAAATAATAGTGTTTCTGTTGATTCGTATAACCGGATTTTGATCTTATCTGTCCCTTTTCGAGAGAGAGAAAACGGCCAATGTTTTTATTGGTGAATAATGTGGGCTCCTAAAAAATCATTTCTTAAGAATCGGAATTCTATATTTAAGTTTTAATCGGAATGAAATATTTTATTGAGCTGTATAGCCGCCGTCTATCAAGTAATAAGAACCGGTTACAAAAGATGATTTGGAAGAACTTAGCCAAAGCACTATTTCTGCAACTTCTTCGGCAGTACCTAACCTGCCAATGGGGTGAAGCGCGGCCAATGATTTTATGGTTTCTTCATTCAGTGAATTGGACAACAAAGGAGTGTCGATGTAACCCGGCCCCACAGCATTCACGCGAATTTGCTGGTCGGCATAATCCAAAGCAGCGGCTTTGGTAAGACCCACAACACCATGTTTTGCAGCAACATATCCCGGTACGTTTTTAGAACCAACCATACCAAGTATAGACGCCATATTTATAATGCTTCCACCTTCGCCTGTTGCTAACATGGCAGGAATCTGGTAACGCAAACCATAAAATACGCCCGAAAGATTAATACCTATTATTTTGTCCCAACCGTCAATGGGATACTCTCCAGTTGGAGCTAAATCTCCGCCAATGCCCGCATTGTTGCATGCAATGTGCAAACCTCCATATTTTTTTACGGTTTCGTCTACGAGTGCCTTGTGGTCACCTGATTTTGAAGTATCCGCTTTTACAAAAATTGCCTCTCCACCTTGTGATTTAATCAGTGATACCGTTTCGTTTCCACCTTCTTCGTCTATGTCGGAAACGACAACTTTCGCGCCTTCAGATGCATACTTTAACGCAACTTCTTTGCCAATTCCGGAACTTGCTCCGGTAACAATGGCTACTTTGTTTTTTAAAATTTTCATTTGTTCATTTTTAGAAAATGAATTAAAAATACCTTCTTAATGTCCAGGCGATGGTTTCATGTTGTTCCATCAAGCCTGTTAAAAAATCGGATGTACCTGCATCATTGTATTTTTCAGCGCAGTCGTCAACAGCTTTGCGAAGCATCACAATGATAGTTTCATGGTCCGTTAAAAGTTCCTTCATCATTTCTTTAGATGAAGGATATTTTCCAGGTTGCTCTTTAACTGAAGATAATTTTCCAAACTCATTCATTGTGCCAATGGTTTTGCTTCCCAATTTGCTAATGCGCTCTGCAACTTCGTCTATTGAATTTTCTAATTTCTTGTACTGGTTTTCGAAAAGCTTATGAAGTTCCATAAAACTTTCACCGCTCACGTTCCAGTGAAATTTTCTTGTTTTTGTGTAGAGCGTTACTTCGTTCGCTAATGCTTCAGAGAGTATATCCGTTACTGCATCCAATTTTTTTTCTGATATTCCAATGTTGGGTTTCACAATGATTTGTTTTAATTTAATTTGTTAGAATTTAAAAGATGGCGGTCATTGTCGCAAATGATAACAATCCTGTTTAAAACTTAGTAGTGGGTTTTTTAGTAAGCTTATGAACTCGGGTCGAGCCTATTGTTTTACTGCTCCCTGTCCAAATTACCACTTCATTTTTGTTTTTCATTTATTCCTTCTATATCTTACAAAATAGATAATTACCGCAACGACAAGGATTGGTACAACCCACGTTCCCCAACCCATTCCCCAATTCATAGCATCATCGTGCATCATATTAATTGGTTTTGGTTGTAGGGGTTTTCATTTGCATGACCTTATCCCACATTTCGGGCTTTTCTTTCATCGTTTGAACCATGTCATTAAAAATCGCGCTGTCATTAGCCGCCATATTGACCATATGATCCATCGTACCTTTCATTTTCGTAGGGTCTTTCATCATCATCCCCATCATTCCGGAGTTTCCCATCATTTTTTGGCCCATGATGTTCCTGCAACTGTCATTTGCCATCATGGCATTCACCATCTCCATTCTATAATTCTGGTGGCTAATAAGTGAGTCAATGATTTCGGCGCGTTGAGTATCATTTTTTAGCAATTGGCCTACCGGTTGCTCGGTTTCGCATGCCGTAAAAAGTATAACCGAGCATAAAATAAGTGCTGAAGTAATTCGTGACTTTTTCATTTCAATGGTTTTAAGTTTTTAAAATTTTGTTTTGAAAATTTATTCCGCTTTGGCTTTCACCACTTTGGCATTAACTGTCTTCTTCGCAATTTCATCGAGCGACTTCACTGTCTTACTTGCGTCGGGATTAATTGTTTGTATGGGCACATTGAATCATCTTTAATTGGATAGAGTGAGGAAATACTCCTTGACTCCCTGAGAGTATTTCAAAGGTGTGTTCACTTTTATCACCACGAGGCAATAGCCGAACTTACTTGAGAACCTTCAATTTACGTGTACAAAACTATGGACATTGTCGGTTGATGCCATTACATGAGTATAATTAAAAGTTATATAATAGTGACATATGGAACATGTGTGGTGGTAAGGGATTTTCGATGATGGACAGGTCCCGTTAGGAAGTTTATTCTTTTGTTATTTAAAGCCGTCCGTTTGCTATTGTGTTTGTATTAATGGAAATTACTGTACGCATGCTGCCAAGGGTATCCCGCGAACCTTTTTTTTGTTTTTCTTTTCACAATGTGAGTAAATTGTAGAGTGAGCAAAGTCAGTGATTTTACTATTGTATTGAATTCAGAGAACAAGCCAGGTACAGGTTATTCAAAGCTTAACCTTGTGCAGATGGGGATTGCAGTTCTTGAATCTTTGAAGGGTCAGGCTAATATTATTCGTTTTGTAGATGCATATGTAGAGAAGTTGGAGTAGGTTGATTTGGAATTTCGCTTGGCTAAGATTCAAAGCCTGTATAAGCTGTGTGAGATTGAATCGAACTCTGAAAACCGCTTTATATGATACCGCTGGTTGTCACCTTAAACCGACTAAGGAATGGTCGCTTTACCCATAGCTAAAAAGTTTTGTGTTGATCGCAGCCGGTTCCACTGAACAGCGCCTTCATTTTTGGCCTTCTGGGCCAAACAAACCAGTTCTTGACCGTCTTAGACTTCAAGGTTAAGAATCCAACTCTTTAAGGCAATAGTGCGAAAAATTCATAGAATATAATTTGAATATCAACAGAGAATCTTGGTTGTTGTATCCGGTTTTATATTCATCTATATTCAGGGTTTTCGAATTTCCACCGCTCTCCATCGTTCCATTCTTTGCGGGAATTTCCGTAACTAGAGTAACCATTATTTGCCTTTAGCATAGCTGCTAAGTGCAATAAGTTGTAGGTCATAAACGTCGTATTTCGGTTGGTAAATTCTGAATCATAACCTACAGTTGGGTTTTGCTTTTCTCCATTCCATTCAGTGTCACCATAGCTGGGGCCAGGGCCTACTTCCCCAATCCATCCAGCATCGGCTTGGGGAGGAATACTGTACCCTAAATGCTGAAGAGCATATAGAATTCCCATAGCACAATGCTTCACTCCATCTTCATTACCAGTAATTATACAACCCCCGGCTTTACCATAATAAACATATTGTCCTTTATTGTTCTGGTAGCCGCTCATGGCATATAAACGTTCTATCAATTTTGAAGCAACCGATGAACGTTCACCCAACCAAATAGGTGTTCCTACAATGAGAATATCTGCGGCTATTATTTTTTCATAGAGTGCAGGCCATTCATCTTTGACATACCCATCTTTAGTCATGTCGGGTTGTACGCCTACAGGCACGTCGTAGTCTACCAGACGTAAAGCTTCTACATCTACGCCCTCAGATTCCATAATTTTGGCCGAAACATCCATTAAATCACGGGTGTGACTTTTTGTGGGAGATTTTTTTAAAGTGCAGTTTACAAAGATGGCTTTCAAATTGGTAAATTTATTTTTCATAATTGATTGGTTGAAATTCCCTTCTTAATACGAACGCAAAGACCATTAGTTTTTAACCGTTTTCTTATGCTTTTGGGGTGATTAATTACTATAGTTTAATAGCGAAATATGGCTGCCAGACCTGTCTGCGCAGGCATTTGCTCTTTGGGTATCATTTTTATAGTGCCGCCCATTTTAGTTACTAGTTCACCCACATTATCCAGTTGATCGTCTAACACGGGTAGTGTTAAATCAGTCATTTCAAATCTACCCGTAACTTTATTTCTAAGCTGGCTGGCAATAACGCGGTGTGATTCTATAAGGAGTATATCCACTCGGCCGGCTTCCGCTGCTTCTGTTACCTCATCAATATTGTCGCTACCCAAACCATCAGACTTTGCCTGATTAAATTTTTGTACTAGCTTCTCCAGCTTTTCGGCATATACGGGGCGCATCGCTTCCCAAGATAATTGTGCAAGTTTTTCTATTGAAACAGATTGAGGATTGATTTCAATTCCTTTAGGCAACACAAATGGATTTTTATTTACCTGATTGAAAAGACTATGGTGCTCAGGCAATGCTGCCAATAGTAGCGGCAAGGCACCTTGTTTAGTATAGCTATCGTAAATCGCATCGGCAACCGCACGAAAGAATCGTTTGGCATCGCTGTCCACTTCATCCTTTTTGCCACCATGCCCATGATGCATGTTTGTGCTTTCGCCACCCACTCCGCCATAGGAGGCAACAGTAGTATGATTCTCAGTCAATTGCTCTCCCAATGCTTCTTCAATTGTTTTTGGAAAATCATCTGGCAGTTGGATTTCGACAAGGGAATATCGATTGCCTTCAAAAAGGTGGATAACATCCATTGACAAAGCCAGCACCTGATAGCGATCAGCCGATTGCAAATAATACCGGAGTGGTTTTGTGTGGAAGCTATCCGACACAATCACCAGCTCCTCAACTGGCATGTGTAGTTGAATCACTTCGAAGATACTTGGAGAACCCAGAATAACCAGGCCATCGCTCGTATGATTCCAGAATTCATGATCATTGGCAAGCGTTTCAAAAGGTTTTAGTAATTTATGAATTTCGGCTGTTGGAAATTTTTCTGTTAAAGATTCTTGCACTTGTTTAACAAGATTTTTATATCGAATTGTATCCTGAGTATTTTCAGGATGACTGCGATGCGTGGGCATGTAAAGAGAGATGCAAGGTGCCTCCGCCACTGACAGCAATTCGTGAATGAATTCTTTGGTAAGCAATTTTGTTGTCATGTTGATTGGTATTTATTATTATGTGGTACTTGTTAACGTGGGTGATTCCATCATTCGTCTATTGGCCTCGATGCACCACAGAAGTTCGTTCATGAAAATGCCTGTAAGGTTATTCATTACATCCTGATCTGCTGCAACACCTTCCTTATTAAACGCTTCAGCTACGTTGGCAATAGGCAACGTAGCCGGCACAGTCCAGGCATGCATTTTCCAAAGAATAAATTGCAAAGTAATCAATGCCTGTGAGCCACCGAATAGGCCAGATGAAACTGTGGAAATAGCAATTGGCTTATGGTGCCATTCATCATATAACAGGTCAATCACATTTTTTAAGCTTGCCGGAATACTGCCATTGTACTCAGGCGTAACGATGATTACCCCATCTGATTCTTTTATCTTCTCGGCAAATTGAGTCATTAATTCCGTCGGGTTTTTCTGTAACCTCAATCGCTCATCAAAGACTGGGAATTTGTAATCTATCAAATCGATGATTTCAGATTCAGCTAGTTTATTTACTGTTATATATTGACGTAGATAGAGTGCCACCCGATCACTCTTGCGGCCATTTCGCACGCTTGAGGATATTATTGAAATGTGTGCCATGCTTTTTAAGTTTTATTAATTGTACAATTTAAAAGGATCGCAGGGTGCAATGGAACGAATTAGTTATTTATCCCGAGTCAGAGTATTGAGATTTTATCTGTATTTGCTTCAATTGATTTTGAAGTTGCCATGATCGATTATTTGACTTTTAATGTTCCTTCCACGCCATCATCTGGGGCACTACCTGTTACCATAGACGCCAGCATTTTTATCATGGTAATCATTTTATTGTTTTTTGTATCCCAATAGTAAGCAGTTTGTGGTGCTACCTTAATCAGGGAAATATCCACATCGTCCTTTCCATCTTTAAACCAAGCTTTGGCAAAAGGTGTCCACATTTCATGAATTTTTTCCCGGTCTGTTACAATTGTTGCATGCCCTAATAGACTCACAAATTCAAAGTTTGAAGAGTTGGAGTAGAACAATTGTACAGCATGATTTTGCGCAATGTCCGCATTCTTATCACTTTTTATTGAACTCAAAAACCAGATGTTACCTTCATCATCTACTTTCTGGGTACTCATGGGACGGGTGGATATCGGCTCTTGTGTGAGTTGTGTACAAAAGAAACAGATAGATTCATTTTTAATCAGTTCTTTAAGTTTATCTATTGCTTCGTGTGCTGTAAGGTTTTGATTATTTTGATTTGATGTCTTTTCCATTGTTTGTTAATTAGAGAATTTAAAATTGTTGTTGCTTTCTGCTGAAGCTTTCCTTGACACTTACCATTAAAATGGATCGCTGAGCGCACTAACACGAATCAGTTTTTTATTTACAAACTCCTGTATGCCCAGCTCAGAAAGCTCACGGCCAAAGCCTGAACGCTTGGTTCCACCAAAAGGGAGATCGGCTTGTGTCCAGGTAGGATGATTGATAAACACCATTCCGGTATCAATCTGATCGGCTATTTTTTTGCCACGTTCAATGTCTCGCGTAAATACGGATGCCCCCAAACCAAAATCAGAATCATTGGCCAAATCAATGGCAGCTTGCTCGTCTTTCACCACATAGAAGGATGCTACCGGGCCAAATAGTTCTTCATGATACGCAGCAATGCCTGGCTTCAAATCGGTGAGTATGGTTGGCTCCATAAAGGCGCCTTCGCGATCGGCACGTTTGCCACCCAATAAAACTTTCGCACCCCCATCAATTGAACGCTTCACCTGATCAGCTAAATGAACTGCGGCTGCTTCACTACTTAGCGGGCCTAGCTCGGTTTCGGGATCCATCGGATCACCCACTTTCATTTTCGATAATGCGTCCTTAAACTTTTGGATAAATTCATCGGCTATGGATTCCACTGCGATAAACCGCTTGGATGCTACGCAACATTGACCGTTGTTATTCATTCGTCCAACAACTGCCCACTCTACCGTTTTTTCCATTTCGGCATCTTCCAGTATAATGAACACATCATTGCCCCCTAGTTCCAACACAACTTTTTTCAAATGTTTTCCGGCCTCCGTAGCAATATTTGCGCCTGCTTCTTCACTTCCCGTTAAGGAAACACCTTTTATTCTTTTGTCAGAAACCAGCGATGATGTATGTTCACCTGTAATGAATAAGTTGGTGTACAATCCGTCCGGGGCTTCTGCTTCTTGGAATAGTTCTTCAATAGCAGCAGCGCATTGCGGAACGATGGACGCGTGCTTAAGCAATATCGTATTGCCCACCATAATATTGGGAGCTGCAAAGCGTGCTACTTGGTAATAAGGAAAATTCCATGGCATTACACCTAATAACACGCCAATGGGACTGTTTCGAATGATTGCCGAGCCATATTCCGGGTCAAGGACTTTATCGGCTAGAAATTCTTCACCGTGATCGGCATAATAATCAAAGATATCGGCACTCAAGTCGATTTCGCCTTCTGCTTCGGCAAGAAGTTTGCCCATTTCTAAGGTGATGGTTTTGGCAAGTTCAGATTTCTTGATCCGCATAATTGTTGCTACTCTGTGTAGCAAATCAGCCCGTTGCTGGTAGCTCGTTTCTTTCCGGTTGGCATAAGCTAGATGGGCTTTCGCCACTTTAGCATCAACTGTGTTGTCTGTCATTTCTTCGAATGACTTCACTGTCTTGTTTGTGTTTGGATTAACTGTTTGTATGAACATATTGACTCGTATTTAATTACATAGTCTGCAGAAATACTCCGCAACCGTTTTGAAATCATTTCCAAAAGAATACATCAATTTGATTGCTCTAAATGGATACGCTACAATTTTCATGTATGACTTTAATGCGATTTTAGTGAAGATACAAGCTTAACCTGGTAATGCCATTACACAATTAGGAGGAATAGTTGCATAATTCCCACAACAAGAAAATTGAGGGTAGGAAAAAATTAATACGACCCTTGGTTATTTGTGAAAATGGTTTATGCTTTTCTCATTTCTAGCAATCTGTTTTTGAGTGGAGATTTTCTTCACTTGATGCGAAAGTTTGGTATTTGCGGGTTTGTTTTCCAATCCAGTTTCAACAACAAAAAAATAGAATCAAATATATTCAAATTGTTTTTCATTAACTTCCGCGCTATTCCTTGTCTAACAAGAAACAGGTCTAAGACTAAAGTTCTGATGCGTATACCTATTTTGAGACTAAATCTTCGAAATAAATATTTCCAAGGCTGTAAATTTTGTCTCGGACAAAATTGAAAAAAGGGTTTGTTTGCAG
>JBBQZU010000058.1:0-11073 GCA_038207425.1 Flavobacteriales bacterium | reverse complement strand
TGGAATTGTCGGACTGATAGGAGGCACGGTACTACCAGCCGTCCAATCCCAAGTCTTAAAATCCCTGGGCCACCGTGGGCCCGATGCCTCTGGAGCGTTTTCGAATGAAGATGGAAAAGTTTGGCTTGGCCATACGCGCCTCTCCATCCTTGACCTTTCCACCGCAGCCAATCAACCTTTTCACAGCGCCTCCGGCAGGTATGTGATGGTGTACAACGGGGAAGTGTACAACTACCGCGAACTGGCAAATGCGTATGCCATACCCACCCGCACAAGCAGCGATACGGAAGTAATCCTGGAACTTTTTGTACGAAAGGGCCCGGAGTTTATCACTGAACTCAACGGCATGTTTGCCATTGCCATTTACGACCTTCACACAAAGGCTTTGCACCTGTTCAGAGACCGCCTGGGCATCAAGCCCCTGTACCTTTACACCGGTGAAGATAGCATCACTTTTGCCAGCGAGCTTCCCGCCCTGAAAGCCCTTCTGCCCGATGCAAAAATCAATGATGAAGCGGTGCACCAATTTCTGCACCGCGGATATATTCCCGAGCCGCTGACCCTGTACCGGTCGATCAGTAAATTTCCTGCCGGAACCTGTGCCGTTATTGAACAGGGTAAAATACACTACTCAACTTACTGGAAGGCAGATGACCAGATAATAGCCCTGACCCATAACAATGAAAAAGCAGTAACCGACCACTTGCACGAACTCCTGCGCGACAGCGTGCGCCTGCGGCTCGTAGCCGATGTGCCCTTTGGTACTTTTCTAAGTGGGGGTGCTGACTCGGGATTAATTACTGCCATTGCATCCGAAATTCATACACAGCCCATCGATACGTTCAACGTTTCGTTTGAGGATGCTGCCTTTGATGAAACGGCCTACGCCAAAGAGATGGCGGAGATTTTGGGCGCCCGCCACCACAATATCCTTATTACCCGAAAGGAAGTAATGGATGGATTTGAAGAAGGATTGGCGCTTGTGGGCGAGCCATTTGCCGACAGCAGCTTATTTCCTACGATGGCAATATCGCGCTTTGCAGCCGCGCATGTGAAAATGGCCCTAAGTGGAGACGGTGGCGACGAGCTTTTTATGGGCTATGGCGCATACACATGGGCCAATCGCATGCACAAAGCACCTGTGTGGGCGGGGCGCAAACTGATTGCGGCAGCACTGCGCGCACGCGGGGGCAACCGCAACCTGCGCGCTGCCAATGTATTTGATGCTCCTGCCAAGGCACACCTTGCAGCACATATTTTCTCCCAGGAGCAAAATTTTTTTACTGCGAAGGAAATTGTGCAAATGGGTGGAAAGGCCTGGACAGACCCTTACCGCCCGGCGGCACTCGCCCGCGACTTACGCTATGATGAGGCTCAGGCATTTTTTGATCTGACCAATTACCTCAAGGACGATTTGCTGGTAAAGGTGGACCGTGCGAGTATGCGCTACGGGCTTGAAGTGCGGGTGCCCTTCCTCGACCACCGATTGGTGGAGTATGCCCTGAATATCGATCCGGCTTTAAAAACAAAAGGAGGAGAACCCAAATACCTGATCAAGAAAATGATGGAAAGGTACTATCCAAATCACCTGATATACCGGCAAAAATGGGGGTTCTCGATACCTTTGGAGAAGTGGATGGGTACAATAGATGCACCTGATAATGCAAATAAGGAGAAGTTTGTAGATACAACCGCTCGGTTGAGCGATCAATATAGCAACGGCGAAAGCCATCTTTACAGCAGACTTTATGCATTGATGGTACTTTCCCGATATATTTGAGCTGTGGAAAAACCCCATGTGCTATACTTGAGTTACGACGGCCTTACCGATCCGCTTGGGCAGAGTCAGGTTCTTCCCTATGTAATCGGGTTGTCGCGCAAGGGTTACCGATTTACCATTGTCTCTTTTGAAAAGCCGGAAAGGTATAAGCAGAACCGGACTGAAATAGAGAAGATTTGCGGTGAAGCAGGCATTGTCTGGAAGCCGATGGCCTATACAAAACGACCCCCGGTGCTAAGCACCCTTTGGGATCTTTGGAGACTAAAGCTGGCAATTCGCAATATCATGCGAAAGCAGCAAATAGACCTGATGCACTGCCGCAGTTATCTTACAACTTTGGTAGCCTTGGGTTTTAAGCGACGGAACGGAATCCCATTTCTTTTCGATATGCGCGGGTTCTGGGCCGATGAACGGGTAGACGGGAAGATATGGAATTTGTGGAATCCGCTATACTTATTCATTTACCGCTACTTCAAGCACATGGAAAAGGTATTCCTTAAAAATGCTGCGGCTGTGGTATCTCTCACCCATGCGGGCAAGGCCGAGCTGCCCGGCTGGTTTACAATGGAGATGAAGATAAATAGTCCGGAATATTCAGCGGCATTAGAAACCGGAAAGCAAGTAGTGGAAAAAACAACGGTTATTCCCTGCATGGCCGACCTTGACCACTTCGACTATCGGAGAATAAGCGAAGATCAAAAACAGAAAGTGGCTGAGCGCCATCATATTGACCCTGCAGAAATTTATCTCGGATATGTGGGCTCTCTAGGTACATGGTATATGGTAGAAGAAATGGTACAGTTTTATTCTTTCTTGTATAAAGCATATCCTGATGTGAAATTTCTGGTCGTTTCTCAAGATCCGACGGAATCATTGGTGCACCTCTTCTACAAATACGACGTCCCCTTGGTAAATTTATACAGCACCTCTGCAACTCGTGCAGATATGCCCGCTCTGATGTCTTTTATGACGGCGGCGGTATTTTTTATCCTTCCGGTATATTCCAAGTTGCCATCAAGCCCTACAAAGCAGGGTGAGCTGATGGGCATGGGCGTGCCGGTAATCTGCAATGATGGAGTTGGGGATGTGGATGCCATCATTGAACATACAGGATCAGGGATATTGGTTAAGGTCTTCTCTGATTCAGAATTTGAAAGGGTTTCCGGCCTCTGGGATAAACTAATCCTTATACCAAAGTCTGAAATAAGGCAGTCTGCATATGAAGTTTATGATATCTCGAAAGGACTTGAGGAATATTTAAAGATTTACAAAGAAATTCTGGAAAAGGCATAGGATATCTCTATTGTAATCCCAATTTATCTATCTAATTAAAAGTCTTCTTTGTACGATTCTTTAATTTAAATCTAAGCACGAGTATAGCGCCCACGAAAAAGGGCATACAGGGTACTTTGTATCTAACAAGGGCACCAAAATTATATGCTGAAAAACCCACTCCAAAAGCAAAGAGGATGGAAAAACTCAGCATCATTATCAAGAATGCATCATTGTTTATAATTCTGATAAGCTTAAACGGGTTATTGCTAAATAGCAAACTCAGGGTGAGGAGAAGTACAACAAAGCTTTCCGATGCGGTAAATAGCTGCATGAACGTAGTAGTTTCCCACGGGTAAGGTCGAAAAAAAGTTACGTTTATCGCAGCCGGAGCCACTTTCAAAAGACCGTTCAGAGAAGGATCATAGTCGCCTAAGGTATAACTGGATCCCCTGCCATACTGCTCAGACGTATTGGCTCCTTCCTGGTAGTGCCAACCCTGCATGCTCTTTGCACCGGCTATAAAATTTTCTAAAGAATAATGTGAATTATATTTTCCCACCAATTTAACCACTCCAAAGCCTCCAAGGATTGACAGAGTAAAAAATAGGGGAAGGGCAAGTCTTTGAAGCATTGGGGAACGAATTCTTTTTCTGTACCTGAGTATTCGCCATACCACCAGACCCGGGGCAAGTGAAAACAGCACATAGGCTTTCATTGAAGCAATGAGATATACTGAAAGAATCAATATTAAAAACTCAGAAATTTTAAATTGTCGCTTGAAGAAAATGGAATTGACAGCATAAATAAGCAAGCCCACAGATGCGAATACAACAGTATCCTTCATAATTCCCGAACCCCAAAAAACCACGGAAGGGATAAATAGTACTGCAATGGCCAATTGTTTTTCAGCCAGGGGATAGTACTCCCTAAAGGTAAGGAACAGCCTCCATACGCCTGTATAACACAAGGCTGCCAACAGCATACTACTACCAAAAAAATTCAATAACCCGAATGGGGCAATGATGGAAGTGATTTGTACCATACGGTATTCTTCCCAATCCTTTGCAAATAGCATAGTTTTCAAAAAGTTGAGCACAAATGAATGCTGGGTATTGAAGTTTCGCGTGAAAGCGTCAACATAGTATTCCGGATATTCTATAAGTATCATGAACAAGCGCATACCATTCCACCAGAATCCGGAAGTATCGCCTCCATAGTTATAATAATAGGTGTAAACCAGAGCATATGTGAGGCCACCCATAGTTTTAGCAATTAAACCGGGCAAGAAATACTTTTGATAATACTTTTCATCGCTGTGCTTCTTTTTTATCAGTTGACCTACAAAAAGGACTAGAATACCAATAAATAAAATTGAGATTCCATCGTGAAAATCAAACTGATGTAACTTAAAATATCGACTGGTAGCAATGTAACTATCTTGCATCTTTTCGGTCTGTAGTGGGCTCAGCGCTGCCCGTATGAACGTCTTTTTTGCCGGCAACCAATCTGCTAATCCACAAGCCACCCATCATCGCAACGGGGAGCAACAAGAGGACATCTGCTTGCAAAAGATAGCGCATTTCAACATGTCTCGCTACAAATGTAATGGACAGATAAACCGCCCCAACCGCAGCAAGAATAAGGATAGCCACCAAATGGAAATCACGACTTTTGCCAATCAATAAAATTACAGCACCAAAGAGTCCCACAAAAATAAGGATGCTGCGCAAGCCAAAAGCTACACGGACCACAAAAGGCGTTGGACGTTCTGTCAAACTATTTTTAAAAAATGCTTTCGATAAGTTGAGCAATGGTACTTTGATCGAAGTATAGTACGGATGTCGCTCTTTAATTGTATGCGTCAGATCTTCCCAAAGCGCTGCTATTTCTAAATCACAATTTTCAGTTAGCACTTTTGCTTTTCCATACCCTTCGTTCTCCTTCCACCGTTGAGTAGCCCTTCCGCAAGTGTGCATTAGTAGCACAGCATGCTGGATTTTTATCGAGTCCTCATGCGTCCATTGAATAGCATCCGGCCAATGAATGGCTTCCTGTTTAAGCAATTGCGAAAACTGTGGTTGATGACCCACTTGAATTGCTTTTAACATGCCGAAAAAAGACGTATAGTCCTTACTCCATACACCGCCTTCCACCAATTTTTGAATAAATACAGGTTCGCCATAGTTGATAATGTTTCGGGCAGGCCATAGGCCATAAGTGATCAATATACCTGCGTAAACCAGTAGAAGCGGTTTTAAAAAGAGACCCTTGTATCTCAAATAATTCCAGCCAATAACCAACGCCGGAACCAACAAAATCGCGAGCAATTGAATCCTGAGCAAGGCCGCAATCCCCCAGCAAATGCCCATTGCAAGCCAATACAATAATGTGTTATGGCCATTGTAGTGAATGGCTCGAACAAAACAATAAAAGCCGGCAATCAAAAAGAATAACGAAGGTGCTTCGGGGTAGAGCACTGGAGTCCAACCCAGAGCAAAAAAGTAAAACGTGTAGAGCATGCCAGCAAGCCATGCGCTAATAAAATTGGCTGTAAGTATGCGCACCGCATTAAACAAAATAACAGCCGCCAGGGCATCCATTGCGATTTGAACTGCAGCAATCCAAACATACGCATCTTCCCAAGTTCCAAATAATAAATAAAAGGGCAGGAGAAAAAAGCCGTAACCGGGAGGGCGGAAAAACTGTCCATTTCCCAATCCAATCGCCACTGTATATTGCCCATGCTCTACAAGGTTTTGAATGCTCTGTGCCCACGACCCAAAATCGCCGCTCAATTGATAACCTGAACTACCGTAGTATATCGGAGTTCCCCAGAAATAAAATGCAACACGCACTAAAAGAGCTAGAAAAAAAATGATCCAGCAGCTAACCTTGGAATTTCTGAACAGCTTTCTCCATTCTTTCTTCATGGCAATAATCCTAGCTTCTTAAGCAACCAATCAAATTCTATAATATCCAAGGTATTAATCGACCCATTTTCGGAGCCGATTCCTTGATTTTTTTGTCGCTTTGTCCACCCCAAAAAGACCATAGTTCGCAGGGAGCTTAAAGTGCCTGACGAAGGTACTCCAATCGGAAAATAACAATAGGAAATATCGCTCCTTATCACCGATTGATTTCTTTGGTAAAAACTCCAATCACACTGCTTCCTGACGCAACCATCTTGTGCTTCCCGATTCTGGATATTTCAAAACTCAAAGCTTTCTGCGCCGCAGACCCTTTTGCATGGTCTTTCTGAACTTCTCCGACTTCTTTTGAACCAAGGGCATGAGGGAGCGCACGGAAAAATAAAATGGGCAACACCAACCATGAGAAAAAATAGCTACTAAAAATGGATTTAAACCTTGCGGTTTGCAAGTCAGCCATTAAGCCTTTGCGCGTGTACCTCAAATAATGTCCGGCCAGCAAATCTTCTTGTGACCAAAGAAAATCGTAAGCTGGCACAGTAATGAAGAGTTTGCCTCTGGGCTTCAACAGCCTTCTTAGTTCAGCCAGAAATGCTGGTCGATCTTCAATATGCTCAAGCACATCGAAAATGCCAATCGCATCGATACTGTTTTCAGGAAAATTTTGGGTATTCGCAACGCCGCTTACAACATGATTTACGCCGCGTTTCCGCGCATTCACACAGCCCGCCTGAAAAGGCTCTACCAATACTACGGAGTATCCAGCGTCTTGAACGGCCTTGGCCACAAATCCGTTTCCGCCCCCAACATCCATAAATACCCCATCCTTGGGCAAGTGCCTTTCAACAAGGGCAAGGATGCACTTATTGCGGTGCTGAAACCAAAAACTATGCTCTTCCACTTGATAGCAAGCATCGTTCCCATCATCGGGGTAGGAGATTTTCCCGGAACTTTCGGCAAACCAGATGCCTTCGTGCAACTTAAGCCTATCAAACAATTTTGGAGGTATCAAATCCATTGGGCGCAAATCTGCGAAACTATACGTTCCGTGTTTAAACCGCAATAGAATGGAAGCCGCACGAGGTTATGGCTATAGGCGTCTGCGAATGGCAGCGCAACGCACGCTCCTTGTGCAGTGCCGAATCGCGAGCGGTCGAGGCCTTGGTAGTGAAACACCGCCATAATATCTTCCGCTTTTAAGGCCGCAATAAACCGCGTTCGTTCTTCAATTCCGGGCATCACGAGGTAAAACAAATGCGCATTGTTGGTGGCATAGGCTGGTCCATGGGGCAATTGGATGCCCTTTTCGGTCAGTCCTTGCAGGCCATCCCAATAGGTGTTCCAGATGGCCTTTCGTCTGTTCTGAATACCGTCTAAGGCTTCCAATTGGGCCCAGAGAAAGGCCGCAATCAACTCTGACGGCAAGAAGGAGCTGCCCACATCTACCCAGCCGTACTTGTCAATCTCGCCCCGGAAAAAAGCCGCGCGATTCGTTCCTTTCTCCCAAATAATTTCGGCGCGTTCTGCAAACTGCATGTCATTGACGACCAACATTCCGCCTTCACCGCATTGTATGTTCTTCGTTTCGTGAAAACTAAAAGCTGCCAAATGGCCGATTCCTCCCAAGGGATGTTTTACCCCATCTGCTCCGGTATAAAAACTATCGATGGCCTGGGCGGCATCTTCCACCACCAGCAAATGGTATTTATCGGCGAGCGCCATAATCTTGTCCATGTCGCAGGCCACACCTGCATAATGCACAGGTACAATAACTTTTGTTCGGGGTGTAATTAAGCTTTCAATCAGGTCTTCGTCCATACCCGGATGATCGCTGCGGCTGTCGCAAAATACAATCTTTGCTCCACGCAAAACAAAGGCATTGGCTGTACTCACAAAGGTAAAAGAGGGCATTATGACCTCATCGTCCGGCCCTACGCGACACAAGATCGCAGCCATTTCAAGGGCGTCGGTACAGCTCGTAGTCAACAAACATTTCCCAAAACCATAACGGTTCTCAAAAAAGGCCTGGCACTTTTTGGTAAATGGTCCATTGCCTGAAAGATGCCGGTTCTCGACGGCTTCCTGAATATATTCGAGTTCCTTACCACTCAAATAAGGCTTATTAAATGGGATCATCAGATATGAAGCATTAACTCAGTTAGAGATTCAATATTATGATATTTATCGGATAACTCATTGCCATGTATTGGCTCAGACGAGCTACTCACAAACCCTCCGGGCCTTTTTAAATGAAAGGCGTACTTAAATCCTGCATTCAAAGAACCCAAAATATCTCTGTAAAAATTATCTCCTACAAATGCGACGGTGCTAATGTCAGCATCTTGTTTTACCAATTCGAAACATGCTTCATGAGGCTTTCTGAATCCAGTTTCTTCCGCATAAAAAACCTTGTGAATCAAATGACGAAATGGAAGTAGTTCAATCTTTTTTCGTTGATGGGCCGGAGGGTTGTCCGTTAGTATGAATACTTTCAGTCCTGCTTCATGGAGTTGACTTACTAATGAATGAGCACCTTCCATGAGTCGCACATGATTTGGAATGCTTGCCCTATAAATGTCAAGTAGACTTTCCTTTGCAGGCAAAATTTCACTGTGTTCGGAGATTAGCAAGTCAATCAGCTGGTAGACTTTGGATTCTTCAATGGCCATGGCACCAGTTAGCAGCACTTTAGCTTTTTGGAATTCCTGAAGCTCTAGTTTTGCCACGAAGGATTGAAATTGTTGGTTAACCCATGCTCTGTGGTCCATTAAGGTATCATCAAGGTCAAAGCAAATTGCACTGAATTCTTTAAGATTTAATATCGGTATTGCTCTGTCGTACAGTCTTCGGTAAACAAAACTTGGCTTGTTATGGCTTATGTCAGGAGAACGAAAAGTGCGTTGCGATGTCTTATTTGGAAAAAATGACAACAATTTAGGAGTTATAAAGTGTGCCAAAACAGAAGAAGTGCCCACGCGGGGGTTAATATCGGTGAAGGCGATTCGTCCTGAAAAGGACATAAACTGGATATTAAAGAAGCCATAGGCACCTTTTTCGCAAAGTAATCGGACGAGTTGTATAACCACCTTCAATGTTTGCGCGTCCACTTCCTCCAATTTTGATACCACAGCAAAGCCTCCTGAGCTGCGCACCCGCTTGCGAATTAAAGGCTCACTGAAGTCATTTCGCCCTATAAACACGTCAATGGAAAACTCATCAAATACTTTAATAAACTCCTGATAGACATAAAGCGACTCCTCCCCATCCATTTCACGAAAGTCACTTTCTGAAGCAATGACAGCGTGATTCTTACCTCCAAATCCAACAATTGGTTTTCTGTACAAAGGCCAAAAATTTGCTTCACTAGCACTTGCAAAAGTTTGTAAGCCCGGCAGACCATTTGATTCCACAAATTGATGCGTTGAGAGCTTATTTCTCAGTATCTCAAGAAGGGATGGTTCGCTCACCAAGGTTTCAGCCTTCCAGCGATTACGGTACTTACTAAGTAATGAAAGCTCCCAATCTGTGCTTGGAACGATGTAATCAATTTGTTCGTTTTGAATGTAATCATCGACAAAGCGAATAAACTTGTCTTCATCATGAATTGCTGGGCAGGTGACGTAGCGATCGGCAGCAATCTTTGTTACATTGTGTAGATGGATGTCGGCAATATGGATTTCTGCTGCCCGTAACGCTCTGAAAATATTTAGAAGTGTTTGTCCCTGGAAGCCGCCACCGGACACAATCAACACTTTCATTTTGGCTGCTTTTTGGCTTCCAGGTAGATGCAGTTAGACACAGCAGGCATGTTGTCGCCCAAGATCATAAGCGCCTTCATGACATCCTGATTCCAATCAAGTTGTTTCATTTGTCCGCCTGTAATAGGCTTAAGCATTAGTCCTTTTACATCCTCGATGACATATCCAGAATCTTCAACGAGCTTTGTAATGCTGTCAATATCAAAATACCTTTTGTGCCCTAACTTGAAGTCAGCTTCACTTAATGCATACATATCATTCAGCATTCCGGCGTGATGACCAATGAGTCTGTGCAATGATTTTGCATTTGGCACAGCAATGTACAATGTTCCATCGTCTTGAAGCATATTGTAATACCTTCTCAGGATCAATCCCGGATCATCTACATGTTCCAATACAAAGCCCATTTCAATGGCATCAAATTTGAAGTCGGATTGAAAATCTTCAAAGTAAACGTGTTCAACCCTGAGAGTTTCTGATGGATGGTTTTTCACATAAACCTCCACGAGTTTCAAAGAACCATCGATGATGTGATGGCTGTGTATGAAGGAGCCATACAATTCAGCCAGTTTACCACCAACAACTTCGTGCCCAATACCCAAGCTGAGTACATTGCCATGTTCCTGATTACGTATGGAGGCAATCATATGGTTAGCGTATTGAGTTAGATACAATACGTTTTCCTCATAAAACTCAAAATTCTTGGTGTAGGCTTCAATGTAGTTGTCTAAGTTTTCCATATCGATGAGTGATCGGTAATTGACTTAATAATATACAAAGGACGTTTTTTTGATTGATTATATACCCGTTCCAAATATAAACCGATGATGCCTAGCGCCATCAGTATTGATCCGGCGGCTAGCAAAATGGTGACCATTATTGAGGTGTAACCAATCAATAATGTTTCCGGGTAGATTAATTTACGGGCCAATAGAATTCCCAATGTGATGAAGCTAATTATAGTAATCATGCTGCCAAAAAAGAAAACCAACTTGAGCGGGTATCCGCTAAAGGATGTTACCGCTTTTAGAAGCAGTCCGCCTCGTTTAATACTGCTGTAAGTTGATTTCCCCTGTCTTTGAATCCGCTTGATGGGTATTCCAATTTGCTTGAAGCCAATCCAGTACATCATTCCCCCTAAAAAAGGTCCAGTTTCCGGGAGGCTGCAAAGAGCAATCACATATTGTCGAGACATTAGCCTTTCTGTAGTAAGGTTTTCGGGAATGTCAATTTGGCTAAAATACCGTATCAACTTCCAAAATAAATTACCGCTATATCTCTCAAAAAAGCCTCCTTTCCTTACTTCCTGATAGCCATAAACAACATCGGCTTG
>JBBQZU010000057.1:0-11866 GCA_038207425.1 Flavobacteriales bacterium | reverse complement strand
GGCTCAAAGCAATTGGCCCGACTATGTTTTTGAAGAAAACTACGACCTGATGAGCATCGACGAGCTTGGACAGTATGTCAAATCACAAAAGCACCTTCCCGGCTTACCATCAGCCCTTGATCTCGAAAAAGCAGAAGGTGTGGAACTTGGCGAGATGCAGCGCCTCACCATCGAGAAGGTTGAAGAGCTTACGCTGTATATCCTTGAACTGAAGCTGCGCAGCGACGAGCTGAGCAGCGAAAATGCAGCACTTCGTTCACGCATAGAAAGCCTAGAAGGCAAGTAATTAACCCCATCCTAAAAAAAGGAAATCATGAAAAAAATCATTCCAAAAGGATTGATGCTGGGTTGCAGCCTTGCCTTATGCGGACTAACGGCAGTTGCTCAGAATCATTCAGATGACCATGACCATGAAGGGCACGATCATTACCAAGTAGGCACTCCCACAGATGTATTGTACACTGATGAGCCAGCTACACATGCTACCTGTGTGACCGATGCGGACTACCAAGCAGAAATACTACCGCTGTTGGAAGCCAGTTATCAAGAATTAAAAAATGAAGGAAAGCTGGAACCACGCGATTTCACTCCAAAGAATATAGGTGCTTTCCAATGGCCTTTGCGTAAGTCCGATGCTTATGCCAGGGAACCCGGCGTATTCGATTATTACATGATCACGAATTATGCCGACCTGCAAGACGGCACAGGTCGCAGAGACTGGATGTGTGAGACTGGCAGCAATGCCAGAAATTACGACGGTCACAATGGTGTCGACATCGTACCACACCCTTTTCGCTGGAAAATGCAAGCTGAAGGCAGTGTGGATGTGATAGCAGCCGCCAATGGACAAGTCCTGTTTTTTCAAGACGGGAACTTTGACAGAAATTGTGGCAGCTCCGGTCATATCCAGGGTACCTATCCCGGTTATGGCGTATATGGAAACTTCGTGGCATTGCTCCATCCTGACAATTCAGTAAGCTTGTATGGACACATGAAAAATGGAAGTGTGGCAAACCTGGTAAACGGCCAATCAATCGTAGCCGGCCAATACCTTGGAAAAGTGGGTAGTTCTGGAAATTCATCCGACCCACACCTGCACTTTGAAGTAAGGCCATGCCTTAGCTGCGCTTATGTGGAGCCCTGGTTTACCAACGCAAATACCTGCAATACAACTGTAAATAATAGTTGGTGGCAAACCCAAAGACCTTATTGGGATCCTGGAATTCTTCGCATCATGACACACAGTAACAATCCGATATATTCAACTTGTTCGGGCTACGAAGCTGGCACGATCGAAGACGTCAAGGAAAGAAATCATTTTAATTCAGGGACAAACGTTATCATTGGTACATACTTACGTGATATTACCATCGGACAGACCGTCCAGGTCAGGATGTACTCTCCGACGAATGTGTTGCTTCAAACCTGGACCCATACATCCGAATTTAATTATGGTTCGGGATTTAGCTGGAATTCAAATCGTTTGATGACAGGTGCAAGCAATGGCACTTACCGCGTGCAGGTCGCTTTCAACGGAGAAGTAAAAAACCACTACTTCACCATTGGCTGCACCAGTAGTTATACATTGAGCGGGGCACTTTCGGGATACAAAGGTTGGATAGCATCAAGCACAATTACCTCCACCCAATCCCTTTCTGCTTCCTCACTTACTTCACTTTTCCTGGAAGCAGGAAGCTCAATAACGTTGAATACGGGTTTTCAAACCGGCATCGGCAGTACTTTATTGGCCAATATTGATGCTTGCACCATAAACAGTACAATTGTAGAGCAAGAGGACGAGCCACAATCCATAGAGCTACTTCAATCGCTGCAGGTATATCCAAACCCCAGCAACGGACAATTTACCGTAAGGGCTGAATACATTGGCGAAAGTCGCGGTGCCACCATCATTATGCGCAATAACATTGGCCAGGTAATAACCCAGCGCAATGTGGCTTCTGGAAGCAGCATTGTTTTGGAAGATTTTGACACGCGAAACGTTTCATCAGGAATGTATTTTGTGGAATATCGCACTGAATCTCAGCAGCACGTTCAGAAGCTTATTATTCAGTAGCCATCAGCCAGCGGCCGCAGCAACCCCGTCTATTACAAACAACCATAAAATCGCCCGACAAGAAATCTTGTCGGGTGTATTTTTATACTTTCAATAGATAAGCATATTTGCTTTGGCTTACTTTTGCTGGTTACATGGAAATCATATTAAATGCTGAAGCCGGCATATTAGTGAAATCGCACAAATCAGCCTTTTCTGAGAAAAATCGGGTCAGAGAATTATTGCTCGCAAAGGCAGATTTATACAATAATCTGTCGTTTATCAAATCAGATCCTATTCAGATTCCCCGTCGTTTTTCGCGAAAAGAAGATATTGAGATTAGTGCATTTCTCGCGGCGGTCATAGCATGGGGTCAGCGCACCACCATCATCAATAGCGCAAATCGGCTTATGATGTGGATGGACCAATCGCCTTATGAGTTCGTCATGAACTTTGGTGAAAGAGACCTGAAGCCTTTTGAGAAATTTGTGCACCGCACTTTCAATGGCGATGACTGTCTTGCCTTTCTGCACGCGCTGAAGCGAATATATCAATGTGAAGGTGGTCTGGAAACTCTATTTCAGACGTCATTGAAGGGAGAGAAAACAAATCCCGGGAGGGGATTGTCCCGTTTTAAGGCAAGCTTTTTTAGTGGTGACCACCTTCACCGAACAAGGAAGCACCTCCCCGACCCGCTTCAAGGTTCGGCTGCCAAGCGAATGAATATGTACCTCCGGTGGATGGTGCGTAAGGATGCAGCCGGAGTAGATTTTGGAATTTGGAAGACCATAAACCCTGCGATATTGTACATTCCGCTCGATGTGCACACAGCCCGTGTGGCCCGCAAACTTGGCATGCTGAAACGTAAGCAGAACGATTGGAAGGCAGTAATGGAGCTTACGCGAAATCTTCGCAAGGTTGATCCTGCCGATCCTGCCCGCCTCGACTTTGCGCTCTTCGGGCTTGGGGCTTTCGAAAAATTCTAACTTCATGCCCTTATTTCGTCCGTAATGAAAAAAATACTTCTTGCTATTGCAGCGTTATTGTTGGTACTATACATCATTGGCCCAAGCCCTTCAACACCTGAATACGACGCCACACTACCCGATTTGCCAACAACCGGGCTTGCAGTAGAAACTTATGTTCAGGCCCAGGAACAGCGCCACAAATTAAAACCAGGAAACGAAGCATCCATTGTATGGGCCGATCCCACGACCCGAGCTAAAACCCCTGTAGCAATTGTTTACCTGCATGGATTTACGGCATCTCAAATGGAAGGCTATCCCACGCACCGTCTTTTTGCCGAAAAGTATGGCTGCAACCTCTACCTTGCCCGATTAGATGAACATGGTATTGATACCACCGAAGCACTCCTAAACTTCACCGCTGATGGAGTATGGCGCAGCGCTGTGGAAGCCTATGCGATGGGTAAAAACCTAGGCGATGAAGTAGTGATCATGAGTACCAGCACCGGTGGTACCCTTGCGCTAAAATTGGCTGCAACCTATCCTGAAATTAAAGGTCTTATCAATTTCTCGCCGAATATTGAAATAAACGACCCCGCTGCATTTTTGCTCAACAATCCGTGGGGTTTGCAACTCGCTCGTATTTTTTTCAAAAGTGATTACCGCACGCTAGATACCGATGATAACTACAAAAAATACTGGTATCACCAATACAGGCTCGAGTCGGTTACCGAACTGCAGGAACTCGTTGAAACCATTTGCCGGAAGGCCACCTACCGTGATATACATTGCCCTGTATTCAATGGCTATTACTACCGTGATGAGGAGAATCAAGATCAGGTGGTGCGCGTGTCGGCTATTCAGCGTATGCACGCTCAGCTTGCCACTCCAGATTCTCTAAAAGTGGAAATGGCTTTCCCTACAGCGGGCAACCATGTAATCGCTTCCGATATGCAATCTGCGGCATTTGTTGAAGTATATGAAGCCATATGCCAATTTGCAGAAGAAAAACTTGGTATGGTGCTTACAACAAAATAGGCTTATACCTGATTTTTATTCCATCGCATTTTGAACCCTTTTCCACAATTAGTCCTCATAACTCATCAGCACATTGCAGGTTATAGAATGAGCATAGTATTACTTTTGAACCCATAATTTACCTGAGCACACATGACCGATATTAACACCCTGGAAAAAATGGCAACACAAGTGCGCCGAGACATTGTACGCATGGTACACGCTGTAAACTCAGGCCACCCGGGGGGAAGCCTCGGCTGCACCGAATACTTTGTGGCACTCTATGGCCACATCATGAAGTACGATGCTAAAAATTTTCATGTGGACGGTATTGACGAAGACTTATTCTTTCTTTCTAACGGGCATATTTCGCCGGTGTGGTATAGCGTGCTTTCGCGAAATGGATTTTTTCCGTTGCGCGAATTAGCAACCTTCCGCAAGCTCAACTCACGGCTGCAAGGGCACCCCGCCACCCATGAGGGATTGCCCGGAATAAGAGTAGCTTCAGGCTCACTTGGGCAAGGACTTTCAGTAGCCATAGGCGCAGCTATAGCTAAAAAACTTAACAGTGATCAACGCCTTGTTTATAGCCTGCACGGTGATGGCGAGCTTCAGGAAGGGCAAATCTGGGAAGCAGCCATGTTTGCTTCAGCCAAGAAAATTGACAACATAATTTCTACCGTCGACTATAATGGCAGGCAAATTGATGGTGACGTGAAAGACGTTCTCGATCTTGGTGACCTTTCGGCAAAATGGAAAGCGTTTGGATGGGAAGTTGTAGAACTCAAAAACGGAAACGCTATTGAGCAAGTAATCAGTACATTGGAATACGCAAAAACACTTACAGGAAAAGGAAAACCGGTAATTATAATCATGCATACCGAAATGGGCCACGGCGTAGATTTCATGATGGGCTCACACAAATGGCACGGTGTAGCACCCAATGATGATCAACTGGCAAGGGCATTGGAACAAAACCCCGAAACAATCGGCGACTATTAATGCGCATCACTTCAAGCATCATATTTCTTATATCGTTTTTCCTTACGGGAAATAAAACCCTTGCGCAGAATAAGCCTGAAGAACTCCTTACCCGAATACTTTTTGTATTTGACGCAAGTAACAGCATGAATGCCATCTGGCAAAGCGAAAGACGCATAGTTGTGGCCAAACGCCTTCTTACGCAAGCTGTAGCCGAAGTTGATGATAAACCGAATGTAGAAATGGCCTTGCGCATTTATGGCCATCAGGTCCCAATAGCTACCGGGCAGCAAGATTGCGAGGACACGAAACTCGAAGTATCGTTCAGACCAAATAATGGAGCAGTAATTAAAAGCACCCTGGACCGCATCAGTGCTAAAGGCACCACTCCAATAGCACGCTCTCTCGAAAAAGCTGCCGGCGACTTCCCCCCATGCGACAATTGCCGCAACGTGATTATTCTGATTACCGATGGCATTGAAGCCTGCGATGGCGATCCTTGTGCCATATCAAGAGCTTTGCAAAAACAAGGAGTAATTTTAAAACCATTCATTATTGGCGTAGGCCTGGAAGATGATTTCAAGGCGACATTTAGTTGTGTGGGAAACTATTTTGATGCTACGACAGAAGAAAATTTCAAGCTGATACTAGATGTAGTAATTACGCAGGCGCTGAACAATACCACTGCACAGGTAAACCTACTCGACGATAACGGTAAGCCCATGGAGACCAACGTAACCGTGAACTTCTTCAACGAGCACAACCAAAAACTCGAATATACCATTGTGCATGCGCTCAATCACAGAGGCAATCCCGACACAATTACCCTTGACCCAACCATCACCTACCGTCTTGAAGTGCATACCATACCGGTAATTGAAAAGAAGGGAGTAAAAATTGTTCCGGCGAAGCACAATATTATACCTATCGATGCCGGACAAGGTAAGCTCGAAGTGAAAGCACAGGGCCGCATGGGTAGTGATATGGCATTGATAGTGCGCAAAGCAGGGCAAGCATCGACTGCCCATATAATGTATATCAATAAGGCAGAAAAACTCCTTACCGGAAAATACGATTTAGAAATACTCACACTTCCTCGCACAAGAATACCCGATGTAGACGTAACCCAAGACAAAACTACCACAGTAACAATACCTGAGCCCGGACAACTCAACTTTGCGCTATCATCACCCAGCTTTGGCAGTATTGCACTTGTAAACGGAAGCAATTTGGAGTGGGTAATAAATATCGATGAGAACAATACCAGCCAGCAATTCAGGTTGCAACCCGGTAAATACAAACTCACACTCAGGGCCAAAAACAGCAAGCAGGTAATATTTACAGTGGAACGTGAATTTACCATCGCTTCGGGCTCCGCGACCACATTAAAACTTTAATCAACCCAATGAAACACTACCCTATACAAAACCAACAAGATACACGTAGCGGATTCGGCGACGGCCTGCTCGAACTCGGGCGAAACAACCCCAATGTGGTGGCTCTTTGCGCCGATCTTACCGGCTCGCTAAAAATGAATGCCTTCGAGAAAGAATTTCCTGAAAGGTTTATACAAACCGGAATAGGCGAAGCCAATATGATGGGACTTGCTGCGGGGCTTACCATAGGTGGAAAAATTCCATTTACTGGCACATTTGCGAATTTTTCTACAGGGAGGGTGTATGACCAAATCAGGCAGAGCATAGCATACAGTGGTAAAAATGTGAAGATATGCGCATCGCACGCCGGGCTTACGCTGGGTGAAGATGGTGCCACGCATCAGATACTCGAAGATGTAGGCATGATGAAAATGCTGCCGCATATGGTGGTGATCAATCCTTGCGACTACAACCAAACCAAAGCCGCAACCATTGCCATAGCCGAGTATGAAGGCCCTGTATACCTGCGATTCGGCCGACCGAAAGTGCCCAACTTCTCGCCTCCTAACCAAAAGTTTGAAATAGGAAAAGCCTGGATGGTTTCAGAAGGCACCGATGTGACCATAGTAGCCACGGGTCACCTGGTGTGGAAGGCCATTGAAGCGGGCATTGCCCTAGAAGCGCTGGGAATCTCTGCCGAGGTATTAAATATACATACCATTAAACCTTTGGACCATGCGGCCATCTTAAAATCTGTAAGCAAAACCGGTTGCATCATTACCGCCGAAGAGCACCAAATGAATGGAGGGCTCGGCGACTCAGTAGCTCAATTGCTGGCGCTAAAGGCTCCGGCACCGTTGGAAATGGTAGCAGTAAATGATTCATTTGGCGAAAGCGGAACCCCCGAAGAGCTTATGACCAAATACGGAATAGATACCGCCGATGTAATAGCTGCCGTAAAAAGAGTGCTGGCGCGTAAATAATTCGCAACCGGTAGCCTGCAAAACCATGAACAGCGCCGACCGGGACCTACTAAACAAATTACTTGATAACCGCAGCCGCGATGCGGCCTTCAGTGAGCTTATTAAACGCTACCAAGAGCCACTCTACCGCCATGTGCGCCGCCTTACGGGAAATCACCCCGATGCCGACGATGCGCTACAGAATACCTTTATAAAAGCCTGGCGGCATATTGAAAGCTTCAAAGCTGAGTCGGCAATATATACTTGGCTATACCGCATTGCTGCAAATGAAGCAATAGCGATAATACGCAGCCGCAAACCGGATGGCGACCATGAAGATGTACTCTATAACCGCCCGGCCGCAAACTGTGACGGACCTAACGGCGATGAAATTGCCGGCAAGCTTATGGCAGCGCTGGAAACTTTGCCCGAAAGGCAAAGGCAGGTATTCGACCTAAAGTATTTTGAAGAAATGCAATACGATGAAATTGCGGCTATCACTGGAACGTCTATTGGCGCCCTCAAAGCTTCGTACTTTCATGCTGTGAAAAAAATTGAAGCTTTTCTGAAAGAATAAAATCTATGCAGGGGCCGAGGTTGCATCTTCCTGACCGGCCTCCTTTTTAGGCAATTTCATAAATACCCCAGCAAAAGAGCTTACTGCTGTGATTAAGAAGAAAATCAGACCTAAAGTAACAGCAGCAGTTCCATCAATGGGCAGATATTGTGCAGCATAAAGAAACATAAGTTCGCGCAAACCAACACCGCCAAAACTTACAGGCAGCATAGCCGCGAG
Source organism: Flavobacteriales bacterium (assembly GCA_038207425.1). Lineage (GTDB taxonomy): Bacteria > Bacteroidota > Bacteroidia > Flavobacteriales_D > Cryomorphaceae > JBBQZU01. The sequence goes on along the minus strand of JBBQZU010000057.1, from coordinate 3,716 downwards.
CGATGATACCAGAAATAACGAGAAGTAAAGCACCTGATGGTCGTGCACCCCAATGGCTCTCAGGATGAGCCATGCGCACACCACCTGCATAAGTTGCACCCTAACTGACCAGGTAATAAGCGATACTGACTCACTCCAAAAGCTGGGAAAAGCAAATTTTACAAGCACTGCCAGCGCCGGAATACTCAACACTGCCCCTGCCAGCGTGAGCCACCACAGGTAAGCGGGTAATTCTAAAAAAAGTTCGTGGGCCATAAGCGCCAATGCCAATGCCATACATACCAAAATGGCCGCGCCAGCAACCCGATCGAGCAAAACCGCTGAAAGCAGTTTTTTGGTGGAAGTGCCGTATTGTTTGTGCAGCCAGTATACCTTATAACCATCGCCGCCAATGCCACCCGGCAAGAAGAGATTGTAAAACATGCCCACATAATACAGGGCGTAATTTTGCATGGCTGCCAGAGGTACATTGATTGCTGCAAACAGCCGCAGGAGCCGGCTTGCCGAATGAAATTTCGATACATTAAAGGCAACAAATGCCAGGAGCAAGTACACAGGATTGGCTTTTGAAACGAGCCCCCAAATTTCGCCGAGACTAATTTTACTGAACACCAGCCATATGGCCAATGCCGACAATGCAACTTTAAACAGCAGCTTAAACGCCGACTTTGTCTTTTGCTTTTCCAATAAAAACTTCTTTTACAGCATAGGTTTTCTTATCCTGACTTTGGTAGTATATGCGCATCATCAATTCAGCAATAAGCCCAAAAACCAGAAACTGAATACCGGCGAGTACTAATGTAACCCCTGCTATGAGTATCGGTCGGCCCCAAATATCGTAACCCATGATTTTGAGCACCAACAAATAAATATTAATTGCAAAACCCATCGCAAACGTTACAATACCAATTGGCCCGAAGAGGTGTATTGGTCGCCGGAAGTACTTTTGCATAAAGATCATCAGAATAAGGTCGCTCATTACCTTAAAGGTGCGGCCCAATCCATACTTGCTGCTGCCGTGTACCCGTGGGTGGTGCTTTACATCTACCTGAGCAATCTTGGCACCCTGCAGCCTCGCCAGCACCGGAATGAAGCGGTGCAACTCACCATAAAGCTCCATACCCTTGGCCACGTAAGCCTTGTATACCCGCAGCGTGCAGCCATAATCGCGTATATGCACATCCGTTGCGTTGCGTATGATGGCGTTCGCGATTTTACTCGGAATTTTTCGTAAAAAAGCGCCGTCCTGCCGGTTCTTTCTGTTGCCTGCCACTACATCCCATCCTTCGGTTTCGAGTTTCTCCAACATCATGGGGATGTCAGTCGGGTCGTTTTGTAAGTCGCCATCGAGGGTTACAATGTACTCACCCGATGCATAGTCTATACCCGCTTGCATGGCGGTAGTTTGCCCAAAATTTCGTTGAAAAATTATGAGCTTTACCCTGTGATCGGCATAGCGCTTTATGCGACTTACGGTTTCGTCGGTTGAGCCATCGTCAACGAGAATTACCTCGAATTCATAATTTATAAGTGCATCGTTAATAGCTTCAAGCAGCGGCTGAACGTTGTCTTCTTCGTTCATGAGCGTTATTACCAGCGAAAGCTTCATAGAATTGTTTTAAACGCCGCCAAGGTAAGCAAGCCCTGTGAAATAAGCGCAAACTACCCTTTCATGAATCATATAATTGCAAATATAGAAGAACTATTACGATGCAATTTCCCGCAGTGGCTAATTGAACTTCACCAGGTAAAAGATGCGATCAGTACCAAGGGTTTGAAATTCAAGAAACTTCGTATATACAGATTCATCATAGAGACCGTCATAAACTATATAATACACATCCGGCTCCGGTTCATTGGCAATGCGCAATATTTCACCGCGTGCTCTGCTTATCATAAAACTTGTACCATCGTGACAGTAGCTCGGATTCAAAACATAAAGTTTATCACTGCCTACAATTTCAAGTATCTCCTTTGCCGATTCCGCAAACATTTTGCCTCGCGAATCCCGATTGGGCAAAATCATCCAGTCAAAACCAATTCTCAGTACAAGCAGAAATACTCCGAGTATGATCCACCTGTTCTCAGTCTGTTTAAGGTAGAACCAGATGAGTGCTGCCAGAGCCAAAAAGACCACACCCGATTTTATTTCTGCCTTTTCAAGGCCTGAAATATCTGCAAAAAAATAAGCGGCAACAGAAGCGCACGCCGCCGGAATCATGATAAATAAAACAACTTTTTCAAGGTGTCGCTGTATGGCTGGGTTTGTCTGTTGAAAAGCGAAAATCAAAACACTGAAGTACAGCGGCAGAAACATAAACAAATAGCGCGGATGCACCCCTGGAGAAGTCCAGTACACCACGATGTTGAATCCAAACACGAGCACAGTATAGCGTAAAAAATCATGTTGCCAGATTGTCTTCATCATACCCTTTCGGAAAACAAATACGACCAGAATCGTCCACGGTGCAAAATGGTAGATGTTCTCCAGTGGAAAGGTGAAAATTGAAACTACCGTATCGATCCACCCATAATCAGTAACCGTGCGCTTGCTGCTTTCGCTAAAAATGGTACCAAAAAGTACTTCAAGGCTTTGTGGATTTATTTGAAGATACTTCCAATAATAAAGAGCTACCGGAACTGCGAAAAACAGAACTCCAACAAAATGCGACCAGTGAAAAACTATTTTCCACTGCTTCATATACACTGCCCAGGCCAGGATAGTAAAAAACTGAAATACCAGCGGTGGTAGGCCTTTCATAAGATATGCTATGGCAGCGAGTGTATAGCTAATTGCAAATAGAGCAATGCCCGGCCCCTTTCGCCCCAATTTGTAGAAAAGCATAAAGTTGGCAAATACCAATACCGAAAAGGCAATATCAATTAACCCCAGAAATGAATCGTAAAACAATATTCTGCCCGAAGTAATAGTGGCGATAATAACCAACCATGTGAAAGGCTTACCCATAATTGGTTTTATAAAATACCAGATGGCAAGGGCAAATGCTATAAGAGCTAACACAACAGGAAATCTCAACGCAAAAGCCGAATAATTGCCAAATGCTTTAAATGAAAGGGCAATAATCCAGTTGTACAACGGCGGTTTATTGTAGTAGTACTCCCCGTTGAGCGTAGGAGCTATATACTGATCGCTCAGCATCATTTCTAGCGCCACCAGCGCCCTGCGGCTCTCGTCGGTATGCACGAATACGTGGTGAACACCGAGATTAATCAACAGCGCAGGCAGCAACAGCAAGGCAAATAGCCAGTACCAGAAGTCAGGACGCTGCGTAATGTTGAAGTTCATGCTTAATTTGAAGCATCAAAGAAAGCGAAATGATTCTTTTGATTGAGAAGAAATGATGCTTAGAAGATTTAAGGCTTCGGTTCGAAGAACGTGTAATATTTCGTCTGCCGCATCGGCGTATCCAGTAGTCCATCATTGAAATCTTAATCACCAGAAAATCTCCATAATTTGGCGTTCGATACTTCATGCTATAATTTTTCGCAAGATTATATCAACATTAAATTTTTAACTGAGAGAATCAACTAAAAGAAAAACAATTACCTTCGGTTTTTAACCCAACAAAGGCAGAAGGCAGAAGGCAGAAGGCAGAAGGCAGAAGGCAGAAGGCAGAAGGCAGAAGGCAGAAGGCAGAAGGCAGAAGGCAGAAGGCAGAAGGCAGAAGGCAGAAGGCAGAAGGCAGAAGGCAGAA
>JBBQZU010000056.1:0-12112 GCA_038207425.1 Flavobacteriales bacterium | reverse complement strand
TTGCAAATTACACCTTGTTTTTCGCGCATTAAACGGAAATTTTCTCTGCAAGAAAATTCATTAGGAAACTGCTCTGCAAATTCTAATATGTTCATAAACATTGTTTTGAACCAAAAGTAGAATGCCCGAACGTAACCTATTTTACGTTGTGGTAACTTTGCGGAGAATCATATTATTTTTTGAATGTCTCGCCGTGAAGGCCCAACCACTCCAAAGCCGCTCCATGAAGCAGATTGGCTTGAATATCAGAGCTAAGGCCTGAGTTTTTAATGAGCCTTCCAGGCTGTAGCTCCCCTAATGGAAAAGGATAATCGGTGCCCAGTGCTACTTTGGATGAGCCAAATAGACCAATAACATACTTTAGCATATCAGAGTCATGAACGAGTGAATCAATCCAGAATTTACCTAGGTAGGTCTTAGGATTAATACTGTTGTCGACAGCGCAAAGGTCAGGTCGTACATTGAATCCGTGCTCAATTCTCCCGATGGTAGCGGGAAAAGAGCCTCCGCCGTGTGCAAAAGCCACCTTGAGTCCGGGCAGGTTTTCAAAAACCCCTCCGAATATCATGGAGCAAATAGCGAGCGATGTTTCGGCGGGCATACCTACAAGCCAGGGTAGCCAGTACTTTGGCATTTTTTTGGTTCCCATCATTTCCCATGGATGCACGAATACAGCCATTCCCAAATCCTGACAGGCCTCAAAAACTGCGAATAATGCCGGTTCATTCAGATTCCAGTCATTTACATGCGATCCTATTTCTACGCCATGAAGTCCAATGCGCTTGCACCTTTCCAATTCGGCAATGGCCATATCGGGATCTTGCATAGGTATGGTCCCAAGCCCGACGAATCGTTTGGGATACCGATGTACTATTGCTGCAATATGATCATTCAGAAATTTAGATACTTCAAGACAATCATGCGGCTTGGCCCAGTAGCTGAACATCACCGGAACTGTGCTGAGCACCTGCACATCAACGTAGTGTTGATCGCATTCGCGCATTCGGGTTTCAGCATCCCAGCAATTGTCTTCTACTTCCCGAAAGAACTTATTGTCAATCATCATCCTTGCGCAGCAGGGCTTGTGGTGCTCAAGACTTATAAATCCTCCGTAGCCAAAGCGTTCCCTGAAGTTGGGGATATTTTCAGGAAGTATATGGGTGTGAATGTCAATGGTAAGCATACCCTGATTTTACCAATTTAGCGTAAGCTTTCGCAAAATAAGTAAGAATCATATCGCTTCCAGCTCTCCGGATCGAAATGAGCATTTCTACCATAGCCTTGTTTTCATCAATCCAGCCATTGGCTGCTGCAGCTTTGAGCATTGCATATTCGCCACTTACATTATAGGCTGCTATGGGCAAAGTACTTTGTTGACGAAGGGCTTGAATGACATCTAGATAGCATAAAGCAGGTTTCACCATTATAACATCAGCACCTTCTTCTTCGTCAAGGAGTGCTTCTCTTATGGCTTCGCGGCCATTGGCAGGATCCATCTGATAGGTTTTTTTGTCACCGCTTTTTGGGGCTGAATCCAATGCGTCTCTAAAAGGACCGTAAAATGCGCTTGCATATTTGGCAGTATAAGCCATTATCGACACTTCTGTGTATCCGTTTTGGTCGAGCGCACTGCGCAAGTATCCTATTCGGCCATCCATCATATCGCTTGGACCCACCATATCAAAACCTGCTTCGGCCTGAGCCAACGCCTGCCGCGCAAGAAGGGGCAAAGTTTTATCGTTGTCGATTTTACCGTTATCTACATATCCATCGTGACCGTCAGAACTATAGGGATCAAGGGCTACATCGCTGATAAGGTAAGCTTCCGGAAAACGACTTTTAATTTCGCGCACTGCCTGCAGGTAGAAATTATCTGACTGAAATCCGTAGGTACCTGTTTTGTCTTTAAGATAGTCATCAACTGCCGGAAACAACACAAAACTTTGTATGCCAGCATTCAGCGACTCTTCAATTTCGCTCAGCAAAGCGTTTAGCCCTAGTTGATACTGACCCGGCAATGATTTTATCGGATTTTTTGCGTCAGCATTTGCTACCATAAAGAGCGGTGCTATGAGATGCTCAGTTCCTAAATAGGTTTCGCGCATGAGCGCGCGCATGGCAGGCGATTTCCGATTTCTTCTTGGTCGGTATGGCAGTTGCATCTTTTGGTCAGATTGGCAGTTGTTGGCTAAGGAATGTCAATTCATTTGCGAGTCGTAAATCTTGATTGCGCCGAGCAAGGTATTGATTTCTTTGATTACATCATCAAGTCTTGTGGCATATGCCTTTTGAAGTTCAAGAATTTCCTGATCCGTCAAACTTTTCATTAAGGCATCGTTTTCATCGTGGTGTTGATGACCATCACCGTGGTGATGATGCTCTGGAAGCTCAAGTCCAGGAACTCCTACTACAGCTTCTTCCCATCCTTCGAGTAAGCCTATACTTTTATCGATACTCCGCAGCATTGATTCATATGCGCTCCTGCGGGTATCGTCTGCTTCGGCAATAGCTAGATTTTCGGTTATTCGCTTTTTTTCATCAAGTAGGGTATGATACAACGAGTCGTACCTTTCCATAAATGTTGTATGAATTGCGGCAGCTTCCTTAATTTTTCTGTTTTCGCTCTTCCCGCCACATGCTGCAAATGACAATACTACAACTATTGCCAATGCTGCTTTCGTTAATCTATTCATCGTTTTATCTCGTTAGTAATTTGTTTCTCAGGTACAGGATCCCAACCATGCGTGCCCCAGGGGTGGCATTTTGCAATGCGCTTCATTCCCAGCCAAATTCCCCGAAAGGGTCCCCAAACTTTAATAGCTTCTATGGTATAGGCCGAGCACGTAGGTGAATGCCTGCAATTGCTACCCAAAAGGGGCGACAACAGGTACTGGTACATTCGCACCATAAGGATCATGAATGAGCTCAAAATCTTCATGCGGTGCAAAGTTAGTCAAACTAAGTGCCCTAATAATATATGCCTGCGGCGTATTAAGATTTGTTATCAATTCCAAATCCTATCACTGAATGAACTATTGCAAGGAAAGCTTTCGGCTTACATCCTTAGGAAGGGCGGATTTGTGGATATAAATATTCATGGTTTTGAGCTTTACATAAGCTTCACTCGCCATGAAGTAGCCTCCCAGATCATTGTATTTGGTGCCCCATGAATTCTTCACCAAGAAGTATTTATCACCATTTTGATCTTTAACGATCCCTGTAACCTGCATACCATGGTCGTCGGTAGTTTGCCAGTTGTCAAACTGCAGTTGCCGCATATCCTGGCTAACATTTTGCTGTTTTACAGGAGCTTCAAATGCATTGCTTACTTTATCGGCGCCCGCATCGCTGAAATTCTGATTGTCCTTTCCTTTTACTTCAATAGTATTCAGATCTTCGGGCAAAATAGCCAGTCCCTCTCGAAATGCAAATCCTTTCTCAGAAACATCTGCTCCCCATGCAAAACTATAGCCATTCATAACTGCGTATTCCATAATAGACATCAGTTCATCAAGCGGAACATTGTAGCTCTGCAGGTGCAGCCAATTGTCGGGAATTTCCAGTACAAAAGTACTGTAGAAAGGGTGGTGGGTATAGCTTGTTACAGATATGTAATCATCCATATTCAACCCTAATTCTTTGGCGTAACTTTCAGGTGTGTACTTCTTTTCGTTATAGGTAAATTCATCAGGCACGATGCCCAAATAGCTGTCTACTATGGCACCATAACCTTCTTTCCATTTTGGTGTGAGTGCTTTTTGTTTATTTTCGATTACCACATCAACGTATGCTTTGAGCAGGGCATCAAGCTCCGAATGGTTGTGTTCATTGGTACCATAGTTAAGGCCTGAATAGACTTCTTCGGGAACCATACCGTATTTTTTCCATACATGGGCGGCGTCAGCAAATGCCCCGCCGGCTCCAAAGTTGGTATGGCCCTGCATGCGCACATATCTTTCGGCTTTATCTTTGTAAGTATGATTTACAACATACATTTCGCTCAAATTATGCTTCCCTTTTCCGGTGCGTAGAAGTTCGCTTTCCAAAAAAGCAAGTGCGCTGAAACTCCAGCAGGTCCCCGTGCGAAACTGATCCTGAACCGGTGTAGCTTCAATGGTTTTTAGCACAGTAAATTCGTAGCCGCTTTCGGGTTTTATCTTTATGGTATTGCCATCCTGTCCCTGGGCAGCAATTGAGGTTGCTATTATGCAAACCAATGCGAAAAGAATGATTCTGGTAAACTTCATGTAGGTGGTTTTTAATTTTGACAGGCCAAGATATGGCTTTTTGATCATTTACTCCGTTGTTTGTTTTAGATGCTTAATCCATACTTTTGCAGCATGACCCAACCTACCGAGGCCGTATTAAAATTTAACAGGTCTTCCATAGCCTACGAACAAACGGGTTTTTTTGGGAAGATTGTACTCGATTACCTTTCGGGAAATGAATCTCTAAATCCTTTTTACCACCGTCCACCCAAAATTGACTCCTTCGCAGATCAAATGCTGGAGAAGGCCCCCAACTATACGCATCGCGATGCGCTCGTTGCAGCAATCAAACAACAGTATGCTGACGCAAAATTAAAGTCGTCAACACTGGATTTGCTCTCGAGCCCTGATAGCTTCACCATTACTACGGGTCATCAGGTTTGCCTCTTTACAGGGCCGCTCTATTTTATTTACAAGATTGTAAGTGCCATTAATACCTGCACTCTTTTGGCTGAAAAGCATCCCGATAAGCGTTTCATTCCGGTATTTTGGATGGCAACCGAAGACCATGACTTGCAGGAAGCCAATCATTTTTATTTGCCGACAGGCAAGGTAAACTGGGAAACCCAGCAAACAGGAGCTGTGGGTCGCATGCAAAGCCATGAAATGGCACAGGTGGCCGATGTACTCAAAGATCATTTAGGGGTGGGCTACCGTTCAGGTGAACTGGTTGCCCTTTTCAGAAAAGCATACCTGGAGCACCACACCATTGCAGCGGCCACAAGATGGCTCGTTCATCAGCTTTTCGAGAAGTATGGCTTGTTGATCATAGACGGCGACGACTGCAACCTGAAAGCGCTTGCTGCACCTGCATTCGAGAAGGAGCTTTTTGAAAACCTTTCGATGAAGGCCGTTACTAAAACCAATGAGTTATTATCAAAACATTACACACTGCAAGCATCAGTGCGCGATATAAATCTTTTCTACCTGGAAGAAGGAACAAGAGAACGTATTGAAAGTGATGGCAAAGAAGGGTTCGTATTGGCAACATCCGGCAGCCGCATTTCGGCACTTGCAATGAAGGAAATCCTCCAAAATACTCCTGAGATGATAAGCCCAAATGTGATTTTGCGGCCCTTGTATCAGGAAATTATATTGCCCAATCTGGCATATATAGGCGGTGGGGGAGAGTTGGCCTATTGGTTTCAGCTTAAAGAAATGTTCTCCGCATTTGGAATTACTTTCCCGGTTTTAATGCTGCGCAATTCTGCATTGGTAGTTGGTCAGGATGTCACGCAATTGGCGAAACAGCTCCATTTTAGTTTTGATAACTTTTTCAGAGATAAAGCACTGCTCGAAAGCGAATTGCTTCAGAGGGAGTCCAAAACGGTTTTAAACCTGGATGAAGAACGAATTTTGCTAAATTCACTTGGCGAGGCCATTACAGAACGCATGAAATCAGTAAGCCCGCAATTGGAGCGAAGTGCCGATAGTACAATTGCACGTGTTTCAAAACTTTTTGTAGCCCTCGAAAAAAAGATGGTTCGAGCCGAACGGCGCAAGCAGGACGTTGCATTCAAAAGGTTGAATAAGTTACGGGCTGCGATATTTCCACGAGAAGGACTTCAGGAACGAAATCTGAATTTTTCTGTGTTTTATCAGGTCTATGGTGAGCAATTTATTGAAGTGTTGCTTGCATATTTGAACCCTTTCGATCTGAGATTCACCGTAATTGAAGAAGAAGAAGTAAGTACCCGCTAAACTGCGATGCTCTTTGCGTTTTCTACAGGGTTGGCATACATCATCAGCAGAAACTGGAAATCTTCGGCAGCGTGAAGGCCGGCTTTGTGCAACCTTTCCCTGAAATGCTTCTCAAAGGCTGCAATGTCATCTACTGAGTATTCACTGGTATAGTTGCTGGTGCCATTGAGCAAGTCGTTTGCCATATAGTTGGTAGGCCAGAGTTTGTACAAACTGAATATCTGCCTGTCAATTATTTCGCCAAGCAAACGCAGCTTATCATTTATGTTTTGATAATCTGCCAGTATATCCAGTTCTTTATCAATTACTTTACCTATTCCAATATGAGTTCGTCCTTTATTGCCGGTAAGTCCTGTGATGATGCTGTGGTAGTCTTCATCAGGCTTTTTTTCATAGCGCTCATCGCGCGATACAGCCTTTAGCTCTGGTATTTTCAGTACATCGCACGGATCGTACTCGTATGAAACAGCTACAGGTACAATACGCAGCGATCTGAAACAGAATCTCAGCGGATCATCGCAACCTATGCTGAGCATTTTAAGCAGGCCCGGCTGGGTTTTATCCAGTCCGTTTTTGGTTCGGCCTTCTCTTTGAGCTATCCAGATACCCACATTTCTTTGGGCAATGGTATGCCTTATGTAGCCTGAAAGCCGTAAACTATTGTCATAGAATTCCCTCGCGGCTGTATTTCGCTTTACTACAAAATTCTTGTTCAACCTTGTGAGGTCTATAATCAGTTCGCTTGAAAGGAGGTTATTGCCAATGGCCGTCTCCGTGGTGGGATAACCATTCTCAAGCAGGAGCATATTGAGTGTAGCCGAGTCGAGAATAATATCGCGGTGGTTCGAAATAAAGAGGTGAGCCGCGTCGGTGCGTAGATTTTCAAAACCCTGCGATGTGAGTTCAGTGCAGGTGCCATCTACAAGGCCACGCATGGCAGGGTGAGCGACCAATCGCTGAAAATCACCGATTGTATGTACGCCAGAAAGCATATTGTGGATGCCTTCGGCATTGAGCCCTGGTATTACATAGCGCAGCACCTGGTGAAAGCTTTCGTGCTTTTCGAGGCGCTTCATGGCTTCTTCTACCTCATGGTCGCGGTAAGGCCTTATGTCATTGTACACTTCATCCACAGATGACAGTTTTATTTTCGTTGCAGGTGTAGTAATCAAGCCGCGAAAGTAATCAATTCAAAATTTACATAGGTAAGCCAAAAGGAGTAAGTCATCATTCTTCGCGAAAACTTAACTTTGGCGTCATGGACAAAGGTTTTGAAGCGTTTCGCATCACACGTCAATTCACCGATGCGCTAACTGCGATGGGCCTTACTGAGCCAACTGAAATACAAAAAATGGCAATGGTGCCGGCCATGTCGGGACAGGATGTTCTCGGTATAGCAGAGACTGGAAGTGGAAAAACACTGGCCTACCTTATACCACTGGTCATGAAGGTAAAATACGCCCGCAGTGGCTATGTTCAGGCCATTGTGCTGGGGCCGGCCAAGGAGTTGGTCATACAAATACATCAGGTACTGGAGCGCCTTACGGCAAATACCGACATACGCTCTGTATGCCTTTACGGCGGAATAGGCCCCAAAGAACAAGCGGAGCAACTCAAAGCCGGAGTGGATATCATAGTTGCTACACCAGGCCGCTTGCTGGACTTGTACTCCCGCGGACATATTCACACGAAGGAGCTTCGCACGCTTGTACTCGATGAAGCCGACCGCATGCTCGAGATGGGTTTTATGTCGCAATTGCGCCGCATCCTTGAGGTAATTCCTGTAAAAAGACAAAATTTACTTTTCTCTGCTACATTTCCCGAAAGGGTGGAGAATCTGGCTGCTGAGTTTTTGGAATTTCCTACCAGGGTGCAAAGCGCTGCCCAGGGCAAACCGGTGGAAGCGCTTAGGCAGGAGTGGTATGAAGCAGCTAATTTCAGATCAAAACTACTGCTGCTAATACACTTACTTCAAACAAATGATTGGCCACGGGTAATGGTATTTTGCAGCACCAAAGATTCTGCCACCCGCACGGCAACATACCTTGACAGGCAAGATGTAGGTGAAGTTAGGGTAATACATGCCAACAAAGGACAGAACGCACGCATCAACGCCCTCGATGCCTTTAGAACAGGAGCAGTGCGGGTTCTGGTTACTACAGATGTAACTTCCCGCGGTATAGACGTGGAAGCAGTATCGCCGGTGGTGAATCTCGAATTGCCATCGGGACATGAAGACTACTTGCACAGGGTGGGCCGCACAGCACGTATGGGGCGCGAAGGCCTTGCCATTACTTTTGCCAATGAAGCAGAGAAATTCAACCTTATAGAAATCATTGCTTCAGTAGACAGCACCATCACCGAAATGCCCTGGCCTGCCGAAGTGCCCATAGCACCAGACTTACCCGGAGAACGGCAGGAAGTACTGCGCGAACTCGACCGCCGCCGCAAAGCTGCTGACCCTACATTTCAGGGCGCATTTCACGATAAGAAACGCAAACCTTTGCAGCACAAGCCAAAAAAGAAGCTTACTTCAAAAAAGAAAAGATAGACTTTAGTTAGTACTTTTGGTTCTGCCACCCGCACTTATATGAGTGTCGTGTTCGTATCAATTATGGAAATGAAAGTATACATAAGACGCATGGATGATGACCTTCAATTTGAAGTGCGCAATGAAAATGGCAATAGTACCATCACTGACGGCAGTGCTGAAAAGAAAGGAATGCGGCCTATGGAGCTACTGCTAAGTGCACTCGGTACATGCAGCGCTTTCGATGCAGTTCACATTTTGCGAAAGCAGCGGCAAGAGGTGCAGAGCTTTGAGCTGGAAGTGCGGGGTCAAAGGCCTAATGAAGGTGTACCCAAGCCATTTACCGCTATACATGCCCACTTCAGGTTATCAGGGCAGCTCGAGGTTGATAAGGTACAAAGGGCAGTGGCTCTTTCTATGGAGAAGTATTGTTCGGTAAGCGCTACCTTGAGCGATGATGTGAAGATTACTCATTCTGTTGAAATATTTTAAACTTATTGGGTAACCGGTCGTAGTACCGATACTTACCATAATTCTCCCCTTATGGAACACAATTTTCTTAAAGAACTGTACACGATTAATCAAGGCTGTCCCAGTTGCCCTTCACCTGCTGCTGTTGCGGTGTTTTTCGAAGACTTACTCGGCATACTCTTCCCCGATTTTGACAAGAAGGAATTTTCATCCTATGAAGCCTTTGAACTTCATGCAGGCCATCTGAAGCTTTCCCTTCGAGAAATACTAGCCCGCAATCCGGAGCGAGGAAATACTGACACTTCAACCATTACTGACCGCTTTTTTGCTGAACTGCCACAAATACGTGCGCTCATTGAAAGCGACGCACAGGCTATGTTTGATGGCGACCCGGCTGCGCGTTCGGTTACAGAAGTGGTGCGTAGCTACCCGGGCTTTTACGCTATAGCAGCCTACCGTATTGCTCATGCCTTACGGCAAATGGGGGTGCAACTTATACCGCGCATTATAGCTGAAAGAGCTCATAGCAGAACGGGTATTGATATACATCCGGGTGCTACAATCGGTAAATCGTTTTGCATTGACCATGGCACCGGTGTGGTAATCGGAGAGACCAGCCATATAGGCGCACATGTGAAAGTTTATCAGGGCGTTACCCTCGGCGGACTCAGCGTGGACAAGGCCGATGCCGAAGTAAAACGCCACCCAACCATTGAAGACTATGTAGTAATATACGCCGGTGCTACCATATTGGGCGGACAAACCGTAATTGGCGCGCACTCAGTGATTGGTGGCAATGTATGGCTCACCCGTAGTGTACCTCCCCATACCAAGGTATATTACAAGGCAGCACTTACTGACAATAATGGAAATACTGACACCATAGAATTTAAGTAAGCATGACCCTCGTTGACCTTATAGGCAATACACCCATCGTAGAACTTCAGCATATTTGGAAGCACCCCCGTGTGAAAATATATGGGAAGCTGGAAGGCGATAATCCCGGTGGGAGTGTAAAGGACCGGGCTGCATTTGGAATGCTTACCGGAGCAATAAGCCGCGGAGATGTAAAGCCCGGCGACCGCCTCGTAGAAGCTACGAGCGGAAATACCGGAATAGCCCTGGCCATGATAGCCCGTTTGCTCGGACTTGAAATGACGCTGATAATGCCCGAAAACAGCACCGAAGAGCGCGTACTTACCATGAAGGCTTTCGGAGCCGAAGTAATTCTTACCCCCGCCGAAGGCACCATAGAATACTCGCGAACAGTAGCCGAAACCATGGCCCGCGAGCAGGGATATTTTATTCTGAACCAATTTGCCAACCCCGACAACTGGGGCATGCATTACCGCACCACTGGCCCTGAAATATGGCGCGATACCAATGAGCAGGTAACCCACTTTGTATCGGCCATGGGTACCACAGGTACCATTATGGGTGTATCGCGGTTTCTGAAAGAGAAAAATCCGGCCATTCAAATTGTGGGTACGCAACCTACCGAAGGCTCTAAGATACCGGGCATCAGAAGGTGGAGCCCGGAATTTTTACCAGAGATATTTGAACCTGCCCGCGTAGACCAAACAATAGATGTAAGCGAAGCTGATGCATCAGTCATGGCCCGCAGACTAGCCCGTGAAGAAGCAATATTCAGCGGCATGAGTAGCGGCGGAGCGCTGATAGCTGCCATTGAAGTAGCCAAGGAACTTGAAGAAGGTTGTATCGTCTTTATCGTTTGCGATCGCGGCGACAGGTATTTGAGTTCGGGGTTGTTTTAAATGCTATAGAGGCGTTTTCTGATTCGCATTTGGTCGGGGTCTTCTGCTTTTATTGCATTCGATACCTTCGTTTTTAAGTCAAAACCCAAATACCGGAACTCACCGTATTTGCCTTGTGGCGGACAAACGGAAACTCATTTTGAATTTTGTCGGATAGTATTGATTTCGGCCAGCTAAAAAAGTTTTCTTTGTCAGACCACTGGATTTCCACTCCGATACCACTTCGAACATTTCTTTCTGTAATTTCATATATCTTTTTTGAAAAGAGCCCGAAAGGGCAGGGAAATTTAAGGGTGTAGTTGGTCGGGCGGATACTAAGCAATTAGTTAGCTGGCTCACACCGCGAGAAGAGAAAGTGGATGCGATAGGTGAGAAGTACCAAGCGATAAGAATCGCGCAGTAGTGGGGAATACTTTCGGGTCTATGGCAAACAATCAAGCTAGCTAATTACCGCGCGATGGGAATCGCACGGCAGTGGGGTCAAGGTAGGGTGAAAAGGTTTTATCCCGTTGCTTGCAAGCGTTACAAGGGTAACAAGTATTCCCTTTCTTGTAAAGTTCAAGTATATATTTATGGCTTGACGTAAAGTAATAAATATCAATGCTGTCCTAAACAAATTTCAGCCTGATATTTGTTCCCCTGTTTACTGAACATCAATTCGGATTCTACAAGCTCTCCGTAACGACACTACCGACTGCATGTATGTAATTTATACTTTTTGATTTGATGAACGAATGTGAAATATCATTCTTAAAAAAAGGCTATTTTTGATAGTAGAGTTGACCCCATTGACAGCTTTGCAGAAAAGGTTAACAGGCTCTTCAACTTTAATGGATAAGATCTTTTGATATGAACACCCGCAAAGAATTTCATGACTTTATTGATGGCATTTCTGACGAAAACCTCGTTAAGCGCTACTTCGATCTCATCAGGTCGATTGACCAAAATGCATCGGGTAAGTTATGGAATGAACTCAGCGCCGAAGAATAGGAAGATGTGCTGAAGTCCTTTTCAGAAAGTTTTGACGAAAGCAATCTTGTTGTCAATGAGGAAGTGCAAAGCTATTTCCGAAAATGGCTAGGGAAGTAAGGTGGACAAAGCGGGGAATTCGGAGACTTAAACGCGAGTGCGTTTTCTTGAAGAGGAATGGAATGAGGAAGTCACCACCGATTTTTTGGTGAATGTATTTCACACCTTGGATTTATTGAGCAGGAACCCGTCCCTGGGTACTGCCGAATTTCCCAAAAAGGGTATTCGCGGTATGGTGATTACAGAGCACAATCGATTGTTTTACAGAATAACTAAAACATCAATCATTGTTCTTAATATTTTCGACAACCGAAGCGGCAAGCGGAGAAGGAAGTATT
>JBBQZU010000055.1:0-13006 GCA_038207425.1 Flavobacteriales bacterium | reverse complement strand
TCTGGTTGGGGTGTAACTGATGCTTTTGAGCTAACTCGCTTATGGTTCACTGCTCTTTTATAGCCTCGATGGCTATCTTTGCTTTGAAACTTGCTTGGAAGGTTCGTCATTCTTTTCTCATTGTTCAGAAAATTAAGGGTTATTAATTTCCTGTCCAAAAAAAACGAGACCAGCTCAAATTACCACTCCAACACTATCCTGAACTTCTTTGCTAACAATTGTAACACTCGTTTTTTAAATGGTGTTATATCCATCAGCTTAGCTGCGCTGATATTATTATTTTCGTTTTCGTATATGAGCCCTGTTTTAATAATTATCCCGACCTTTTTGATATTGAATAGGATGGGAATACATAGAAATATTCATAGACCATCCTGTCTTTTATTCAGCTCTACATACGCTGTAATCCAATACTTCAATTGCTTTTACTTTTTGTATTGAACTTTTTCTAAGGATATCAAAAAAAGCTGATTATCCCCAAATTATCCCATACTTTCAACCTATGAAAATTCTGATCTTACACAGACATGCCAAGTCAAGTTGGGAACATTCCAATCTCAGCGACTTTGAAAGACCTTTGAATAACCGAGGTATGCACGATGCCCCTGAAATGGGAAAACGGCTGAGGGATAAAGGTGACAAAACAGAGCTAATATTGAGCAGTGCGGCGGTGAGAGCAATCAGCACCGCCCGGCTCGTAGCCAAAGAGATAGGCTACCCTGTTGGGAAAATCATCGAAGAACGAAGCATTTACATGGCGGGAGTTCGAACTCTTTTAAACCTTGTAAATAATCTTGACGATGAAATCGCAAGCGTAATGATCTTTGGGCATAACCCCGGTTTTACAGAATTTGCTGAATATCTTACCGATGAGTATCTGGGAAATATTACCACCTCAGGACAGGTGAAAATTGTATTTCCATTTGATACCTGGAAAATGTTGTCACAAGGAACAGGCAAAATGCAATGGTTTGATTTTCCAAAAAATGGAGATTGATTTGAAGTAGCTATTTTCAAAATATTTTCTCCCGACTGTGAGTTTTCTATGAGATATTACATCTCGCTAATTATACTACTACCACTGGTTTCTTTTGCCGCCACGGGGCAAGCTGAAAATAGTATTGTTCCTGAAATTTATACCATTGATGTGCAACAATTCTGGCAGGCATACGACCTGCTGACAACTGCCAGCAACAGAGCAGATAGCATGGCTGTATTTCAAACCAATTATCTGGACAAGGCATCTGAAGGCTTCAGGAAATTCATGAAAGTAAGGGCCTTAACAGCCGACAAATATGCAGATGCGGTAGAGGCATATTCCACATACTACGCATCGATACGACCCAATTCAACAGACCTGAGCAGGTATGAAGAAGCCGTAAAATTGCAGTTTGCTCAGTATGACTCTACAATTACGAAATTCAAGCCACCCAAAGTTTGTTTTGCAATTGGAGTTCTTTCTACCAGCGGCACAGTGAAAAGTGGCTGGCTACTGCTTGGCACTGAAATGATGGTTGCTGACACAAATGCGCAATTTAAGGAGCTGAATAATTGGCACAGAATGGTAATTGGCAGAACTTCGCAGGTCGAAAAATTTGTAGCTCATGAAACCGCACATACACAACAGCGCTTCAGGCCGGGATTGACATGGTCGTACCTTGATCACCGCTTGATTACCATGGGTATTGTTGAAGGTTCAGCCAATTTTATTGCTGAGAAAGTAACCGGCGTCACGATCAACGCTGCTACGCATGAATATGGATGAGCACACGAAGAAGAACTAAAACGCGATTTCCACGAGGAGATGCCCACCAAAAACACAAGAAACTGGCTATACACCGGTAATGCCACTAGATATGGCGTAGCCGATCTGGGCTACTTTATGGGTTATAAAATTTGCGAAGCCTACTATGAAAAAGCGGAAGACAAAACAGAAGCGATCAATACTATAATTAAAACCAATCGCTACAAAAAGCTGCTGAGAATGAGCGGGTATATGGATGACTTAAAAAAGTAAGTTGCCCTTGCGGAAATAGAAAAATTTCAAAATTTCGCGAGTTCCACAACTTCTACCACATAAACCAGGGTGCTGTATGGAGGCACAATTCCACCACCACTTCCACCCGAACCGAAGGCCAGCCATGACGGAATAATCACTTCAGCAGTTTCTCCGCGATGCATACGATCCAATGCCAGATCAATACCTTCGATCACCTGATGTTCATTTCCCTTTATAAACCGAAGCAAACCACCTGTTCTGCGGGAGTCGTCAAATACTTGTCCCTCCAAAGTACGACCCTGATAGTGTATGGCAACTTCCCTTCCTTCGCTTACCAATGAAGTATCGCCGGCTATCAAAGTTCGCATCCAGATTCCATTGTGTTCAGTGTACCTTCCGGAAATAGTGTCGTGTCTCACAAGCGAATCGAGTGAAAGCAATTCCCGGGTGCGGGCATCGCGCAGCGATGCCTTTGAACGCATACGCAGTAAACGGATATTATACCTTAGCGAGTCTGCTCCGTTCATACCGCCCAGGGCAGACTTTGCTCCGCACACATATGTCAGACTATCGGTTACATATCTGCTCTTTAAAAATTCCCACATGGAACCATCGTAGGTTGCGAAAGCGGTATTTGCATAACTGTACAATGTATCACCTTCAGGGTGCGAAAACATGGTAATGTGCATAATGATACTACCTGCTGAATCGAGTCTTTGCTTCTGTTCATCAAAAGCCAGCAGCTTCCAGCGATCACCATTGGGGAGTACTGCATATTCCGGTGGCCTGCTGCATGCACTCAGCAAGAGAAGGGCTGAAATACTAATAAATCGCCACAAGTTGCAGGTCATAGTAAAGGGTGGCATTAGGCGGCACATTAGGATTCTTGCCCGTAAGGCCATAGGCAAGAAATGAAGGGATAACAAATCGCGCACTGTCGCCTTCACGCAAAAGACCAACGGCTTCATGCAATCCGCTCACCACATCAGATTCACCAATTTTGAATATCAAAGGATTCTTTAAAGTAGCCGATGAAACCACCGTACTATCAAGCAGGTAAGCATTGTAAACTACCGTGGCAATATGCCCGAAGCGGGCACTGTCGCCACTGCCGTGGCCGTAAACGTAGTATCTGAGACCGGTCGGTGAAATGAGCATTTCATGACCCGATTTCGCGACGAACGAATCAATTATATCACGCTCCTGCCCTACTTTTCGCTTATTGGCTTCTATAAGCTGATCATAGGTATAGGTCTGCTGATTTTTCGTAGCTGGCTTGTCCTGACAAGATGATGCCAACATTATCAACAGCGATGTAGCTAAGTGTATGATCAGTTTCATACCGCTGTTGCAATTTGGTTTGACATAATACGCGCCACCTCTTCAAATTTTGCAATTACCTGGCTCATGGTTTCATGGCTTCGACCACCTGCCGCATTCACATGGCCGCCGCCGTTGAAATGGGTTCTTGCCAATTGATTTACATCGAGACTTCCATGACTTCGAAGCGATATCTTAATAAGCCCGTCTCCCTCAGTAAAAAGGGCTGCAAGGTGAACACCTTTAAGAGCCAAAGCCTGATTTACCAGGCCTTCGGTATATCCTTTTTTGTTGTTGAATCGCTTCAACTCTTCATCGGTAAGCGATATGTAGGCAGTTGATGCTTCGGCCAATACCACAAGTTTTTCCGAAAGGGAAAATCCCCGAAGCCTGGTCATATCTTCGGTGTTGCTGTCGAAAATATCCATGTGGATTCGGGCATGATCGATACCGGTTTCCATAAGTGCTGCAGCTACGCGCATTACAGCCGGAGTTACCGACGGAAATCTGAATGAACCTGTATCCGTTACCATACCGGCATACAAACACGATGCAATATCCTGGTCAATTAAATTTGCATAGCCCAGCTCAAGGGTAAGGCGGTATATTAGTTCTGCTGTGCTCGAAGCAGTATCGTCAGTGTAGTAATATTTCGCGAAAGCGGTAGGAAAGCGGTGGTGATCAATAACCACTATGGGCTTGTGTGCACCGGTAACAGTTGCTTCAGCATGGCTCATGCGGTCGGCAGCGTTAAAATCGAGACAAAATATCACATCGGCTTGCTCAATGGCCCGCTTACCCTGAATTTCCTGCCGGTCGAAGAGTATTAATTCATCGGCACCGGGCATCCATTTAAGGAAATCGGGAAATGAATCGGGCGCAATGATTTTGGCATGTACGCCTAGCTTTCGCAAAATATGGCTCCAGGCCAATGAAGAGCCTATTGCATCACCGTCGGGGCCTTGATGTATGATGATCGCGGCTCTCTTCGATTTCAGAATAAGATCGTGGATATCCTTGCTATGATTAGAATTCATGCCGCGAAGGTAGCATTTATTGATGGGGCTGCTAAGATCGTATTGTATGTTCATATTCGCGTAGCTCCGCTATTGCAGGCTGAATTGAAATCGTACTTTTGCAAAAAATCACGATTTATGAAATTCTTTATCGACACTGCCAATCTGGCCCAAATACGCGAAGCACAAGATCTTGGCGTACTCGACGGGGTAACTACTAACCCATCACTGATGGCCAAAGAAGGCATCACCGGCGAAGCCAATGTAATACAGCATTACCTTGATATATGCGATATAGTTCCGGGTCCTGTAAGTGCCGAAGTTATTGCAACTGATTATGCAGGTATGGTAGCTGAAGGCGATAGACTTGCCAAGCTACATAAGAATATAGTGGTTAAGATACCGATGATAAAGGATGGTATAAAGGCCCTTCGATATTTTTCTGATAAAGGAATTAAAACCAATTGCACGCTGGTGTTTTCAGCAGGTCAGGCTTTGCTTGCTGCCAAAGCAGGTGCCACATACGTATCGCCTTTTATAGGCAGGCTTGATGATATTTCTATAAACGGAATTGAGTTGATTGAGCAAATTCGTCTTATTTACGACAACTACGCCTACGAAACCCAAATTCTTGCTGCGTCGGTGCGTCATACCATGCACATTATACAGTGCGCAGAAGTAGGAGCTGATGTTATGACAGGTCCGCTTAGCGCAATTTTGGGGCTATTGAAGCATCCGCTTACCGACAGCGGCCTGGCGCAATTTCTGGCCGATCACAAAAAGGCAAGCGAAGTAAAAGCCTGATTGCCTGAACCACAGCTTTAATGTTTTTCAACCTCCCACCCGCAGAAGCGAAGCCAATCCTGAATTCTCTCTGAGTCATCATCAGAAAGGTCAAGGATAAAATCGAAGTAATCTCTACCGGTAGTAGGCTTAATATAAGCCAGCGGCAACTTTCGGCGCAGTTCCTGGCGCACCCGCTCCGTATTCACGAGTTCTGGTTTAGCATTGATTCTTATTACACACATGGTACTCAGCTATTGGTTAGCGCTAATTTACGCTGCCCGATATGCAATGTCAAGTGTTGATATTAAGATTTACCAGCTGGACATTGCAATAGTAGGTTCGTACCTTTGCAACATGTATTTATTGCGACTTTTGTTTATAGCCGGATTGGCGTGTACCTATTCGGCAGGATCTGCTCAAGATGTATCAGGCCAGATAAAATCACTTCAAAGCGAAATAGCTTCGCATGAAAAAGCGCTCGCAGGCCTTTCGGCAAAAGCCGATTCATTGAAATTGATCTATGTGCAAAACGGACTCAAAGAGATGGGATGGCCCTCAGATGGAGAAGTGATTCTACATAGAGCAATGGCACTTGAGTATGATGAAGAACATGAAATGGCCCGCTGGGTTGCACATATTATTCTTCCGGACGTGAAAAACGGACGCACCGCACGCACCAACGATTTCAGGAAGGACCCAAAAGTAAAAACAGGTACTGCTGAAGAAGGTGATTTTTTTAATTTAAAAACCGGGCATGACGGCAAAAAGGAATTTTACGGATTCGGATTTGACAGGGGCCACCTTGCACCCAGTGCAGATTTCCGCTGGAGCCAACAGGCGCTTTCTGAAAGTTATTACTATTCAAACATGACCCCACAGCGGCCCGAATTCAACCGCGAATCGTGGGCTATGGTTGAAGATTATGTGCGCGGATATGCCGTAAGAAACAATACCGAAGTATATGTAGTTACAGGCCCCGTGCTGAATGACAACCTACCGAAGATTGAGCGCAGCATCAACATGGTATCTATACCTGAATGGCACTACAAGGTAGCAATAGACCTAAATAATAAAGCTGCCATTGCATTTCTGATGCCCAACGGTAAATGCGAAAAACCCATAGACAGCTATGTGAAGTCCATTGATGAAGTGGAAAGCTTTACAGGCTTGAATTTTTTCCCGACCCTAAACTCCGATTTGGAGCGCAAGCTTGAAGGCGAGATTAATACTTCGCAATGGCTTGCCGTGGGCGATGAGAAAAATGTAAAAATGCTCACACCAGATCAATTGGAAGCGGGCCAGTACAATACTCTGCAAGCGTATGACCATGTAGATACAGGTAAGAAAGTATCAATTTGTGGCACTGTAGTCAGTACATTTAAGTCAAAAAATAACAACGTATTTATCAACCTTGACCGGCGGTTTCCGAACACTGTTTTTTCTATAAATATTTGGTCATCAAACATTAATAATTTCAGCTATAACCCCGAGATAGAACTATTAGACCGAAAAATTTGCGTTAAAGGTCAAGTTACTTTACGAGAAGGTATTCCTCAAATAGGCTGCGATTCAGAAAAGCAAATCATTTTTATTGATGAATTATGAGGCCGCTAATAAGCTCATTTCTTTAGCCGATCTGGTTCAGACAATTTTAATAAATCTGACCCGCTATTCGCTTAATAAGAGAAAACTAGATCGAGTAATACTTCAGGTTTACTATCAAACATTCTGAATCATCCCAGCAGATTCCGCTATATTTTCCTAAATTTATCAACATGTAACTTACTTTGAATAAAGTTTATATACTTTTATACACATCTACCACTACAAAAACTGAATTCCCTTATCGTATGAACACAATTCGCAATCCTCACGAGTCTGTGTACGCTGATGTTAATCGCTGCAGACCTTTGCAGGGCAGCAATGCCCCTGCCACAGGCACCAATGTTAAGAATGAGTACGTCCACCGAAATTGGTTTGAAGTCCGTGACAAATTAAGGGCCAAATATCCGGTTCTCACTGAAGCCGATGTGGAGTTTGAGCCGGGCCAAAAATCAGAAATGATGAGAGCCATTGAAGAGAAACTCGAGATATCTCCTTCTGAATTACAAAAGGCTATCGCCTATTTATAATTGGCTATCTGCGTGCCCACAATTCAATTTTGAGCCTTTCGTCTTGAATTAAAGGCTTGAAATGTTCATGTAGTTCGCGATTGGTTTGAAGCGTGTTCGCGTCAACAATAACGCTGCTGTATCCATACCTGAGTACATAATCAATTCTGCCGCCGGTTTCGCTTTCATACGGCTCCAAATGAAAAAGGGGCGTTTTGCTGAATCCAAAATCCCCAAGCCTTGCACCAGGATTCATATCTCCTTGCCAGGCCAGTGGAAATGCTGCCTTTGATGCCTCGTAATTGTCAAGCACTACTACAGGCTTAAATGCTCCGAGATAAAGCCCGATATTGTAATGGAGCCAATGATGGGAGTAGTTTAGTGGCAGCAAGGTGGTATTGGGTTTCAGGAATTCATGCACTGAATTCACAACCGCTACATTTTTACTGAGAGCATGGGCTGTTTGGAAATGATAGTTCACCAACGAAATATTCAAAATCCCGAGCACCAGTACTATTATCGGAGCCATCTTCTCATTACCTGGCAACATGCCTGCAACCACTGCCGCAAAAATATAAATGAAGAGCATAAGCCTGATGGAAATAAATCCGCCCGTAGCCATCTTATCAGGCATCAGGTAATACAAAACGAGCATGGCCAAACACACAGTAAGGGGAATAATTACATCTTTAATCTTACTGAAAGAAATCATTGAAGGCACCAGGCAACCGAGCATTACCAATTGAAATACAACAACATAGATTCGCTCATCCCAGTTGATGGTAACAAGTGTATTGGCCGTAGCAAGATTGTATGAATATTTAAGGAAATCGGGCATTTGGCCAACACTCTCCTTTTCGGCTGTGAGAATATAGAACCCAACGAAGCCCAGTGAAGGAATAAACGTTGCCGCAGCAATAATTAATCGCCGCGTATGTACCATTCGCAATTGTATAAACTTAATTGATTCGCCCAGACCTATGTATATGCAGAACACAGCCAGCGGCACTACATGGCAAATGGCAAGGCCGACGAGCAGCGCTGCGCTGATTGTTGTGTAACGCCATTTTGCGAAAAGCAAACCCCTGTGCCATGCTCCTATCATAAAAAGCATAAAACCCAATGCCAGACTAAAACTTTGAAAGCCTATATAAAAACAGAAATTGTGCACCAGGATCAACCCAAACCAGGATATCCAGCTATATGAGTGGTCAATGCCACGAACGTAATAGCGAAACCCCGCAATAAACCCAATAATTGAGATGCCATAGAGCAGTTTTTCAGCCGTGGCCGGATCGAAAATATAAAGAGCGATGGCGAGAATAATGTGCCCTCCCAAATTTGGAATAATCCAAGTGCGGATATAGAAGAAGTTTGATACAAAACCTTCAGGCTCCGAAATAAGCTGTTGAATAAGATGCGCATTGTAGAGATGCGCTGGGCCGTCGCCGGTAAGAAAATAGGCTACTCCAAATACAGGAAGTAGATTGTAAAGAGCAAAAATCCAGAACGCCCAAGGCTCCCAGCGTTGAAATGCGCCAAGAAGTTTTTTGCGAAATAAATCCAACCCGAATAATAGTATTGACATCTTTCTCAGATACTTTTCATTCCAAGCGAAAGCGCTCCTGCCTTGATTTCTTCAACGATATCAGGATCGAGCAGGGTTGTAATATCACCCAAGTTTGTGGTATCACCTTCGGCGATTTTGCGCAATATGCGCCGCATTATTTTACCGCTTCGCGTTTTCGGAAGGCCGCTTACAAATTGAATTTTATCGGGCTTGGCAATTCTGCCTATCTGCGCCACCACTGTTTCTATAATTTCAGCGCGAAGTTTATCCGGATTATCAGGTTTTTCGCGGGTTATCACGTAAGCGTATATTCCCTGACCCTTTATTTCATGAGGGTATCCCACCACGGCACTTTCGGCAACCACTTGGTCGTTTGAATTTATGGCATTCTCAATTTCAGCAGTGCCAAAACGGTGGCCCGAAACATTAATCACATCGTCAACGCGGCCTATGATTCTGTACATTCCATTCTCATCGCGCTTGGCGCCATCGCCCGTAAAGTAGTATCCTTTATAGGCAGAAAAATAGGTAGACCGGCAGCGCTCATGGTCGCCGTAAGTGGTGCGCAGCATACCGGGCCAAGGAAACTTGATGGCAAGGTAACCCTCTACCCCATTTTCTGTAATTTCTTTTCCTTCCTGATTAAGCAACACCGGCTGCACTCCAGGAAGCGGATAGCCCGCATGAGTTGGTTTCATCGGGCTGTACTTCCCAATGCCGGAAATCATAATTCCACCTGTTTCGGTTTGCCACCATGTATCCACTATTGGGCATTTTTCTTTACCCACATGTATGTGGTACCATTCCCATGCTTCTTTATTTATGGGCTCGCCCACTGAGCCGAGCAGTTTAAGACTGTATAATCCGTAGCTCAGCACATGGTCTTCACCGGCTGCCATCAGCGATCTTATAGCCGTTGGCGCTGTATAGAACTGGTTTACTCCATGCTTATCGCATACCTGCCAGAAGCGACCGGGGCTCGGGTATGTGGGTACCCCTTCGAACATCAGCGTGGTGGCACCATTGAGCAATGGACCATAGAGTATGTATGAGTGTCCTGTTATCCAGCCAATGTCAGCGGTACACCAGTATAAATCGCTTTCTTCAGGTTGAAATACGTTGGCAAAGGTATATCCGGCATATACCATGTATCCGCCGCAGGTATGCACTACACCTTTAGGTTTTCCTGTGCTCCCTGATGTGTAAAGTATGAAGAGCATATCTTCAGAATCCATTTGCTCGGCCTGGCAATGCGCATTTACGCGGTCCATTTCTTCGTGTATCCAGAAATCGCGTCCTTTTTCCATCTGCACACCCCATTGCGTGCGCTCAGCTACGAGCACGGTCTCTACTGTGGTACATGTTTTTAGCGCTTCATTCACTACCGCTTTTACCGGTATTTCTTTATTCCCACGGTATAAACCATCAGATGTGATAACCATTTTGCAGGCAGCATCATTTATCCTATCGGCCAGCGCACTTGCTGAAAAGCCTGCAAAAACCACGCTGTGTATGGCGCCTATACGTGCACAGGATAGCACTGCAATGGCCAATTCAGGAATCATTGGCATATAAATGGCTATACGGTCGCCCTTGCCAATACCTTTTGCCTTGAGCACATTGGCAAACTGGCAAACCTTGTTGTGCAATTCGCGGTAGGTATAGCGCACAAACCGCTCTTTGGGGTCGTTTGGTTCCCAGACCAAGGCCAGCTTGTTACCGCGCTTTTCGAGGTGCCGGTCAAGACAGTTCTCGGTAATATTCATTTTGCCATTCAGGAACCATTTTACCGAAGGGGTTTCAAATTCCCATTCAAGCGTTTTGGTCCACGGCTTCTGCCAATGGTAATGACCTGCAATTTCAGCCCAAAAGGCTTCGGGGTCATCTACACTTTGTTTGTATGTGTCCTGATATTCCTGATAGCTGGCTATTTTGAAATTCATAAGATGGTGATCTTGCATGGCAGCAACTTGCGCCGGGTAAATATACAAGCAATTGCACACGGGTGCTTTTTTTGAGAAGTTGTAATTTTAATTTTTACTTTCTACCGGCGTAGTATGTGGGAAGCATACTGAGATGGTACCAAGAGACTAGAGATGTTTTATTAAAACCATTCTTTTTACTTTCAGCATGTCATTTTATCAGAACCTTACAAATGGAACTCCTGAAACCCAAGGAATGGTAGATAGTCTGATTTATTATTATCAGGAAAATAATAACAAGATGCTTGATATCAATGATTTAAGCACGATAAATGGTTGTAATGACTACAAGCCGAATTCACAGGTTTAGAGTAACTCGTTTGAGTATTTTCAGAGCGGATTGCTTGCCGCTGATCTCAACAAAGGGCTGAACATGGAATACATGAAACACAATAACGTAGTTGCTGTAGTAAATAAGCCTAATGTGGGAAGCCTGGAATACCGCTATATGGGCGCAGGTCAGAATATAGGCTACGATTTACTCAGTGATGCAGGCACGGTAGATTATACCCGCACCTATGGTAAAAATACTCTGTGGAAATCAGCCAGCTTGAACAGTATAACTTATCACCCACGTGTAGGATCATTCCCTAATCGGTATTCCATCCCTACAGCCAGTCGCAGGAATACGTGTATGAATATACCTACGTAGACTATCTGGGCAACTTCCGCCTTTCCTACTGCGATTTAAACGGGAACGGTGCCGTTGACCCCGCCACCGAAGTGATACAGGTGCGCAGCTACTACCCATTTGGCTTGGAGCTCCAGCCCTACACCGACTACCCCCCCCCACCCCAACCGATACACCTTCCAGCGCAAAGAGCTGCAAAGAGAGTTGGGCCTTGGCTGGCAACAATTCGGTGCAAGGATGTGCCAGCCGGAAGTAGGAAGGTTTTGGGGTGTAGACCCGTTAGCAGACCACCCGAACCAAATCGGAATGGCCCCATACTCGGCATTTTGGAATAATCCAATTCTGTGTGATCACCCAGACGGGCAATGTCCTTTCTGTCCTTGGTTGGATGCTGTTGTAGATGTTGGTTTTGTGTTGTATGATTTAGGTGTATTAGTTCACGAAAAAGTTACCACAGGTTCTACAAGCGGTGCAAATTGGGCGGCTATTGGTGCTGATGTTGCTTCTATTCTTGTGCCAATGTCAGTTGGTGCAGGTGCAGCAGTTAGAGCAGGTGTTAAGGCTTAAAACAAAGCGGACAATGCAGTTGATATTGCTAAAACTGCGGATAAAGCAGGTGGCGCTAAAAAACCTTTCAAACATACACTAAAGACCCTAAAAAACCTGATGATAGGGTTTATTCAGGCGAAACAAGCGGTACAAATTCACCGCATAAAAAACGTTGCTAATCGAGATAAAAACCATCATATGAATGAAACTCAAGGCCCTGCAAAGCTTGACAAATGAGCTGGTCTCGTTTTTTTGGACAGGAAATTAACAACCCTTAATTTTCTGAACAATGAGAAAAGAATGACGAACCTTCCAAGCAAGTTTTAAAGCAAAGATAGCCATCGAGGCTATTAAAGAGCACTTAATCATAAGCGAGTTAGCTCAAAAGCATCAGTTACACCCCAACCAGATTGCCACCTGGAAGAAGGAATTCCTGGCCAAAGCTGATATGGTATTTGACAATGGTAAGGCGCATCAGGAAGAATTGGAAGCCCTGCGTTCCCGGCAATCGGAACTCTGCCGAGAAATCGGCGAACTGAAGATGGATCGGGATTGGTTAAAAAAAAAGCTTCAATGATAACCACCGATATGCGCCGAAAAATGATCGATGATAAATCAGGTGTCTTATCTATTGTGCATCAATGCAGACTGTTGTCGCTTGCGCGCAGCACGCTTTACTACACAGCGTCCACCGCTTAGAATGAGTGCGACTTGCAAATGATGGAAGCGCTGGATAGACTGCATTTGGAAGACCCCACGCGGGGTACCCGACGGATGCGCAAGGAGCTGATCAAGCTAGACTTCCAGATAGGAAGAAGATATGTGCGCACGCTCATGCGCCACATGCGTATACGCACGAGCTTCTGCAAACATCGAACGACCATATCCGATCCGACAAAGTACAAATATCCCTACCTGCTGCGCAACGTGCCCATCACACGCCCAAATCAGGCCTGGGCTATCGACATAACCTACATTCCTATGCCGAAGGGCCACATGTATCTCACAGCCATTATCGATCTGCATAGCCGATACATAGTGG
>JBBQZU010000054.1:0-13167 GCA_038207425.1 Flavobacteriales bacterium | reverse complement strand
AGAGTAATTCCGCAATTGGCGGCTTTTGCAATGATTGCGGCAGTTCGCAAAGCGTTGTCGGCGGCGGAGCTAAAATCGGTAGCAATTAGAATTCGATTCATGGGCTTATAAATAGGCCTTAAAGTTGCAAAGAATTATTGGACCGTAAAATGTTTAGCTTTCGTAAGTTGAGAACAAAAATGGTTGGCATCTCGTGGCTTCGGGCAATTGAAGTACTGCCAGATGAGAGGTTTCCAAAGGAGTCCAATCGAAGTCCGTAAGCATAGCCTGCCTTTATTTTTTTGTTTATCCACCATCGAATACTTCAAAGGCTGCTTTTTCAAAATTGAAAAAACCCAATCAATATTATATAAAAAATCCTTTATATAATCCGCTTTGCGTTGCATGCAGTTTCGGTTTTCGATTTAACGATAGATGCGAAGCGATTAATATACCGATTCCTAGCTGCTTAATTTCACCTATTGAAGATCGAAATTGCCGGTCATTATGGCCTTCTCCTAACAGTGATTTAAAGATGTTTCAAAATTTACTTATCATCTCTTGTATACATTAAACATAATTCAAATATAGTTTCACCGGGTTGAGATTTGACATTCAACTCACCGCCGTGCGCCTTCACAATATCATAACTCAAGCTTAAGCCCAGACCAGTGCCTTGTCCCGCTGGTTTGGTGGTGAAAAAGGGCTGGAAGATTTTGTCTTTGATAGAGTCAGGAATGCCGGAGCCGTTGTCTGCCACACTTAACTGCACTTGATTTTCGTGGCGCCGCGATGATAATAATACACATGGTTTGTAATCTGCCGCACCCGCATTTGCTCTTTGAGCGCATGCGTAAAAGGCATTGTTAATTAAATTCAAAAGTACCCGCCCAATATCCTGCGGTACAACATTCACTTTGGGTAGTTCAAGATCAAATTCGGTTCTAAAATCGGCGTTAAAAGATTTGTCTTTCGCCCGCATACCGTGATAAGACAGCTTTAGAAAGTCTTCGGCAAGTCCATTCAAATCAATGAGTTCTTTTTCACCCGTACTTTTGCGGCTGTGTTGCAACATTCCTTTTACTATACTGTCTGCGCGCTTGCCATGCTGATATATTTTTTCCAGGTTGTCTATTACATCCATTGCAATCATTTTCACTTCCTCCATATTGCCGAGGCCTATTTCTTGTTGCATTTCATTTAGCAAATCCTTGCTAACCTCTGAAAAATTA
Organism: Flavobacteriales bacterium; assembly: GCA_038207425.1. Taxonomy (GTDB): domain Bacteria; phylum Bacteroidota; class Bacteroidia; order Flavobacteriales_D; family Cryomorphaceae; genus JBBQZU01. Next base: position 11,956 of record JBBQZU010000054.1, on the reverse strand, counting down.
GTGACAAAGTTTAAAGGATTTTGAATTTCATGGGCTACGCCCGCAGTGAGCGCACCCAGCGAAGCCATTTTTTCGCTTTGTATGAGTTGCGACTGTGCCGCCTGAAGATCGTTGAGTGTGTCTTGGAGTACAATTTTTTGTGCCTCAATCTCTTGTTTCTGTCCCTGTAGTATATTGTAGTTCCGTTGTTGTTGCCTGAAGGAAACAACAAAGAAAATAATAAAAGCAAAGAGCAATAGAATGATCAGCAGACCGGCGGTTACAAAAACGATCACATCAGACGAGGTTAAATTATTCATATCCAGGCTGTGTTTTTCTTTTGTTCAAGACATTTAGAATAAGGGAAAACGCATAAACGAGGTAGAGCAACCCGCTCAGCAATAAATTGATCTGATAAATCACCATTGGTGGATTATGGAACTGATACACTTCAAAACTATGAAAACCTGATATTAATATGTTAAAGGTATAATAAATAAGGACCATGCAGTTGAACCAAAACACCCCTTCCGACAAAATATTTGCGCTGTTACTTGAGGTGCGGATATTGACAAAGAGCATGAGGGACAAAAATACGAGCAGTATATTTTCAAACATCATGATATTGGTATTGTCAACATGGAGAGATTGCAAGAATATGGTATTCAGAATTTCCAGAAGGATGATGAGCACCACGCTCAGAATAAAGAGACTATACCATTTTTTATTTTTGAAAAATCTATAGAAAATATTGGCGTAAAAGAAATATTCTATTGGTGTGAAAATATGATAGACAATGCTGTTGTTGCTGAAACGGTTGCCCAGATATTTTGCTGTAAATTCGCTGGCCAATGTGAGCACAATTAATCCGGCGAGCCAACGAAAAGGCGCTTCAGCTTTGTAAAATAGCAATAGGCTGATAGATGCAGAGAATATCAAGGAGCCATAATACAATCCATGGTAAAATTCTGAAAACATTATTGCACATTGTCGGTGAAAAACGCTGCAGGACTCGGTGGGCAACCTGGCCCCGGACAGGGATCAGCTTTATCATAAATTGATGATTTAGCCTTGTCATTCCACTCCCCAGGGTTCTCGGGAACCATTAATTTCTTGTTCTTCATACCAACGGCAATCAACTTAATTTTTCCGGTTGTCGGTCCGCAGAGATTCGACGTCCCATCTCTGCCTAAATAAAAAAGTATGGTATCTGGCTTCACCTTAAGGCCTTCGGCGGTTCTATATTTATTGTTATTGATGATTTCTATCAAATCCTCCGTCCGCATTGGAAAACCTTCGAGTTTGCCTGACCTGGGCGTGTCATTCGCCTTGTAGCAAATATTAATTCGCTGTGCATCCGAATATTGATTGTAATAATTAATCATATCCCTTGTGGAAATGAGATTGTCATCAAGAGGCACCCGAATGTTCTTATTTAAAACATTAAAAAAGTAAACAAGGGAAAGGGTGAGCAAAATAGTGGCACTGATTTTTATGAAATCATATTTATTAAAAAATTTATTTGGGATTTTTTGTATAGAGTTATCGGTTGACATGGGATTGGTTTTTAGGGGTTAGCTTACTAACAAAAGTAATAATTTAAGATGTAGTGCAATATGTTTTTCACGTTTCTTCTAAAACAGGGCAATAGATCCTGCTATGATGATTTTAAGGATTCATAGTTATGAGATAGGACAGGATTACTTTGCACACCCTTTGTTTCGGGCTCGGCCTATCTATTTGTATTAAAGAATTGCATTTGGTAGTTAGATAAATACATATGTGACATCTTTTTTTGCGCAAAATTCATGGTTTGCCTGGAATAGCCAAGTGAAAACTTCGTCATCTCGTTTTTCGCCCTTCGGATGTTAAGGGATAAACTTTCAAAAAATATGCTTCAAAAAAAAGCGCATCATCTACTTAAGTCATTAAGAGCAATTGGAATATAGTTTCACCGGGTTGAGATTTAACCTTCAACTCTCCCCCATGCGCCTTCACAATATCATAGCTCAAACTCAATCCCAATCCCGTACCCTGCCCGGCAGGCTTGGTGGTGAAGAAAGGTTGGAATATTTTGTCTTTGATGGCGTCGGGGATTCCTGGGCCGTTGTCGGTGATGGTTATTTGGATGCCTTGCGCGCTACCCCCGTCCCCTCCCAATACGGGCTTCCTCTGGTCGAAAGGGGAGACCACGCGCGACGTAGACACTGTCACCAGCGGACCTTCAACGCCTGCCACTGCTTGAAACGCATTGGTGATCAAGTTGAGCAATACGCGTCCGATGTCTTGTGGTACCACATTGACTTTGGGCAAGTCAGGGTCGAGTTCAGTTTTGAAATCGGCGTTGAAAGTGTTGTCCTTGGCTCGAAGACCGTGGTATGAAAGCCGCAAATATTCATCAGCCAAGGCATTTAGGTCGGTTGGTTCTTTTTCGCCTTTGCCAGCGCGGCTGTGGGCTAGCATACCTTTTACGATGGCGTCTGCGCGCTTGCCGTGGTGGGTTATTTTTTCGAGGTTTTGTTTTACGTCGCCTAAGATGACCAATGCTTCTGAGATGGCTTCGCGATGCTCCGGCGATGCAGATTGCTCTGGAGACGGAGCATGCTGCGTCTGTACTACCTTTGCAAGCTCTTCGGCCATCTCATCGAGAAGCTCAGCGCTCACTTCGCTAAAATTGTTCACGAAGTTGAGCGGGTTTTGGATTTCGTGGGCAATGCCTGCGGTAAGTTCTCCCAATGATGCCATTTTCTCTGATTGGATGAGTTGGGCTTGGGTGGATTTGAGATTGTCCAAAGAGATTCTTAATTCAGCGGTTTGTTCGGCAACTTCTTTCTCCAATAAGCGCTGCTGACGTATGGCGTCTTCTTTTTTCTCTTCCGACATTTTCAGTATTTGAGTGGCTTTCTCTTCCGTGGCCTTGAGTATTTCTTTGAAGCGCCAGGCAACGTAAACCATCAGGGATAAAGGAAGAGAGAGAAAAAACACAGACATTAATAAATAAGCAGAGGGGAAAGGGAATCTTCCGTTGTATTGCGAGCTCATGATCACATATGTGATACCCGAAATAAAAACAACAATACTTCCCACCACCACAGACCATTGGGCACCCTTCATTTTTTTCCAGGAAGAAATAATCAGGAAAAGCAAGGCGAGGAAGGGCAACGCCAGCAACGCATAATCCAATACTGTCCATAAATAGTATTGAGACAATACATAGAGTATTAAGATGCTAAAGGCTGCAATTAATAAACCGGTCGATATTTTCTTCTCAAAAATTTTAGCAACCGTTAACACAACCATTAGATTTGTCACAGTCAGGAAAAAGCCACCGCTTTGGTAAAGCCCTTCGCTGACAATAAAGGAAAGATCAGTACTAGTAATGGACAAAAGGAAACTCATCGCAGCCAGAGCGAAAAAAATCATACTCAGAGCTATAAAAAGCAAAACTTTTTCAGTGGTGTTTTGAAAATAGAGCAACCAGAACAACAGACAGAGAACACCCGCCACGGAAAGGTAGAGCGTGAAATATAGTGACGCTTCTTGAAGGTACTCACCACGTTTGACATCATAGAAACGTTCCGTTGTAAAAAAGATGGAAGTTTTAATCTTTAAATCAGAATGTTTCAAAGGGGTTGTATAATCGATTAAGTGAAAAGCAAGGACATGGTCAATATTGGGTTCTAAACTAACCGGAAGCAAATCGCGCGAGCGATTTTCCTGAAATGGCCCACCCTTAAGGCCTGTATTTCCCCAGGATTGAACATACTCGCCATCGATATATAAATCTACTGCCGCCCATGATGAGAGTCCTATTTCTAAAGGAATGTTTCTAAAATTGCTGTCCAATTTAAATCTCAACCTAAACCAACCTTCTATACGTCCGTTTTGGTCTGCAAGTGATGCCGTTAGCTCTCCGGGACTAAGTTTTACCCATTCGGAAACGTCCTTGTCTTTTTTCATGGCGCTCGTATCATTTCCTTCCTGGAACACCCAGCCTTCTAAGTAGGATAAACTGATCGTTTTCCATCCTTCTGAAAACATGGAAGTGTCGATTAAGGCAGTTGAATATTGCGCTTTACAAAGGGTGATGAAACTCCATAACAGAATCGATAAATACAGTTTAGCTTTCATAAGAGTAATTATATGGGAATTTCGATTAAGAATATTGATCCTGCCTGACCGACAGGCAGGCCTTCTCCTGCGGTCGTTTTGACTTCCAGCTTGCCACCGTGCGCTTTCACAATATCGTAACTCAAGCTCAAGCCCAATCCCGTTCCTTGCCCCGTTGGTTTGGTGGTAAAAAAAGGCTGGAAGATTTTGTCTTTGATGGAGTCGGGGATTCCGGGGCCATTGTCTTGTACCGATATTTCTATGCCTTTCGGCAAAAGTTTGGTAGACACTATAACCAACGGACGCTCAACTCCTGCCGATGCTTGAAACGCATTGTTGATCAGGTTGAGCAGCACCCTTCCGATATCCTGAGGCACTACATTCACTTTGGGCAAGGCAGGATCGAGTTCAGTTTTGAAATCGGCGTTGAAAGTGTTGTCCTTGGCTCGAATACCGTGGTACGAAAGACGCAGATATTCATCAGCCAAGGCATTTAGGTCGGTGGGTTCTTTTTCGCCTTTGCCTGCGCGGCTGTGGGCGAGCATGCCTTTAACGATGGCGTCTGCGCGCTTGCCGTGGTGGGTTATTTTTTCGAGGTTCGATTTGGTGTCAACGAGTAGGTCTGTGATTTCAGTCAGACTTTCCTCGTCCTGAGATTTATCTTCCTGTTGAGACAAGGCATGCCTTGTCTTTACGGCGGTGACTTCCTCTAGCGCCTCATCGATGAGCTCAGAGGATACTTCCGAAAAGTTATTGACGAAGTTCAATGGATTTTGGATCTCATGCGCTATGCCCGCCGTGAGCTCCCCGAGCGATGCCATCTTTTCAGCTTGGATGAGTTGGCTTTGGGTGGATTTGAGCCGTGCCATGGCTGCCTGTACTTCGTCTTTTTGGCGCGCCAGGACTGTATTGGCTTTTTGTTTTTGGCGGAAGCCCACATAGAGCGAAATGGCGAGAACCAAGAAAATTCCGATTATCGATGCCAGGTAGTAGGTTCGGGTGAGGGCTTGCGCTTGGATGGTCTCTTTTTCCAATTCCTTAATCTCATCTTGCTTTTTCAATAGGGCTTCTTGAAATAAGGCCATATTGCGTATAGTTTTTTGTGAGAAGTAATCTCTTTCTGTGCTGGCAAGCTCTAAGTATTTGTACGCACTGTCGCGGTCTCCAAATTTGCTGAAATGGCGGTACATGTTTTCATAGCCCGAAGCCAAGTCAATTTTCAGCATTTTGATTTCTTTGACTTCTTTTAGCGCCCTCAATGCTTGCACCCCGAAGTAATAGCTCGAATCGGGCATATTGAGCGCCTGATAGGTTTTAGAAAGTCCGAGTGAATTTATGGAGGTGTAAAAATTCTTAGCGTCAGCATCATATTCATAATACGTCAACATGCCTTTATGGAAAGAAGCGCGGGCTTCTTGGTATTCACCCTCGGTGTATTTCACAGTTCCCTGAATATAAAGAATGGTTGAGTAGTTGAAATAATTATACAATTCAGGAGGGTACGCCAGCGCCATTGCAATAGACGCACGCGCAGAGTCTGGCATGTTCAGTTCCAAATAGATCCATACCATAGCAGATTTTGAATACACCATGTTCAATACGTCATCGTGCCGCTTGGCAAGGGCGAAGGTTTTTTCATAATAACGCTTGCTTTCAAGCACATTTTCAGTTGCTCCCATCAGGTGCCCGTAGTTGAAATACATATTAGCCAAGCTGCTCCAATACGCCTTTTCCCATTTGCCCTCCAGCTCTTTTTTGGAAAAGAATTCTACTGTTTTTGGGTCTTCCAGCAAATCAAAACCAGAAGTGAATGCTTCATAAGCACTGGCAAATTGTCCCCCGTTCGAAGTATACCAACCCTTGGTGGTATATACCCCGCCCAATTCGAGTATCGCATCTGCTTTTACAGTGTCGATGGGATTGTCAAGCAATGTCGCGAGTGAATCAATTTGTCGATTCCAATTCGTTAAACCGTGGCCAATGCAGAAATTTTGGAGCAAGCAAAAGAAACTTATGGTTAAAATGGTTCTCATGATTTTTCGGTTTGTTTTGGGAGTTTGATCATAAATTTGGCGCCATCGCTCGTGGACTCAAGGGCCAGCTCCCCGCCATGCGCCTTCACAATATCATAACTCAAGCTCAAGCCCAATCCCGTTCCTTGCCCCGTTGGTTTGGTGGTGAAGAAAGGCTGGAAGATTTTGTCTTTGATAGAGTCGGGGATGCCGTGGCCGTTGTCTTGTACCGAGATTTCTATGCCTTTCGGCAAAAGTTTGGTAGACACTGTAACCAAAGGATGCTCAACTCCTGCTGATGCTTGAAAAGCATTGTTGATCAAGTTGAGCAATACGCGACCAATATCTTGTGGTACCACATTGACTTTGGGCAAGTCAGGGTCGAGTTCAGTTTTGAAATCAGCGTTGAAAGTGTTGTCCTTGGCTCGAAGACCGTGGTATGAAAGCCGCAAATATTCATCAGCCAAGGCATTTAGGTCGGTCGGTTCTTTTTCGCCTTTGCCTGCACGGCTGTGGGCTAGCATGCCTTTTACGATGGCGTCTGCGCGCTTGCCGTGGTGGGTTATCTTTTCGAGGTTTTGTTTTACGTCGCCTAAGATGACCAATGCTTCTGAGATGGCTTCGCGATGCTTCGGCGACGCGGCTTGCTCTGGAGACGTAGCATGCTGCGTCTTTACGAGCTCTTCGGTTGCTTCATCCAAAAGTTCTGTGCTCACTTCGCTAAAGTTATTGACGAAGTTCAGCGGATTTTGGATTTCGTGGGCGATGCCCGCGGTGAGTTCACCGAGCGACGCCATTTTCTCGGATTGGATGAGTTGGGCTTGGGTGGATTTAAGATCATCCACCGATTTGCTCAACTGTGCGGTGCGGTGCTTCACTCTTTCTTCGAGAATGATGTTCTCTTTTTGTAGCGCGCGAGAACGGTATTGGACAATCGCTCCTACAACCAATGTAAACGCGGCAATGTAGAGGAGCCACGCCCACCAGGTATTTGTCCAGTGGGGTAGGATGTTGAAGCTGAGTTCGGCAGGAGCAGTCCAAATTCCATCAAACGATCGACTGCGAACGCTAAAGGTGTAACTACCCGCAGGGAGATCTCTATAGTTTTTGCTGTAAGGGTCAACCGAAAGCTCACTCCACGCTTTATCAAACCCTTTTAAGTAATAGCTGTATCGGGTTTTGTTTCTGTTCGTCAATTGGGTTCCCGTAAACTGAAAGCTCACATAGTTTTGCTCAAAGGGAATCTCCAGGTTTACAGGCAGATTATAATTTCCCTCTAATCCATCCCAGCCTATGTCATTCACCTTAAGCCAGTCCGTTTCTTCGGGACGCTGACCTGCAAGGTAGAATGTGTCTTTTTGCGCGCTAAACAGCGTATCCAGATCGGTATACGTTTGATGGGCGAGCCCATAGTCGTAAAAGTTTCGGGTTTGGTCTGAAATCGCTATCCCCGAAATATAGGTCGTGCCCGGAACAGTATCTTTTTTGGGAAACTCTGTGACTGTGAGTACTTTCGTGTCAATTCCCCACCACAACTTGTCATTGTATACAATGGCTGCATCTGCATTGAAATCATTGAATATAAGCCCTTGCTCTTTTGCGTATGATTTTATATCAAGTACGGCTTTATTGGTTCCGAAATTTGCCGGGGGAGTAAAAGTGGTCAAGCCATTTCCTGTACCGGCATACATCACTCCATTGTCTTGATAGAGGCTATATACCTTTTCAGAGATCAGTCCATTTTCTGGTAAGATCTTGGTCAAAATATCGTTGTTTTGGTCGGCAATCAAAATTCCCGATCGGGTCGCCATCCACAACCTATTCTCCTTATCTGTCAATAAGTCTGCAAAATTTCGTGCAGTGGTGTTTTCTCCTTCCATGAGGTGGGAGATGGTATTTTCTTCAATATTGATAATATTGACTCCTAAATCAGTACCTGCCCAGATCTGTCCCAGACCATCTTCATGGATTTCCCAAACGATATCCCCCATTATGCCATCTTTATTGGTGAGTCGCTTGAAGGTGTTGGTTTTCGGATCAAAAACCTCTATTGCTCCATTTCTAAAGGAACCCGTCCAGATTTTTCCCGAGCGGTCTACAAAACAAGCTGAATGGTAAAGGTTGGTCAATCCATTGTCAGGGGTGATTTTGGTGATTGTTTCTCGTTCAGGATTGAATACAGCTAAGCCAATGGAAGGAATTTTAATGAGATAATCGCCGGAAGGCATATGCTGCACTTCGAAGGGAATCGTAATATTTTTCTCTACCCGAAGGGCGAGATCCACTCTTTTGATGGTGCTATTTTCTGAATCGTAGATGTCCATTCGTTCCCACGAACCCAGCCATAAATTCCCTTTCTTGTCTTCCATAAATGACCATACATTTGGCCAACTCAGTCCATCTGCTTCAGTAAGGAAATTGGGCATCAACCCTTCTGTATCCATGAGGTTAAGCCCTTTGGTGGTAGCTATCCAGATTTGGCCTTGGCTGTCCAAAAGTGATGTTGTTGCAAAGTCATCTATCAAGGCATTTTCTTCGTTCAAGTGCTTCAATGATTGCTTGAACGGGTCAAAAATATAGAGACCACCACCATTAGAAGACATCCATATCTTGCCCTGTTTTCCTTCGGTGAAATGGCGCACGGGAGCTGATATTCCTTGAGCGTTGCCGAGCACTTGACTGCTTTCCCTATTTGGATGAATCTTTGCGATTCCTTCTTCATCCGTTCCAACCCAGATGTTGTTTTCGCTGTCGCAGAACAAACCACTCACAAAATCAAAAGAAAACGTTGGTTGATCCTGTAAGGATTGAACAAGGCCCGAATCGATATCTATCAGAGAGAGGCCGGCGTCAGAGCCAATCCAGATTTTTCCAATTTCATCTTCTACTAAAAAGCGAGCGTTGCCATTAGGTCTCACTTGGGCTAAATGTTTAAAGCTGAAATCATTTGGGTCGACTATGAAAATCCCGTCCGTTTTCGTGCTAAACCAGATCATACCTCGGCTATCCATGATCATGGCATTGCCTGAATTTAAAAGAAGTTTGCCTTTAACGAGACTGGCATTTCTCACAATCCCAGCTTGTAGATCGATTATGTAGAATCCCTTCTCTGCTGTATAAACCCAAATGCGGCCATTGTCATCTTCCAATAAGCTTAACACAACAGTTTGTCCACCGGTAAATCGCTCATCTATAATGTCGTAGATTTCAATGTGCTCGCCGTCAAATCGGCAGAGGCCTTTATCAGTTGCAATCCAAATCATTCCCTGACTGTCCTCCATCAGCGCAGTGATCAAGTACCCTGGCAAGCCTTGATCTTCCCCGAATTCAAAAATCCCGACAGAAGCATCTTTGTTGAGTTCTGGCAAGCGGGCTTGCACCTTTTTCGGAGGATCGAGAATCGACGTTTTGAAGTTGATAGGTTTTGAAGATAGTTCATGGAAATTGATCACCGTATCTTGCGTCATGGCAATATCCATTTCCATCATTGGTTTATCAAGTGGGATAAAACCATCGGGGTAGAAAGGCTTTGAAGGAACAGAAGCCAAATCCACTTTTATGGGGATGGGCCGTTCGAATGTTGTGGAATCATTGACCTGCCATTCAAATTTTTGTGGTTCACTAAAGCGCAGCGGTTCGCTTGAAGGCGGCAAGAATTCACTTTTGTCTTGAGGAAAAGGAACGGGCTCACCTTTTTCACCACAAGAAAAAAGAACCAATGATAGGACAGTGGCAAGAAAAAAATAACGGGCTATTTGCTTTGATCTTAATTTCATGAATTCTTGGCTTTTTTCAATTTGGTAGTGCGATGATTAATGTAGAACCTGCACCATCTGAGGTCTTTAATTTCAATTTTTTTAGTCGCTGTGCGTTTTATTTTTTTTGTTGCTGTTTGCAATCTCTATCGCTTTATGAAGTTTTTCCATAAACCATTCTTTAGACGGCAATTCTGTAAGATATTGTGCCACTCTTATTTCCGTTTGGTTCAGCATCAGTAATTCAATGTGTTCCGTATTTCCTTCGCTGCACAGCAGCAAACCTATCGGAGGGTTTTCACCTTGTTGCATTTCATGTTTCTCCAACCATTTTAAATACAATTCAATTTGGCCTTTATGTTTGGGTTTAAATTTTCCCAATTTTAAATCCACAGCCACCAAAGTTTTTAATTTTCGGTGATAGAACAATAAATCCAAATGGTAATCGGTGCCATCCACGGGTATTCTTTTTTGCCTTTCCACAAAGGCAAATCCTTTTCCCATTTCCATAATAAATGCTTGTAGGTGGTTGAGAATGGCATTTTCCAAATCGGTTTCAGAATGATTGCCGGGCAGTCCGAGAAAATCAAGTACATAAGTATTTTTAAAAATCAAATCAGGTGAAATAATGTTGTCTTTTTGCAGCTGAAATAGTTCTTCACTGATTGTATCTTCCGGCTGTGCTGCAATGGAAGTTCTCTCAAAAAGCATTTTATCCACCTCGGCATCCAATTCCCTCACACTCCAATGTTCTTCTTTTGCTTTTACACAATAGAAAAGTCTTTTATTGGTATTGTCGATGCTGCAAAGTATTCTGAAATGGCTCCAGGTTAATTCTGTACACAGTGTGTGCAGAATGTCAGCATCGGGAAAGACTTCGTAAAATTTTGTGCAGTTCCATAAATGCCTTTCACTCCAGCCACGGCCAAATTCGATAGTCAGGTTTTTGGAAAGGTCCATGATAATATTTTTCCCATACCCAGCTCTTGTATCATTCAGTAGGGTTTGTTTAATATGGCTGCCCACCTGCCAATATAAAAGTGTAAGTTCTTTATTTACCGCAACAGCAGTCCTGCTGCGGCTTTGTCGAACCAGTTCTAAAATTTGTTTGGTCAGAACATTCATTCGCTTTAATTTTTATCGATGGGTAATATAATTTCAAACACACTTCCCTTGCCTTCCGTTGATTCTACTTTTATCTCTCCCCCATGCGCCTTCACAATATCGTAACTCAAGCTCAATCCCAATCCTGTACCTTGCCCCGTGGGTTTGGTGGTGAAAAAGGGTTGGAAGATTTTGTCTTTGATGGAGTCGGGGATGCCGGGGCCGTTGTCTTGTACCGAGATTTCTATGCCTTTCGGCAAAAGTTTGGTAGACACTATAACCAACGGGCGCTCAACTCCTGCCGATGCTTGAAACGCATTGTTGATTAAGTTGAGCAATACGCGACCGATGTCTTGTGGTACCACGTTTACCTTTGGCAAATCGGGATCAAATTCGGTTTTAAAATCGGCATTGAACGACTTGTCTTTGGCTCGAAGACCGTGGTAAGAAAGACGCAGATATTCATCAGCCAAGGCATTTAGGTCAGTGGGTTCTTTTTCGCCTTTGCCAGCGCGGCTGTGAGCCAGCATGCCTTTTACGATGGCATCGGCGCGCTTGCCGTGGTGGGTTATTTTTTCAAGGTTTTGTTTTACGTCGTCTAAGATGGTTAGTGCTTCTGAGATAGATTCGAGATGCTCCGGCGACGCGGCTTGCACTGGAGACGCAGTATGCTGCGTCTGTACTACCTTTGCAAGCTCTTCGGCCATCTCATCTAGAAGCTCAGCGCTCACTTCGCTAAAATTATTGACGAAGTTGAGCGGGTTTTGGATCTCGTGGGCGATGCCCGCAGTGAGCTCTCCGAGCGATGCCATTTTCTCTGATTGGATGAGTTGGCTTTGGGTAGATTTAAGGTTATTGAGCGCTTCAGATAGCAAGCGATTGTCTTGCTGCTTGGTGCGGTACCTGCTGAAAGCTAAAGTGGCAAGTGCAAGCAGTAGCAAGGCAAGGCCAATGGTGAAATTGCGCGTGAGCTCCGTAATTCGGTTGTCATTTTCC
>JBBQZU010000053.1:0-13742 GCA_038207425.1 Flavobacteriales bacterium | reverse complement strand
TCCGCACTGGTAGTTTCGCACTTTCCATCATGGTTCCACTTCGCAACCCAGTCCTGAAGCCACAAGCGGCACATTGCCATTGCCATTTCGCCTTGAGCCAATAATGCTTTTTGCCTTGACACTTTTTGCAAATTACACCTTGTTTTTCGCGCATTAAACGGAAATTTTCTCTGCAAGAAAATTCATTAGGAAACTGCTCTGCAAATTCTAATATGTTTATAAACATTATTTTGAACCAAAAGTAGAATGCCCGAACGTAACCTATTTACGTTGTGGCAACTTTGCGGAGAATCATTAAAATTATATAACATTCTCACATAATTATGTATTTATTTATCTACCAGAACTATAAACCTTTGTCACGTAATAAATCCATTATAAATAAAAGTACCTAAGATGGTCGAAAATAGCGGTAATCACGATAAAGTTGCAAAAGATTCATTGGCTGGCAAAGGGCATCCTAAGGATGCAACCAAAGGTAAAGATGAGCAGCGAGTAAGTACAGACACGCACCCGAAAAATGCCAGAAAGTACCAGGAAATGCCGGGCGAGCGAAGCGAGCCTGAAGAGGGTCAGAACGCAGAGAAGAAATTCGCAAATCGCAATGATTCCAATGAGATACAGGGGCACTCAAACAAACCCGTAACCAACAAAGACGGTTCGAAAGACGGTATGATGAACGAAGGCGACAGCACAAATCACATGCACAAACCTGAAGAACAGTCAGCGTGATAAATTAAAACATGATCTATGAACGGTGAGACGTTTTGTAGTAGTACACACAACTCCCGCTCGCGAGGGAGTTGTGACTGTTTAGAAGCTGCATGTAGCAGAATTGAAGAAAATCAAAGGGCATATTTCAACAACATTCTTAGCTAACCAAAACTATGAAAACCTTCTTCTCAACCGTTCTTATTGGCTCTCTGATGGTCGCATCTGTCTTGGCACAAACCACAGACATGCAGAGCAATCAGAATTCAAAAACTTGCACGATAACGACAAATTACTCCCGGCATAGCCTTTGCTGCTATCAGAATATTGATAACAAATTACAGTTGAGTTGCCACCTAGATTCTATATTTCTAAGTCCCAACATTATCATGTCAGATGGTAACTTGATTGTTAAAGCTGAAAGAGCACATTTCAGCAAAGAAGTATACTTCATCAATCTTAAAGAATTGCGTATCGGACCAGAAATAATTCCGCAAAACTTTGATTCACGAATGCGTACTGTATCGGATATTCTGAAGAGAGCGCCAAAAGTTCTTGAATCAGACGGCATTTACATGCCGATCTTAGAAAACATAAACCCTTGTATGCTTCCTGAGCACATCAATTTAGTGCTAAAATAGGCACGGGCTGTGCAGTTGAGTGTACTATGATTCAAAAACATCAGGAACCGCCGCCCGTTTCAAACGGTCGTTTATTGCCCTTCCTAAACCTATTTCAGGAACAGTTTCAGCAATGATAAAGGAACTTCCGTCGGCATCGAGTTGCCGAAGCGTGGCAAATAAATTGCGCGCAGCTTCATGAATATCCGCAGACGGGCTCAATACACATCCCTCAAAACTTTTAAGGTCACTAAAGGCCAGTACCGAAAAATTGCGGCCCATAAATTTATTTGTCAAATAATCAATATCGCCTAATAGCAGCGGCTTGCGCGGCGCGTAATGGCTTACCAACATTCCGGGGGCCACAGGATTGCCACTGCTTGATGCGGAGATTTGCACCCGCCCGATTAGAGCTTCAATTTCGCTTACAGCCAGTCCTCCCAATCTAAGTACATGCACCTCATCACCTGCGAAGGATACAATGGTACTTTCAAGCCCTATTTCGCAAGGCCCACCGTCGAGAATGTAATCTACCCTGTCGCCAAGCTGATCGGCCACGTGACGGGCCGTTGTAGGGCTTATATACCCAAAAGGATTTGCACTAGGTGCCGCGAGCGGAAACGGCAAGGATTGAAGCAATTTCTGCGCAAGCGGATGGCTTGGCATTCGCACCCCTACTTTGGGTAAACCAGACGTTACCAAATCGGGAACCACGGGCTTCTTTGGCAACACCAGTGTAAGCGGCCCCGGCCAAAACGCTGTGGCAAGTTGCTGCGCCCTTTCGGGAAATGAAGATACAAGATCATTGAGCTGCGCCATGCTGCCAATATGAACTATCAGCGGATCAAATGCCGGCCGTTCTTTGGCTTCAAAAATGGACAAAACAGCATCAGCATCCAACGCATTTGCCGCAAGGCCATAAACCGTTTCGGTAGGTATTGCAACCAAACCGCCACGCATCAAAGCTTCTCTGGCTTTAGCGATATCAGTACCAAAACGCTCCATCATGCCATGATTGAATTATAAATGTAGGGCATATTGCTACAGCGTCTTGAAAGTTTTATTTATTGAATTCAAAATCGAAAATCTCATTGATGCACACCTGAGGATCTATATTGCACAATTCTTTGATAATACCATTCTCAAGACCATACACCCAGCCGTGCAGATGGGGATAGTTGCGATCCTGCCAATTTTTCTGAATAATCGAAATTTTGGAGAGATTAAATACCTGCTGCCGTATGCTCAATTCCACCAAGTGGTTCATTCTTGCTTTTTCATCAGGAAGTGCTGAAAATTCTTCGTGGTGGTTGTGATACACGTCTTTAATATTGCGCAGCCAGTGGTTTATAAGCCCGAAGTCGCCTTTGCCCATTGCTGCCTGCACACCTCCGCAACCATAATGCCCGCACACAATTATATGGTCTACTTTAAGGTATTCAACTGCATAATACAGCACTGAAAGCATGTTGAGATCTGTATGAACCACCAGATTGGCAATATTTCGGTGCACAAATATTTCACCGGGATCGGTTTTGGTAATTTCATTTGCGGGTACGCGGCTGTCGCTGCAACCGATCCAAAGAAATTTTGGCGACTGCTGCCTACTAAGTCTCGAAAAATATCCAGGATCAACACCAAGTCGCTCTGCGGCCCATTCCTTATTTTGCTTTAGAAGTTCTAAATACTGTTTCATGGCAAATAGTTAATAGTGGTGCGTATAATGTTCGTCATGATGTTTATTTTCCATCTGCTCAAGCCCGTAAACCGTAATCTTAATATTGCGTTCGGGAGCAGTTTCTATAAAATCATAAATGGCTTGCCTAATATCCAAGTCAACGAAAGTTGCCTTTTGCACATCTATGTGAAGCGATGATTTCTCGGGTACTTCAGAGAGGGTATTGAACAGCTTCGCCTTGTTCAGAAATGACACATCTTTTCGAAAAGTGATTACATACTTCAAACCATCCTTATGGATGGTAATAGCCTTGTAGAAATTTGACTTGAGCACAAAGCCTAAACCTACAATGGTACCAACTGCAATACCAATCAATAAATCGGTAAAAAGAATAACGATGAGGGTTACAGAAAATGGAATAAACTGATCCAAGCCCTTTTTCCACTCAGCGACAATAATCTTTGGTTTAATGAGCTTATAGCCGAGCAATATGAGCACGGCTGCCAGAGCAGCAAGGGGAATGGTTTTGAGATAAGCTGCAAAAAACACCAGGCTGGCGGCCAGCAGCAAACCATGGGCAATTGCACTTAGCTTGGTGCGGCCACCAGCAGTTATATTTGCCGAAGAGCGCACTATTACCGCAGTGAGAGGAATACCACCTATAAGTCCGGATAAAATATTGCCAATACCTTGAGCCCCCAACTCGCGACTGGCAGGTGTGATGCGCTTCAAGGGGTCGAGTTTATCTGCTGCTTCTATGCTTAGCAAGGTCTCTACACTCGCTATAAGCGCAATGGTAACCGCCACCACATACACACGCTTATCAAATACAGCACTCCAATCGGGCATGATGATGGCATTGAACAAGTCGGCTGAAGAAGCAAATACCGGAATATCAACAAGGTGTGTGGCTTCAATAGCCAGTGATGGAAAACTTGATACAAAAAGTGCATTCAGCACCACACCGGAAAGCACGGCAAAAAGTGCCCCGGGAATTATTTTGAAAAGCCCTATTCTCTTCATAAATGGGAGTTCGAAGAGGATCAGAATCGTCAAAGCTACCAAGGTGATAACTACCGCTCCGTGATGCGGGTTTTGAAAAGCCGCCACAATTTCTGAGAAAGTATTTCCCTCATCGGCCTGGTCAAACTCCATACTGCCTTCATAAACCGCATCGTAGCCAAGGCCGTGAGGAATTTGCTTGAGTATAAGTATCAGGCCAATGGCAGCCAACATTCCCTTGATAACCGAATTTGGGAAAAAGTACCCAACAACGCCCGCCTTTAGCGCGCCCATGATTACCTGCATAATGCCGGCAATCACCACAGCGAGCAAAAACATCTGATAGCTGTCAAGCGTCTCAAGCGCTGTAAGAACAATGGCTGTAAGTCCGGCTGCAGGCCCGCTTACGCTGAGCGGCGAGCCGCTGAAAAAACCTACTGCAATCCCTCCTATTATTCCGGCAATCATACCTGCCAATGGCGGTGCACCGCTCGCTACCGCTATGCCGAGGCACAACGGAAGCGCTACCAGAAACACAACGAGCGAAGCCGAAAGGTCTTCCTTTAAATATTTAAATCTTGCATTCATAGTATTGGTAATCCTTCGGCTTCTTTGGTGGTTGTTGCCAGATTTTCACAAAGCCGCGAATATAGCATTCCAAGACCCTAAAGATTCTAAATTAATTTCATTTCATACGTATTTCGCCAAATATCATTTATCTGCGACTTGGCAAATAGGCGCTATCATTACTGTAATTTCTGCTCGTTGTTTCAATCTTTTCATGTAAATGACTACTTTCGCGCTCTCAAAAATCCTCTTTCAGGTCCCGTAGCTCAGTTGGATAGAGCAACTGCCTTCTAAGCAGTAGGTCTTTGGTTCGAATCCAAACGGGATCACAAAGCGAATAAGAGGCCACCTACAAGTGGCCTTTTTGGTTCAATACCACAATATTATACTTCCTTATATTGTAATTCCTGCAATTTTATGCCCCGGGTATGGTCGCATTCACTGTCCAAATCATATTCTATTTTTAATAGCTGCCATGCGGCTTGCTGATTAATAATATCCTGTGGTGCGCATTGACGCCAATGCTGTATTTTTAGCCCCGATAGATGGAATCAGCTACGCATAGCCCTACCCCAACACGCCGCATTTTTTGGCGCATCATTCAATGGGTAATAGGGCTGCCTTTGATGCTATTGCTGCTTATCACCATCGCACTGGCCTTGCCACCCGTGCAGAAATACCTTATTCAAAAAGGGGTAAGCTGGTTTAGCGATACCACAGGTGGCACCCTCACAGTAGGCTCCGTAGATATCCGGCTGCCCTGGTATATCGCCCTCAATGACGTAACCATGCTCGGCAGCAACGGTGAGCATGTGGCTTCAATCGGCGCTGTGCAAACATCAATTGGGTGGCGGATGCTTTTCACAAATACCATTCGCATTGATCATATTGCTGTAATGGGTCTTTCGGCAAATGTGCACGGCGACAGCACAGGGCGCTGGAACTACGATTTTATAACCGACGCATTTGCCGGAAGCGATGACGCGCCCGTTGATACACTTCAACAAGGCAGCGGTTGGGACTTTAGCATAGGCGAAATAGAAATTTCGGCAAGCACCGTGACATATTACGATGCAGCAAATGGAGATTCGTTTGCACTGGAAATAGGCGGTTTGAAAACGAAATTCAATGATTTTTCAATTGCCAGAATGGTCTTTGAATCCAAATATATTGAGCTTGCCGACGCCACGTGTTACATTCAGCTATCAGGCGATGAGATTGATGACCAAACCCCTGCAGCAGCCGCCGAATCTGACAGCACTTCGCTGCCACATATTGCCCTTGAAAGCATGGTATTGAGCAATGTAAGCTTCGCTTATACCGACCTTCAGGGAAGTATGAAGTTCAGCACGCAGATAGGCAGCTTTGATGCATCACCCGAATTGCTCGATCTCAATGCGGAGCGATACATCATCGGCAGTGCCATGCTGAGCGGAGGCTATTTTGATGTGTCTATTCCCCCATCTACCGAACCCGATCCGGCTGAAATCAGCTCCTACGCTGACATATTTGCTCCGCTATACGCTTCGCTGAAGCAAATCTCCGTTCGCGATTTTGATATCAGAATTACCCAAATGGATGCTTCCGGCAAAAGTACCAAGACAGAAATAAATCAAATAAATATTAAAGGGAGTGAGCTGCTGGCTACAGAAAGTTTGTACAGCCTCAAAATTGCTGAAGCATCGTTGCAATACCCGGGGGTACCTGCATTGAACCGGCTCGCATTTGACGTAAGCATAGAACCCAAAGCCTTTTCGCTCACAGCGCTAAGTCTCAGCATAGGGCAGTCGGCCCTGCGGGGCGATATTCGTATGGCCTACCCCAACCTGGATGCACTCATTGAAAATTACAAATTCTCAAACGCGATTATAGACCTTACACGTTTTGAATTGCATCCCAACGACCTACGCACGCTGTATACCTTTGCAGAAGTACATCCCGATTCGCAGATGGTGCCGGCGCAGCCCGTTATTGCTGCGCTCTCCCTTTCGGGAAATGATAAAAACATAAACCTGCGAAATTTTAGTGTATCCACAGGCAAAAGCTCCTTGGCTATGCGCGGCACTTCAGTAGGCCCCGAATGGAAAAACCACCGAATAAACATCCCTCAACTCGAAGTGCAGCTCGCTAAATCTGATCTTCTGCCCTTTTTGCCGGAAGGCACCGACCCGGAACCCATACCCGATAAAGTAAAATTCAAAGGAAACGCAACTGCTGCAAATAACAGAACAACACTGAATGGTAAAATCTCATCAGAATTCGGTATAATTAGGCTGCAGGCCGATGCCGGCGGATGGGATAGCGAAATGATGCACGCCGATGCATACATCTTCAGCGAAGAACTCAACCTTGAAAAATACTCAGGCGGGAAGTTACTTGAACTGTGCTTTGACCTTGATTTCAGCGGCACCGACCTTACGGGAAAAACCCCTCAATTTACCGCAGTGCTTCACATGCCCGACCTGCAGTACGGCGAGTCGGAAATTCACACAGTATACACCCGTGTAGATGGTAAGGGCGACAAATATGATTTCCAAATAGAACTTGCTGACATCAACGCAGCGGCGGTAATTACAGGCGTGGCAACCGCAACTGATTCCATCATTTCGGTAAAAGCAGAAGGGACTGTGAACGGCATCGATTTTCAGAAACTAATGCTTACAAACTACGACCTGCGGCTCAGAACCCACTTCGCGGCTAAGTATGAAATGCACGGCAATGATCAGCAAGGCGAGCTTATAATAGACGGCACTGTGGCTGTAAAAAAGGGTGAGCGACACAATATTTCGCCCATCAACGCGCGCTTCAAGCTCGATGCAGACTCTACTTTGGCAATTGTAAAAGCAGAGTACTTCAGCCTGAATTTCAATTCAAATATGGCCATTGATAGCATTGAAGTTGCCACCAAGCGGCTATTTGACGGAGGGCAAACACAACCAGGACAGGCAGCCGATTACTTCAGCTTTGATTTTAAAATGCTCAATAGTGACATGATCCGGGAGTTGCTGCTTGATGACCTGGAAACCTTTGAACCATCCTACGCCAAAGTAGACTACCGCGCCATAAATCAAAGCATAAAGGCAAGTGCCAGCTTTCCCAAAATTACCTATGCAGAAGCGTCATTGCACAAGATGAACCTCTCACTGGAAGGCTCTAAGGGTTACCTCAACGGGCTGCTCGCAATAGACCGTGTAGGCACCGATAGCACCTATGTTGATGACATAGCCCTTACGCTCATCCCCGATAGTATCGGAAGCAGGTATACTTTTACCATTGGCCCTATGGACAGCATCAGTTATGAACTGGCAACGCTGATACAATATCAGGATGAAAACAAAAGCTGGGTGTTGAACCCTTTACCCCGTGTATTGCTCAATAGCCTTGAATGGCGAATTGACCCTATGGCAGAAATTGAACTGGGCGAAACCGATTACAGTATCGTCTCATTTGACCTGCGACGCAGTGAACAGCGGCTCGCATTTGCCAAAGAACTGGATGAGCCTACTCTGAATATTGAAGCGTATCTCTTTGATCTTGGCCAGTTGGCAGGCATCATAACCAGCGACAGTAATCAGGTAGCGGGATTCCTTACCGGCGACCTGGCTTTAAACGAAGATGGCACCTTCACAGGAAGCGGTAGCATTACGGAGTTGGCTTTGATGGGCTCTGAGTTAGGGAAATTCTCATGGAATGCTTCATCGCAAAATGAGGTGTACAACCTACAGGCTAACCTCACAGAAGGCGCGATAAACTTCAGCGCCAGGGGTGTGCTCGAACCACAACCCAACCAGCCAACCATTGTAGATATACAGGTTGATATGCGTGAGATGGATCTTGAACTATTGAGCGCCATGCTGCCCAGCATAGTGCAACGCGCTTCAGGCACTGTGGCAGCAAACCTCAATATAGGCGGCACCACCACTGAGCCCGCCCTTACGGGAAATGCTGAATTCAAAGAAGTAAGGCTATTTCTCGTCGGCAATAGCGCCCTGTATGCCGTGCCGTCCGGCAGCATAATCCTCGAGCCGGAAACCATAAAAATTCCCGCTCTGAGCATCGTCGATTCTGTGGGTAATAAATTGACAATTGATGGCACCATCACCCACAGTTATTTTCAAAATATGGTATTTGACCTCACATTGAAAAGCCAAAACTTTACCCTGATGGACATCAAACCAGGCGATGATCCTTACCTGCAGGGAAAACTCATTGTGGACAGTGACATTCGAATTACAGGAACCCAAACCAACCCGGTGGTGGTGAGCAATGTTTCGCTTATTAAAGGATCATCGATCGTTTACACCCTGCCGGAAGAAGATTATAAAGACTACCTCAGCGATGATTTGGTAGAGTGGGTTGAATTTGACCCGGAAGCGGGTGATGGCATTATAGCAAGAAAAAAGAGCGAATCAGAGTTGGCAGTGGCCACCCCCACGAGAATCAATCTGCAAGGTTTTCTGAATATTGACCCGGCCACAAAATTCAAAATTGTGATGGATCCTCTCGCGGGCGACTACCTCATGGTGGAAGGCGGTGGCAAGCTCGCGCTCTCCTACGATCGTGCCGGAAGAATAAACCTCAGCGGAACCTATGAAATTTCATCGGGCGAATACCTCATGACTTTTTACAATCTCGCCACCCGTAAATTTGTACTCGCCGAAGGCGGCCGCATTACCTGGAACGGCGATCCATATAGCGCCGACCTTGACATCAAGGCCATGTACCGCGCCAGAACCAGCATAGCCAGCATGATGGGCCCGCAAGCCGTAGGAAATGATGCCATGCGGCAGTCGGTAAACTGGGATGTGGTAATGAATATAAGAGGTGGCCTCGAAGAACCCGAAATAAGTTTTGAAATAGCCATTGACCCCAACATGCGCGGTATTATGGGTGGAGTGGTAGACTCCAGGCTTGCGCAAATAAATGAAAATGAAAACGAACTGAATAAACAGGTTTTCGCACTGCTCATCTTCAACACATTCATGATTGAAAGCAGCGGGCAAGACAGCAACTATCTCTTGGCAAATCAAGCCCGAAACAGTGCAAGCCAGATACTCTCTCAACAGCTCAATCAGATGAGCGATAAACTTATAGGCGGTGTGGAATTAACCTTCGACCTGCAATCATACGCCGGGCAAGCGGGCACGGCTGAAACCGACCTGACGGTTGATTTAACAAAATCGCTCTTCAACGATAGGGTGGTAGTATCAGTAGGCAGCACGATGGTACTTGAAGGCAACAGCAATGCCGCCATGGACAACCAGCAATTCATGGGCAATATTGTAATTGAATACAAAATAACCCCCGACGGCAGGTATAGGTTTAAAGCCTACAGCCGCACTGATCTTGAAGATATTGTAGTAGGTAGAATCAACCGCACAGGGGTTGGTATACTCTTCAGAAGGGAGTTTGATAAAAGAGATGAGATTTTTAAAAAACCCGAAAATCAGCCACCCGTCGAGTAAATGAATTTGAAGCTCCTGCCAATAATCATTCTGGGCGCCATGCTATTGTCCTGCTCAGCAAAACGCTACCTGCCGGAAGGCGAGCGCTACTTTGCAGGGCATGTGGTGGAGTACGACCCTGATTTTGAGCGGGTACCACGCACCTTGCAAAATCAGATTGAAGATGATCTAAAACCTAATGCAGTAGGAAAAGTTCTTGGTTCGAGGCAAAGCGTGTGGTTATACAATATAGCAGGTACACCAAAAAAAGAAAAGGGTTTTAAGCACTGGCTTAAGTACAAAATGGGCGATGAGCCAGTGTATGTGAGTGATGTAAAGCTTACGCGAAATAAAAACTTTATCGAAGGATTTCTGCGAAGTGAAGGGTTTCTTTGGACCGAAGTAACCACGCGTATTGATTCTTCAAAATACGAAGCCAAAGTGGTTTACATGGTGAATCAGGGTACGCCTTACAGAGTTACTGAGGTAACCTCATGCACGAGTGACAGCGTGCTCTGCCCTGAAGTAAACGAATTGCTTCAAAAAGGCCCGATTCAGCCGGGTATCCTTTTCGGGAAAACAGCACTCGATAAGGAAAGAACCCGACTGAGCAACCACTTTCGCTCTGCGGGATATTTCTACTACAAAACCGACATCCTTCGCTTTCAGGCCGACAGCACCGGAGGCAATCATTCCATTAGGTTGCGCACCGCATTGATGGATCCATTGCCCGAAGGCAGCACCAATATCTATACCCTTGGCAAGATCACTGCCGACTTCACGATGCGCTCCGATACTGTACAACTTTACAGAAGTGATATTGACATACTTGTAGACGCACTCGACCCTTATGTAAATCCTGAAAAAATACGCCCTTTCATTACCATGAAACCCGGGCAACCATACTCACTCAGTGAGCAACGAATTACTTTGCGTCAGCTCAACCGGCTCGATATATTCAGCTTTGTAAATTTGAGCTATACAAGCGATACCCTCGACGGCAAATATTACCTGAATGCCGATTTTCTGGCCACACCCTTAAAACGGCAGAGCATTAGCACGGAGCTGAACGTTAGCACCACATCAACGAAGTTTACCGGGCCGGGCACCAAAATAGAGTACAATCACCGCAATATTTTTCGGGGAGGCGAAAAACTCCGCCTTTCAGCAGTAGCGCGGTATGAAACCCAGCTAAGTGGCAGCCAAAGAGGGCTTAGTGCTTTTGAAATTGATATGCAGGCCAGTTTGCTCCTGCCTCGGGCCGCAGGTTTTTTTCTAGTTAGCAATACCAAAGGCAATGTGCCAAGAGCCAGGTATACCGCTCAGTACCGCTTATACAAGCAGCCACAGTTTTACGCTCAAAGCGCAGCCGGATTAAGTTTTGGATATGAATGGGTGGGCGGTGAAGAGCACTTCCACGACCTGAAGGTGGTAAGCCTTGACTACTTACGCCTGCTCGAAACTTCGCCCGAATTGGAAGAACTTTTGGTTTTAAATCCCTTGCTGCGTGAGAGTTTTGAGAATCAGGTGATTTTTGGCCCTGCCTACCAATATACCTACGCACCTGCCCTAAAGCCGGGAAGGCGCATCAATTGGTTCTTTCGAGGTGCAATAGACCTTGCCGGCAATACATTGTATCTGGGCAACAAAGTCATTGATGCCGAGACAGATGCAAATGGACAATACACGCTCGGCAGTGTGCCCTTCTCGCAATATGCAAGGATACAAACCGACCCGAGAATGATGATAAAAACAGGCAGGGAGAGCGAACTGGTACTAAGGCAAAACATCAATGTGGGTATATCTTACCTCAATAGCAACAACCTGCCTTTCGCCCGTCAGTTTTTTGTGGGTGGCGCCCAAAGTATGCGGGCTTTTCAACCACGAGGACTCGGCCCTGGAACTTATGTAAATCCTAACCGCGATCCGAACAGCTTCTTCGACCAAACCGGCGATATGCTCATAGAATGGAATGCCGAGTACCGATTTGGTATGAAAGGCTACTTTCAGGGAGCTGTTTTTACTGATATCGGAAACGTGTGGCTGCTGCGACCCAATGATGAGCGCCCCGGCGGCGAATTCAACTTTGACACCTTTGCAAGTCAGCTTGCAGTGGCATTTGGAGTAGGACTGCGCATTGACTTAAGCGTACTGATACTGCGTTTTGATCTTGCCACACCACTTCGCAAACCGTATTTGCCGGAAGGCGAAAGATGGGTAGCAGATAAAGCAAGCCTTTCTAGCGACTGGCGCCGCGAAAACCTGGTGCTGAATATCGCTATTGGGTATCCGTTCTATTAGAGCTTAAATTTGTGGTACAAAAAGTTTCCGCAAAGGTATACTGCGCGGAGTAACCGGTGGAGACGGGCACATGCTCTTCATGCTTTTAATTCCGCAGCATTGCAAATGCAGCGGAGCGGTGATTAAAATATTCCAATACAGAAATTAAAAACAAAAAAACCACGCCCGACTTCGTTTCGGGCGTGGTTTTTTATTTGATATGCATCAAGGTTATCTCGCTATAATAAACTTCTCAACGAGTACTTCACTGCCTGTGGTAAGGCGATAGATGTAAACGCCATTTGGCAAGACTGTACCATCAAAATCAACACGGTAGGTTTCGCCACCCTGGGCAGTTTGCCTGAAGAGTTCTGTGACTTTGCGTCCGCTCATATCATACACTTCTAGCGTGGCCTGGCTTTCCGTTGCAACAGCAAAGGTAACCCATGCTATACCGGTAGTCGGATTTGGCGATGATTCCAGCATGGCGGTAGCACAGGAGATCTTCTGAATAACCACTTGGTTCGACGCTGCTATGCATGGAGGTAGCGTAGGTGGTACAATAGCTTGAAGGTTTACAGAATTGGTGTATGAAATATGCACGATTCTGTAAGTTCCCAACGGCAGCGAAGTGAAGTTAAATACCCCTGTGGTATTTTGCGCAAGCACTTGTGTGGCGTTTGAATTGAGCAGGATAAACCTTGACAGTGGCCCCACGTTGCCGGCAACAAGTGCGGTGAGATTGCCGCTGCAAATAGTTGAGCTGTTATTGGTGGTAGTCAGAGTACCTCCATTGAGCTGAATGGAAGTTACCGCAAGCTGATTGCTCAGGCTATAGCAACCTGCAAGCTGGTTGAGGTTGGTAACCCCCGACAGTTGACTGAGGTTCTGCACCGAAATATGCCCTGCAAAATACTGTCCTGCAGGAAGATTTTCGATATTGAACAAGCCGGTGGCATTGGCCACAACCACATCGAGGTTGCTCTGTTTCACAATTCCAAAGAAGCCTATACCCGTATTTCCGGTAACGGTAAATTGGATAAAATTCGGATAGCCATCGCCTTTGCACAGGTTAAGTCGGGGATCGTTGGTAGCAATGGTTCCGCCTAGCACATTGCATGGGGGTATACATTCACCGGCAGTCCAGGTAGTAACACCATTGGTGTACGCGAAGCATGCGTTGCTATAGGTATTTCCATCGCAACCACATACCGGATCGTATTGAAGGGTGCAAAATGCATTAGGATCAACTTGTTCCTGATTTATACATGGGCATGCCTGGCAGCCGCTTAGTTCGGAGCTTAAGGCTGCAGAATAGTCAACTCCGTTTATCACAGCAGAGCAACCGGATATCGCGACACACTGTCCGTTTACAAGGCCATAACCGAGAAAAGCATCGCACGGGCCGAAATCGATACCAGTAAGTCCGGTGCAGGGCGC
>JBBQZU010000052.1:0-13970 GCA_038207425.1 Flavobacteriales bacterium | reverse complement strand
AAGCATCAATGAGACCATTGAAAAGAATCTCGATGAGCTGAGCATCGTATTTTCAGACAAAAGCAAAAGCTATGTGGATATTGCTGATTTTGTCGAGGCACATTATACCGTAGAGTCGGATAAGAAATCAGCGCGTACTACCCTTCAATGGGTGCATATCAATATGAGTAATGCAAAGCGCAATTTCTTAGGTATCTATCACAAAATCAGCGGCGAGAACCTGCAGCACTATTTGAACGAATTCTGTTATAAAATCAATAGGAGATACTTCGGCAAGTACCTATTTGACAGAGTTTTAATAGCCTTGGGAACGCAATACTGGTACGTAAACGGATAATCATATTATTTTTAACTAAATAATCCTATTGTTTCGGATTTTCTAAAGATTCTGCTTTTATTTGAATCTCGTTATCTGATTTTATAGCTTTTTCTTGTCCAAGTATTAATATTTTAGAATTTGGATTGCCAAATCACATATAATATGGGTTTGTTTTTAAATTCTGTTCGTTAATCAATAATTCTGATTTTCCATTTGCAAAATCAACTAAGTGCTTAAATGTGTCTTTATACATTTTGTCGTTTTGATATGTTTGGTAACTTGCATATACCCGCTACTTTTTAGCGGATATACGACCAAATTGGCCGTATACCCCCTATTTTTTGGCGGTTATCGTTCCGAAAGTAGGTATTTTTTATAGGCTGTCAAAAGGTGATTGGATTTTTTGAAGGGCATGCGTAATTACATGTGTATAAATTTCAGTTGTCTTGCTGCTATTGTGGCCCAACAGTTCTTGCACATACCGCAAGTCTGCGCCCGCTTCGAGCAAGTGCGTTGCATAACTGTGCCTGAGCCAATGGAGGCTTACGGGCATCAAAGTGCCGGCCTTCGCGCATGATTGCTTCACAAGCTGGCTAAGACTGGCCGCGGTGTGCTTCCCTCCTGCTTGTCCTTCAAAAATATATACCTGTGGGCGGTAGGCCTTATAGTATGCCGTAAGCATGTCCAAAACCTTTGGGTTTGAGGGTACAATCCTGTCCTTGTTCTCTTAAGCGGGAGCCGTACATCTCATAAAACCCACGGTCCGCTCTGCGGCCCGGGTTTTTTGCACCCCAAAATTGCTTGAATGAATCAAGGTGGGAGTGCTGCGCGATCCCTTTGGGCGGGAGCCGTACATCTCATAAAACCCACAGTCCGCTCTGCGGCCCTGGTTTTTTGCACCCCAAAATTGCTTGAAAGCAAGCTTTCGCAATTTTGGGGTGCAAAAAACCCACCACAGTTCCCGTGGTGGGTTTATATATCGATGCGGAGAGAGAGGGATTCGAACCCCCGGAGGTTTAACCCTCAACGGTTTTCAAGACCGCCGCAATCGACCACTCTGCCATCTCTCCGCCGCGAAGGTAATGCTTTATTCAAAAAAGCAAATGTCAGAAATGCAATTTTTGGGAAATTGTGGATTGGTACTCCTAACATAATGTCTTACCTTCATCGTTCATATTCTTCTACCAATTATGATTATCAGCGATCTAAAGATTTTTATAGCCAGCGCAGCATTGGCTTTTTTTTCTTTTGAAACATCTGCCGCGCCTTTTGCTGTGTTCAACCACAAAATATTCTATGTAGCGGGCGAAGGGCCTGTGGTTGAAACATATCTCGAGTTTGATGCCACTTCGATGGTGATGAAGGATTACAATCAGGGTTTGCTCAAAGCAAATGTTGAAGCCACCATTATTTTCAAACAAGGTGAGAACATTGTGAAATTCGGCAAGAAGCAAATTGAAAGTCCCGAAATGGCCAGCGGCAATCTTGTCGACTTTTTAGATGTGCAGCGCTTTATCATCCAGCCGGGTAAGTACATCATCGAAATTACCTTAAAAGATCTCAACGCAACGGAGAATGACAAATCAACCCTGGAGCTCGATTTTGAAGTACCCATTCCTAAAGGAGAGATTTTCTTTTCTGACATTCAGCTTGTATCTGCATTTAAGAAAACCGATACGCCAAATCAATTTTCAAAGGCAGGATACGACTTGCTCCCTATGGTTTCTGACGATATACTCAATCCTGAAATGCAGGAACTGGTATTGTATTGCGAACTGTATGGAACCAACAGCTTGGGAGTGGATGAAATGTTTCTGCTTACCGCGCACATCGCACCGCGCAGCGGCAAAACCGACATCGTAGAATCAACCCGAAAGCTGGAGCGAAGAAAAGCCGGTGAGGCGGTCCCCTTCCTAAGTAGAATAAGCATCGCCGAATTAAAAGCCGGTGAGTACAACATTGTGCTCGAAGCGCGTAATAAGCAAAATGAGCTATTGGCCAGCGCCATTCACCCTGTACACCGAATGGCTGCTATCAGTGCCTTGACAGAGCTCGAAACGAGCCCTGAGATTATTGCCGCAAGCTGGGTGAACCGGTACAATAATAAGCGTGAACTGTACGAGCATATTCGTTCGCTGAGGCCTATTTCTCAAGACAAAGAGATATTTACCGCTGAAAATACCATGATCAATATTGATGAAGTGGAACTATCTGCATACCAGCAATATTTCTATACCTTCTGGGAAAGCCGCGATAGGAACGACTCTGAAGGAGCGTGGATTGTATACCGCGAAAAAGTTGAATTTGTTAAACAGAAGTTTGCCACGCGAAACAAAAAAGGTTATGAAACCGACCGCGGCAGGGTATATCTGCGCTATGGGCCGCCGGTTGATATTGTAGATCGCGCCAATGAACCCAATTCATACCCCTACCAGATATGGCGATATTATAAAGCTGATAAGTGGAATAATGTACGCTTCGTATTTTTCGATCCACGGCTTACGCGCGCTGATTATGACCTGCTGCATTGTGATTTCATTCCCGGCGAACTTTCAACCCCGCAGTGGCGGATACTGCTGCAGCAGCGCACCACACCGGTCATTGGCCCCGATGATCGTGAAGGCTCCCAACATTTTGGTGGCAGGGTTGACGATTTTTATGAGAATCCGCGTTAAATTCGCCGGCTCCTACGCCCCTACCATTTGAAAGCAGCAGTCGTGATCCTGAATTACAATGGCGTAAGCCACCTCAGGCAATTTCTACCCTCAGTAGTAGCATATACCCCCGATTGGGCTGAGATTATTGTGGCTGATAATGGCTCAACTGACTGCTCACTTGCTGCCATTGAAAGTGAGTTTCCTTCAATACGTGCAATTGCCCTTGGCCATAATTACGGTTTTGCAGGCGGCTATAATCTGGCCTTACGGCAAATAAATGCCGGGTACTACATCATACTAAACAGTGATGTAGAGATCACTGAAGGTTGCTTCACCAAGCTTATTGAGCGCATGGACAGTATGCCCGAAGTGAGTGCAGCACAGCCAAAAATCCGGGACTACAAGCGCCGAGATCATTTTGAATATGCCGGTGCCGCGGGAGGTTTTATCGACAAGCATGGTTACCCATTTTGCAGGGGTCGCATTTTTAATTTTTGCGAACGCGACATCGCTCAGCACGATGATATGCGCGAAGTTTTCTGGGCTTCGGGTGCTTGCCTCGTTGTCCGCTCAAAAGTATTTCATGAAATAGGCGGATTTGACGAAAGTCTGTTTGCACATATGGAAGAAATAGACCTTTGCTGGCGGCTTAAAAATCAGGGACATAGAATATTTTGTTTTCCTGAAGCACGCGTATACCACTTGGGCGGCGGCACGCTTTCAGCAGGCAGACCGCGTAAAACCTTTCTCAATTTTAGAAATAATCTTATCATCGTTCTCAAGAACGACCTTAGAAAAAGGCTTTTCTGGCGCCTCTTGAAACGAATTAGTCTCGACGGACTCGGAGCAGTTTATCTGCTTTTTACCAAAGGGCCCTTGCATTTTCTGGCCGTGATGAGGGCGCATTTCGCTTTCTATTTTATGTTTCCAAAAGTGCGCAAAGAGCGCAGAAGATTAAAGGCCAAAGCCAAAGATCGAAACAGGACAGGTGTATACCGGCACGCTATTTTTCAGAGCTATTTCCTTGACGGAAAAAAGGTATTTGGCGCTTTGGAAAGCAGATTCTTTGTCAGGTAGAATCGCATAGAAAATTGATAGCCAGCGCATAGCCTTTCACCCCAAACCCAGTAATAACTCCAGCGGCATAGCGGCTCACGAATGACTGCTGCCTGAAAGGTTCTCTGGCGAACACGTTGGAAATATGCACCTCAACCACAGGAACTGAAACCGCAGCAACTGCATCGGCCACTGCCAGTGATGTATGTGTAAAAGCTGCTGGGTTGAGCACGATACCATCAGCACCATTTGCCGAAGCATCGTGAAGGGCTTCTATGATATCAGATTCTTTATTGGACTGAATATAGGACAAATCAGCCTTTGGAAAATCCATTCTCAGCTTCACCATCACATCATCAAACGATTCTTTGCCGTAGAGCACCGTTTCACGAGAACCGAGAAGATTTAAATTAGGACCGTTGATAATTACAATTTTCTTCACGTCAGTTGCGTAATAATAGCATGCAAATTTACAGAAGTAAACTGCTAAGCCAGCACTGTGGAGTGGAAAACAATCAGAAAAGGATTTGAAAACTATTTGCGCCTTGAAAAAGGACTCAGCAAAAACAGCATCCTGGCCTATCGCAATGACCTTACCAAGCTTGAACTTTTCCTTTCGGAAAAAGGAACCCTGCTATCACCGCTGCGAATCGCCCACGATGATCTTGCCGAATTTGTGCACCACACAGCGCGCATTGGCATGCAGGCGCGTACACAAGCCAGACTTATTTCGGGCATTAGGGCATTTTTCAAATACCTTACTATTGAAGATTATAGAAAAGATGATCCATCAGAATTGCTGGAGTCTCCGCGTATTTCGCGAAAGCTGCCCGATACATTAAGCACAAAAGATATTGATGCGCTATTTTCCGCAATAGACCTGAGCAAACCTGAAGGTACCCGAAACAGGGCCATGCTTGAAACCCTGTACAGTTGCGGACTTCGGGTGAGTGAGCTCGTGGGACTTCAAATTTCAAATATTTTTGAAACCCAGGGTTTCGTCAGAGTAATCGGAAAGGGAAATAAAGAAAGACTTGTGCCTATTGGCGGTGAAGCACTTAAATACATAGCCCAGTACCGCGATCAAATAAGGGTGCATGTGCCTGTGGCATCGGCCTGCAGCGATATGCTATTCCTTAATAAACACGGCAAATCGCTGAGCCGCATTTCGGTATTCAATATTGTGAAAGAAACCGCCGCCCTCGCCGGAATACGGAAGGTAATAAGCCCACATACATTCCGCCATTCATTCGCAACACACCTGGTAGAAATGGGAGCCGACCTGCGCGCTGTGCAGGAAATGCTCGGGCATGCCAGTATTACCACTACCGAAATCTATACACATCTGGACCGAAGTTACCTCAGAGAAAACATTTTGAAATATCACCCGCGGAACAGTTAAAAAAAAACGCCCCCATGCAAGGGAGCGTTCGCTAAAAAAGGCAAGCCTTTTTTACCCTATTTGTATTTTTTTAGTAGTCACCTTTCCGTCAATCTCTATATGAAGGTAGTACTCAAGAAGCGCATCTTTTGAAAGATCAAAGTGCCCTTCATAACTGCCGTTGAAATTGTTTAATGCTTCATTTTGTAACATTACTTTGCCGGGAGTTACCAGCACCACATGAGCGTTACCCATTGCGCGTGTGTCAAACTTCACATTAAGCTGAGCCGATACCGGTTCAAAATTATAGTCGAAATCTTTCAATCTCAGGGTGCGTTTTGTCTCATCAAATTCATAAATCGTTACCATTTCAGCTTTCTTCGAAGCCACGGAATTGCGTCTGTCAATTATGGCTTTGTCGCGAAGCGCGAGCAATTCCCGTTGCAAGTTTTCAATTTCAATTTTCACTGATTCAGGATTATCTGATTGATGCATAGTGCGTGAAAGATCGTGTATTCGTTGCACTTTAAGAGCATACTCATCGGCTACGGAAACATAGGCTTCGTAGGCCAGGCGAACATTCTCGTTGGTGTTGCTTGTGTTGCTCTGCTGAGCGAAGCCGGTGAAAGCCGTTGCGAGCGCTAATACGGCAAGGGTTATTGTTTTCATAATTGTGCTGTTGTTTGGTTTACTTGTAATGTTAGACGCACAACTATGGCCTTCTGCTACACCTACTTCTGTTAAATGGTGTGGTGCGGCAATCATTAATTATGAATGGCTGTAGATGGGTATGAGTAGCATAAATTACCTTCAAAACTTTAAGATCAAACATTGATATTGCATCTATATTTGCCGAAAGGTAAATTCACCTTATGCGGTATATAATAGTTGTCGCCTTTTCTATAAGCACTACTGCGGGTATGGCTCAGTGGAAAGAAACTCCTGAATACTGGCTTGGCTATATCACTTCTATTCAAATTGCGCCCAAACTTTCTATTTGGAATGACTTTCACTTCGTAAATGACGTATTTTGGATAAACCGCCACGGGCTTACATGGCACTTTAAGCCAGGACAGAGCATTACCGGAGGATTCGCTTATTTGCTCACTGCCACATCGTTCACCAATGGCCTGGTAAGAGATGAATATAGACCATGGGCGCAATATGAAGCTTCCGGTTCGCTGGGAAATAAATATGGATACAGGCTGCGGCTGCGCTATGACCACAGGATACGAAGAGAAGTACAAAGCGGTAGATTGACTGATGACTTTATAGCCTATAATAGATGGAGATTTATGGCCACTCTTCGAAGGAATTTGAAAAAATACAGTAACGGCCATCGCCTTAGCATAAACCTGCACAACGAAGTACTTTTTAACCAAGGCGCAGAAGCACCACCCACTATTTTAGATCAGTACCGCATCTTCCTGCTTATGGGCTTTAGCATTCCCAACATGAATATTCAGGCAGGGCTCCATGACAGGATGATACCACGTGGCACAGATATTGAACACAATTGGGGCTTTACAATTTGGGTAATACAACGCTTTAATACTGCACGGTTTGCAAAACAATAGATTCTCAAAAGTAGCTTTCGCGAAAGCGTTTATGGTATTGGTCATCTCAATTGGTTTCGCCACGCTGTGCAATGCACAAAAGGCAGACGGATATTATGTAAACGCTATAAACTTTGTAAATGCCAGTAACTTCCCACAGGCAATGGGTGAAGTACAAAAAGCATTGGCAATTGACCCTGAACATACACAATCGATTTACTTAAGGGCATTTATACATTTAAAAACCGGCAATAAAGATGCAGCCCTTATAGACTATTCGCAACTCTTAAAAATTGCCCCCGGCCATGAAGGCGCATTAAACAACCGCGCACTGGTCTATATGGAGCAGGGTAAGTACAAACTGGCACTTGCCGATATTGATGCCAGGCTGGCAATAGCCGATACCTGGAGCACACGGTTTGATAGAGGATATTGCATCGCACTTATGGATCTTCATAAGGAAGCCGCTGATGAATTTACCAAAGTGCTGAAAGAAAACCCCGGCTACGCTCCGGCTCTTGCTAACCGCGGATATTCCATCATCAATCTGGAAACAAACAATGGACTCACTCTGGCCAAAGCAGGCGCATTGAAAGGCGCCTGTTCAGACCTGAAACAAGCACTGGCCTTTGGTGATACAACCGTAGTAAGGTCAATCAAAAAGTATTGTTCTGAGAAGTAATTAGGATCAGTTTTTTCCTACTTTTGACCACTTAAACTACTCACAACCAAAAGTCATGAAAACTACTGCCATCGCCATTGCCGCAGGATTAATTGCACTTACATCGTGCAAGCCGAAAGAATACGAAGTTTCACGCGAGCTTACCATTGACGCTCCTGCAAGTGTTCTATACCAACAAGTTTCAAACCTGAAAGCCCAGGAAGCTTGGTCGCCATGGGAAGAAAAAGACCCGAATGTAACCCGCGAATATACGGGGCCTGAAGAGGGGATTGGTGCAAAGTATGCCTGGAGTGGAAATGACAGTGTGGGCGTAGGATATATGGAACACATAGAACTTACAGAACCAACCATGATTGCCAGCAAACTTGTTTTCACATCGCCATGGGAGTCAGAGGCAGTATTAGTGTGGACATTCACCGAAAGCGAAAATGGCACCCTAGCCAAATGGAGTGTCAAAGGCTCATTGCCAGGATATTTGTTTTGGATGAACGCTGATGATATGGATGCAGAAATGGGTCCTGATTTCCAGAAGGGACTTGAAAAACTGAAGGTAGTTGCAGAAGCCATTGCGGCAGTGCCCGCCTACGATGTGCAACTTACCGATGTGGCAGCAGTTGATTATTATGGTATAACGAGTGAAGCAAGTTTCAGTGATGTTGACAGCGCCTACTATGCCGAACGATACAGCAAAATCTCAGCTTATCTAGGCGCTGACATGGCGAAATTATCTGCACCAGTATTCTCCATTGCCAACAAATGGGATGAAGAAACCAAAATGGCAAACATCACTGTAGCTATGGCGGTCGATAGCAAAAAACCGGGTAAAGATGATATTGTAAAAGGTGTTCGATATGCTGGCCCTGCAATGAAACTTACCTACTTAGGCCCGTACGAAAGTTTGAACAGCGCCCATAAATACCTTTTCGCAACTGCTGGCGAGAAAGGATACACACCCGCTGGATCGCCGTGGGAATTATATGTAACCGACCCGGGAAGTGAACCTGATCCGTCAAAATGGATTACTGAGATTTACCTCCCCGTTTCGCAAAATGCGGCAGTTCAATAAATCTCAAATTTCAACCAACTAATTATCAGGCATCCCGAAATTTGGGGTGCCTGATTAGTTTGGTATAAATCGATTTCAACCTCCGGGGTGGTATGCCCATATAGTAGGAAGTAAAAACCACAAGATTTGCCATGTTCACCATCAGGTAGCTATTTTGCACGTATTTTCTTGAAGATACCAAAACAGACTCCCTGAGAATATGAAATTTCTCAAATTGCCTTCCGCGTCGTATCATGTCAAAATCTTCCATCACAACATGACGCTCACTGTAGCCACCAAGTTTTTCAAAAAGCGATTTCTCTAAAAACAGCGATTGGTCGCCTCCGCGACATATCATAAAAGGCCACCGAGTGAAATAGCTATTGACAGCCAAACGGCTGCTGGCAGAATCGAATTTGAACCTGAAACAGCCAAATTTTTTATTGGCTTTCAAAGCATCCAAAATTAATAATACACCATACACGGGCGGCAAAGTATCAGCATGTACAAACCACAATATCTGATATTTAGCAGCAGCAGCTCCCAAGTTCAATTGTTTCGGCCTTGAAGCTTCTTCTGCCAAAACCACGATTGCGCCAAGCGCTTTGGCAATGTTTGCTGAGCCATCTGCACTGCCTCCGTCAACCACAATAATCTCTGCGTAGGGGCTGCCCAAACGATCCAAAAGAGCAGGAATCAAATTGGCTTCGTTCAAAACAGGTACAATAATTGAAATCAAAATCCGTAATTCGTTTTGGTTCGTACCTTACAAAGCAAATCCAATTTTATGAAACTATCATTATTGCTGTTTTTCGTCGCTTCATTTGGCATAAGCTGTACCCTTTCGGGAAATAATCTTTCGGATTCAAAACCCATAAAACACGATCTCTTCACTCAGCTCCTCGCTAAGCATGTGAATAGCGACGGAATGGTAAATTACAAAGGGGTAATTGCTGACAGTTTGTTGCTAAACCGCTACCTGGCAATACTGGAAGGTGCCCATCCAAATGAAAAAAACTGGAGTAAAGATGAGCGGTTGGCTTACTGGATCAATGCTTATAATGCATTTACCCTAAGGCTCATCATACGAAATTACCCTGTGAAAAGTATCAAAGAATTGGGTGGATCGATATACCGCGTAAATACAGCCTGGGATATCAAATTCATCAATATTGAAGAACAGAAATACCATCTCAACAACCTTGAGAATACCATCATAAGAAAAGAATTTACTGAGCCCCGCATCCATTTCGCATTAGTATGTGCTGCGAAGTCGTGCCCCAAACTGAGAAACGAAGCCTACACTGCCGAAAAGCTCAACGCCCAACTCGAAGACCAGGCAATACACTTCTTCAACAGCAAATTGAGAAATGATATAAGTGCTGACAATCCCAAAGTATCTAAGCTCATGGATTGGTACGGCGGCGATTTTAAAGTAGCTGCCCCAACCATCACAGACTACATCAACAAGTACAGCAAAGTGAAGATTCGTGAAGGAGCGAAACTAGGCTATATGGACTACGATTGGACTCTGAATGAGCAATAGCCTCAGGAACTTTCAATTGCCGGCAACGTATACCCGTGAACATTCAATAAGAAGCGGCTATGAAAACTTCTACCAAAGCAACAACTGCAAAAGCAAAGTCAGGCAATCCCTTTTTTTTAAGTCCTGAAAGCACTGTGTATATAGCTGCCAATCCACAACCTGAGTTATTGCCGGAGCCACCACCGACTGAACCTGAGAAATAATTCGCTTTCAGTTCTGGATTCTATTCTGCCAGCAACATGGCAGCTTTTCTTTTTTTCCCGAAAGGCATTGTTGGCTTCCTTGCCACGCCGTATGAATAAGTTATAAAAGACATAATGGCGCGAACTTCGTAACTTCGCCGCCACAAATTGCCAGATGACTTCTGTAACAAAAGATAAAACCCTTAAAAAGTCGGGACTTACCAAATCAGTGCTATCCAAAACCTGGGAACTTATGAGCACTGCCCGCGCCATGAGCGACCTATATGAAGCCCATAAGGAAGTAACTTCAAAATATGTACACGCTACCAGCCGCGGCCACGAAGCCATACAGCTCGCGTTGGCTCAGCAACTCAAGCCCTGCGATTTTGTATTTCCCTATTACCGCGACGATTCAATTTTGCTTGGTATAGGCATAAAGCCTTACGAGCTCATGCTTCAACTGCTTGCAAAGCGCGACGACCCGTTTTCAGGGGGGCGCACCTACTACTCTCATCCGAGTTTGCGCAGAGATGATATGCCCAAAATTCCGCACAATTCAAGTGCCACCGGAATGCAGGCTATACCAAGTGCCGGGGTGGCAATGGGCATACAATACATGGAGCAGCAAGGGCTTTCGCCAAATGATGACGAATCGCCACTTTGTGTATGCTCCATAGGCGATGCTGCCATGACCGAAGGCGAAGTAAGTGAAGCCCTTCAGATGGCCGCTTTAAAACAACTGCCCTTGCTCTTTTTTGTACAGGATAATGATTGGGATATTTCAGCCAGTGCCGATGAAGTAAGGGCAAACGACGCAGCATATTACGCGCGGGGTTTTAAAGGAATAGAAGTAAGGTCCATAGACGGCACTGATTTCGAAACATGCTGGAAAACTGTTTACGAAGTGCTCGAAACCATCCGCAAAGAGCGGCGACCGTTTCTGCTTCACGCAAAAGTTCCGTTGCTGGGCCACCATACGTCGGGCGTGCGCCGCGAATGGTACCGCGACGATCTCGAAGAGCACAAAAGCCGCGATCCAATTCCTAAATTCCGGTCATACCTTTCGGCAAACGGATGGGATGATGCCGGACTTGACATGGTAGCCCGAGGTGCAGGTGCCCTTGTGAAAAGCGATTATGAAGCGGCACTCAAAGCCCCGGATCCTGCACCCGATGATATTTTCAAACACGATTTTGCTCCTACACCTATTACCACCGAACGGGGCGAACGCTCTCCCGCAGGCGCAGAGAAAACGCTAATGGTAGATTGTGCGCTATTTGCAGTACAGGAAATTCTCGAAGACCACCCCGAAGCGCTGCTTTATGGACAAGACGTGGGTAAACGCCTTGGCGGGGTATTCAGAGAAGCCGCTACCCTTGCGCAAAAATTTGGCGACAGCCGCGTATTCAACACCCCTATCATGGAAGCCTTCATAGTAGGTAGCACCGTTGGTATGGCAGCAGTGGGATGCAAACCCATTGTAGAAGTGCAGTTTGCCGACTATATATGGCCGGGACTCAACCAGCTCTTTACAGAATTGAGCCGCAGCTATTATCTCTCAAATGGAAAATGGCCCGCGAGTGCAGTGATACGTGTACCCATTGGAGCGTATGGCAGCGGCGGCCCCTACCACTCTTCGAGCGTAGAAAGTGTACTGGCCAATATCCGCGGTATTAAGGTAGTGTATCCCAGCAATGGCGCCGATATGAAAGGCCTAATGAAGGCTGCTTTCTATGACCCCAACCCCGTGGTAATACTTGAGCACAAAGGCTTGTACTGGAGTAAACTCAAAGGCACTGACGAGGCTAAAAGCGTGCTCCCTGACAGAGCGTATGCCATACCAATAGGCAAAGCCAGAATATTTCAAGAAGCCCACGCTGAAAATATTGCGAAAGGCGACAGTGCGGTAATAATAACATACGGTATGGGCGTTTATTGGGCTAAGTCGGCTTCAGCGGCATTTCCCGGAAGGATAGAAATACTCGATTTACGCAGCATATCTCCACTTGATACCGAGGCAGTTTATGAAGCAGCCCGCAGGCATGGCAAGGTACTTATTGTCACGGAAGAGCCTACAGGTTGCACCTTTGCAAAGAGCATCGCCGGCATGATACAAGAGAACTGTTTCAAGAGCCTCGATGCGCCAGTAATGGTGATCGGATCAGAAGACCTGCCGGCTATACCGCTCAACTCTACCCTTGAACAGGCTGTGATTCCGAATGCGGATAAAGTTCAAGTCAAATTGATGAAACTGCTTGAATGGTAAACAAACTCAAACCCTTTTGCCTGGTCAACTTTGAATTTCACGACTTATCCCAGGGTCAAACGTAGTTCTTCATAAGTATTTACAAACATTGATGTTATGGCCTGCTCTTTTAAATCAACATTTCCACAAGACCGGTTAA
Source organism: Flavobacteriales bacterium (assembly GCA_038207425.1). Lineage (GTDB taxonomy): Bacteria > Bacteroidota > Bacteroidia > Flavobacteriales_D > Cryomorphaceae > JBBQZU01. The sequence goes on along the minus strand of JBBQZU010000052.1, from coordinate 1,141 downwards.
CTAGCATGTGACCACTTATACTGGCATACTCGAAATGCTGGAATGTCACATCACCCACTTTACCCTTGATTAATTCTGAATAAATTTTAACTCGCTGATTATTTACATCCCCTCAAGGGTTCTGAAAGCCCGAACGAAAGAAGGAGAAGCAATAAATCCGAATGATGCCGAAGGGATTCTGCTTAAAACTATCGGAATAATTTTTAAGCACGTCACAAGAACATTTATTACATCACCGCGATCAATCTTGACACCATATCTATAATTACTTCTTTTTAGCATACTTGGATAAAATTTAAGTGCGAAGAATTCTCCCTGATGTTCATCAACAATTAGTATATATTTAAACTTGTACGCGGTGAATTAAACCTATAAGTGTGTGCATATGTATGGTGAAGATGTTCCGTTTGTTTTCTTCTCTGAATTTACTTCAAATCATAACCTTCACTTGAAATTGTCATGGCGCCAATAGAATCGGTTTTCTTTTGTCATTTTCAGTGCTGCCTGAATTTGATTTGACTTTTTTTCCCTTAATTACTTCAGGGATGAGCCCAATGCTCTGTGAATCCTTTGCAGGCAACCCCTTTTTTCTAAGTCCTTGAGCAGGTTGGGATGTATTATTCTTTTTTGTGCTCATATCAACCAACTTATAAATTCCAGACAATTTAGGAAATGTTGTTTTAAAGATTTGTGATTGCTTACAGCAATACCTCTCTATTCAACACTTGAGCAAGCTATGGGCCCAATGCCGGCAAGGTAGAAGAAATACCAGGAAGATTGCTCCGGTGGTAGATTGATATCGCTGATTTCGACAGTTTAAATCAGGTTGAAAACCCGTTTCAGCGAGCGTCTTGGTATGCATATTTCTTTATTGATCTTTGCGTAATGAGCTGGTCTAGTTTTTTTGGACAGGAAATTAACAACCCTTAATTTTCTGAACAATGAGAAAAGAATGACGAACCTTCCAAGCAAGTTTCAAAGCAAAGATAGCCATCAAAGCTATAAAAGAGCAGTGAACCATAAGCGAGTTAGCTCAAAAGCATCAGTTACACCCCAACCAGATTGCCACCTGGAAGAAGGAATTCCTGGCCAAAGCCGATACGGTCTTTGACAATGGTAAGGCGCATCAGGAAGAATTGGA
>JBBQZU010000051.1:0-14204 GCA_038207425.1 Flavobacteriales bacterium | reverse complement strand
CATCACCACAAGCGAGCAAGCCATCGCCTTAGCGCAAAAATTAAACAAGCCCTTGCTGCTGGCCGAAGCATACAACAACAAGGGCGCAAACCACGAGGCCAAAAGCCAGTACCCGGAAGCTTTGGAGCTTTTCAAAAAAGCCTTGGAAATCAATACTCGCCTGAATAACATGTTCGGGATGGCAGCCAATTACTACAATTTAAGCAGGATTTATTACCGAAAAGGTGACAATCAAAGTGCGTTAGAGCACTGCGAAAAAGCACTGTTCATATTTGAAGACCTCAGAATCAATGAAGGCATGGCCAAATGCTTCACTTTGCTTGGAGCTATTTATTTACTGAACGAGAACGGTAAAGCTTTGGAATATTTCCAAAAGGCATTCGGTATGAATGAGAAATTGGGGAATAAAAGCAATATGGCTGCTAATCTTGGCAATATCGGAATTATTTACAGCAATTTATCAGACTATCCGAAGGCCTTGGAGTTTTACCAAAAAGCATCGGTGATCAATGAGCAATTGGAAAATAAATATAGTGTAGCAGAGAATTTCCTCAATATTGGGGTCGTGTACTTGAATTTATCCGACTATCCCAAAGCTTTAGAATATTACGATAAATCATTAAGTATTTGTGAGCAATTGGAAAATAAATATTGTATCGCAGCCAATCTCGGTAATATCGGTCTTGTCTACAGCAATTTATCCGATTACCCTAGTGCTTTGACATATTATAAAAGGGCATTAAGCATCCTAGAGCAATTGGGCAGTAATCGCGGCATCTCAAACAATCTCAGCAATATCGGGTATGTTTACCAGAATTTATCCGATTCTGCATGCATGAGACTTGGCATTGCTCCGGAAGAAAAGTACGCCAAAGCGTTGGAATATCTCCAACGAGCACTGAGCCTCAATGAGCAATTGGAAAATAAAAGGGGTATGGCATTTAATCTCATCAAAATTGGCAGTATATACAGTGATGCTCCAGTTACTTTATTGCCAATAATTGGCATAAAATCAAGTGAACGTTTTGCCAGAGTTCTTGAAGTGTATCAGGAAGCACTGAACATTGGCACAGAAATTGGCAATTTGGACTTACAGATGGATGCATGGGAAAATTTAAGTGCGACATACGAAAAACAAGGCAATTTCTCCAAAGCCTTCGATGCCTACAAAAAACACATTACACTCCGCGACAGCATCCAGGGCGAAGAAGTCAAAAACGAAATCACCCGCAAGGAAATGCAGTATGAATTCGACAAAAAAGAAACAGAAATAAAATTCCAGCAACAACTTACCGAGGAGCAACTCCAACGCTCCCAATCAGAATTATCCCTCAAAAACACCGAGCGCAATGCTTCCATTGCGGGCACGGGCATCCTGATGGTGGGCTTATTGTTCGTATTCCGCCAGCGCAACAAACTCAAAAAAACCAACAACTTGCTTGATGATACCAACAAGCAACTGGACAGCACAAACCGCAACCTCCACGAAACGCAAAGCCAGTTGGTACAGCAGGAAAAACTAGCCAGCCTCGGCGCCCTCACCGCAGGCATTGCGCATGAAATAAAAAACCCACTGAACTTCGTCACCAACTTTTCCGAACTCAGCAATGAGCTCATTGACGAACTGGAAACCGTGACAGACCCAGAAGAAAGAACCGAATTGCTTGAGATGATTAAAGACAACCTAAACAAAATCAATCTCCACGGCAGGCGGGCTGATGACATCGTAAAAAGCATGCTCGAGCACAGCCGCAGCAGCTCCGCTGAAAAGCAACCCACCGACGTGAACAAGCTATTGGAAGAGTTTGCAAACATAGCCTATCACGGCATACAGACCACTGTACCCGATTTTAAGTGCAGCATTGAAAAAAATCTGGCCCCGGAGGTCGCGGAGCTGATGCTCGTGCAGCAGGATATTGGCCGTGTTTTGCTCAATGTGTTCAACAATGCTTTCTATGCCGTGAAGCATAAGCCGGACGGAAAACTCACCATCACAACAGCACTGAAAAACAACCAGTTTTTGTTGTCTATCAGAGACAACGGCTCCGGCATGAGCGAAGAAGTAAAAAACAAAATCTTTGAGCCCTTCTTTACCACCAAACCCACCGGGCAGGGAACAGGGCTGGGCCTAAGCCTAAGTTTTGACATTGTCAAAGCCCATGGCGGCAGCATTGCCGTGCAGAGCAAAGTAGGCGAAGGCACTGAGTTTAGTATTCAATTACCGGTATTGGTTTAACCTTCTGTTTACAGTCGATCTTTTGGTATAATCCAACTTCTTTGGCATTGATAGGCAAATCTCAAATAATAGGATTGGTCAATACCTCAATTTTAGTTGGGATGCACAAAGACCATGGCTTGTATTTTTAGTCACGATCTTCCAAAGTTGAACCCATTCTCTAATTTTCCAAACAAGAAGGCTTCAACTAGATATAGGGCAATAAGGATGAAAATATTCTTCAATATTTAAAAGACTTTCCACAAATCTGACCAGATAGGGGATTAATTTTTCAATTCCTTTTTTGACGGTTACAGCAGATTACCAAAATAGGCGATTTTATTGATGTGCCGTGATGGTGATGGACTGCGCTATCTGCATGACCAGCCCAACCAGATACCCGTGATGTACGCGAAGGCACTCGTCGGATTCGACCTTTTGCTCGGCAGGCGCAGGGAGCGGAATAATTTATGGGCCAAAAAAACATTCTCCACCCTTTTTTACCCGATGTTGAGTTACCTCACCGACACCTACACCGATCCGACCATTGCCAATTTTGGGATATATCACAGAAAGGTCATACAGGCCATTCTCTCCATGGGCGATCACGTTCGCTTTTTTCCTTCCATGGCAGCCTGGGTGGGTTTCAATAAAACGACCATTGATGTGGAACATGCCGTGAGAGAAACCGGTAAATCGGGTTATAATTTGCGCTCCCTGCTGCGACTGGGTCTGAATGTCATCATATCATTTTCTGACAAGCCCCTGCGCCTCACGGTGAAATTCGGGTTTATCGTAACCAGCATGGTCTTACTGTTTGGGATCATTACCCTGATTCGATTCCTGTCTGGCGAAGTGATCGTACTGGGCTATACCAGTTTGATTCTTTCTGTATGGTTTCTTGGTGGACTGATCATTTCCATTCTGGGCGTGATTGGTCTTTACGTCGGGAAAGTCTTTGACCAAACCAAAAGTCGACCCATTTCTATTGTAAAAGAAACAACCGCCCACCACGATGAAGATTAATCCGGAAGATAAGGCAGGCTTATTTCTGATGAACCGCGAATCCTAGATAACTTTCGTACGTCCTTTTTTCTTGACAAAAAAGGACCAAAAAGTCAAGTGCGGCATAAAGCTACCCCCCGCTCAAAAACCGCTGATAAAACAGTCGCAAAGCCCCGATAGCGATCGGGACGGCGACTCATTTTGGACTTTGCGTTGTTTTTACGCAGCGGTTTTTTTCTCAACATTAAAATCCCGATAAATATCGGGACGCTATGCCGCCCGAGGCCTGCGCATTAATTCTTTCAACACCCCAAGATGATTATTTCACTGAAGGCTCAAGCTTGAAAATATCTTTTCCTTGATCTGCGAAAATAGCCATTTGCCATATACATCGAATAAACATTTCACCAAGCTCAATAGATGTGATCTAAAATATTAATTCGAGTCAGTTCGAGTGAATTTTTCAGCGCCTGAGCGATGAGGGAATTTGTATCGAGAGCATTCGGGAAAATCTAGTTGGGGTCTCGATATTTTTTTTCTCCTTTCGTCAAAAAAACACTCGAGCTGACTGCATATCAATCAATTGAATGAAACTTAAATTGCTGGTAGATCGTGATCATCATTAAATTATTTTCCTAAGTTTAAACAAACGGACTAGCATATTTTTTTTGCTAAGATTCTATTCTTAACAAGCACCTGACCCAGCCTAATTTTTTTTCTACACTCCGCAACTAACTTGATATACTTGAAACGTAAGTATGAACGGGTTTGATATGCAGTTTTTATATATTCTAACAAAGCCATGTGAATATTTGTTATATCTTGTTGATACACTATCTTTGTTTGTTTTGAATTAATTTTTTAAAAATCAATAGAAATTTATGCCTTGCGCGGCTTAACGAACAACCAGCGGAGCCATGGATTTTCAGTATTGAAATATAAGTGCTTATGAAGAAATTTGTACTTTTTAAACGCATTTTTCTCCCTATCGGGACCCAGTGGACTTTGATAGGCCTCTTATTGCTTTTTGGAACTGTAGCATCGTTCGGTCAGTTTGCCTTTTCAGACCAGGCATCGAACTATGGAGGGGTATTGGCCAATGGAAATAACCAGGGTACAGGATACAATGCCTGGGTAATAACTACCGGCGGCGCCAACGCAGGGACTTTTGTCGGGAACCCATTAAACGGTGGTATGGGTACTGCGGGAATAGGAACAACTGCCTTTGGAATGTTCGGTTATAACGGTCAGTTTGTAAATGCTGTCCGCTTTTTTGGCGTAGGTGGTACGAATGTTCCCATGCAAATTGGCGATGTATTTACTTTTCATTGGGCAATGAATTGGGATGCAGGTGGAGGTTCAAAGGGTTTCGATTTTCGGGCGGATGGTACAACTATTTTCAACGTAAATAATGGGGGCATCGAAAACATTGAAACTAACAACGGCAGTGCGGATGGCACTTATGGAACAAATCCAATGCTTGTTACATTAACTCGAACCAGTTGGACGCAGTACACCTTTACAATGACCCGCCGCTCTGACGGTTCGACCTATTCGACAACCATCAACAGCAGTGCGAATATCAACAACATCAATATTTATTGTGGTAATCAACCTGACAACCACGTCAACAGGGATATCTATTTCAACAACTTTAATTTCACCAAGGCTGAGCCTTACGAAACCAACTTTGACCTGACGGATCCCAGAGTAATGACAGGTTCTTCCAACCTTACCAAAACAGGCAACGGCAACCTTACTCTGAATGCCGCTAATACTTTTACAGGAAATACCCTTGTAAACCAAAATTTCCTTATAGTTGGAAATGACAATAGGTTCGGTGCAATACCAGGCGGTGCTGCCCCTGACAAAATTCAAATCGGAAATGGTACATTGGGCATTAGCGCCAGTATGACAATTAATGCCAACCGGGGCATGACCCTCACCAATGCGGGGAGTAGCATAGACGTATTTAGCGGACAAACGGCTACCTATAACGGTATCATAGCGGGTAGCGGTGCGCATGTGCTTACCAAGGCAGGAGCCGGAACGCTTATCCTGGGTGGTGCAAATACCTACTCAGGAAATACTACTGTTTCGAATGGGGTGATACGTATTACAAACGGATCCGCTCTCGGTACCAATGTTGGGGGAACAACTGTAAATCCTGGACAAGTTGTGGAGTTTTCGGGTGTTTTTGATACGTCTGAGCCATTTACTTTAAATGGTTTCGGAGTTTCTGGTGGTGGTGCTTTACGCAACATAACTAACAATTCCAGAATCTTGAGCGGTCAGGTCTTACTTGCGTCGGATGCTCGCATTAACAGTGACGTTGCTACCTTGAATATTTCCGCTATTGATTTGAATACGAATACCCTAGACGTTAGCAGCGGTAGCGGTGGAACGGTAAATTTATCTACCACCTTATTGAACGGAGGAAAAACATCAGGAAATGGGGCAATTTTTAAGGATGGCGCAGGCGAATTAAGGCTCAGTGGTGCTTTTACCGCACTTACTGGAAATGTTAACCTGGTTTCAGGAACTATCAGAATCGATAACAATGCCGCTTTAGGCAACTCCGGTATTCTTTTTATGAGTAACGGAACAACACTGCGTCCTGACGATACTACCACCAGAAATACACCGAAAAACGTAACTCTAAACGGTAATGTAACATTGGGCTACGCAAGCCAGGGGCTCACACTGAGTGGGAGCGTGAATCTGAATGGTGGTACTCGCACAATTACATCCATTTTCGATAATGTCATCAGTGGCCCTATTTCAAATGGTGCACTTACAAAAGTGGGGGCCGGAAATTTATCCCTTTCCGGTTCGAATACGTATGCGGGCGATACCCGCATCAACGAAGGCAATCTTACCTCAGTTTCAGCCGGAGCTTTTGGAGGTGGTACGGACGTGTACATATCCGACGGAACCACTTTGACAGTTAGCGCCAGCACCAGCGCTGCTTCTGTCCGTGAGGCAGGGTTTTTAAACAGTGGTACTGCTGTTCTCAATACCGGAACAATACTGACCATAAACGGAGCCAATAAAGGGAACTTCTTCCAAAATTCCATTTCAGGCGCCGGTGGGCTCACAATGGCGGGGAGCGGCACCACCAATATGACTTTGTTTGGAACACAATCCTACACTGGGGCCACCACCGTATCTGCGGCAATGCTTACAACCGGTGTTCCTACGGCTACAGGCAGTCTTACTGTGAGCGGTGGTAGCTTTGAAACCACCATTGCTGATGTGTTGGCCGATAATATCCCGGTAACGGTGAGCGGAGGCGTTTACAACATGGGCGGAAGCGATCAGGTGGGAAGTGTAGCCGGTACAGGGGGCACCATCAACCTGAACGCCCATACCCTTGCAACGGGTAACAACAATTCCAATACAAACTTTTCCGGAATTATCGCAGGAAGTGGTAGTATCACAAAAACCGGAACGGGAAACTGGACTCTGGGTGGACAAAATACGTACACAGGCCTTACCACTGTGAGCTCAGGAGCGCTCTTCCTAAGCGGCACTGATTTGGCAAATAACACCATACCCGGTAACATTCTGATCAACGGTGGAACACTTCAATATGGAAATGTCGCCGACAACCAGATAGCAGATGCGTCGAACATTACCCTAAGCAGCGGTACCTTTAATGCAGGGGCTAGAACGGAGACTGTAGCAAGCATTACCATGTCAGGTGGTCTGATGACCAAAGGAGGGAATACTCTTATTTTTAACGCACCAGCGAGTATCACCGGAGGGATTGTTATTATGTCTTCAAGTGGAGGTTACACCTTCAATGGAAATCTCACACTGGGTAATACTACGGTTGACAACACTGCCATATCTGCCAGCGGAGGGACTTTCAGGATTGGTGGCACAGTGACTGTAAATGATGGAACCAATCCGAACTTTACGAATACCGGGGGCGGGTTAGCACTTCGCTTTAATCTGAATGACGCCATTCGTACTTTTAACGTAGGTGCAGGGGCAAACCTAATTATCGACTGGCGCATCAACAGCACAACCGCCAGTTCCGGAGGGATAACCAAGACCGGGCCAGGTACAATGACGCTAACCGCACCTAATAACACACTCTACACGAATACCACCACCATAACTGTAGGTGAGTTGAGGTTGAACCCGAGTGCCAACGCCGCTTTGAACAGCCAGATCGTATTGAACGGGGGAGTATTAGCCACTACAAACATAGCGACAGGGCGGGTGTTTACCAACAGCAGCAACTTGCGCCTGGACAATAGTTCCACGGCTGCCCTTGGAAGCAACGCCCACGAGCTTCGCTTTGCCAACAGCAGCGGTGAAACTTGGAATGTCAGTGCAACCCTCACCATCACCGGCTGGGCAGGCACAGCAGGTAACCCGGGCACAGGCGGACGCATCTTTGTGGGTTCAGCGGCCAACCACCTCACCGAAGCCCAGATCAACCGGATCACCTTCACCAGCTACGGCCCAGCCATACTGCTAAGCACGGGAGAGCTTGTGCCCCGCCGCCCGGAAATATTTGTTACCGTACCCGGTGGCATCCTCTTCCCCTTCACCATCCCAGAAGGCGGAGCTTCTGCCGAGCAGACACTTACCGTTAGCGGAACCCAATTGAATGACGGTATTGTGCTCACTGCTCCTACGGGTTACGAAATTTCACTTACAAGCGGCAGTGGATTTACCACCGCCATCACCCTGTCCCCAACCAATTTTGCGGTAAGCGCCACCACCATCTACGTGCGTCTGGCGGGCATTGCCGCGGGCTATGCCAATGGCAATATGAGCGCCACAAGCACAGGGGCCACCACACAGATAGTGGCCCTGCACGGTGCGGTGCTTACGGCCGATGCCATAACTATTAATTTCGATAGCAACGTACCTATTTGGCAAGCAGGATCGGGTCTCCTTACTTCCTATCGAACGGATCATCAATACAACCAGTTAAGCTGGAATTTCACCGGCGGTCCGGCCCTGCGCAATGGAACCACTGCTGTGGATGGCTTTCCGGGTGCTTTGGGAAGCTATTCATGGGAACTGCAAGCCGGAGGCGCGCCTGACTGGCGCGCTACCTTCACCCAGGGAGGAACCGTGACTTCGTTTGGTTTTAAGGTGAGACGCTGGGATGACAGTCCCGATCCCAACTATGCCGTGCAATTCAGCACCGACGGGGGCGCTACCTGGTCGGCTGTGCTGGCCACCATCAACAACGCATTGCTGGCCGCCGGGTCGCAGTGGCGGGTGTTCAACCACATCCTGTCACCCGCCGTTGATTTTGACCCGGGCGACCTGATCATCCGTGTGCTGAGCTCGGGCGGGGAGCGCATTATGATCGACGATTTCCACTATGACATCTCAGTTTGCACCAACACCGCCTGGCATTATCGTAGTGCGGGCAGCGGCAACTGGGCCGCCTTCAATACCTGGGAGCATAGCGTGGATGGCAATCCTCCCTGGACCATTCCCACTTGTGGACCTACATCCGCATCGGCTGCCATCACGGTGAGAAACGGTCATACTGTGACCGTAAATACATCGGTCACAATTGACCAAACATTGGTGGAGAATGGTGGTAGAATCCTTCAATCGGGAGGTACCATCGGCATTGCCGATGGCTCTGGCGACGATCTGGTCATACAGAACGGGGGGGTGTATGAAATCACCGGAGGAACTGCTCCTGCCTATACCAACACCACCGTGCGCATCCGCGTGAACACAGGCGGAACCATAAGAATTTCTTCAGGTGTGATCGCAGATATTTCAGTTAATATGGCTGGTAATAACTCTTCCAACCGGGTGATTTACGACCACCAGAGTGTGTTTGAGTGGAACAACAGTTCTCCCTTTGCCACCGCCAACCAGACGTACTTCCCTAACGCAGATGCAACTACTATTCCTGTTTTCAGAGTGTCAACTAATACTGGAAATGTTGGTGCAAGCAATCCAACTATCATCAATGGCCTTTATGAGGCCAATGGAAATAGCAACTGGGTATCTGCTGGTGCAAAAACCTTCCGTAATGGAATAATTGGTTCTGGTAATATTACTTCCGGTGGGGGAGGAATAGCCTTCGTTATAAATGGTTCAACTGGAATAATAGGTGGTACTGGGAGTATAGGAATCCCAGGAAATGGCTTGTTAATTTCCGCAGGAACCAATTGTACCCTTGTTTCTAACAAGGTCTGTAACGGATTTGCAATAATCGTATTTGGCATCTTGAATACAGGAGAATTTGTTATTTCCGGGACCCACAGCGCTATCCAATTAGGGGTCAACGGTATAGTTAATACAGCGAACCCGGCTGGATTAGGAGGAAACGTTAACGCAACTTTCGCCAATATAAGTGCGACCTTTACCTTAGGCAATGGTAGCCTGGTAAATTACAACCGCGCAGGCGACCAGATTGTAACAGTGAATACCGCATATAGCAACCTGAGATTTTCCGGAAGCGGAACAAAAAGTTTTGCGGGAAATACTACTCTTAATGGCACCTGGAATATTGTGGAAAATGTCATTGTAGGAGCTTCTACAGACATTAATTTGTTACATAATGGCAGCCTTAATGTGAACGACAATGCGAGCTTCAATAATGACGCATACAATCGTATCAACCTCATTGCCAATAGCGCGTCAAATCAACTGTATACCAGCAACAGCGGCAATCCTATACGTCTACGCAGCCTTACAAGCAATAAAACAAGCAACAATACTTCATTAAGGCTGGCCTCTGGAAATACATCACTGGATGTGCGAAATGATTTGATTATCAGCATGCCCAATGGGACGAACTTTAGGGATAATGGCAATCTTATCGCTGTGGGTGGAAATGTAATTATTGATGGAGGAATCACTACCATCGAACTAACCGGAACACTGGAATGCAACGGGGCCAGTGGAGCACCACAAGTAATTGAAGCCTTTCCTAACGAAGTTATTTTAACTCGCATTTTCAACTTCCGCCTTGTTGGTTCAACCACCGATGTAGCTTTCGCTCCTAACACCGGCACACAAACCATCCGGATTGATGGCAATGTTAACATTCAAGCAGGAATACTTCGGCCTCGTAATAACATTATAGACCTGAGAGGCAACTGGAGTAATTACGGAAGCGCGGGTTTGGATGAGGCGGGCAGCCGATTGCTATTTCAGGGTACTACAGCTCAAACAATTACCTGTCCGGGGGATGAAGTTTTTAATTTCCTGGCTACATCCAAAACATTAGGTAGTTTCACACTCAATAACAACATTACCGTGAGCGGTTCAGGTGCCGACATTGCTACATTCACCACTGGTTTGCTTCCGGCCCAGAATATACCAATAAACCTGAATGGCAATCGCCTGAGTTTTACAGGCGCAGGAGGCGGAAGCATACGTATGCAAAATGGGCAAGTTACGTTCACGGGTCCTACAGGCAGTATTGTTGAAATTGACGGATCGAATAAAATTTTCCTCGGCGTGTCGAGCGGTTCGTGTCTTATAGACAATAACGTAACGCTCAACCTGCGCAGTGGTCTCGACTGCGGCACTGCAGGCCTTACCGTTGTGAACGGAACCCTGCAAATCTCTAACAACGGCTTTGTTATTACCAACCCCCCACTATACAGCAACAACTCCACCCTGCGCTATGCCACCACAGGCCCTTACAACCGGGCTGCGGAGTGGAATACCCTTTCAGGAAATATCGGTTTCCCTTTCAATGTGCAGATATTCGGTACCAATCCACTGAATATGGGTACCGGAGCAACTGACCGCCCCATACGCGGCAACCTTACCATCGATCAGGTCGGGGCGCTCAATATGAATTCCATGACTGGCAATCTCGTAGTACCCGGCAATGTTAGCATCGGCGGCGGCACGGCGATGGGAAGTCTTACGCTAAGCGACACCTTCAATGGCGACCTGCTTGTAGGTGGAAACCTTGTGCGCCATTCTACCAACGGCACCTTTGTTATTAACAACCGAGAAGTAGAGATGGTCGGCGTGGGCAATGTGCAGAACATCGAAAATATCCCATCATTTGCCTACCTCGCCATCAACAACAATGGGGGCAGCGTGGTGCCAAATGGAAATACCACCATCACCGAACGCCTGCAGCTTTCCAACGGTACTTTAAACGTGGGGGCATTTGACATGATCATGGCCAATAACAAGGACCTGTGGAGAAACAGCAGCGCGGCTACCATCAGCAAGTCGCCAATCGTAACAGGCACCGACCGCTACAATATTTACTACCGCATCAATTCCTTTACCACCGGCCTGGAGTGGAATCCCGCTGACAATGTAGTTGCCGACCTGATCGTGGAAGGTTCTATTACCACCACATTGGGCGGAAGCCGCACCTTCAACCGCAATATGTTTATAAACGGGGCGAATATTGATCTCGGCAGCCACGTGCTTACCGCCAGGGGCAGAGATGCGGTAGGTACTTACAGCGGCGACCTCACGCTCAATGGAAGCGGGGTGCGCAGCATTACAGGCGCTGCAGGAAGCCGTTTTGATATTACCGGGCTAGGCGAAGCCGGTGATTTGTTCTATACCAAGCGCTTCACGCAAAATAATGGAACAACCCTGGTTTTCACTCCCAACGTGGAAGTGCGCATAGGCAATGGAGGCTGCAATTTCGGGTTTGGAGTAAACTACCCTACAGTGCTCGATAGCTACGTGACCATACAGGGCGTGCTGGCAGTGCTCGGCGGGGGCTATGCGATTGGCACACCTTGCTACTATGCAACAAACAGCATCCTGCGTTTTGCAAATGGGTTTGACTATACTGTGCAGAGCTCCGACCTTACATGGAGCACAGGAACCGTTACCTCCTCCGCACCCGGAATACCCTTTAATGTAGATGTACTCGGCGCAGCAACAGAGCTACTTATGAACTCACCCCGCTCCCTGCGCAACAACCTGAATATTGTAGATGGTGACTTTACCCTTACGGCAAATTCAGGCACTTTTGATATAGGCGGTAATTGGAGTCGCAGCGGAGCACCAAGCGCATTTAACCACGGCATGCAGGAAGTAATTTTCAACGGAACCGGCGCGCAGACCATTACCACTACGAATATTAGCGGTAGCGGCGGCGAAACTTTTTCGGTCGTGAGCTTTGACAATACAGGAACCAAAACCCTCAATGAAGCAATAACCGTACTCAACGATCTGAATATCCGCGGCACTGGCCCACTGGCTGCAAATGGTCAGAACATCAATATATTCGGCACCTGGAACAATGATGTGGGTACGGCATCATTTACCGAAGGAAGCAGCACGGTAATCTTTGCCAACACTACCGCCTTCAACACCATTGAAGCCAACGGTGGTGAAGATTTCCACAACATCATTGTGAACAATACCTTCGGCGATGGCAGGCTGCTGCTAAAAGATGTGATAAGGGTAGGAGGTACGATGACTTTTACCAATGGTATCGTACAGTCGGAAACCCCTGCTGATGAAGTGGTTATCAAGAACGGCGCTTTAACGGCCGGCGAGGGAATCCAGAGTTTCGTGAATGGGTATGTCCGCAAGATAGGATTTGACGGAAGTACCTACTTTGAATATCCTACCGGCGATTATGAGGATATCGACCCAATGAACATTGTGAAGGTGTTTATGCCCGCAGGTGTGCGCGCTGTTTCAGCATCTACCTCGGCGGCCTATAGCGTGAGGTATTTTCATGAGAACCATAACCCCGCATATTCATCGGGCAGTAATAAGCCACCTAGAATTTTGCCCCTCACCGAAGTATCTACCTGCAATTATTGGGATATTGACAGGGTAGTGGGTAGCATCAATGCCGATATAAGGCTCTACTGGAATGAAATCAGCGCTTGCTATGATGTTAACCAGCCGGCCAGCCTTACAGTAGCCCACTTCAACGGCAGCAGTTGGGAAACGGCAGGAGTGGCCGTGGTCAACGTGATTAATCCCAACGATCGGGGTTATACCCAAACAGGTCCCTTCAGCAGTTTCAGTCCGTTCACCATTGGCTCCAGCGGCCCGGGCAATATTCTCCCCATCACTTTGCTAAGCTTCACCGCACGTGCCACGGAGGCCGGTTTGGTAGATGCAGTATGGACCACAGCCAGTGAAATTAATAACGACTACTTCACCCTACAGCGCAGCCGCGACGTCCAGCACTGGGAAGTTGTAGGCACCGTGCAGGGAGCGGGCAACAGCAACAACATTCTAAACTACCTCTATACCGATGATGCCCCCTATACCGGCACTTCCTATTACCGCATCAAACAAACCGATTTTGACGGCACCTTCACCTACAGCGAAGTGGAAGTGGTGCGCATCAACAGTGGCAATGACGGCGGCTTCGGTCTGCACAGCGTGTTCCGCACCGAATCGGCCATCGACTTCGTTTACACCGCTTCTGCGCCCTACCTCACCGTTGAGATTTACGACATCAGCGGTCGCCTCGTACATGGCAGCATCTTTGAAAACTACGAAGGCCAGAACCGCAGTACACTCAACTTGAACATCGCGCGCGGCGTCTATGTGCTTCGTCTTTCCGATGGACAGAGAGAAGAGAGTAGGAGGTTTTTCTATTGAGAATTGCGCCGTTCTGACAGTGGCCGAAGAATGTTGATGGTTTTTGGTTTTTGGTTTTTGGTTCAGTTTTTCGGGTGTTTGATATTCCATTTCGAGGTGAAAATCCTGGTCAGGTGAAAATCACACCAGGGATAAAAACGAAGAACCCTTCGCTGGGGCGAAACCTCGGTTTTTTGGTTTTTGGTTTCTTTTTTCGGGTATATGATATTCGCACTTCTAAGGTAATACAACTATTGCCAGGCAACAAATCGCCCCATCGGCGCGAACCGTATCATATCCCACAGTTTCAACCGTGGGATATGAACGCGCCATGCACGTAAGCGCCGCAGTGAATTTCCAAAACAAGAAACGATTTTAACACAGGCGCAATGTGGTGGATTTTTTGGGATAAGGTTTGAGTCTTGAGTCTTGATCATGACGGAAA
>JBBQZU010000050.1:0-14949 GCA_038207425.1 Flavobacteriales bacterium | reverse complement strand
GTCTTTGAGTTTTCGCAAATGTTGTGAAACTGCCGAGATTGTCATACCTAAAATGTCGCTGATGTCGCAAACACAAAGTCGTTTTTCTTCATAAAGTAGAAATAGAATTTTCAGTCTTACGTTGTTTCCCACCAATTCAAGTCCGTTCGATAAATAGTCAAACGAGCCTTTGAGTTCTGAAACTCTGTCTTTGCAACGGTTTATTTGTTTAATGTCCGCCTGTTGTCTTATGCAAGAAATATTGTCCATAGTACAATGATAGTCAATTTGCTTATTTAAGTAATTACTAAAATATAAAATGTCAAAAAGAACTTAATTTATCTGTCGGATTGTGTCGTCTGAGCCTTGCCAATAATCGGGTCAGGCCGGGGAATTTCACCCCTGCCTCCCCACAGAACCGCGCGTGATAGTCTCCCATCATACAGCCTGCCCCGATTCATATCGATGGCTCTTCATGTTTGCAAACCGCTGTTAAATATAGATAAGGTTGTACCAATCTCCAATAGACAGATAACCCGGGGTTCTGCTTGTACTGCCTTTTGAGCCGGCGAACAGACCGGTGCTGTTTCCACTCATCAGTTTTACAAATATGCGCAGGGTAAACAGCCGCGGAAAAGATCAGGTAATCAAACATGTTCTTATGGCAGCCTTAATACACGACGCTTCGACTATGCTCAGCACAGGCCTCAAAAAATATCTGAAATGGAACGACCGAAAATCGGTTGACAAAGTGATGGAGCTCAATATTCCGGTGAATACACTTCAAAATACCCTTAAAATGTCTCTTAAATCACTGTTAAGCCGTGCAAACCCACCGTGGAATTTGCGGTGGCAGAACCGCGAATTTTATCTGGTGCGGGCGAATTGATGAAAATTGGGTGCAAGTTGGGCTTAAGGTGACCAAAAATCGGGTCTTGGGTGAGTTGTGTAATGGCCACCGCTGTTACAAGCTGGGCTTCTTTTTTTCTGTCTTTGGGTCAATTATCGCAGAATTATAGCGAACTAATTTTTCCCAGTCAATTTCTCCGTTGTCTTTGCAGAAGTAGTTTGAAAATTCTCTTGTAAATTTATTTATCATTTGAGAATACGATTTTACAAAGTCGTCATCCTTCTCTTTTGCTTTGTGTCCAAGTGGCTCAATAATTTCAGTATATAGTTCTGTGTCACCTGAAATAAAAGCCCAAAAACTTTGACCGCAATACTTGAAATAGTCGCCTTTGTCTGGATTGTTGTCACGACCATAGCAACAGCCATTTACAGCAACAACATTAAGTTGAGAGTTGCTTGTTCTTAGTGTTTTTTTTGCTGTCTTGAAGTCGGCCACCATTTTAGCAATTTGAGAACTATTACCCCAATTCGGACCTGATTTGATAGTTACAATATTTCTTGCTCCATTGTTATCAAACTCTAAGTCAATACTTGTGATGCCTGATTTGTAGCCACCGTAAAATTTACCATTTATAAAAATTGCAAGTCCTTCAAGCCAGTCTCCAAAAATGGTTTCTTCGTTTGATGAAATGTGAGCATCAACAATGCCCCTAATAATTTGCTCGGCTGTTAAAACATATTTCGCTTTAAACAGATAAGGGTTTTTGCGTTTTAGAACTTGCGTAAGTTTTAATCCGTCAAGACTTTGAATTCGTTTTTGGTGAAATGTCCCTATATTTTGTTCAACGTATTGCGATACGTCTTTCAGGTTTAGTTTTTTCATATTTTATTTTAGGCTCTAATAAATAAAGTTCAACAGGTTTCAATTCCTTTCTAACCATTTCATAATATTCGGGAATAATTTCAATTCCTATTGAATTTCGTTTCATTCTATTTGCAACACTTAACGTTGTTCCTGAACCCATAAAAGGGTCAAGAACAGTATCGTTTTCTTTTGTAAATAGTTTAATAAACCATTCTGGAAGTTCTTGAGGAAAAGCAGCACTATGGTTTTTGTTATTGCACTCTGTTGCTAAATGCAAAACATTTGTTGGGTATGCTTTGTCTCTATCAACCCAATTGGAAATATTTTTACCAAAACCGCTTCCAACTTTTGAATTGTCACGAACTTTGTCTGTGTCTGAAAGCTTTTTAAGTCGGGTTTTTGCCCAATCGCCCATTGGAACCATAACTTCTTCCTGATACATATTGAAATGCTTGACTTTGTTGAATTGCAATAGTCGCTCCCAACTATCCCGAAAACGATTTGGCCACTTTCCTGGATAAGAATTTTTTTTGTGCCAAATAAATTCTTCAGTCCAAAGCCAACCTTGCTTTCTCATTGCTATTATAAGTTCCATAACATAAGTGCTTCTTTCTCCTTCAACGACTTTTTCCTTGATGTTTAAAACAAATGTTCCTGTCGGTTTAAGTACTCTTAAAAGTTGCTCAGAAATTGGTAAAAACCATTCAACGTATTTGTCGGAGTGAATGCCACCGTATGTGCTTTTACGTTGGTCTGCGTAAGGAGGTGAAGTAACAATCAAGTCCACAGAGTTATCTGGGAGCAACTTTAATTGTTCTTTACTGTCTCCTAAATATATGTCTGTTTTTATCTCCATTTTACTTGTCTTAAGTTTTTCAGCAAAATTACTTTTTTAATTGTTTGAACTTCTCAAAATTGTCCCGAAGTTGTTAACGATTATTCTGTCGGATTGTGTCTTCTTAGCCTTGCCACTAATCGGGTCAGGCCGGGGAATTTCACCCCTGCCTTCCCACAGAACCTTGCGTGATAGTCTCCCATCATACAACCTGCCCCGATTCATATCGGGGGCTCTTCATGTTTATAGATCGCTGCTAAATGTAGCTAAGGTTGTACCAATATGAAATAGAAAATAAGCCGGAAGCTTCCTGGTACTACCTTTTGAGCCAGGGAACTGACCAGTTCTGGTTACACTGATCAATTTTACAAATATGCGCAGGGTAAACAGCCGCGGAAAAGACCAGGCCACCAAACATGTTCTTATGGCAGCCTTAACATACAACGCTTCGGCTATGCTCGGTGCAAACATCAAAAAAAACCTGGCATGGACCAGCCAAAAATCCATTGTCAAAGCGATGGAGCGACAAGTTCCATTGAATACACTTAAAAATACCATCAAAAGGTCTTTTAAATCACTTTTAAGCCGTGCAAACGTACTGTGGAATTTGTGGTGGCAGAACCGCGAAATTTATATGGTGCGGGTAAATTGATGAAAATTGGGTGCAGGTGGGGCTGAAAGTGACGAAAAAGCCGGTTTTGGGGAAGTTGTGCAACGGCCACTGCTGTTACCACCAGTATTTCTATTTTCTTTCAATTTTCACCAGTCCTTGTCTTGTTGCCAAATATAAATTTCCTTCTTTATCGAATGTCATTGTCGAAATGTATGAAGTCGGAATTTCAGAATTTTCGTTATGGTAGTTTTCCCAACCGTCCTTTAGGTCAAATCTTACTAATCCTGCTCTGTCAGTTGAAATCCAAAGGACTTTATCTTTCTTGTCGTAGAGAACACAATTCGTGTGATTAAATGGCATTCCTGAATTTTCTGTTGTAAACTGTTTGAAAGTTCCGTTACCGTATCTAATTGCTATTCCTTCTTCATTATTTACTTTTTGTTTGTCTTTTCGGTCAAATTCGTAAAGCGTAAAGTAAATATTCCCGTTTTCATCTTCGTCCATAGAGGTAATACACTTTCCTTTCAGAACACTTGTCGTGTTTTCGAAATTAGTTACCTGATTATTTTCGTCTATCATTACGCTTCCGCTGAAAGTTCCAATCCAAATTCTATTTTTTGAATCACGTTTTGCAAATGAAACTCTGTTTGAGGGAAGTCCAGTTGTATTATCTTGATTGATTAAACTCCATTTTCCATCTTTTAAAATAGTAAGTCCCTTATCAGAGCAGAAAAACACTTCGTTCGTATTTGAATTGTTAATAATTTCGTAACCGCTTTTTATTCCGATTTCACTTTCTTCATATTTAGTCCACTTGCTATCATTAAAGCTATATACATTTCCTGTTGCAAAAAACCATTTTGTATTGCTATTGTCTGTAGCAAGTCCGAAATATCTAAAATACTTTCCCTTGTCAGTTATATTCTGTTCAGCATTCTGAAATTCCGTTCCATTAAAAGTAACAAGCCCTTCATCAGTAGTAAGCCAAATCAATCCGCTTTTGTCAATAGAAATATGGTCATTCATATTGTTTGGCAGGTTTGAATTTCCGGAATTCCAAGCGGTAATTTTGTAATTACTTAGATTTTCATTTTTATAAACGTAGTCTTTATTGAAAATTTCTGGACTGTTAGGTTTGTCAAATGATTTTTTAATAGCATTCATATCAACTCGTTCTATTTGTCCTGATATGCTGTTGTCTTTGATTGTAATGGCGAAGTTTATTGAGGATTTTTCTTGTTTAATATTATCTTTTATGGCAGGTGTCCATTTATTAAACTTGTTCAGTTCTTCAATAATTTTCGGAGTAATCGGGCTTTTTGATTGGTCTGTATGGCTTAAAACACATCCTTTTCCTTTTGAGTCTACAAGTATTTGAAGTTTAACCGAGCCGTTAATTCCATTAAGATTTAAAGACTTATTGAGTCTATCTTCCAATTTCTTAAAGTCTTTTTCTACGAAGCCTGCTTTAATGTCTCCGCAGTCCAAACAAAACTTTGAAGTGTTGCAGTTGTCAAGCTTTACTGGAAATAAATTTTGAGCATTCAGGTTGAATGCAAATGCAGTCAATAAAATAAAAATCGTCTTTTTCACTGTCTTTTATGTTTGATGTCGTTTGTTAATATTGGTGGTAACTTGCATATACCCGCTATTTTTTAGCGGTTATTGTTCTGAAATTAGGTATTTTTTATTAGCTGTCAAAAGGTGATCGGATTTTTTGAAGGGCATGCGTACTTACATGTGTATAAATTTCAGTTGTCTTGCTGCTATTGTGGCCCAACTGCTCTTGGATATACCGCAAGTCTGTGCCCGTTTCGAGCAAGTGCATTGCATAACTGTACCTGAGCCAATGAAGCGTAACAGGTTTTTTTTATTTCACCTTTCAACAAGCTCTGCTTGAGCACCTGCTGCAAACTTCTGGCATTATATGGATCGCCTTTTTCCTGGCCTTCAAACACATAATTTGTTGGTTTACAGGCCCGGCAATAGTCGCGGAGAAATCCAATAATTTTTTGACTTATTGGCATGATCCTGTCCTTTTTGCCCTTGGATTGGAGCACGCTGAGTACACTTCGTTTGCTGTCAATATGCACAGGCTTGAGTGGAAGCAGCTCTCCGCAACGCAGCCCACACGCATAAATCAAACTAAACATGGCCCTGTGCTTAATATTTACTGGAGCTTCCAATATACGCTTCACTTCCTCCTTACTGAGTACGTTGGGCAAAACCTTAGTGCGCTTCGGCCTATGTATCAGGTCGGGATTGAGCCTGCGGGCATCAATCACTTTTGCAGATAGCTCGATGGCGTTTACCACTTGGTTCTGAAAAGAAGCAACATAGCCGCTTGCCAGAATATAGTCATTGTTGAAGCGGGTTAGGTCATCGTTGCTTACTTCCTTCAGCTCCTTTGGCTGCATATAGCGTAGGAAGGTGCGAAGGGCTTCGGTATAGGTCTTAATGGTATTGGGGCTGTACCGTTTTGATTTCAACCAGCGCTCAAACTGATACACAGTCGTATCTCCGGTCTCATGGGGAGTACCGGAAGGGTTGGCTTATTGCTGTTTTCTGAATCATTTTTCGCCGGTTTCGATTCCATAACGGTCTTTACTGTATTTTGCGCACCATCCTGCTTGCCCACAACTGCGCTAAAATCTACATATCCCACCGTCCTAAAAAGCCTGATCACTTCTTTAAACTTCGCCGGCGTGTTTTCCTAATACCAGCATCTATGGGTATTGCTGTACACTGCCCCTGCTTCCCTGGCCAAGGTGAGGTAGGAGGGAAGCGCATCGAAATACAACCCAAGCCACGTTTTAACGCGGTGGTTCAATGGCTTTATGGTACATACGGCAACTGCTGTCAAGGTGCATATATAAAATCCGCATCAGGAAATCACCATCAACCAAAATCACTTCTGCTTAGTCTCCCCGGGTCGTTTTAATCGTCGGCCTTTTTGCCTCCACTACCTGGGCTGTCTTTTTTATCTTCATCGCCCTTGAGGTAGTTGGGCAGGTTCATCCCTGCCATATTGAACATATCCTGCAGTGGGGGCACGCTTTGGTACAGGCCCGAAATAAAGTTGCTCGTGGCTGTTTTGCCTTCTTTGCCGCTTCCACCGGCGCTGTCCCAAACGGTTACTTTGTCAATCTTGATGTTCTGTATGGCTTCTGATTGCAATTTCACAAGTTCGGTAAGCTTGTCGGCAATCATAATCATTACGGCATCCTTGGTATTGGCTCCTGCTGCGGCTACGAGTTGCTTAAATCCTTCGGCCTGCTTGCTGAGTATTTCGTAGTTACCATTTGCTTCGGCCTGCATTTTCATGAAAATGGCGTCGGCTTCTCCCTTCGCCTTGCGGCGTATCATTTCAGCTTCGGCTTCAGCGTCAATCTCTACTTTGCGCTTGTCAATTTCGGCGGGTATTACGATATTGGCCTCCTGCGTGGCCTTGTCACGTTGTGCGCGGGCTTGCTCGGCTGACCGCTCTGCGGCGTAGGCTTCTTCAAGGGCTTTTGCCTGCTTTACTTTTTCGGCGGCTATAGCCAAGCGGTTGGCTTCGGCTTCGGCCTCGCGGCGCGATGCGTCTGATTTGGCAATGTCAATACGCGAAGTATTTTCACCCTCTACCGAGCGGGCATTGGCTTCGGCTATGGCCACACGCTCGCGGCGCAGGGCTTCGGCTTCACCCACTTTGGCCGAAGCTTCGGCCTCAGCGGTTTTAATGCGCTCTTCGCGGTTGGCGTCGGCTTCGCCTATCACGGCTTGCGCCAAAAGGGCGGCCACACGTGAGCGTTGGTCCTGCACGGCGTTGGCTTCACCTATTGATCCATCACGGGTTTTCTCAGCCACACTCTGCCGTGCATCGTTGATGGCTTTCGCAGCAGCTTCTTTACCCAACGCCTCTATATAGCCACTTTCATCTTTGATGTCGGTTACGTTCACATTGATCAGCTTGAGCCCGATTTTTTTCAACTCAGCCTCCACATTGCTCGCTACGTTGGTCAAAAACTTATCGCGGTTGTTGTTGATCTCTTCAATATCCATCGTAGCCACTACAAGGCGCAACTGTCCGAAGATGATGTCCTTGGCCAGGTCGTGAATGCTCTGTTGGTTCAAGCCTAAAAGGCGTTCGGCAGCATTCATCATCAGCTCAGGCTCGGTGGTTATACCTACGGTAAAGCGTGAGGGCACGTCCACCCTGATATTTTGCCGCGAAAGCGCATTGGCAAGCAGCACCTCTATGGAAATGGGTGTAAGCTCAAGGAATGCAAAATCCTGTATGATGGGCCATATAAATGCCGCACCACCGTGTATACATTTTGCCGAGCGGCTGCTGCTGTTACTCCCTTTGCCCACCTTGCCGTACACCACCAGTATACGGTCTGAAGGACAGCGTTTGTAGCGCTTGAAGAGCGAGTATAGTACAATGAAGAAGAAGAGTATCGAAGCGGTAATAGCTATGCCTATAAATCCTGATGGGTCCATTTTTTTTTGTTTTTTAGTTTTTGGTTTTTAGTTGGGGTCGTCCTGTCACTTTGTACCTTGTGCTTAATGCTTAATGCTTAATGCTTAATGCTTAATGCTTAATGCTTGATGCTTGATGCTTGATGCTTGATGCTTAATGCTTAATGCCTGGCGCTAAATGCCTGATGCTAAATTTTTTATGCTAAATGCCTGATGCTAAACGCTAAATTCCTTATGCTAAATGCCTGATGCTAAACGCGAAATGCTGATGCTGATGCTAAATGCCTGATGCTAAATGCTAAATGCTTGATGCTTTACACTTCATCCATCACCTCCTTGTAACCAGCAAAATATTCCCATCCACAATATCCGTAATTGTAACGAGCGTTCCTGTGGTCAGATTTTCAGTATCGTTTGTAACTGCCTGCATTTCCCTTACGCCTCCCTTTGCCGTAAATTGTACTTTGCCAATACCCTTTGACCCAGCTGGCACCGGCAGGTATATTTCTCCAATTTTTCCAATAGCTTCCTTCACACGAAAAGTCCCATCTTCCACCAGCCTGCTCATAAAGTAAAACAGCGAAGCCATTGCAACCATCATCACGAGACCGCTCAGTATGGCAATGGCAATGCTGGCACCGGCGCCCAAGCCCATTTGGTAGCAACCCACACCCACCCAGCCGAATATGGTAAAAAAGCCAATCAGGTTTTTCACGGTGAAGAATTGAAATCCGGCTCCGGCATCCTGGTCTATGCCGCTATCCAGGTCGGAATCTAAAGCTCCGTCCACGCCCAAAAATGTGGTGATAAGGAGAACCACCAATATGCCCGAAAACGGGAGTGCAAACGCCCAGAAAACCTGTTCCAAGAGATCCTTGGCTGTCCACCATGTGCCAATATCGAGTAGTATCATTTTAATTATGAATTGCTTTTGGCGAAAATAGAAGATTTTTGAAGATATTGTTCGATGAATCTCCATTTTTGGCAGTTCATACAGCAGCAGCTTTCGCGGCTATGCTATATTGGCTAAACCCTTATCTTCGCACACGCAATGGCAAGCCTCAATAATAAGGTTGTTTGGATCACGGGCGCAAGCTCGGGTATAGGGCTTGAAATGGCCCGGCAGCTCAGCGCCAAAGGTTGCAGCCTTGCACTTTCGGCCCGCCGCACCGATTTGCTTGAGGCGGCCCGCGCCGGGCTTGCGCATCCCGATAAGGCCATTTCCGTGAAGGTAGACCTTGAGCATCCCGAGCATTTCGCGGCAGCGGTACACACCGTGATAGCCCGCTTCGGCAGGGTAGATGTTATGGTGCACAACGCGGGCATCTCGCAGCGCTCCTTCGTGCTCGATACCGACCTGGGTGTAGACCGCCGCATTATGGAAATAAATTTCATGGGCACCGTAGCCCTTACCAAGGCACTGCTTCCGCAAATGGTGAAGCAGGGCAGCGGGCACTTTGCAGTGGTTACGAGCCTTGTAGGCAAATACGGTTTCGGGGTGCGCTCCAGCTATGCAGCCAGCAAGCACGCCCTGCATGGTTTTTTTGAATCGCTACACATAGAATTGGCTGATCGGGGCATAGGTGTAACCATGATTTGCCCCGGACCGGTGCGCACAGGGCTGTCGCTCACCGCACTCGATGGCAATGGCAATGCCACCGGAGTGATGGACGATATGCAGGTGCACGGCATGCCCGTTGAAAAAGCCGCCAAAGCAATGATACGCGCCATAGAGCAGGGCAGGAGGGAAGCAGTGGTAGGAGGCTTCAAGGAGCAACTGTCGGTGAAATTGAAAGCCTGGATGCCGGGCTTGTTCTTCAACATGATTAAAAAGCAAAATCCCCGCGGGGCAGTAAAATAAACTACACTCTCATCAGCATGAAAACCCATATATGCGGTATACAACAAGTGGGCGTGGGTACCGACCACCTTCACCGCGACTGGAAATGGTACCGCGACGTATTCGGAATGGACATTCGCATTTTTGAAGATGCCGCCGAAGCGCCACTTATGACCCGCTACACAGGCGGCAAAGTGCACAAGCGCAATGCAGCCCTCGCTATGAACATACAGGGCGGAGGCGGCTTTGAAATATGGCAGTACGAGAGCCGCACGCCCCTAAAGGCAGCCTTCGATCTTGAACTTGGCGATATAGGCATGGTGGCTGTAAAAATGAAAACCCCCAACGCCGCCAAAGCGCTCGGAAAATTTAAGCAACAGGGGGTTCATATCATCACCGCGCTTTCGCGAAATAGCGCCAGCCAAAATCATTTTGTCGTTACCGACAACAATGGCAACTGGTTCGATATAGTAGAGTCGGCCAATTGGTTTAAAATAGATGGAAGGCCCACCGGCGGTGCGTATGGTGCCATTATTGGCGTAAGCAATATGGACAAAAGCCTGGCATTTTACCGCGATATGCTGGGCTTTGATACCGTGCTCAGCGATACCACCGGTATACATACCGACCTGAATGGTATACCCGGCAGCAACCGCACAATGCGCAGGGTTATCCTCGCGCAGTCATCGCAGGATACAGGCCCTTTTACCCCCCTGCTCGGCGAAAATCAAATTGAACTGCTGCAGTGGACCGGCGGCAGCGGTCGCAAAATTTTCGAAGGGCGATACTGGGGCGATCAGGGCTTTATACACCTTTGCTTTGATGTGGTGGGCATGAGTGCCCTGAAAGAGAAAGGGCAGAAGCTCAACTATCCTTTTACCGTTGACAGCGCCGACTCATTCGATATGGGCAAGGCTGCAGGCCGGTTCAGCTACGTGGAAGACCCGGACAGCACCCTGATAGAATTTGTAGAAACCCACCGCCTGCCTATCGTCGAAAAATGGGGCTGGTACATCAATTTGAAAAAGCGAAAACCAGGAAAGCCGTTGCCCAACTGGCTGCTGAATTGCTTTAAATTCAATAAGATAAAAGCATAGGCCCACAGCGGTATTTGCTTCCCTTGTACATTATTCTGCCTCCGTTTCAGCAACTTTCTCCGGAAGGTCTACATGCTTTCTATTCTTGATAAACCAAAGGCCCGCACTGGTAAGCCCGATGGTGGCAACTACTGTAAGCATGCCACCTAAGGGCGTGGCGCCGCCCATAAGCGTAAGCATTAAATAGGGCAGGTTTGCTGCCATTGCCAGCAGGCCAATC
This sequence comes from Flavobacteriales bacterium, assembly GCA_038207425.1. Classification (GTDB taxonomy): domain Bacteria; phylum Bacteroidota; class Bacteroidia; order Flavobacteriales_D; family Cryomorphaceae; genus JBBQZU01. The sequence continues at coordinate 4,187 of JBBQZU010000050.1, read as the reverse complement.
CAGGTATTGACAGCCCGCATACCGCGCTGTAAAATGAGGGTAAAGAGCGCCGGCACGAAGTACACTTCCACCGCACCCATCAATACATTGATGATGATTACAGCAAATACCAGGGCCGGGTTGCTTGCGCTGCCGGCCCCATAGCTAAGTGCTCCAATACCCCCCACAAGCAGAGCCACTCCTGCAAGGGCGCCGGCGCCAAGCCTCCGCGCAGCGCTCCCCTGTTTTCGCGTAAGCACCCACGAACCCGCTAGCAGCAAAATGATGGATGCCAGCGCGCGCATGTAATGCAGCCAGCCTTGTATACCAGGCATACTTGCGCTGGCCAGCAGCTTTTTATAGCCACCTGAGTCAAATGAAAAGTTGGAAAGAAGGTAAAATAAACCGCAGGTAATAAGCAATACCGCAGGAATGATTCTGCTATAGGTACCCATTTCCCGGTTGCCAACATTTGCCGGAAGGTAAGGTTCGGTAAATGCCTTGCTGATAGCGAGCAGATAAATATGCCCCAATATCATTACAATACCACAGAGCATAAGGCCTTGTCGCCAGTCTATGAACTGCATGGCCAGACTGAAGAATAGCGAAGCCAGCAACCAGCCGATAAAAATACCTGCCTGATAGGTGTGCATACCGGCGAGAAGGTATTGCTCCCTGCCGCGATAGTAACGCCCCAGCGCGCTCACCGATGCCGGGGTGTATATACCCGCTCCACCAAGTATAAGCAGCCCGCCTGCAACATCGGTTATGGGGGTGTCAAAGCCCAGTACAAAGTACCCCACGGCAAGAGCCAGACCGCCCCATACCACAGCTTTGCGCGCATCAATAAGCAAGTCGGTAAGCAGCCCGCCCACCACCTGCAATGCCGCGAAGCCGAAAATAAGCCATGAAAATAACGCGTAGCCCTGACTGGTTTCGCTGGCCGCATATTTATCCATAAGGTAATAGATCAGCATGGTTTGCGCGCCCCGGTAAGCGAATCGCTCTGCCGCCCGCGACAGGGTAAAGCGGCTCAGGGCATCGGGGTGGGGCTTTACCTGCGCAGGCAGTGCAGCCTCATCCATTATATTTTCGTCAGAATCTTCGTTATACAGCATCAAAGTTCAGCAGCTTTATCAGGGTTTTTGCGCATCCAGTTGTCAATGATCGCCTTTCGGCCAATAGTGCGGGTTATGTAATCTTTTCGCAGGTCGAAGCCACGTGCCGGAGAGTATCCGCGACCGTAAAAAATGATTTGCAGGTGCAGTTTATTCCACAGCCTTTCGGGAAATAATCGCTTGGCATCCGCTTCGGTTTTCTCCACGTTTTTGCCCGTAGTAAGGCCCCAGCGGTGCATAAGCCTGTGTATATGTGTATCAACCGGAAATGCGGGCACACCGAAAGCTTGCGACATCACCACCGAAGCAGTTTTATGGCCCACGCCGGGCAGCGATTCCAGGTAATCCCAACTGGCGGGTACAGCGCTATTGTGGTCGCGCAGCAACATGCCCGAAAGCGTGTGTATGGCCTTGCTTTTGGCAGGTGAAAGGCCGCATGGTTTTATGATTTCGCGTATCTCGTCTACGCTTAGTTTCACCATATCGGCGGGGGTTTTGGCTTTCGCAAAAAGGTGGGGAGTTACGATGTTTACCCTTACATCGGTGCACTGCGCCGATAGCAGTACTGCGATAAGTAGCGTGTAAGCATCGGTATGGTCGAGCGGTACGGGTACTTCAGGGTATAGCTTTTCGAGTTCTGTAGCCACCCATGCGGCTTTATCTTTTTTTGTCATCGAATAGGTATGGTGCTGTATTGGCCTTTGTATAACGCAGTATAAATAAAAAGGTGCATAATTCGGTGCGCTAATTTCGGTATTAAAGGGTTTGGTTGGAGGGGGTTTTTGGTCTTGGGTCGTGGGTAGTGGGTGCGGATGACCTCTGACCCGTCCTAAAAAAAGTTTACAGATTTAACTTTTTCTTGTTGATGATCCTGTTCTGGGTTTACACTTCAAATTTGGTCCGAAGATAGCTTTACATTTACCACTATCAACGGAAGCGGAAATTAGCTCTGCTGCGGAGCAACTAACGAAGAATACGTTGATCAGATAAGGTGAACTCAGGATTTCGGTTCTGAGTTTTCTTGTACCTATTCTGAAGGTATGTGCCATCCGGTAAAGCGTTTGGGTACATTGTTCTGCTCAAAGCACGGATAGGTAAGGCTCTGGCAGTATTCGGTTATTAAGTAGTTGGCATCATGGCTATAGATGACCCGGCTTCGTTTTTCGCAAGTATCTACTGATTGTGTATTGGTAAAATTGCAACCCTGTATACGCAGGCGGCCAATGTTCCACATGGTGATACGCGGCCGCGGCGGAAGTTGGTTGGGGTCATCTAGGTAATCGTCGTCGAGCATAAAATTACTCAACAGAAAGTAGCTTTGTTCAGGCCGTTTTATGGTACTACTTGATGGAGAGAAGTTCTGGTAAGCCATAAATATGGCATCAATTCGGTTGTTTCTGAAGGTGGCAATATTCGCTTGTATGATACCCCCTCGTGACGCCCAGTCGCCGGGCTTCCAGTTCATCACTCCTTGCTAGGCGTTTTCAATGACTGCTCCGTTTTTAAAGATGGCCCGGCCTTGGTGGTATTGCCCGCCGGAGTGGGCGTATTGGTGTTGGGCGGTGTTGCCCCACACTTCTATGCCGGCCCACATTTCCGGGTGAGCATTTTTAATGGTTCCGCCATCTACAATTAATGTGGCTCCTGGCTCAACGATAATTTTTCCGTCGATGGGCATTAAAACTTCACATGTAATTGTTCATGTGTTTCCAGTCTTTATTATTAGATTCTGATATAATTTTATTCCAAAATCCCATATTTCGTTGGTGGTAACATCTTTGGGAAGTACGTAAGGATATTTCTCCTTTACATAGCGGTGCATGTGGCGATTGTTCAATACAAAAGTACCATCGTACAGCGATAATGCCCTATGAAATCTACCGATTGATTTTGGGCTTATGTAGCGGTTTTCGGATAGCCCTGACATAAGCCCACTCGTGGCACCTGGCCATTGTCCATAAAAACAGGGGCTGTGATAGCATACGTGGTTTGGCGCAGGATTACAGACCATAATTTGTAAAGGATTTACGCTCTCAGTGCAAGGATTGGCCAGCATATATGGCTCAGGGCAAGTTCCAAACGCATCATCTAAAAAATCATAGTGCTGTATTGATCTTTGCTCTCCATTATAGCTGTGGTGCAGTCCCAGTGCATGACCATATTCATGCGCGAAATGTTCTACCCATTCCATTGGCATCCACCATTCGTCAAACATAAGATTAGGAGCAAACATGCGCACTATTGATTCTTCCATTATACTTGGTATATATTCCCCCAATGCACCAAAACCATATCCGTTGGTGAAAATGGGATTCAAGGAACCTTTTGCACTTGGATCAATATTAAAAAGATGCGCTAAAACAGGTAGAACGGAGTTAAATCTAGAGAGTGTGTGCCACGTATCATTTTGAAAGAAATAGACGTTATCCAATTCGAATCTAATCCTACTATCATGGACAAGGCTTGAATTTGGATCGCAGGCCAATTCATATCCACGCATTTGTATGTTTTCAAAACGATAATTTAAATCATCGAAAAATTCATGAATTCTTGCATGAAATTCTGGAACATCCTACCAACCGTTCCCTAAGCTATCCTGACAGACACTCCAGTTTACTTTCACAGTCTTGATAGGATTACTCTCATTGGAAATCCAATAACCAGGTGTTCGGTAAGCATTTAACCATGTCTCAGATTGAGGTAAACAGGGAGTGCTTTTTGGCTGTTCAATACTTTCTCCATCAATCACACAAGAATATGGTGACATTAAAGAAACTGGAGTGTCTGGCGGAAATGCTTGACCGAACAAACTTAGATCAGAAAAGAGGCATACAGAAGTAAGCATGCTGATAATTAAGTAAGTAAGTAAGTAAGTAAGTAAGTAAGTAAGTAGGTAGGTAGGTAGGTAGGTAGGTAGGTAGGTAGGTAGGTAGGTAGGTAGGTAGGTAGGTAGGTAGGTAAGTAGGTAGGTAGGTAGGTAGGTAGGTAGGTAGGTAGGTAGGTAGGTAGGTAGGTAGGTAGGTAGGTAGGTAGGTAGGTAGGTAGGTAGGTAGGTAGGTAGGTAGGTAGGTAGGTAGGTAGGTAGGTAGG
>JBBQZU010000049.1:0-15954 GCA_038207425.1 Flavobacteriales bacterium | reverse complement strand
GCCTGCTTCTCGGTTTTGCAATGCACGATGATGTCGTCCGCATAGCGTTCAAAGGGTTTTTCGGGGTGGAACTTGTCCATCCACTTGTCGAATACCACATGAAGAAACAGGTTAGAGAGCAGCGGACTGATTACACCGCCTGATTCAGTGTTTCCGCTTTTAGCGGGACAGGCTCTGCCAACTTAACCCCGGATGATGCGCAGCCCGTAATCCGGTATCTGCCTTACGCTGTCGCAGGTGCAAACGTAACCACCTGCTTTTATCATCACCTTGCTATTTCGAGGCTTCGTCATTGGTTCACTCGCGTTCAGCTCATCTGAATATCAATTGCTGGGATTTTACTCCGCTTTTCCTTATCGCTCACCACCACATCGTTTCCTTTGCAGCAGCATAAGGTGTTTTATTCGCATCATAATAATTTTTAGCGGTGCTTATGAGCTCGCCTTTTGGCCTCGGTTGAAAACTCCCACGGAAGGGCGTATCCGGAAGGCCTGTGTAAATTATGCTCCAACTTCTTTCACCGGTATATCAGCATTCGCTGCCAATGTTTCGGATTGGTATTGATTCAAGTCACACACGCTCAGTATAAGATGTCGTAGCTGACGGCAGGAAGCTATGCATTCTTATATAATGGTGGGCACAGTCTTTCTTTTATTTGTTTTCTCATAAACTTGCATCAATTCTCTTTCGAGAAAAGCATTTGCCAATATGCGATGTCTGCCATCATTGAAGTGTTTGCCCCCATCTAGTGATATTGTAGGAGGGAGAAATACATCTTCGTGTTGCCAAGCTCTTAGTACATTCATTATTTTTCTATTGCTTTTTGGACAATTGTCAAAAATATCTGATGTATTCAAGTCAGATGTAGCGCCGAGCAGCTGAAGCAATTCATCAGTTTTATTCTCTCTTAAGATATAATAATCAAGCCCAAACTTCATCACTGTATAATCCGTATTCCATAAAGGCGCTATCAATAATTTTTCTTTAGTTGACATTTCACGGTATTTCAGCACCCACAAATTGTAGTACTCATCCAGTCTGTTGTCTGTTCTATCAAACGGACTGCAATCTCTACAAATTGGATAAAAATTGCTGATCTGTGATTGTTCTCGTCCGCAACAATGACAATGTCTGCCACTCACCCAATTCTTCTGCTCTCGTTTAACACTGGCAATGCAATCTGCACAAATGACATCATTTATGTCAAAGTCAACTTTAATAGAACAAGAAATACAGTACCCACTGGTTTTCAATGCTTCTAGATTATTTTGATTTAATTGTAAGTCCTTCAAAAAAGAAATAGTCCCCAATTAATCCTTCTGATAATTGGTCTAAATAAACTGATGTGTCGATGCCTTTATTTGAATGGTTTTCCCGACTAATGAAGTTGTTACAATGGGATGACATAACGAGTCTTAATTTCGGCTCAAGAATCACTTTTTCATAATTCTGCCCCATGTTCTCGTAGAGCTCAGACAGCGTTTCTCTCCTTAGTCTGTATTTAACAGTCGCTTCAATCCTAAGGACACTACCCTGTTCTTCCGTGCATTCAAAATTCGAAGTCAAATTTTGCTCAGCGCTAGAAAAAGTAATTACGGAATCCTGCCATGCAATTTCATGAACACCTGAATCTAAAAATTGGTCTTTTCTAATTCTGTTTCGAAAGATGTTAAACACCAATCCTGTTTCCATATTGTCGATTACTACTTGCTTAGGAAGAGTATCCAAAGATGAAATGACGGTAAAATAACCCAAGGCATCAAAAACCCTTCGATCGACTTCTTGGTCTGATAGATTATCTGCCGTGCCCCATTTATTTTCAAGATACTCGCGAAAATTTAGACAATTATTTCCAATCTCTTTAATGAAACGTATCGAATTGGACGGCTCGTTAAGGAACGCTGTCAGTCTATTGTAATCAACCTTGATATTAATCGAAATACAGTCTCGTATTTCACTGTCTCTAATTTTCTCAAAGCATGGGCACCAGTCTTCTGCAAACATCGCCAAGTCTATTTGAGCAGAGCTGGAGAAATTCAATAAGACAAAAAGTATCGATAGTCGAAGAGTTGTCATTTTTTATTGTGCCCAACGTTGATGTGTATGAGCCGTTGCGTGTCTAACACACGAACCATTAAAGGTACAAAACTCCGCTGGAAAATTCCCGAGAATTTTCCAGATAGGCACAGACCCAGCAATGGCTTAGACCCGGTATTAGCACACGTAATTGTTTCTAATGTACAATTCAAATATTTCATCCATACTTTTATTCTCTTTTTTTCTTAATCTATGCAATTCCATTCCTGCTTTTTCAAATATTTCAGTTTTCATTCTGTCATTTTCTATTTGTTTTGGCTTTTCGTGCCAACTACTATCCAATTCAATAAAAAATTTTGGTCTAAAGGTTTTGGAATCAACAATACATAAGTCCAATGTTGATTGAAAGAAAAAAGTTTTAGTTCGCTTTTCAAGTAATTCTATAACTTTAGAATTGATGATTGAGCTTAAAGCTATATTTGGTAATAGTATTTCATCCTTTAATACTCTTTTTGAAGCCAAGTATAGTTCTTTTTCTTGTGGCGAATTAAAAATAGATTTTGAAAAATCTAACTCTCCAGTCGCTCCAATTTTAACATTCAGATTGGAAGCGAGTATCGTTTTTTCTATTTTATCTGTTCGTTCAATGGTTTTACTTTTCAGGAATTCATGAGCCTGAATATTGTCGGTTAAAATTTTTGCGTATTGTTCTGAAGGATTTTTTTGAAATAAGTATTCGGTAAGTTCTAAAACACACTTTTCAGAAAGTTTTAAAATTTTTAAAATTTGATTTAATTGAAAAATTCTTGCGAGCACAGTATAAAGATTTTCATTTCCATCATTTTCGTGGCGTTTTACTTCAATAATCAAATACATTTCAAATACAGAAAAAATTGGGTCTGTTGCTAATTCTTTACAGTTCTTCTCGTCAGAAAGAAGCTCATTTAATTTTAGCCATTCTTTGGTTTGTAAAAAAATCAGACAATTTTCGGTTATATTCACTTCGGTCTTTTTCTTATGTGTGCCAACATCCGTATATACGCCGCTCCTAAATCGGCTTATTGCGTAAATATCGCTTATGTGCGAGGTGGGTTGTTGTCATTCCCAAATGTAGCAGAATCGTACAAACAATCCAATGGGCTGCAGAGTGTTTTATTGTTGATCGACGTCACCCGCGTGTAAACTTCGGTGGTCTTGGAGCTCGAATGTCCCAGTGCCGATTGACTGTAGCGTATGTTCACACCGCGCTCCATAAGGTGGGTAGCAAAGCTATGGCGCAGGGTGTGGGGCGTACTCCAGGCATTGCTCTTGGTTTCGCTCACCGCTTTTAGGTAAATGGCCTGCACGCTTTTGGCGCTGTATTGGCCCCCATCTCGTCCTTCAAACAGCCAATAAGCTGGTTTATAGTTTCGGTAATACGCCCGCCACAAGCCTCGCCGTGCACCCCATAATTGATGCCAAATGAATCACCACCAGATTCGTAAGCAGTGCCAAGCACACCAATATTACCGGATTGACCATTTGGAGCACTAACAAAACCACCGCCTGCAAGACCCCTTATAGCAATATTTAACGGTACGCCTCCCCGGGTTTGGCCATAAAATCCCATGTTGAAGCGAGCCGGAATTGCTGAGTTGATATCAGCATGAGCGCCGAAGTTTCTCTGGGTTGCATTTTGATAGCTAAATCTCGCTGAATAATGATTTGCAACAGTAGTAGCGCCCCAAGGCACGATATTCAGCCCATACTGAGGTGGTCTGGCTCTACTGGACAGATTTTTATTTAAACATAGTTGTTTTAGTGTTTGTAAAGAGGGGTTTGGGGAGACTCATAACTTTATATTTTGGTTCATAACCTATGCAGATATCTGGTATTCATTTAGATACGCTTTCACTGGTGGTTGATCACCGATGGAAGAAACTACGCCTGGAAGGATTTGTATGGCGCGGGAAATGTCTCTGTTTCCGCCTGGGTTGCGCTGAATTTCGTTTTTGCCGATGGATTGCACCGACACAGGACTTTCTTCTTTGCGTTCAAAAACGCCAGCCCTAATTTCTACCGCCTGGAGGCTGGTGGACTTTGCCTGCAGACCAATATTGAGCCTGGTGGGAAGTTTTGCAAAGACCTCTATTTCAAAAAGGGTGCGGCTGGTATAGCACACGTATGAAGTCTGCACATTGTAAAGCCCTGGATTTATTCCTTCAATCCGGTAATTGCCATCAATATCGCTTATGGCACCGAAAGTGGTAGTCTGCTAGGCCACATTGGCAAAGGGTATAGGCTCATTGGTGCTTTGGTCAAAAATTCTTCCTCTTATAATGCCCGTTTGGGCGGTGGAAAGAAGGGACGCAATAGCAAAAATAAAAAGTAAAAGCGAACGCATGTGAGTGGACGTAAATCACGCTTCAACAGATAATGGTGCAAGAAATTTAGCCGCTAAAAAGAAAACTCAAAAGAATGTTGTGGTGCTTCGGCCTTTTGCATCAGACACCTTGCACATGGGGTTAGAAATAGATTGATAAGCGGGATACTTTATGAGCTGTGAACGGATAAACTCTTTTGGTTGAAACCTTAAATTACTGACTCAAATATTGATGAGAACCTGATTTTGTTTTACCTTGAAATGCGGAGCGGGGCTTTTCAGAATTCCTATTTCCAATCTTTCTAAATCCTAAAAAAACAGAATGTATGTTGTTTAGAAAAACCAAATGGTGGCATTGTCGAAAACAGGAGTTTTGTCAGCCAGACTACAGAGCCGGTTTTCTCGCGACTTAGATTACGACATTAACTTTTTTCTTGCCACCTTTGGAGCGAAGAAATCTGAATCCTTGAATTGAGCGTATCTTGGTTCAACCTATCCTAAAAATGAAAGGGAGCACCGTAATAATATACTTTTCTAACAAGGGGAGCCTAATCGGTAAATCGCTGAGTTCCTTTTCAGAAAATGCAGATTCCCGAATCGCTTTCCTTCTTTATCGTAGTACTTTAGCCAAGATCAAGCGCAGTGGATTGCCGGTTATTTTCTCCGATGAATCAAACCAATCAGGCAACTCTCTGGGATGGAAGTTGGCCAATTCTTTTCAACAAGCCTACCACGAGGGCTTTGAAAATGTTATTGCGGTAGGCGATGATACACCTGGGCTGCAAACTTCGCATTTGCTGGAAGCGGCGCGCTCACTCGAGTCGGGCCAAATGGTTTTGGGCCCTTCCGAAGACGGCGGACTTTATTTATTAGGATTGAGAAAGGCACATTTCAATGCAGTTGAAGTGGCTTCTATTTTGGACCACGGCCGCAACCAAACGGCAGCTTTCGAAAATTTTATCCAGGACTATAAATTTCTCGCTCCGAAAATCCTTTCCCTGGAATTTGACATCGACAACGCATGGTCAGTCCATACATGGAGGGCCAAAACGCGATTCAGCTCCTTTTGCGACATCATCCTGAGCAAGGAAATCGGCGCGTTGCTACACAGGCCATTTTTGCCGCACTGCGTTGGTTTTATTTCTTCTTTTGATTTTAGCTTGAAGGCCAAGGTGAGCAGAGGGCCTCCTTCCGCGGTTCTTTTTTTATATTAAGGAATCTAAAAAAATTACTCACTATTTTCTTGACTTAAACCTGATGAAACACTTTTTACTGCTGGGCGCCTTCATGGCGTGGCCATTTCTTATATTTTCTCAAAGTTTGCAAATTAGGGTGCTGTCTCTCATCAACGAAGAGAAGCTCGACAGCATCAAAGTATTTCTCGTGAACGACAAAACCGGTGAAGAGCGATCAGCACTGAGCAACGCCGAAGGGATCGCGACTTTTCCGATGCCTGCAGGCAGCGGCTCATACAGCATTCTCACCCTGGACGATTCAAAATACCAATTCACCGCCCTCTCAGGAATACGACTCGGCACGGCGTCGCGACAAGAATATACCCTGCGGCTGCCGAGCAGGAGAACCGAAATGCTGGGAGAAGTGCTTATATCGAGCGTGTCCATGGCCATGATGAATACGCAAAACGCCACAGTTTTTGGCCAGATGAAAAAGGAAGAGCTCAGAAGGCTTCCTATAGAAGGGCGTGATATTACCCGAAGTCTCTACAGGCTGCCCAATGTGACTTTGGCCGTGCTCGGATACCCCGAAGCGCCCAACGTGAGCATCAACGGACTGAATGGAACTTTTACAAATTATCTCATTGACGGACTTGACAACAATGAACGGTTTCTCGGAAATATGAAACTCAATACACCAGCCGGTTTTGTAGAGAACGTCACGGTGCTTACCAACAACTATTCGGCAGAGTGGGGCAATACCTCAAACGGCATCGTGAATGTTCTTTCCAAATCGGGCACCAACGAAACCACAGGCGAAGTATTTTACCTGACCCGCCCCGGTGCGGTGATTGACTCAAAATCTGATTTTGCAACACTCGACCTCTATGGCAACCCCGTCAAAGATGGCTTTCAGCGCCACCAGGCAGGTTTCGGAGTGGGCGGGAGTTTGAAGAAAGACAAAACTTTCTACTACCTGAACGCTGAGCAGACCATTGACATAAAAGACAACCTTCTCAACTCGCCCGAACTCGGGGTAAATGAGACGGTGCGTGGGAACAATTATTTCAGCTACGTTTCCGGAAAGGTAGATCATATCTGGAGCTCAAAGTGGCGCTCGTCACTTCGCGGGCAGGTGGGTAGAATGTACCTCGACCGACAAGGTGGAGGGCTCGATGGCGGAGTGAATTTCCCTTCATCGGCATCAGCACAAGACAATCGAACGTACCTTCTCGCCTTTCGAAATATCGCCACCTTCAGCAGTCGGCTTTCCGCGGAGTTCAACTATCTGCACAGCTACTTCAGGTGGAATTACCGCGAGCCGGTAAACCTTACCAGCCCTTCAGTGACTGTGAGAGATTCATCAAATGTGCCCGTAGCGGTTCTCGGTCAGTCGGGCGCTATTTTTGACGACAAGGAAAACACCCACCACGGCCAGGCCAAGTTATTTTACCGCATTGGCAACCACAGCCTAAAAGCGGGTATGGAGATCATCTCTTCCCACTTTCAGCTTACCGGCGGGGGAAATCCTTTCGGGACTTACACCGTGAAATTGGATAGAAACCAAATGGAGAACTTGGCTGCTCTCGGGCTGGGATCGAACCTGCAAGTAACCGATATTCCATCGGATGCGCTGGTAACGGCCTATGACGTGGAGCTACAGTCAAAAGCATTTGGCGCAAGGCAAAATACAATGGGCATTTATGTGGAAGATACCTACCAGGTAACTGACCGCCTTACGGCAAATGCAGGGGTAAGATGGGATTACGACAACCTCAGCAAATCGGGCGGCGACAAAGCCGATCTCAATAATTTCGCACCCAGACTCAGCTTGAATTATGACCTTGGAAAAAGGAGCGTAATACGGGGAGGATATGGAATATTTTATGACAAGATCAAGTACTCTGTTTACAGCGATGCGCTGCAGTTCAGCAGCAACTCAAATGACTTCAAAGCACAGCTCGCAGAACTCCAGCGCCTGGGAATATTGAGTGCCGACGCTAATCTTGACCAAATCACTTTTGATGGAAACATACGGGCCACTGCGAGCAACGTGCAGTACCTGCAAGGGCCCACCGCCGAAGACTTAAGAGATAGCCGCGAGACGGCTTTCAGCAACAACCTCAGAATTCTGAATCCCGATGGCTGGCAGAATGCCTACAGCCATCAATTCTCTTTGGGCTTTCAGCACAAGCCGAGCGACGAGACCATTTTTATCTTCGACGCAGTGCACACCCGGACCAACAATCTTTATGTGATTAGAAATTTAAACTCCGCGAGTAGCTACACCTTCCAAGCGGGCATTGATCCGGATGACGTGGTGGTGCGCACTCAGGCTGAAGGCGATTTGAGTAGGCCGATTCCAATATATTCTGGTGGCGGATTTTTCTCCGTGGTCAATGGCGATACCATCCGCGGTGGAGCGCGAAATGTATTTATGACCGAAACCACGGGCAAGGCCCGGTATACCGCTTTGAACTTTATGCTACAAAAGGAAATTTCCGGAACCAAACTGGCGTACCGAGTGCTCTACACACTGAGCTACACCAAGAGCAACACGAGCAGTATCAACATTCGCGCACAGGACAACAATGACTTCGACGCAGAATATAATTGGGATGAAAACGACAGGCGACACGTGATGAGTGGATCACTGTTCTGGGAGCCACTAAAGAATCTCTTTATAACGCCTGCCGTGCTTATCCAAAGCGGACAACCTATAACGCGCCTTGCTGATGCTTCCGTATTTGGCACTGCCGATTTGAATGGCGATCGGGAACCGACTTCCGATCGTTGGCCAGGAGAGCTGAAGAATGCCGACCGATTGCCATCGGCCACGACCTTCGACTTTTCAGTGAAGTATATGTTTGAATTCAAAAATACAACGGGCATTGAATTAAGCGCTGACATCTTTAACCTACTCGACGCGCAAAACTGGTCGGGGTATAATACAAGTCGGGCAGCCAGCAACCAAAACCAGCTTGGGCCGCCGGATTCCAACACGTTTAAAATAATTTCACTTTCTCCGCCACGACAATTTCAATTTGGTGCGCGCTACATTTTCTGAATCTTTGCAACGTGAAGTTTAAACTGGATATACAACGCCCTGGCGAATTGAGCGAGTGGCTTACTGCAAACGACCTTTTGCAGACAGGAGAAGAAATTGAATCGCTCGAAGTGGCGGGCCAGGGAAATATGAACCTCACCCTCCGCGCCCGAACTGCAAGCAGAACCCTGATTGTGAAACAAGCCAACCCCTTTGTTCAGAAGTATCCATCCATTGCTGCGCCCGTGGAAAGGTCGGGAGTAGAAGCTGAGTTTCTGAGAAGAATGGCACAAAACAAAGAACTGCACAAGTACGTGCCTGCCTTGCTATTCCACGATGCGAAAAGCCACATTCAGGTGATGGAAGATTTGGGATCAGCTTCCGATTTTTGTGCTTACTACCATGCTCAGAATGGAATACCGGCAGATGACCTTCTCTTCCTTTTGGGATTTTTGAAACTTCTCCATCCTACAGGCAAGGTGCTCGATCCGATTCTCAATGGCGAAATGAAAGCGCTGAATCATTTTCATATTTTCATTTTTCCTTTTGATGAGGCCAGTGGATTTGATCTCGATGGTGTTCATCCGGGTCTTGCAGATTTGGCAATCCGAAATATTTTTTCTCAAATCGTTATTTCAAAACGCGCTGCAGAATTGGGCGACGTTTATTTAAAAGGGCCGGGCAGTGCTCTGCTTCACGGCGACTTTTTCCCGGGGAGCTGGCTGAGAGCAAGGGGCGGAGTGAAAATCATAGACCCAGAATTCTCCTTCACCGGCCCTGCCGAGTTTGATCTGGGAGTTTTTATGGCGCACCTTATCTTCTGCGGCACCGATCCCGAAAGCGCCGAATTATCATTGTCGCACTACGGAGGCAATTTCGATATGCGGTTAACGAAGGGATTTGCAGCAACAGAAATTCTCCGAAGATTGTTTGGGGTAGCCCAACTGCCGCTGCCCGCCGACATCAATAAAAAAACCAAATGGGCGGAGTACGCCGTAAATATTTTGAAGCAATGAAAACTTGTACATTTTTGATCGCCATTTTACTTGTTGTAAATTCTATTTACGCGCAAGATGGAACTAAGCGGAGAATCTGGTTTGACACCGACATCATGATTGGCTTACCCGAAAGGGCGCCGCGAGAAGTGGACGATGGCGTAACCCTGATTATGGCACTGAATCAACCGAGCGTGGAGATCATTGCCATATCCTTAATCACTGAGCTGGAATATGCGAAAACAGTGACCCAAAAGATTTTGACTTTCTATGCTCCAGGAACTACTATCCCGATCTATGCAGGCTCGGCGGAGTGCAACGACTTAGGTGTTGAAACTCCGGCAAGCCTTGCGCTCGCAGAGGCATTGAAGAAGGAGAAATTCGCAATTCTCGCATTGGGTCCAGCAACCAATGTAGCCACGGTAATAAAGAACCATCCAGAGCTGGTAGGCCAAATAGAAGAAGTCGTTTTCTGTGCAGGCAGAACGACGGGGTATCCTTTCCGCCCGGGGTTGCGACAGGTTACGGTAGGCGATTATAATTTTGATCGCGATCCGGAATCCTTCCGCGTTATTCTTAATTCGGGCATTAAAGTCGTGCTGAGCGGATTTCAATGCAGCGAGTCCATTCTTATCAGTGCACTGGATACCGAGTTTCTCACCCGCGGCAATGAAGCGGATAAGTGGCTGCACGATGTTCTGATTCCCTGGCAGGAAAGGGCGAGCAGTATTTTTGGCGTGGCCGGTTTTATACCTTACGATGTTACGCCACTCGGCTATTTCACCCACCCGCAATACTTTCTTATTCATCATGGAATTCCTGCTGTGATAAACTTTCGTGAAAACGATGCTACCATAGGGAGAAATCCACCCGCGATGAAGCACTATTTGGAAGTGGGCGAAGAGTATACTTCAAATTGGAAAGTAGATTTTGCCTACCTGACTTTGCCGGGCTTCGAGGAAGTGGTAATTGAAAATATGCGGAGCAAGAATTGATTCTGCTGTTTGTGAAATTATGATGGACATGGGAAGTATTTCTCGGTCCTATTAAATTTCCAGATTATAGGGAAAAGTGTCTACAGGTCGGGGCTGCATGTTGCGTTTACTCCACTGAACACTTTGTCAAGCCTCGCTAAACCTTCCAGAAAAAACAGGCCGAATCTTGCGGTTTTAACTCCGGGGTAAATAATTGTTATTGCTGCATACTGACTTCCATGGGCAATAATTTAGAGGGAAGTTTAGATTTTGATAAGCTAAAAAACAGAGAAGACCTGAAGTGCACGAAAAAACAGATCGTGAAAGACGAAGTGATAAAAATAATCTCGTCGAATGCACGAATAAAATATTCTCCGGAAAAGAATCCCGCACCACAGTGGGCTTCCATCCATTTAAATTAAACGAATTGCGAGGGGGTTAGAAATAAATTATTCAAGGCAATATTTTTGGTGTTGAAACCTAAAATCGCTTACACAATTATTGATGAGAACCAGATTTGGTTTTACCTTGGAAAACTGAGCGGGGCTTCTCAGAACATCCATTTCTAATCTTTCGAAACCGGAAAAAACAGAATGCGTCATACTTAGAAAAACCACTGGTGGAATTGTCGGAAACTGAAAATAGCTTCAATTCGAAATAAACGGAGTTCCAAAATACACCATGTGTAAAGAAAAAAAGCGCAACCACATGATGGTTGCGCTTAGCTCTAAAAGGCACTGGATATTTGCCGTAAGGTTACTCCTTAATGAGTTTCAGGGTACCCATACCTTCGGACGTGCTCACACGTGTAAGGTAGAGTCCAGTATTAAGCGCTGAAGCATCAATACTTACTTGTTTGGTATTTGGTGTGAAGGCCACTACTCGTTGGCCTAGCATATTGTAAACTTCTACACTAACAATGCTTGATCCTTTTGAATAGATAATCCAGGCATCGTTTGAAGGATTCGGGTAGGCTTGAAAGGCCGTCCCCGGCAGGTTTTGAAGACCATTTGTGCCTTCTTTCGAAAAGAAGATATTGTCAAAAAACACATCCCCGTTTCCATCAAATTTATACTGGTTCACGGCGTCGAGGGTAAAAGTAAATCCTGGCGTAGGATAATCCAGAAAATGCTGTAGAGGGATCGCTACCCGCACCCATTCTTCCTGAACAAGGGCTTCATCGCCGCCCGATGTTAAAATGGAGTAACGGGGCTCTGCAGGCGATCCACCGGGAATGCCATTGGAAGCATTGATTACATAAAAGTTAATACCGGATGAATTTCGCACCCAGTAATCAAAATGCACAGAGTCATATTCATTAATGTTCACGTCACTCCAGTCAGCACCATAAAAAGTCAGGCCTTGAACTTTGCCCGTATTGTTTCCTTGAATCTGAATTTGTGATACGGTTCCCGCACCCTGGAAGGCATTCAAATTAAAGTTGCTCACGGTGGTATTGTTCGCGTAGAAATCACTGTATACAGATAGAACCAATTCTTGGTCGATGATAGGATCTGGCGCCGGAGTAGCGGGGTCTTCAGGTCCCGGGCCGGCTGGTCCGAATGACACATTGTCGAAATACACAACATGGCCAGTTTCTCTAGGGCCATAACTTGGAAAGAAAATAATCTGATCAAGTATTCCTTGCAGGGTGCTACCAATCCAAACAGACATATCAAATTCAACGGTTACCCAAGCATTGGCAATTGTATTTTGAACCACCGTTTCTGGAAAGGCCGCATTCTGAGTTGTAGCAAACTTCAATGCAACAGGAGCAGCAAATCCTACCTGGTAAAACTGCAGGGTCACAGTGCTGTTTGCCGCAGTAACCGTGAAAGCTCCTAAATCCGAACCATTCATGGATCCGCATCCTGCGCTACCCCATGATGCTGTGGTGCCGTATTCAATAACCATCTTGGCTACTGTAGCAGATGGGTTGGTGGCATTTACTGAAGGATTTGGCTCAATGCTGAACGTGGGATTGTTCTCACCTTGGGGTGCCTCGAAAGTAGCCTAAGTCCAATTGGCGCCTATGCCTGCGGGTTCGAAATCAATAGGTGCATTCTGGGCAAATGCCGAAGATGCTCTAATCAATAAAGAGAGTAGAAAAATTTTTTTCATGTCTTTTTTGTTTGATAAATAGAAAGGCTGAAGGTACTACAAGCCTTTAATCGTCTACCACAATATAAGTTTCTCAACGGTACTTCTTTAATACATCAAATGGCTGTTTTCAGTAATTTCAAAATGCAGAGCAGCACATTGTATCTCGTTTTCCTAAAGAATGAATGAATATTTCCGACTCATGCAAAATCAAATTATGAATATTATGGGTAGCAAAAGTCAAGGTGGGTTATAAGTAAAATATGGGTGGAATTTCCAAGAAATGAATTCTCCTATAAAGGCATTATGAAATAGCTTTAAGCCAAATTATTGGGTTCGGATGACTCGAAATGTGGCCTACCAATTTAAGGTGTAATTCGCCGAATGATATCGAGATATGCTTTGTGGGCATTCCACAACAATGGTTCATTAACAAACCAAATGCATCCACAGGTGCAGCTCTTTTTCCGCAAAGGGGTTCTTTCTTAAGCTTTTTCCAACAATTGCCAAACTAAAGTGTATTTTCAAAATACATTTGACCTATCTATATCTATGAAAGAACATATTTTTAAGCCGCTCAAAGCCATCAGAGACCATACCATCGAGAATTTTCCAACCTTTTTTTGGGCACTTATAGGGCTGCTGGTATTTATTTTTGTAGGATTGCTCTTGCGCAAAGTTGCCCAGCGCCGGCTCACCAAGCGCATGTACGATACGCTCCTGGTCAATTTTATCGGCAGGGGTATCGTGGTCGTTTTTATTTCCATAGGCTGTATATTTTTTCTCAATGCCATAGGTCTGGGTACAGCAGCCGGTGGGCTGCTCGCAGGCGCAGGCGTCTCTGCCATTATACTCGGTTTTGCTTTTAAAGACATAGGCGAGAATTTTCTGGCAGGCTTTTTCTTGGCCTTTTCACGCCCATTTAGCATAGGCGACCTTATAGAAGTAGAAGGTATAAAGGGCAATGTGAAGGCCATGAACTTTCGCAATACACACGTGCGCACCTTTGACGGACAAGATATTTTTATTCCAAATGCAATGCTCATCAAAAACCCCCTTTCCAACTATACCCGCGATGGGCTGCTTCGCTACCAATACACGCTGGGGATAGATTATGGCGACGATATTGCGCTTGCCATGAAAACGGTGCTCGACAAGTTGTGGTCATTGCACGAACTCGAACAAACCCCCGGGCTCAAGCCATTTATCATGATAGATAGCTTTGGTACGAGCACGGTAAACTTAGCGATCTATTTTTGGGTGAACACCTTCCGCTACGAGGCCAATACAGATGTAGTATCGATTCGCAACAAAGCCATGGCGGCGGGTGTGGAAGCGCTCACCAAGTCGGGTTTCAGCCTGCCGGCAGATATCATAGAATTGAAAATTTACCAAGAAGGGCAACCTATTCCAGTGAAAATGGTGGATTAACGCCGTCTTGAGATATTGAGCGTCCGGTCTGCTCAGCTCATAAATGTCGTCGATTGAACCGATGTATCGGTATCTCTTTTTAGCGAACCACCCAAAACTTGTCTCCCCAAAAGGATGCGCCTTGCGCGTACGCTCCGAAAAAGATGCCCACTGGGCATCTTTTTCTCGTGTATCTTCCATTTTAACCCTGTTTCCATTGGCTTGCACAGTTACGGTGCTATTCCCAAGGTGGTCATTCACAAAATATTTGGTCGGCGGGATGGCGTCATCGGCATCGTTGTCAATGCGCTGGGTGCCCACGCGGGTAGCGCCCAGCATAACGTGGAGGGTGTTGTAATTGCGCGTAGTATCCAGTGTCCCGCTTGTTTTGCGGTAGCTGTATTCATAAATACCATCTATATACACGGTAATCTCCTGTCGGTTGCCGGTCTTATTTACAATCTTTTTTATTCGTTGGCCGGCGGCATCATACAGATAATGTGTCCAAATACCCGGTGGGCCTGCACCCGCTTGCTTTTTGAAAAACACCAGCTTGTCTGAAAAATTCCATTCGAAATACCGGTCGGTATTTTCCTTCGTTTGGTTGCCATTGGCATCATACATATAGGCATACGTGTTCGCTCCTATTGCAAAATTGGAAAGCCGGTTGTGCGTAAAGCTGACTTGGTAATTGTACGTCCTTGTAAAATTATTCGCCGGTAAGCCATTGGCTATGTGGGCCAGGGTTTTTATGTTGCCCAGCTTATCATAGGTATAGTTTCGGGTATAGGTATTGGTGGCCGTCCAGTTCTCCGGGCGCACGTTTAAATCCCAGGTGGGTTGTGGCAATGGGGTTGTATTCTCGCGGCCTGTTGCAGAGATCAGTCTTCTCAAGGGGTCGTGGATGAAGTTGCAGGTGAGGTTGCCTGGCCCTTGGGATGCGGTGTCGCCGGGGGTGCGGTCGGTTTCGCGCACCACTGAGCCCATCAGGTCGTAGCCATAGGCGCGGTCCAATCGGTTGCCCGCAGCCGGGGTATAGGTATTGCCAGTCTTGGTGTAAAGCTCGGCGCGGATGCGCTCTAAACGAAAGGTCTGTGGATTGCACGCGTAGCGGTGCATTAAGCCTCCGGCTGCCAAAAAAAGCACCTGGCCTTTGGCGTTGTACGCCATCTCCTTTACGTAATCTACATTGTCGATGCGCTGCTTCACTTGCGCTCCCGAGCGGCCGTAAGTCATAATCGCCGTGCGGCGTGTACTGCTTACATCTTCGGGGTATTGCAACTGCCGCGGGCGGTTCAGCGCATCAAAGGATGTATCGGTGCGGTAGAGCTTCGCTTCGAGCGCAGTATCATTCAGCGTTGCCCAATTGGCCACATAGGTGCTCAGCCCTGCAAGCAGATTGTCTCTCAATACCTGTCGCACGGTGTATTTGGCATTGCCCTTAAAATCGTAGTCGGGGTATTCTTTCTTCCCTGCTCCGTCGTACTGCCGGTACATCGCCCCCTTCAGGTTCTGGTTTTCAGGACTGCTCAACCCGGCGCTGTCGCCATAGGTATTGCGCATTCGCAAAGTAATGCTCTGCCCCGTTTTATCGCGGGCATAGAGCCGCGTGGGGCGGTAGAGCGCATCGTAGCTGCTCAGTACCCGTGCTCCTTTGGCATCGTCGCTAATGATCGGCAAGCCCAGTGCATCGACCGTAAGGCGCTGCACCCCGCGGTCTATATGGGTGGTGCTGAGCAGGTGGCCGGCAGTGTTGTACCTGTTTTGTGAGATGACTCTGTTAAAAGGATCAATCGATTGCATAAGCTGCCCCTTGATATCATACACGTACTTCATCACCACATCTTCGTAAATG
>JBBQZU010000048.1:0-17257 GCA_038207425.1 Flavobacteriales bacterium | reverse complement strand
GCAAATTACACCTTGTTTTTCGCGCATTAAACGGAAATTTTCTCTGCAAGAAAATTCATTAGGAAACTGCTCTGCAAATTCTAATATGTTCATAAACATTGTTTTGAACCAAAAGTAGAATGCCCGAACGTAACCTATTTACGTTGTGGTAACTTTGCGGAGAATCATATTATATTTTAAACAATTTTGACGAAAATTCCTGAATGTCTGAACATTCAAGGTGCCTAAATTTCAGTCATTATTGGTTTCAGAGAACTTGTTCTTTACTAAATAAATTGCGTTTTTAGTCCGTCGTGTTCGCTGGGTAATCTGTTTAAGTGCAGATTTGTCATGATTGATTGTTGTTCACCATACTCCATCATTTAAATTAATTTCGCAGACAGATTTCACCCCTATGACCCCAAAATCATTTTACCGCAGGTTGCTTGGCTATTTCTTCAGGGGCTTGCTGCTTGTGGTGCCTATTACAGTGATTGCCTATGTAATATACAGGCTCTTTGCATTTCTCGACGCGTTGGTGCCCACCACCATTCCCGGGCTTGGTATCGCCATACTTATAGTGGGTATTACTTTACTTGGGTATCTCGGTAGCTCCTTTATTGCCGAACCCATATTTAGGTGGGCCAATAGACTGCTGGACCGTGTGCCGCTTGTAAAAACGATTTATACTGCAATCACTGACCTGCTTTCGGCTTTCGTAGGGCAAAAGAAAAGCTTTTCGAAACCGGTGCTGGTGCGCCTAAGCCGCGATATTGAAATCCTGAAACCGGGTTTTGTAACCACCGATGATCTGGAAGCGCTGCATATAGCCGGCGGCAAAGTGGCCGTTTATCTGCCACACAGCTACAACTTTTCAGGAAATATATTTATAGTTCCCGCAGAGCACGTAATTCCGGTTGATGCCAACAAGGCCGATTTTATGAAGTTTATCGTGTCGGGCGGCGTTACCGAGATGGAGCACCATACCAAGCATGAGTAGGCGCGGCAACCTGATCCTGCTGCACACCATTGTGCTTATTTTCGGATTCACGGGCATACTGGGTAAGCTCATCGAAACGCGCTCTGAACTGCTCGTATTCTGGCGCATGTCCATAGCTGCTGTTACCATTGCGGTATTTGCCTACAGCACCGGAAAAATTACGCGGTCGCTCCACGTAAACGCGCTTACATATGGTGCCATCGGTCTGCTGATCGCCGGGCATTGGATCACCTTTTTTGAAGCCATCAAGCAGAGCAATGTATCGGTTACACTGGCCTGCCTCAGTGCGGCTGCGCTATTCACGTCTATTCTGGAGCCGCTTATTTTCAAGCGCCGTGTACGGTTTTATGAAGTGTTGCTTGGCGGTGCTACAGTGGTTGGACTGGTGCTTATTTTCAGTTTCGAAATACGGTATAAGGTAGGCATCGCCTTGGCCCTGCTCTCAGCATTTATGGCTTCGCTTTTTACCGTGTTCAATGGCGTAATGGTAAAGCGCGACAACCCCTACCGCATAAGCCTGGTAGAAATGCTCTCAGGGGTGGCGGCCATCAGCATCTGGCTCGCCCTTTCGGGAAATATGAATGCATCTATGGTGCAAATATCAGCGCTCGACTGGCTGTGGATTGCCCTTCTGGGAACGGTTTGTACCGCTTTTGCATTTGTAGGCAGTGTGAAGGTTATGGAGGTGCTTACCCCCTTCACAGTGTCGCTCAGTATCAACCTGGAACCCGTATATGGCATTATGCTGGCATGGTTCTTTTTTGGCGAAAGCGAAAGAATGACTACTGGATTCTATGCAGGCACAGGGATTATTCTGGGTTCACTTTTCGTAAACGCCTATCTGGCAAGGATCAGGAAGTCGGTATAGCACCCTGAACCGGCGTTCAGACCCCTAAATTGAAACGAAGACACGCTTTAAACACTATAAATTGATTCGTTGTAGTGAAGCAATTCACGTTAATTGCTTCAACACGCGGAGGTAAAAGAGATTGATTTAATTGAAGAAGAAAGCGGCGAGCTCAGCCTTTTTGAGCTCAAATGGAAATGGACAGGTAAAAAAAAGCCCCCGGGTGGGTGGAGTGCAGCATATGAAAATGCCCATTTTCAAGTAATTGATCAGAGCAGTTATTTTGATTTTATAGCCACTACGATTTATCGAATCCCTTTATCTGTTGCAGGTCGCAGAAGCTACAGACCCCGATAAACGAAACTGCTTCAAACCAAAAGAAATCCTGTGTCGGAGAGTGTATGCTTCATCCAAATTCTCAATGCTTCATAAACTTTGCAAACTGGCGTTCGCTGCCATTACTTAACTCTAGCATATAAACACCGTTTGGAAGATTATTCGCAGGTATAGCACCCTGATATTGGCCTGAATACACAAGCCTGCCTGCCATATCTACAATTCTGACTTGTGTATTCAAATCAGAAGTCAGTTGCATCAAATCTTCGGTCAATACGATAGATATCTCATCGCTCACAGGGTTTGGATAAACCTGCATACCAGCATTTATACTGAACTGCGCAAAAGCCGACCACTGATTTGGAACCAACGGATTGTTAGAACAGGCGCAGCGTACCCTCCATTGATAGGTGGCACTGGGGTTCAACAAATTCTTGGGAATGGTAAGCGATGAAACCTGATTGCCAACCACATCCTGACTTAACACAGGGCCCCCTGCCAGGCTGTTTCCACTTACCCTGCAACCAATGGCACCAGGAATTGGGCTCCATGTAAAGGTAATATTGGTAGTGCCAACTGAAGCCAGCAAATTCGTTGCAGCCGTTTGCGAGCATGCCCCTGAAATATTGTTCCAGGCAGCAATGGAATTTACGAACGATATTGCAAAGTCGTCCTTCGAATCGCCATTAAAGTCGCCAACGGCAATCTGATTGGGTTGCTCGTAAATATCGGTCAGATTCACCCGGGAAACGAATTGACCATTTTCGATTTTTATCGCATTGATCCTGTTGTTAAAAAAGTCAACCACTGCTATATCAGTTTCACCATCATTATTAAAATCAATTGCAGCCAAATCATGAGGGCCTGCAAAAAAGAAGGGTACCTCAGCACTGGATGAAAAGTTAAGGTTGCCCTGGTTTAGAACATAGTTCACTTTTTGGTCAAAAATTCCGGCACCGAAAATATCAAGGTCACCGTCCTGATCAAAATCGAGAAAGAGAATAGCCCTGCAGCCATTCACCCCACTGATAATGGTTTCTTCGGGACCGAAATTATTTCCATCCAGATTTCTGAATACTGAAAAGGCCTGATTGAATCCATTCCCTATCACTACTTCAGGCAAGCCGTCGCCGTTGAGGTCGGCAGCAGCAATTTTTAATACGCCTCCGCATCCGCTGCACAATGTAGCTTCCGGCTGAAAACTTCCATTGCCATTGTTATAATAAATGAGCACTGAAAACTCACCGTTGGCGGGTATTATC
Source organism: Flavobacteriales bacterium (assembly GCA_038207425.1). Lineage (GTDB taxonomy): Bacteria > Bacteroidota > Bacteroidia > Flavobacteriales_D > Cryomorphaceae > JBBQZU01. The sequence continues at coordinate 13,833 of JBBQZU010000048.1, read as the reverse complement.
ACATCATTGTGGCCGTCATTGTTCAGGTCGGCAATGGCGGCTCCCAATGGTTGGAGTATATTGCTATCAATTACCACAGGTGGTGAGAATAATCCGTCGCCTGCGTTGAAGAGCACTACTACTGAGCTGGTGTTTCCGCTAGAAATTACAAGGTCAGGTAGGGCATCGCCATTTATCAACCCTACTTCAAGCCCAACCGCACCTGCACCGGTGTTATATATTACCTCCTGTTCAAAAAATCCCTGATTGAGGTTGTTTCTGTACCATGCTATCTTGCCATCGGTGCGCGAAGCCGATACTAAGTCTGTGTATCCATCACCATTGAGGTCTGAAGAAATCACTTTATTTACAGAAGAAGCACTTTTGTTGATCAGTATTTGCGCGGCAAAGTCAGATTCTGAACCTTCCACTTGTTGGGGGTACCATGCCAGCTTGGCATCATCCCTCGATGATGATACAATATCCGTTAGCCCATCGCCATTGAGATCGGCAGCATTGATATGTTGAACATAGCGCACGGATCCTCCATTGAGGGTCGTTGATATAAAAGTGCCATTTCCATTACCGGTAAAAAAGAATAGATCGAATACAAAATTTCCACCTGCAACTACATCCAACATTCCATCATTGTTGAAATCTGCTACTTTGAGCACCTGTGCCCCATCAATGCTTGTAGAAATTACTTGCCGGGGGCCAAAAATGGTGCCTGCAGGATTTTCCGGATTAACTATCACAGTTCCAAGATTTTCAAAATACGACAGATCATCGGTACCGAAACCCACCGCTACAATATCCAAGTCACCATCATTATCAAAATCGCCATAATCTAACCCATAGGTGCCAATCATTCCAGTAGTAAGTACCTGTGCCGTGCCATAATTATTATTTCCCAAATTGCGGTGCCACGATACATCCATTACATTGAGGTTGGCTACCAGCACATCGTTTAATCCATCTCCATCAAGGTCTGCTACTTTCACATCAATTGCATCTATTGAGCTGGTTGACACATTGACAAAACTTGGAAAGCCCCCATTGCCATTGTTGAAATAGGCCCTTACGAGATCATTGTTAAGCACAGCAATTACAATATCAATACCGGGCACCCCGTTCAACTCGCCTGCTGCGACCCCATAAATTCCTGTTATATTGCTTATTGTAATTGGCCCCTGAAAAGAAGTATTGTTCACATTGAGGTACCAGTAAAGTTTATTATTGTCTGAGCAAAGGATATCAATTGTGCCATCGTTATTCAGATCGACCGGTAGAATAGTGTAGGAGCCGTCAACTGCAGTAGAAACCCTATTGTTGATACGGGTGAGCACCCCTCCTTGGTTATCATAGTAGGCGAATCCTTCTCGGTTTGAAGCCAGAATCCCATTGTAACCGCTGCTTACAATATCCATATCTCCATCACCATCAAAATCGGCAATAGCGGTGCGGGTAAGTTCATTGGGAGAGGATGTAACAAAGTAAGGAGCTGAGAAATTTTGGGCAATCAAAACGGCTGGCAAAATGGAAGCCAAAGCAAGAGTAAAAAGTGCTTTCATAATGACGGTTAGTTGAAACGACGGTTTATGTTGAACTTTCTCAAAGTTAAAGAATGAAATGAATCAAAACAAGCGAATGAATAATCCAAGGTATAATTAAAAATGAAGGCGCACACCATTTGAATTTCTGATAGGAAGGCAATTTCCTGGCGGTTTTTTATCAGTAATCAACTCGGCAGCGTCTCACGCGAAAGACGCTAAGGCGCTAAGGATTTTTTCAGGCCCCTATCGTTTCTTCGCACACTCTGGGGAACCCTTTTCGGGCCTGAAAGGCCTTACTGTTCAGTTCTAAAGCCAACTGGAAAATAAATTCACTAACAATGTACCCGGCAAAAGCCGAAAGTGGAATGACACAATTAAAGGATGCACTGAGAACCTGCACTGCCTGCAAAGCGTTACCTTCGCAATTCGATTCATCACTTACTATGAACACGGTTGCATACTACGAAAAAACCTATTGCATCAGCCCTACGGCTTATGAGCGTTTCGCTAGCAGAGAAGTGAGGATTGGCAATATTATGCTGGGTGGCAGCAACCCCATCAGGGTACAAAGCATGACCACCACTGATACGATGGATACTGCAAAAACGGTGGCCCAAAGCATTCGTATGATTGAAGCAGGATGCGAATTGGTGCGCATCACAGCTCCAAGTATGAAGGAGGCTGAAAACCTGCGCAAGATCAAGGAAGCGCTCGTAAAAGCCGGTTACGATGCCCCTTTGGTAGCCGATATACACTTCACCCCCAACGCCGCCGAGCTCGCAGCGCGCATCGTAGAAAAAGTAAGGGTGAATCCCGGAAACTACGCCGACAAAAAGAAATTCGAGAATATAGAATATTCAGATGCTACCTATCAAGCGGAGCTGGAGCGAATTCGCGCGCGTTTCACTCCCCTGATACTCATTTGCAAAGAGCATGGAACGGCCATGCGAATAGGCACCAACCACGGTTCGCTGAGCGACCGCATTATGAGCCGTTTTGGCGACAGCCCGCTCGGCATGGTCGAAAGCGCGATGGAATTTCTCCGTATTTGCCGTGAGCACAACTACCACGATATAGTGCTGAGCATGAAAGCCAGCAATACCCAAGTAATGGTGCAGGCATACCGCCTGCTAATGCACTACATGATACGCGAAGGAATGAACTACCCCTTGCACTTGGGTGTAACCGAAGCCGGTGAAGGTGAAGACGGTCGCATAAAAAGCGCAGTTGGTATCGGTGCCCTGCTCGAAGACGGTATTGGCGACACTATTCGCGTATCGCTTACTGAAGAACCCGAAGCTGAAATACCCGTGGCCAAAATGCTGGCCGAACGGTACACACAGCGCGCTGGACATGAGCCAATTTCAGAAATAAAGCACAATCCCCTTACGCCATTCGCATACAACCGCCGCCGGAGTGCTGAAGTGATAAACTTTGGACACGGGCAGGTGCCACGGGTAGTGGGCGATCTCTCAGGGAGAGCTTCAATAACCCACGCGTCGTTCTTTGCCTTCGGCTACAACTACAGCGTGCCGCTCGACAAATGGAATATAGCTGATCAGGCTGCCGATTTTATTTATGCAGGCGCCAATGATGTAGGTTTTGAAATTCCCGGAACGCTCGGCATTATTCAGGATTCGGCTACATGGCTGCAGCATCCTGAGTTGCCAAGGCACTATCCCTTCCTTACGGCAAATGAATTTACCGAAAGTGGTGAACTGAGCGCTCTGCTCAATTTTGTAGCGCTTGATGCAACCGATGTATTTAATGACAAATTTATAAACCGTTTGCGCGAAAGCGCCCGCACAGTGCTGGTGCTGAGCACCAAAAACAACCACGCAGTAGCATCACTGCGAAGGGCATTTATTGAGCTGATCAATATGGATATCGATACGCCGATAATAATACACCGCATTTACGGTACCACCGACCGCGACAGGGTTCAATTGTACGCAAGCACCGATGCTGGCGCGCTTTTTATTGACGGTCTCGGTGATGGAATCTGGCTTCAAAGCAATGCCACTGACGCCCGCTCGCTCAATGCCCTCTCATTCGGCATACTGCAGGCCACGCGCACGCGCATCAGCAAAACAGAGTATATCTCTTGCCCATCATGCGGGCGCACCCTCTTCGACCTGCAGGAAACCACAGCCAAAATACGCTCCCGCACGGACCACCTGAAAGGAGTAAAAATTGGTATAATGGGCTGTATTGTAAACGGACCCGGCGAGATGGCTGATGCCGACTACGGCTATGTGGGCACGGGGCCAGGTAAAATCACCCTATACAAGGAAAAAGATGTGGTAAAGCGCAACGTACCTGAAGCCGCTGCTGTAGATGAGTTGATAGAGCTTATCAAAAGCCACGGCGACTGGATTGAACCTCAAAGCGGCTGGTGATGAAGGCAGTAGTAGCAGGAAGCACGGGCCTAATAGGCAGCCATTTATTGCAAATTCTTGCCGCGGATGCACATTTCACGAAAGTAGCAGCATTGTGCAGGCAACCCGGTAAATACCTGGGCCCAAAAGTAGAATGGCAAATTACCAATCTGGATAATACTCAAGAGCTCACCGAAGCGGTAAGCGATGCCGCAGCGGTATTCTGCTGCCTTGGCACCACCATCAAAAAAGCCAAAACCAAAGAAGCTTTTCGCAAAGTAGATTATGACTATGTGCTCAATCTCGCAAATGCTGCTCATGCCGCCGGCTGCAAAAAGTTTCTGGTGGTAAGTGCCATTGGCAGCGACCCAAATTCAAAGGTGTTATACAGCCGCGTAAAGGGCGAAATGGAAATGGCTCTGAAGGATGTTGGGTTTGAGCAACTGTCCATCTTTCAACCATCAATACTAACGGGTGCCAGGGAAGAATTCAGACTTGGAGAACGCATTGGAATAGGTATTGCGAAGCTTATTGCGCCGCTTATGGTGGGAAGCGCCAGGAAGTACAGACCCATACAAGCCCGCGATGTAGCCTATGCTATGGTGGCAGTCGCAGAAAATGATATAAATATCATTAAGACCCTGACATATAAAGAAATAATGTCGGCAATTCAGATACTTTCTGAGAAATAGTTCCCATTTTAAGAACATTTCTTATTTTTGTCTCGTAACCTTTATTGGCCCTTGGATAGAATTTTGGCAAAAAGTACACTGAGAGCGTTTTGGCTAATGCATCCCGACTCGTAGCAACACCTAAAAACATGGTATGAAACTGCTTTAAAAGCCACCTGGAATACTTCATGTGATGTGAAAATGACATATTTCAATGCCAGCGTACTGAAAAACATCAGGATCGTGTTCAACATAAAAGGCAATAGTTACCACCTAATAACCCAGTTCAATTTTGAAAAGAAGTGGATTTTTATCAGGTTTAGAGGCACTCATGCTGAATATGACCGAATAAATGCAAATACTATATAACAGGCGAAAATCATGAATATGAAACTTATCAAATCAGAAGAAGAATACCGTGAAGCACTTCTTATACTCGAACATATCTTTGATGCAAAAACGGGTACACCTGAAAGCGACGAAGCTGATTTGCTAGCCCTGCTAATAGATGAATATGAGAAGATACAATATCCTATAGCAGCTCCTGATCCTATAGAAGCCATAAAAATAAGAATGGAAGAAATGCAATTGAAGCAGAAAGACCTCGTAGAAGAAATTGGCTCAAAGAGCAGGGTGTCAGAGGTATTACACCGAAAACGAAAACTAACTGTCGAAATGATCCGCAGACTGGCAACACGCCTTAACCTGCCCCTAAGCTTGCTTATCAGCGATTACCAATTAACCAAATAGCGTCAGACACTAAGCTTTCCTAAAAAGTATCGTGTTGTTCTACACTTAAATAGCCTTTTCCCCCCCCTGCTCAACCACGTCAATCTCGATCAGCTTGATCAATAAACTGTCGCGCATCTGATTGAACGCACCGCGGTACTTCTCTTCAATGGGCTCACTCTTTGGCAGTTCTTCGCGGTAAGAATCTACTTGCTTTCCATTTTTCCAAAATCGGTAGCATACATGAGAGCCCGATGCAAGCCCCGTAGCACCCACATAGCCTAAAGTCTGCCCTTGCTTTACGCGGTCGCCTTTTTTCACAGCCCGCTTAGACATGTGGAGGTATTGTGTAGCGTATGTGCTGTTGTGCCTGATCTTAACAAAATTGCCATTGTACTTGCCATATTCTGATGCTACCACCTCACCATCCGATGTAGCCATAATGGGTGTGCCGGTTGGAGCGGCATAGTCAGTGCCAAGGTGCGCCTTCCACCGCTTTTGCACAGGATGGAAGCGCTTCATAGAATAGTTAGAAGAAATGCGCGAATACTCCAAAGGAGCCTTCAGAAAAGCTTTGCGCAAGCTGATGCCTTCAGTGTCATAATAGCCACTTCCTTCAGCCGTTTCGAAGCGGAAAGCTGGAAAGGCAACGCCTCTGTGGGTAAATTCTGCCGAGAGGATATTGCCTATGCCTGCACTTTCTCCATCCACATACTTTTCTTCGTACACCACTTTAAAAGCATCCCCTTTTTGCAACCTGAAAAAGTCGATGCTCCATGCGTAAATATCGCTGAGCCTATGGGTGAGTGAAGAACTCAGACCGGCATCGCTCACCGTTTTAGACAGTGAACTTTCAATTATTCCATAAGCCTGCTGCACCTGATACGTAACCGGCTTCTTTCCCTTGTATGCCAAAATGGTATCGCGGAGCTGGTATACCACATAGTCTTCACGGTTTATTTCGGCCACAAAGTACAGCGCCCTTTGCAGGGTATCGCTGCTGCAAAAAACGGTGTAATGGAAGCCTGTCTGCAATTTCCTGACGGGAAATACGTCCGCGGCAGCTTTCTCCAACTCCACAATTTCGCCGTAAGGCACACCAAAGTTCAGTAGTAGATCAGCGAGAAGCAGTCCCTCACGTATTGAACCTTCGTGCAGCACAAAGTCCTTCACAGGCAGACCATATCGGATGGTTAAATCTTCTTCTAAAAGTTCATCATCAAGATCTTCTTCGGGGTCATAAACCGCTCCCGGCTTGCAAGCGGTCAAACCAAACAACAGTATCGCCAGATAACAGGAGAAAATGCGCATGCGGCGAAGATAACCGAATTTCCATGTGAGCACATAGATGTGAATTTGGTTTTAGACGGTATGCACGCCCGAATACAAATTGAATCACATTGTTGCATAATTGAAAAAGGCCATACATCAGTTATCAGGAGCTACAAAGTATATAATATCTGCTGTCTACAAATGTATTACACACGTATGAAAACCTTCACGAGCACCTTACCCGAGTACCTTTTCGAACAACTATTATCAAGCGCTGAATCTTTTCCGCCACCAAAGAATAAAATCATTGAAAAGGCCCTGCGTATTTATCTGGATCAATTGAAGAGAGCTACATACCCACGTTCTTATAAAAAAATGTCGGATGACACTGATATTATCATTATTGCTGAAGAAGGAATGGCAGACTATATGAAATAATTAGCTCAATGAAGAAGGGCGAGTTATGGTATTCGGGCCTGAACCCAAGACGGGGCGGCGAACAGGCAGGATACGGGCCTGTGCGTATCATCAGCAGAAATCTCCTGAACGACCACGCGCCGGGTGTAATCTGTTGTCCGCTTACGAGCAAGCTTAAACATTATCATGGAAATGTAATTCTCAAAGCCGGTAACACAACAGGACTAAAAAAAGAATATGAAATACTGACTTTTCAAATTCATGCGCTCTCCAAAACACTTCTTATCGAAAAAATTGGACGGATCACTGAAGATGAGCTTAATGAGGTTCAGGAGTGTTTGAATGACATCCTGAAATATTGAGCCCGGCGCTGTTTCGAGTGAAAGTATAAAGGGCCATCAGATGCTGTGAAGCATATCGTTGCATTTTTACTCAACCTTTGCCAAAGGATTTGCCAGATTGCCATACTCTACCAGTTCCATCTTGATAGAACCTACAAGAACTTTGGCTTTCAAGAGAATAGGTATCTTGTTTTCATCGTCGGTGATCCAAACGATCATATCTTCTTCGCTTTTAAATACCCGCCCCTTTTGCACCACAGGTACGAACTTAAGACAACGGTATGTGCCGGTGCGCGATTTGATAGTTTCCCTGCCGAGCAGTTTTATTTTCAATGGGTATTCTTCGCCGTCTACAAAGGTGGGTATGGTAAATACCTGCCCTTCCTTGGCATTTTTGAAATTGAAGGTACGCACATAATAAAATGTCGAGAGCATATCCTGCGAGTATTTTGGTATAGCGAAGGTTTCGCCTTTATTGGTGGTTACCGCTGCCTTGTGCTGATGGAAGTAGTACTCCTGCCGTTTTTTGTAGCTGCCTTCTTCTATATCGCGGATAAATTCCCAGGGGAAAGCTCCATTCTTGTCGAAATAGGTTTCATACTGGTCGCGCACTTTGAAGAACCAACTGAATGCACCGAGCGATTTTCCGGTACCTACGATATGGTATGCTTCGCGGCCCTGAAATTTTCTGTTGCCATTTTTTACGGTTAGTTCTGCCTCGCCGGCATCCACTATGCCATAGTGCAGCCTAAAACGGAGGTACTCGCCTGTGCTAAAGGCGATATTGGTAACGGTAGGTAATTGAACAAGAGGCAGTGTATCCAAGCTCGCTTTCGGTGGTCTTGTTTGTCCGAAGGTGGTCAATGGTACGAATACAAGAAAAAGTATGTGCACAACAGTTCTCATAGCGGGGCGTATGTCAAATGCCGTTCCAAAGTAGCATACGCAGATGTGAAGGTAAGGATTTGGAGACTCTAATTCTTTCTGCTTTTCGGGCGATTTTATGTTGTAGTGTATTTAGGGGTCTCACCTTGATTACGTCGAGCGCACAAAGTTTTTTTTGAAACACCGCCCTTCGTGGCCTTTGTGGCTTGGTGGGCGATAAAAATGTATCCCACAAAGACACCAAGCGCACAAAGTGTTTTTTTGATTACCCCCGAGCTTGGTGGTCTATAAGGCTTCATATGCAAAAAGCCTTCCGCAAGAAGTTCAGTCCCTACATTACCACATTCACAATCCGCTTTGGCACTACCACCACTTTCTTTGGGGTTTTGCCTTCGAGGTAGCGGGCTGCCTCGGCGGTATCGAGCACGGCCCGCTCCACATCTGCGGGCAGCATGTCGGCAGGCAGACTTATTTTAAACCTGGTTTTGCCATTAAAGCTGACTGGATATTCAAAGTTTGTGTCTTCCAGGTACTGCATGTCGTAAACCGGCCAAGCCTGCGCAGTAACCGAACTATTATGGCCCAGCTTACTCCAAAGCTCCTCCGCAAAATGCGGCGCGTAGGGCGAGAGCAGGACACAAATTCCTTCAAGCACAGTCTTGTTAGACGAATTCAGCGCCGTAAGCTCATTCACCGCTATCATTAACGCACTCACAACCGTATTCCATGAAAGTCTTTCCAAATCGTCGGTAACTCTCTTTAGGGTGCGGTGCAATACCTGCAGCTCTTCACGTGTGGGTGTGGCATCATTTACAGAAAAGATACCTTCTTTGTCATGCGCCAGCCTCCAGAGCTTTCGCAAAAAGTTGTGCACCCCACTGATGCCCTTGGTATCCCAGGGCTTACTTTGTTCCACCGGCCCGAGAAACATTTCATACATGCGCATAGTGTCAGCCCCGTATTGGTCGCAAAGCACCTCGGGATCCACAACGTTATGCCAGCGCTTGGACATTTTTTCAACTTCGTGCCCGCATCGAAAGGTGCCGTCATCAGGATAAAATTTTGCATTTGAAAATTCGGGTTGCCACTTTCTAAGCCCCTCGCGGTGCAGCTCATCGCCATCGGCAAGGTTTACATCCACCCGCAGGTGCTGAAACCTGTCATCGGCGCTTTTTCCTTTTCCGGAAGGGAAAGCGGCTACGTATGCTTCCTGCTTATCGAATGATACATACAAGTCGGGGTGTTCGGTATCGCGCAGAAGGATACACGACTTACCGAGAATCATCCCCTGATTGATCATTTTCTTAAATGGCTCATCGAAGGGTATGTAGCCCCTGTCAGACAAAAACTTGGTCCAGAACCGCGCATACAGAAGGTGGCCTGTAGCGTGCTCGGCACCACCCATATACAGGTCAACGGCACCCCAATATTTCACTCTATCAGGGCTTACCATATTTGCTTCATTATGCGGATCCATATAGCGCAGGAAATACCACGAAGAGCCAGCCCATCCTGGCATGGTATTATACTCCATTCGGTCGCCGTGGTATATGGTCCAATCTTCGCGACGGGCGCGGGCCAGTGGCGGCTCACCGTTTTCGGTGGGCAGGTACTTATCTATTTTAGGCAGCGTAAGTGGCAGTTCGTTCTCACTCAGCAGGCGGGGCGTATCGCTTTCGTAATACACCGGGAAAGGCTCGCCCCAGTAGCGCTGCCGCGAAAAGATGGCGTCGCGAAGTCGGTAATTAATTCTTCCGTAGCCTATACGTTTGCGCTCCAGTTCTGCTATGACCTCAGCAGTGGCGCGGGCTACATCGAGTCCTGTAAGAAAACCCGAGTTCATGAGTTTTCCCGTTTTTTCGGCGTAAGCCTGTGCCGATACGTCCACACCATCAAAAATATTTGGGATGGGCAGACCAAAATGTTTTGCAAAGAGAAAATCGCGCTGATCGCCGGCAGGCACAGCCATTACCGCTCCGGTGCCATAGCCTGCAAGCACGTAGTCGCCGATCCACACCGGAATTTTCTCGCCCGTAAATGGGTGCAGGGCGTAGGCGCCTGTGAATGCTCCGCTGATATGCTTTACATCGCTCTGTCGGTCGCGCTCGGTGCGCAGCATAGTTTGGCGAATATATTCAGCAACATCAGCCTCGTGGTCAGGGCTGGTGATGCGCTTTACCAGTTCGTGTTCCGGGGCCAGGGTTATAAAGCTTACGCCAAAAAGCGTGTCGGGTCTGGTGGTAAACACGTCTATATGGCCATTGTGGCCATGCAACATAAAGCGCACCATAGCACCCTGAGAGCGGCCTATCCAGTTTCGCTGCATTTCTTTGATGCTCTCGCTCCAGTCGAGCGTGTCGAGTCCGCTTAGCAAACGGTCGGCATACGCAGTGATGCGCAGGCTCCACTGCTTCATAAGCCGCTGCTCCACCGGATGACCTCCGCGCTCGCTCAGGCCATCTTTTACTTCATCATTGGCGAGAACAGTGCCGAGGGCTTCGCACCAGTTTACCCAGGTATCGGCAAGGTATGCAAGGCGATAGTGTTGGAGAATGATACCCTTTTGTTCATCGTTGAGCACATCCCAGTCGGTGGCGGTAAATTCACCACTGAAGTGTTCACCAAAGTGAAAACGACTTAGGTCCATACGCTTATACCATTCTCGGTCTATGGCAGCATCAACATTATAGGTGCCGTTAAAGGCAAATGAGGCAATAAGCGAATCGATATGCTCTGCGCGGTTGGTAGCTTTATTGTACCATGAATTGTACAGTTGAATAAAAATCCACTGCGTCCATCGGTAGTAGGCAGGGTCGCTGGTGCGAACTTCGCGGCTCCAGTCGTAATTGAACCCCAGCCTGTCGAGTTGTTCCCGGTACCGGGCTATATTCTGTTCGGTGGTTATGGCGGGGTGCTGTCCCGTTTGGATGGCGTATTGCTCAGCGGGAAGTCCAAATGAGTCGAAGCCCATGGGATGCAGCACGTTGTAGCCCCTGTGCCGCTTATAGCGCGCTATAATGTCGCTGGCAATATATCCAAGCGGGTGGCCCACATGCAAGCCCGCACCCGATGGATAGGGAAACATGTCGAGTACATAATACTTCTCTTTCGCAGGGTCTTCAGACACGTGGTAGGTATGTTGCTCAGCCCAGTGTTTACGCCATTTCTCTTCTATTTCGCGAAAGTTGTATTCCATAATCAGTGCGCTTCAAATTCAGGGTGCAAAGGTATGGTTTTGTGTGCGAGGGAGCGCAGGTTTTGGAATGTAAAAAGCAGCCCCGTTCGAGGCTGCTTTATGATGATGGAAATGGTGTTTTCGATTACTAAACCCTCACTACCTTGCCATTCTGCACAGGTGTGCCATCTATGAAAATGGTATAAGGGAGCATACCTTTGGGCAATTCTAACCCAATCAATTGTAAAGATGCTAACTGCACCGAACTGCTCGCTTCTTGCGCGGCGGCCAAGGAGGTCGAAGATTTCGATGCGAAGTACTTTGTATTCTGGTATTTCAGTATTGAAACGGAAGATAAGTTCAGATGAGAAGGGGTTTGGGTAAATGCCAAAAATGGAACTGGAACTTGTGTTTGACTCCAATTGTGCATTCTTCCCATTTTCAGTGGGATCAACACTATTGATAATTTCGGTGTATGTTGGAAAATACACTTTGCGCTCAGCAATGTACATGCAGTGCAATAATAATACGTTTCCTGACCAATTGAGAAAATCACCGGTAAGAGGTGAAGGTAATATCGGAGGCAAGCCTTCATCAGATGCCAAAAAGGGTAATTGATTTCCTTCAAGATTGTAAACGTCAGGTCTGAAATTAGGTCTTACCCATTCAGGAATTTCATGGCCATTTTGAAGTGCATAAGCTGCTACGAAACCTTGCATGCTCTCTGGTTGAAATTGATTGAGAAGCGCAAAGAAATCATCGAATGAAATCTGGTTTATGGTATCTTGTGCTACTTTTTTGGAAATATTCATCCAATATTCATCCATCTTATACCGCTCACTGAACCATAATTGTTCAATGTCACTCACTGCTGTTTCAATAAGCACACCATCTACGTTATACGTACTCATGCCAAATATGGAAGAGCTGATCTCATTTGCAAGATTAGAATATGTCGATTCTAGTAACAAATCCCATATAAAGGTGCTTAAATTTTCACCTGCTTCATTCATTAAGAATTGAACTGCTTCATCGTTTCCTACTGATTGTGGAAGTGCGGCAAGTTCTAAAGTATTTCCGGCATCAATTTATTTTTCCAGTTCAAGAATATTGGTTTCGAACAAATTAGGAACGGATAGAATACTATTCACATCAAGTACTGATGGTTCTTCTTTTGTTTCCATTCCTTCAATTGCATTTTCAGTAAAAGTTGGTATTGGACCTTCGTCACAGCCCCTCTCCGAATTAAAAGCTGCATTACATTGAGACCTGAACACGTAGTTAGCAGTTGCACCAGTTGCGATTTCACTTACCCTAAGTAGAAATATATAACGATTGCTGGTTACAAGATGATGGTAGTAATTTATGGAATATCCAAGTGGAACAACTCCTGGATATATATTGATATCAAAATGGGAACTTGGAAGTGTGCTAGAGTGGCTGAATAAATTTCCTGCCGGTGCAGATGGGTCGTTTCCAAGACATTCACCTTGCTCTCTGGATATGGAGCCATCTACCAGAAGAATATCGCTATGCTTAATTGTTCCGCGAACAAACAGATTACATCTGTATTTAAGACCGGTTTTATATACATCATTAGGATTGGCATTTTGCCCTTCTGGGATTATTCCAACAGTAATCTTTTCAAAAACATTATTCTTGATTACGTTTGCAAATGGGCCGGATGCTCTGATAGCAATTCCCCAACTCCAAGTAGTTGCACTACCTGGTATATTCGTAAAATAATTTCCTTCTACACTGTAATTTGTGCTTTTAGACAAGAAAATTCCTGTGTTATTTGGTACCCGAGGTACTTGAAATTCATTGTCATAAACAAAACTGTTTTTGGAACCGTAGAGTCCAACACCTATTTTAATTATTAATAAATTTCCCTAGTTCGATCTCTTCAAGCCTGTAGTTAAATTCATCATAAACGGAATTTACTCCATTGCTCAAATTTTTAAAAACAGATGGTATTACAGTGTTTCCAATGCGGGCCGGTCCAATTCCGCCCTCACAAAACTCAATTATTACAAGCCTTGAGTCGCTTGCATAAAAGCCTATTCCTCTATTATCTTCTTGAAATGACTAGGGAACTTCGTTAATGAATTCGCATCCGCTTATTGCGATTCCGCTAGATGCTTCAACATCAATAAATCTTTCCGGATCAGGGCCAGAAAACAAATATTGGGATGTTGTTTTGAATATCATTCTTCGTATTGTGCTTCGGTTCATCGCCTCCTGACTACCAGAATACCGAGTATATGGATGAAACTTAATGAGCTGGTCTAGTTTTTTTGGACAGGAAATTAACAACCCTTAATTTTCTGAACAATGAGAAAAGAATGACGAACCTTCCAAGCAAGTTTCAAAGCAAAGATAGCCATCGAGGCTATTAAAGAGCAGCGAACCATAAGCGAGTTAGCTCAAAAG
>JBBQZU010000047.1:0-17327 GCA_038207425.1 Flavobacteriales bacterium | reverse complement strand
TAACAGAAACATTCAGAAAGGAAATTTCCGGACTAGGGCAGCGGGCTACATCGGCAATATTCTGGAACCAGTATAAGTTTAACACTGCAGAGAATAAAGGAGCCCGCGATGAAAAAAAATTACAGGCCTATAAATGGCGTAACTGAAAGCAAATCACAACACTGTGGCTTTAATTGCCACATTATTTTCGTTGGGTCAAATATCTTCAAAGAACAAACTGAAAGCAAATCACAACGAAGGCTTTAAGCATAACACCAACGGGTTAGTTGGGTCAAATATCTTCAAAGAACAAACTGAAAGCAAATCACAACCTGCCTTTACCGCCGTGTTGACTGGTACCGTTGGGTCAAATATCTTCAAAGGAGATTACTGCTCTGCTCAATGGCATTGAAGCTCCACTCTCGCGACTCTCGCGCATCAATAAAAACCTGCTCGTGCTGGCCAAAGTTGAAAACCAGCAATACCGTGAACTGGAGCCCTTGTCGGTGCCGGATTTTGTGAATGTTTCACTCACTTTATTTGAAGATTACATCAGCGAGAAGCAGCTTACCGTAACGAGCAGTATGGGCGATGCACTTTTGGTAAATGCGAATTCGTTTCTACTGGAAACCCTTTTGCACAATTTTCTTTCAAACGCCATACGGCATACCCCTGCAGGCGGCCAAGTGCATATTATGCTCGAAAACGGAGCTCTGGCTATTGCAAATTCCGGAAAGCAAGCCCTCGAAAAGCAGTGCTTGTTTGAGCGTTTTTCAAGCGCATCGAAAAACAAAATAAGCAGCGGTTTGGGGCTCGCCATCATTAAGGAAATTGCCAATAAATACCACTGGCAAATCGACTACGATTTTGAAGATGGATTCCACTTTTTTTCGGTGGAGTTTTGAAAATTCCAAATTTCTTCGAATTCAAGTGCGATGTTTGTACTCAAGAAACCTAAAAATCTTTCACTTATGAAAAACTTAATGATTATCACTGGGCTTTCGGCTGCATTTACGTTGCAATCATATGCCCAGGACACACACAATGTAAAGGCTCCTGAGAAGGTCTTATCTGCTTTTAAAGCCAAATTTCCGGAAGTGAAAAATGCGGAATGGGAGATGGAAAACGAAACAGAATGGGAAGCAGAATTCAAAATCAACGGCGTGGAATATTCAGCTTCATTTGATGCAAATGGCGCTTGGATAGAGACCGAGCAAGAGATCAAAAAATCTGAAATACCAGCAGACATTCTCGCCATTTTGAATAAAAATTTTCAAGACTACAAGATTGAAGAAGCCGAAATTGTTGAAACCGAAATGGGCCGCGCCTACGAAGTTGAAATAAAAGTGGGCAAGGAAGAATTTGAAGTCATGATAGACCACAAAGGAATATTGACCAAGAAACAAGAGGACAAAGAGGACAAAAAAGAGAATGAACATTGAGCAAGTTAAGGTTGCGTTGCTATTCGCCTTATTGCTGCCATTGGGTCTTTCTGCTCAAACCCCGTTGATAAGCGTTTCGGGTATCACAAAAAGTAAAGCTTCGGGTGAAGCTTTACCTTTTGTGAATGTGGTATTGAAAAAGCAAGTAGATTCTACTTTCGTAGCAGGTACCATTTCGGGCAACAAAGGCTTGTTTTCCCTATCGGAAATCAGTCCGGGAGATTACCTCCTTGAGGCATCCTTCATAGGCTTTGAAAAATATACGGCACCCATTTTCATCGGTTCAAACTCTGATTTCATTGACATCGGCGCCATTCTCCTAATCGAAAATTCGCAGCAGCTTGGTGAGGTGGTGGTGACGGCCAAACAAGAAGAAGTAAGCGGAGCGATGGATAAGAAAACCTACACTGTGGCCGACAATGTGAGCCAGGTCGGGGGCAGTGTGCTGCAATCTATGAACAACCTTCCGGGTGTAACTACGCAAGATGGCCAGGTACAACTCAGGGGAAACGATCAGGTGATGGTACTTATTGACGGAAAGCAAACAGCCATAACAGGTTTTGGGAAGCAAAACGGTTTAGACAACATCCCTGCATCGGCGGTCGAGAAAATAGAAATCATCAACAATCCATCGGCAAAATTTGATGCCAACGGAAATGCCGGAATCATCAATATTATACTCAAAAAAGAAGATCAAAGTGGCTTAAATGGAAAGGTAGGACTAGCTGCAGGCTTGGGCGCTTTGTGGGTGCGCCAGGAAAATTTGCCCGGCATTCGGCCCCAATACCAGGCTACGCCGAAAATCAACCCCACTGTATCATTGAACTACAGAAAAAAGAAGGTGAATATTTTTTTGCAAGCCGACAATTTGTACACTGAAACGCTCAATAGAAATGAGTTCGTAACAAGGGTCTACGAAGATGGAACTATAATCAATCAGCAATTAAAAAGGAACCGAAATACCAATTTTTTCACATCAAAGGCCGGTGCTGACTGGTTTATTGACGACCGAAATACCCTCACCATTTCAGGCTTGTATAGCAATGAGTCAATCAAGGATCGCGGCGACCAACCATTTTTTAGTGGCAATAACACAGAGAGCCTGCGCCTGTGGCAATTCCTGGAAGATGAAGTGCTTACCGCCGCAATGACATCTGTGGCCTATGGGCATAAATTTCTGCAACCCGGCCATAAGTTGAATATGGGATTCAACTATACCTTCGATCGGGAAGATGAAAAGTATTTCTTCACCAATACCACCCCGGCATTCACCACCCAGGAGTCCTTCTTTTTGATTGCCGACCAGAAGGTAGCCGACTTCACCCTGGACTATACAAGACCCCTTAAACACGGGCTGTTGGAAACGGGATTTAAATTCAGAAGGCGCACCATTCAAACCGATATGCAATTTAATCCATCGCCAAACAATTCGGTATTGGATGTAGGTGCAGATGGCACGGCTACCTACAAGGAAACCATCCCGGCCATTTATGGCAACTATACCTATGAGGTGAAAAAACTAGAAGCCGAAATTGGGCTCCGGCTCGAGCATGTGGATTTTCAGTACGATGTGGATCCCAACCACAATACCTATCAAAGCGACGGGTACGTTTATTTGCAACCCTTCCCCAATGCGCGAATTACTTATAAGCTGAACGACCGCAACAAGATATCAGCATTTTACAACCGCAGGGTAGATCGTCCCGATGAAGTGGACATTCGGATTTTTCCCAAATATGACGATGCCGAAATCATTAAAGTAGGCAACCCTGCCTTGCAACCCCAATTCACCCAAAGATTCGAGTTGGGCTATAAAAATCTTTGGGAAAATGGTTCTTTCTACGGTGCCATTTATCACCGAATTTCTGATGGCACTATAACCCGAATTGCCACAACAGTAGACGACTCAAATTTGATTTACAACGTTTCTCAAAACGCAGGCAAAAGCTATAATTCGGGAATTGAAATAGTGGTAAGTCGGGAAATTTCGAAGCGCATAAATATGAATTTGAATCTGAACGGCTACTACAATCAGATAGATGCCTTCACGGTGGTGAATTTATATCCTGTTGAGAACACCTTTAACGCCGAACAGCAGGAAATTTACTCTGGAAACATCAAGCTCAACACCAATTTTAGGTTATCGAAAAACACGGAAGCACAGCTCACCGCTATCTACCTGGCGCCCGACATCATACCACAGGGAACCATAGATGCGCGGTTTTCTATAGATGCCGGAATAAAGAGACCTGTGCAAAATGGCAAAGGCGAAATCTTTCTGAATGCCACAGACCTCTTCAACACCATGGTAGTCCGGCAGAGAATTAACGGCAATAATTTCTCTTACACCAGTAAAAACTATTACGAAACACAGGTAATTCGCCTAGGATATTCCTATAAATTTTAGGTATTGCGAAAGCATTTATCCGAACCAACCAAAAGGGTAATACAACAAAACAGCCCTTCCGCCATGGAAGGGCTGTCATGATGGTATGTTGGTCTATGATGAAGGGTTGATCTGACCCAACGCAAAGTACCATGTATGAATATTAGGGGCGCACAAGTGTAAGAAACGACTTGGGGTTGCCATTGTCAAACGGATCTCTAAGTTGAATTTGGTTGGCGGTCCACGAAATAACCTTCCAGTCTTCATTCAGCGCTTGTATACCAGCAGGCGGGTTTTGGAAGCCGGTGATGTCAACCACGAGAAGACCGTCATCTACCAAGGTGCTGAAGTTGCCCGTACGCGACTGGTTGTTGCGTTGTAGTGTGAGAACACCATTGCTGAAGGTGAAGGTAACGTTGTTTAGCTGATTAAGTCTGTTCACATTGTTGATGATGAATTGGCTGGCCACCCAACTGTCAGTGGTAAGGGTATTGGTAAACTGAGACAAGCCTGAGCCGCCGCCGATGCCGCCATCTCCATCGCAGTCGAGTTCGCTAAACTGGAGTTGGTCCGTAAAGCCCGCGTCTACATCCTGAAGGTTAACTGATCCATTTCCGCTTGATACCACACGCCAGTCTTCATTGAGCTCAAGCAATATACCGGGCACATTCTGAAACTGAATGATGAGGCGAGCAACGCCGGTGTTGCTGTTAAAAGTGGTATTCCATGAACCTGTAGCATCACCTTGCGGGCTTGTTGCGGTAAGGATATTGTTGGAGGCAAATTCAAATACAATGTTGTTGTAGTCATTGGTTTCATTGGTGCCCTCATCCACGAAATTGGTAATGTTAAAACATTTGCCAGAAAAAAGCGCTGCTGTTGCAGAAGCTGAAGATTTCGCAGGGGCTTGAGATGTGGCTGGTGCATCTATATCTTCTTCTTTAGAACAAGAAGTGAGCGCGAGAGTTGCTGCAGCGAGCAAGGGTATAAAAACCCTCGTTGTTTTTTGAATTGTGTTCATGTGAGTTGATTTGTTTGTTAAAAATTACCCGTCAAAATTGATGTAATAATTTCTTAAGTACTATTAATTTTCATTAATGTTTGTAATGCCTAGCTTAATATATTTTTATGATATGCACAGACTAGAACTCAATCAAAGTAATATCCAATATAATTTTATATGCTAGTCCGCTTGTATAAACTTGCTTGATACAATGGCAAGGTTGATTCGGTCAAAACCGCATATTTCAACACATAAGAAACTCGAATAGGTAGAAAATTAGCGCCAAGCCAATACCGCAAAGTCCAACCCACTGAACAGCGAACACGATGCCAGGAAAATATAGCCAAGTAATCAGAAAGTACATTGCAGCATATTGGCTCAATGATGGGAGTCAGTGTGTGCGTAAATCGTGATGAACTGCAAAAGTTCTCTTGAATTTTACCGAATTACGAACCCAACCAAAGCAATAAATTCGAGCTAAAAAACAAAGGAGTGCTATACTTTTTGCCCAAGGCAGAATGGAAAATTAAGCTGTAAGTTTTCGGCTCACAACCCTTGAAGACTGAAAACCTTGACCTGACGACTGTAAGCCGAAAAAAAAGACAGATATGCTGTGTAAAGTATTACAAAGCGACGCCTTCCGCAAAAAACAACTCTGACGCTTGAAGAGCGAGATCACCAATAATCAGCTAACTAGCTGACTATAAATATAAAAATTTCGCCTACCCGCGGCGGGTAAGGGTTTTCACTTTCTGAACTAAGAGCGTACAATACTGAGCAAGGTGATTCTGCTCTAAAATTTGCCTTATCACGTTTGCCAACAGGAAGAAAACCCTTGTCAATTTTCAAAGGCTATTGCCCCCCGGAAGTGTCGTCAATCATCAGCGGGGTATCGCCATTTGTGATAATAATCTTGGTATTGGATGACCGCGACAACTGCTTGAATGCCTCAATGGCTTCAAATCGCAAGATGGCGGGTGTGAGGCCTTCGGCAAGCAACTTCTGCGCATCGCGCTGACCCGTGGCCTGAATCACTTGACGCTCGGCTTCCTGGCGCTCACGGATTATTACGAATTCCATCATCTCAGCCTGCTGCTCAGCCGAGAGCTTTTGCTCAATAGCATTCGAAAGGGTGGGCGGCAACAATATGCGCTTCATCAATACCTGCTCTATTACAAAACCGCGTGGACCTAAGATCTCCATCATCTGCTTGAGCATTTCACGCTCAATTCCGGCGCGCTCGCCTGAGTGCATATCCTTTGCCACATAGCGCGAACTTACATTGGCCATAGCCGATCTGAAAACCGGCGAAATAATTTCCTCTTCGTAGGTGGTCCCAATTTGACGCAGTATATCCGGCACCCTGTCTGGTTGGAGTCTGTAGAGTATCGATGCTTCGCATTTGATGTTCAATCCTTCTGATGAAGGTATTTCCAAATTCACATCCAGGTTGATGGTTTTTACGGGCACCCTGAGGTAGGTAGAAATAAACGGGTTGTACAATTTTGAACGCTCCGTGATCGGCTCGCCTACAAGCTTTCCAAGCCTTCGCTTCATAGCAACTTCTCCCTGCCTTACTATTACGCAACTACTCAGCAAGGTGGATAGCAACAAGAGAACAATCAGGTTATTTTTCATAGCGATCTTATTAGATTTAATTGACCCAAAATTAACCTGAAACAATTAAGAAAGTTGAAGAAATTCGAAAATAAATTTCGCAGCATAACAAAGGCCGGAAAGTATTGCCAAAGGCGTATTGCACAAGACAGGCGCAATATGCGTTATTGTGCGCGAATGCAATGAAACGTAGCCCTGTGAACCGGATTTTTCTAGCGTATTTCTGCGCTTACCAATTTGCCATTAATAAATACTTTTAGTACATGGGTGGTATACTCAAACGGGTCGCCGTCGTAGAGCGCTATATCGGCATCTTTTCCGACTTTTAAGGAGCCTAGGCGTTTATCAATTTTCAAGAGGCGGGCAGCATCTATGGTAAGGGCATTGATGGCAGCATCGTAGTCAAGCCCATTGGCTACAGCCAAAGCAGCTTCGAATGTAACCACCCTTGTTTTCGGAACATAACCTTCATATCCGCTTTGAAAAACGATAGGTATACCGGCTTTGTGCAGTATCCCCGCAAGGGTAAAAGTGGCGTGCCTTGTATCGCCGTAGGTGCGCACCATCGTGGGATGCACAACCACAGGTACTTTTGCTGCTTTTATCTCGCCAATCACAGAGTAGGCTTCAGCGCCACCATCTATTATAAGGTCAAAACCGAACTCATCGCGCAGACGAATGGCGGTAATTATATCGCGCGCCGACTGTGCAGTAATAAGCGCGGGTACTTCGCGGTTCAGCACCATTACCAGCACCTCCTTCGAGAGGTCGCGGTCGGGTCGTTTGGATGCGTCGCTATTGCCCATTTTCTTCTGATAGCCCTGCGCTGCGACAAATGCCTCGCGCAGCATGGATACGCCCTTGGCTCTGGTGCCGGGCTTTTCAAAATTCTCAGCCACGCTGCTGCCTATGGTCATAGCCACCATTGCCATGGGATTGATCAACCCTTCGTCGATCGTTTCACCGGCTGTTTTTACCACAATGGTTTGTCCGCTGATGAGCGCTCCCGGGGCGTGGCCTGTATTTACAGTGGTAATACCAAATGCCCTGAGATACCCTACGAGTTCTTCACGCGCATTGTAGGCGTCAATGGCGCGCAGCTCGGGTTGTAAGGGGCTCGATTTCTCAAGCTGATCCTGGTCGTGCTTTTGGTTGTAAATTCCCGCAAGGCCTACTACGCTGTGGGCGTCAATAAATCCGGGTGTAGCCACTTTAGCTTCGTGCACCTCGTAATCGGCCGGTATTTTTACTGCCGTTGCCGCACCCACAGCTTCTATTTTACCATTGCTGATAAGCACCACCCCGTTTTCAATTACGGGCCCGTTAGAGGTGTAGAGCCTTGCAGCTTTTATGGCGTGGTTTTGAGCCGTTGCAACCGCTGCAGGGATGATTATAGTTGCAATTGCAGCAAGAATTCTAATCGTACTCATACGCATCAGTTGTTATTGAAGTCTACGTGGTGGTTATAATACTCACCCCGAAATACATCGAGGCCACCGGTAGCGAACTTTAGGTCGTCGGGGTTTGCGCGGTCAAAAACCTTTGCACCTTCAATCCATGTTTGCTCCACTTTCGTGTAAACGCTAAGCGGATCGCCGGAGAGCACAATAAAGTCAGCATCCTTTCCCGGTGTCAGGGATCCCACTTTTTTATCGGCATCAAGCATGCGTGCATTGGCGAGTGTTACAGCTTCTAGCGCTTTGGCTCTCGACATGCCACCGCGCACACCGAAAGCAGCCGACCGCAAAAAAACACGGGAGTCGGTGATGCCATCGTCGGTGTGAAAGCCTACATCCACACCTGCTTCTTCGAGTATGCGGCCGGTATCAAAGCGCAGTTCGGCAGCTTCCAGTTTACCTCCTGGCGAGTCGATTACAATTACCGAGCATGGCACTCCGGCAGCGGCTATTTCGTTAGCCACTTTCCAGCCTTCGCTCACATGGTGCAGCACCATGCGGTAGCCAAACTCATGCGAGAGCCTAATGGCCGTCATAATATCATCGTGGCGGTGGGTGTGGTTGTGCACCATACGCTTGCCTTCCAGCACTTCTACGAGCGCTTCCATTTGCAAATCTCTATCGGGCATTTTGGTGGCATCGCCGGCGGCAAGTTTTACCTTTTCTTGGTAGGCTTGTGCTTTCACAAAAAGGCTACGCACCATCGCCGCCGATTTGGCCCGTGTACCGGGAAAAGGAATCGCCCGGATTGAATTGGTGCCATTGGCCATTTTCATGCCGCCCAAAATGCCGTTAGGGTCATTGTTGAGGAGCATATCATACACCGTAGTGGCGCGCCGCAATTTCAGATAAATGGTTTGCCCGCTCATAAGGTGACCTGAGCCGGGCATAATGTTCACAGTGGTAATTCCTCCGGCGCGTGCTTTTTTGAAAGTATCGGAGTGCACGTCGATCGCGTCGAAAATACGCACATCGGGGTGAAGGGCTGAAGAGCCATCTCCCCCGTCGCCATTGCCTATATGCGAATGTGAATCAACGAGCCCGGGCATAATCACTTTTCCCGAAAGGGATACCACAACTGCATTTTTGGGGATTTTTACTTTGTTGGCCTCTCCTACTTCCAGTATTTTCCCCTTCTCCACAAGGAGGGTTCCCTTCGCAATTTCGGGCCCAGTGATGGGTATGATGTGTGCATCAGTAAAGGCGGTAATCTGGGCCGGCAGCAATTCATGCAGCAGGAGTATTGACATGCAAAGTAGAGCGCGTCTTAAAGCATTATTGATAATCTTCATGGTGTGGTTTGAATGCCGCAATATAGACATTCGATTTGATGACGACCTATGCTCTATACGAAGAAAAACCCGCAACAACTTGTAGGCTGTCGCGGGTCGTGAAGTGAATTATTTTGATTGCCTATTTCGTGGCAGTTGCAGCGGTACTGTCAGCCGCAGAGGCTTGCATAGCCATAAAGTCTTTGGTCATTTCAGAGCCGTCCCAGTAGCCGTGCTCTTCGGTGATCAGGCCATTTTCAAATCGCATGGTGAAGTGCATGGGCGAAGAATATTCCTTCCCTGTTTCAGCCACTACGCCTTTCCAAACTCCCCAGAAATTCACCCAGGTTTCGGTGCTGTCGGTTACTACCATTTCAGCATCTTCGGTGGTGATGGTCTCGCTGCTGAAATATTTAGCCGTCTCCATTGATTGCATCATCGTTTCATCTAATGTTACAGACTCAGCGCTGTTGTGGTAAATTTTGGCATCTGCAGCATACACTGCCTTTAGTGCATCCCAATCGCGCTTACAATAAGCATCATTCGATGCAATTACTTTGTCGATTTCGGGTGATTGTTCCGTGTAGCGCGATGGCGGACACGGCTCACTGCATGACGCAAGCATGGCAGCGGCTGATAGGGTAAGCAGAACGTTTCTCATTGGTTAATTGGTTTTGGGTTAAAAGCATACCAAAATGTCCCTTGGCCTGTCCGGTTTCTGAAGCAAAACTTCAGGGAGATAGCATGATACAAAGCCAGGCAGTGCGGGCAACAGAATGGTGACGCGAAAGTATTACTAAAACTTACTCATTATCAAAAGCTAAAGCACAATAATATAAACCTGTAAATGTTAATATCAATATCCTGCGCCATTCTGCAAAAGGTATACTCCGATACCCGCAAAATAACCGATCAGAGCAAACCATGATATGCGCTTCAGGAACCAGATAAATTCTATTCACATAATGCCCATCGCGGCTACTCCTGCTGCAGAGCCAATGATTAGCACACTGCCTCCCGTACCTGCGCAAAACGCTGCGTTGCAACCAGCAGCACATCTACCACACCTTCTACATTTCTGTCCGCATGAACCATACCAGCATGGTCCATCCCCAAACGGTGGGCAATGGGCAAGCGCACCTGCTCATAGTTCAATAGCTCTGCTTCAATTTCTGAAGAGGTAAGTAAATCCATTGTTAGGGTAGCCAACATCGTTTCATCCTTCATGGAAAATCCCAATGCTTCCATTTTCCCAAAAATCTTGCCTTGAAGATGCCGCACCTTGCCCAAAATGACTTGTAGCTCTTCATCATCCCAAAGCTTACGGGGCCGTTGCTCGTATTGATATACGTATTTGGCCATCCTGTTAGGTTTCCCGTTGCGGTAAATATGTAAAACATTCGCCGCAAATTTAAGGAGAATAGGGGCCATATTCGCCCCAAGGGGTGGGTGCTTGCCAGATATTTCAGAACAAGCAGCCTCCTAAAGCGGCGATACTGTCCCAAGGGTCAATATTGCCGGAATCACACCTACTGCCAGCCTTTCATTTCACCCATCTTGTCGATAACTTGTGCAACTTTTGCGAACAATTTATTGCCTTGGAATAAGCCCGTGGTCTAACTTCGCTGTGTGTGTATAAAATAACAGATCCAATCCAACATCAAAGCCTGCCTCAACCGCCTCGCTGAACCCCACATTATACAACGCGGCATGGAGTACTACCTCAGCAATTCGGTAAGCCTTACCTCTTTTAATCCAATGGCAGGTAGCATTGTATTCGGCGTACAAGGCACCTCTTACTATAAGATTGTAGTTTTACTAAGCGGCAAGACGAACAAATGGAAAAGCATTGCTGAAACCGGATGCGATTGTCCTGCCGCTGATCACCGCTTTTGCAAGCATCAGGTGGCTGCACTGCTATGGATGAGCTATAATTTGTTGAAGCTTGGAGGCACTGTAAGTGCAGCACCTTCACCGACGCCAAAATCGGTCACTGATTTGAAATCAAAAATACCGCCTGCCCCGAGATTGCGCCCTGCTCTTGAGCCATTTCTGATCAGTGATTTCGAACAGGTAAGCTCATTTATACAGTACCATGAGGGTCCATTTTACGAATTACCGCACAAGGGTATAGAATCCATTCAAGAAACCGCCCCCGGCGAAATTGCTGTGCAGGCATGGTACTCGTACCACGATAATATACAATACGCTGACCGGTACCTTATAAGGCTTCAAGTGAAAAAAACGCACTGTCGGTAAGATGCTCTTGCGGCGAATTAGTGAAGGGCCTGTGCAGACACAGCTCACGCATGCTGGAAATGATGCACACCTCAGGCCTGGTGGCTCAGTTGCGCGCTCCGGCCCCCGAAGTAATTGACGCTGAGGGCCGCGAAGCGATGCGCCATTACGGCCTTACACCCATCGAAAACTGGCCAGCGTATTTTCACGCACAGCTTACTCCGAATGGCAGACGCTTGCAACTCAAACCGGAGCACAGCAAGATTGTAGACATTCTTAAAGTAAAACAACTACTCAATACCCATCCTTTGAAAATAAGCGAGAAAGATGCACTCAGTGCACAATACTATTTGGGCAATGAAGCGGATTCGGAGCGGTACTCCGTAGGCTTTGCCTTCTGTTTTGGCGAAAAACATGAACTTCGGTTTGGTATGCATACCCTATACGCCCTTCCGGGAAAAAAGGGTGAGCCAATGAGCAAAGGATTCAAAAGTGCGCAGCGTTTTGATGCCCACCACCTGATACAGTACAGCCCTGCTGACAGAGTGATTACGCAGTTTGTATCCAGTCAATTTGAGCGCAAAGTAGCCGGAGCAAACATAGCCATTCACATGGCGAGGCTGATTGCAGAAGTGGTTGATGAGCTCGGTGGGCATCCGCACATGTTTATCACGAACAATTTCATTAACCAAAAAGTCACAAAGGGAGAACTGCAATCCATACATTTCCGAAAAGAATTTCCTGACATGCGCTACGAAATTGAAAAAAATGGCGCCATGCTCTCCCTTCAATTATTCATCAATCACAAAGGAATAGACATACAGCCCGGTGCAGCGCGCGTAAAGATGCCATACCCGCATTTTATGCAAGTGGATGATACGCTGTATTTCAGCACATCACCGGCCGCGGCAAACCACCTTCAACTTGCATTTGAGCTACACGGCAGCCTCATGCCGCAAGCCCGTTTTGCCGAAATATTCAGCGAGCACCTGGCACCGGTTTTCAGTAAGTATCCACTCACTATAAAAGGCGATGGTGAGCTGCAGGTGCTTTTGCAAAAGCGCGATGTGGTGGCACGGGAACTCTACCTTTCGGAAATTGGTGACTTCGTAATGTTCAGGCCCTGCCTGCGCTATGATGATGATACCCTTGCCGATCTGCTCAGCGAAGGACAGGTATGGGAAGCTGATGATAAAGTAATACGGGCCAAAAGCCACGATTCGGAAGAAGCAACGCGATACATCGACATTCTCAAAGCTGCGCATCCCGATTTTAAAAATCAATTCAGGTCCGACTTTTTCTTCTTGCATTATAAAGCCTTGCTCGACGAATACCGCTTTGTACAACTTTTTACTCAACTGCGCGATGCAGATGTAAAGATATTTGGCCAAAAAAACCTTACCAAACTCAAGCAGTTGCCCGCAACCGCACAGGTGTCTTACACGGTAAAGCGCGAAATAGACTGGTTTGAGCTCAACGCCACTTTCGTATTTGGCGACCAATCCATAACCCTTGCTCAACTCCACAAACGGTTTATACCCGCCAGCCAGTTTGTAGATCTTGGCAACGGCAGCAAAGGCAGCTTGCCCATGGATTGGTATAAACGCTTGATGCGCATTTACCAGCATGGGCAAAATAAGGATGAAGGCGTAAAGCTTTCCGCATTTCACTTCAATGTAATCGATGAGCTTTTCAAGGAATTAAACGACCCTGATATTACCGAATTTATAACTGATCGCCGGGCTAAGTTGCTCAACTTCCGCGGGCCTGTGCCGGTGCCATTGCCGAAGGGTATTAAGGCTACACTCCGTTCCTACCAAACTGATGGATTTCAATGGCTTTGTTTTCTTCATGAATTTAAGTGGGGCGGCATGCTTGCCGATGATATGGGCCTTGGCAAAACCCTCCAGATGATCACGTTCCTGAAGCATGTTTTAAAAACCGATACGCAGTGCAACCTCGTAGTGGTGCCTACATCACTTCTCTTCAATTGGGAAAATGAACTCAAAAAGTTTGCCCCGTCAATCAAATACCACGTGTATTACGGCGGTGCAAGGCAGCGCGACACCAAGCTTTTTGACAAATTCCACCTTGTGATTACAAGCTACGGCCATATGGTATCCGATGCAGAATTACTCCGCGAATATGCGTTCAACTACATCGTACTCGATGAATCGCAGGCCATTAAAAATCCTGTACGCAAGCGCTACAATTTCGCGCGACTGCTCAACGGGCGCAACCGCATTGCAATGACCGGCACGCCGGTTGAAAACAACACCTTTGATCTCTATGCACAGCTTAGTTTTATTAATCCCGGTATGATGGGAAGCAGTGCGCAATTTAAAGAACATTTTGCCAAAGCAATAGACAGCAAACAGGACAGTGTGCGGGCAGGTGAGTTGCAGCGAATGGTGCAGCCATTCATACTCAGGCGCACCAAGGAGCAGGTAGCTACAGAGCTTCCCGATAAGGTAGAAGACGTGATATACTGCGAGATGGACAAGGCTCAGCGCAAGGTGTACAATGCCCACCGGAATGAAATACGCGAGACTATGCTCGGTAATGCACAAAGTGAAATACTCACTTCAGAAAGGTTCAAGGTTTTGCAGGCACTCACACGTTTGCGGCAGGTGTGCAACAGCCCTTTGCTGCTCCCCGGAAATGAGAAGTTCATTGGCACTTCCGTGAAAATTGATACCCTTATGGACCATATTCGCGAGAAAACAGGAAATCATAAAATCCTTGTTTTTTCGCAGTTTACACAAATGCTCGGGTTGATTCAAAATGCCCTGCAAAAGGAAGACATCAAATTCGCTTACCTTGATGGAAGTTGCAACACAAAGCAAAGGCAATTTGCCGTGGAAACATTTCAAACAAAAGCAGAATGCCGTGTATTTCTGATAAGTCTGAAAGCAGGAGGTACGGGGCTCAACCTGATGGCTGCTGACTATGAGTATATCGTAGACCCATGGTGGAATCCGGCGGTAGAAAACCAGGCTATAGACCGTTGCTACCGCATAGGGCAAGATAAAAAAGTAATTGCCTACCGCATGATCTGCAAAGACACTGTGGAAGAAAAAATTCAGGAATTGCAAAAGCGAAAGAAAAAACTTGCAAGCGATCTTATCACCACCGATGAAGGCATACTTCAAAAACTGGATGGCGAAGAGTTGAAGTCGCTTTTTCTTTAAATTAATTTATCCATGGATGAATGCCGAAAAGAGAGACACTGCATTAAAACCCGTCCACTATTTATCCTCGGTTTTCATGCACTTCTGCTCCCTACTCAACCCACCCAATAAACCTATATTTGCCGCAAAACAAGCCGGCCATGCAACAATGGAAAAAACTCAGCAAAGAAGAAGTCAAAAACCGGGTATTTGCTCTCTGAAACACAATGTAGATTTCGAAGAAATAAATCCACTGTGCGTACCTGGTCAGAATTTCGATTCAGATGTATTTTTCAGCAATGCCCACTCTCTGAAAGAAGCGCCTTTTCTCTCCCGTATATCCTGATTCAGACCTACAAATGAAGGTAAATCCATTCTTTCAAATTTATATGTCAACAGATAATACTTCTTCTATTTGTATTTTATCAGACTATAATCTTCTTAAATCTGATTTCTGTAGCAGCTTGAATTGCCTCTCAAATGCCTACTTGCCAATCGCCTTCAACATACGTTCTTCTTGAATCAACACATCTCTCATCAGGAGATTTTCCGGGAAGGCTTTATGCTTCGAATGCTTAAATGCGTCAGTGATTTTAAGCAGAGAAGACGCTGTGATCAGCGATAGGTTCAACTCGAAATCTAGCCCGCATTCTTTAATGAAGTCGTCCGAAAAATCAGGGGCAACAAGCAAAATCTTCTTGACCGCATATTTACAAAGCAAAGCACGGGAAGAATATGCCTTCAGTTGCCTCGCTACATTGCTGAATTTATTATACCCGGATTCTTTTATGGTTTTACATTCTATGATCATCAGTTCATTGTTACCTAAATTCAGGATAATATCAGCCTGATCTTTATTGCTATTTATTTCCTTCCGAACCTTTTCATCCACATTAAAACCAAGTTGAGTAAACAACTTCTTCGTAAGCTCTTCGAACTTTATACCGAGATCAGCTTCTTTAATTACAATTCCATTTTCCTTAAGCACAGAAAAGTTGCGAAAGCCTATATTTACATAATTCTCTAAATAAAGATTCTCGGCATCCTTGTATGCTTCCAAGATATTTAATATCTGATCGCCTCTCGATTTGATTTCTTTCACTTTACAAAATGCATCGAGCTCTTCCGCAGTAAGCACTTCAAGTACATCTCTTGGTTTGATATTAAGATCGAGTAAGAACCGGCTTTTCAGTACATGCTCTTCCTGCAACTCGAATTCCGATTTGAGTTTTAAATTTAGTGTGGTTATCACTTCACCCAATTCTAAAAGCATCTTTTCATATCCATCGATTGAAATTCCAACTTTTTCATCCCTTTCAATCTCCTCGAAATACTTCATCAGGTTTGATATTTTTTCTTCAAGCAACGTCCCTTTTAATGCTGGTGATATTTGCAGTTTTTGATCACACAGATCATTAATAAACTTCTTCTTATCCGTAACATTAGTTCCTGTTTTGTGGATATCATTCACCAACACACCTGAAAGAGATACCCCTTCATAAATGATTTCTTTAATCTTCTGCTCCAACGAAAGCTTCCAGTCTATTTGATGAGTGCGACAGATCAGATTTATTTGTGGTTCACGCAATTGACGTAAAATCCTGCGGTAATACTTATCTGCTATTTCCTTTCCACGAACTCTTCTTAAAAGTTGTACCATCTCATCGGCTACATAAATGGTGCTGGTCTTTTTAGAGTACAATATTACACCCATCATCCGTAGTTCGTTCAGAAGCGTATCGATTTCAAGTTTTTTAATGGGGAGAATGAGATAATTGATCATTTTGATTTCTTCCTGAGAAAGGCCCAATTGAGTTGATAGGGTCAATATAATGGTATGTTCGTCGGAAGTTATTCTTCTTTGCTGATTATTGTTATCATCATTGTAATATGCAGTCTCCAAACAAGCCTTATAAATTTTATAATCACGACGTCGGAGGGAAGGTAAATCCGACTTTTCGTCGTCAAGATTTCTCTTAAAGTTATTGAGTTTCGCACCCAACGTTTTCAACTCCTGCTCATAAAGTCTGGCGAACCAATCCTGCTTCATTATGGCATTGCCATCTCTTGAAAGCAAATCGGAAAGTACATCGAGCTGTGAAGAAGTATGCATAAACTGCTCTTTAATAATTGCAGTAAATTCATCTTCAACCAAATGGAAAACACGACCAATATTAATGTTGTCCATTGCCTTGAGTTCACGACTCGAATCACTCAGAATCTTATCGATTTCTTTAGCGTTCTTTGGCTTACTTGAAATTATACTGTCAATGATTTTCAGAAAAGCATTCTTCTCAAATGAATTGATAATGTCTAATATTCTCTCAAGTTTCATATTAGTTTTTTAATAATCTGAGGTCCAATTTACGACAATCAGCTCTCAAAATTCTAAGTACATGACAGAAATTGTAATACATTCAAATTGAATATGTTATTTCGTATTAGAAGCATTCTTGATAGGTAATCGAGCCCCTATTTGAATACACTGACTGCACTACGTCCGTGGGTTTTTATCTCAATTTGTTGGATTTGGGTGTCAATGTGATCTCCGATTATGTAGCACCACACAAATGCTATCATGGTAAGCATGATTAGCTTTTCGATCCGATCCAGTTTTGTGACATGCGTTTCTTCTATGTTAAACCCGCTCGACTTGGGTGCTTTGAAGAGTGTTTCTATCTGCCGCCTTTTTTTGTAGCAGTCTATGGATTGGGAAGGATCATTAAAAGATACGATTATTACAAAGTCAACTTTGTCATCGCAT
>JBBQZU010000046.1:0-17406 GCA_038207425.1 Flavobacteriales bacterium | reverse complement strand
TGTAGGTAGGTAGGTAGGTAGGTAGGTAGGTAGGTAGGTAGGTAGGTAGGTAGGTAGGTAGGTAGGTAGGTAGGTAGGTAGGTAGGTAGGTAGGTAGGTAGGTAGGTAGGTAGGTAAGTAGGTAGGTAGGTAGGTAGGTAGGTAGGTAGGTAGGTAGGTAGGTAAGTAGGTAGGTAGGTGGATTTTTCATAATTAAAAGGTTTAAAAATTGATTTACGATAAAAGTGGAAAAATAAAGCTAAAAATTAGTGCTCAAGCCAATTAATTTCGATGAAATATTTTCCAAGAATGACATAGTTCAATAAATACTTCCGAAAGGGGTGATGGTAAGATGTAAATCCCAAAAAACTAAAAACAAAATTCAGACCTTAGCCGAGAATCAACCTTCAAATTATGAGCGAACGAGAATTTATCACTTTTCAGAAAGTAGAATCGCAGGAAGAAGCCTCAGTGCTCATTGCAATTTTGCAGGACGCCGGCATCGAAGCACAATTCGAAACCGTATCCACACCCGTTGACGTAACCTTTACCGGAAATACCCCTGCGGCTGAGGTGCATATAAAAATACAACCCGATGATTTTGCGAAAGCCAATGAAGCGCTTGAGCAGCATGCCAAAACCATTGTGGTGGAATACCCTGACGACCATTATATTTTTAATTTCACTGATGAAGAGCTTCTGGAAGTAGTGCAGAAGGAAGACGAGTGGAGCAAAGAAGATTTTATACTCGCAAAAAAATTGCTGCATGACCGCGGAAAGGAAATTACCGAAGCTGAACTGGAAGCATTCAGACAGCAAAGGCTCATTGATTTTCGGAAGCCGGCTAAAGGAGAAACAGGTTGGATTGCTTTCGGATTTTTGATGGCATTCATGGGTGGTTTGCTCGGTGTGATCATCGGATGGATTCACTACAGCATGAAAAAGACGGATCCTACAGGCCATCGGTTTTATGCCTATGATGAAGCGACCCGCAAATCGGGCCGCCTTATGGCCGTCATTGGTGCAGTTTCATTTATTGGTTGGGTGATTTGGTGGTTTTATAGTGCCAACTATTTGGAATATTAAAGGCATAGATTCTGCTCACTTTCCGCGCTAAACATGAAAATCATTCTCTCGGTATAATGGTGAATAACCTTATAAACTACGGCGTATTTCTCACGCAAGTGACTGTATCGTTCACAACAACTTTTTTGCTTTATATGGTATTTGCACTCTTCGATTATAAGGGTGGGATGCCTGAATTTGTTGGATTTGCGCTTTTTCAGCCGGCCTTGGCCATGCTCTTTGCAAGTACCGCCGTAGTATTTTGCATACTTCCCGGATTGCCCATCAGGCTGCACAAGGGTATCAATATCTGGTGGCGCAAACATTTCTACATCGCTACATTGCTGGTAATTGGTGGTTTGCTGTTTAGCGCGCTTTCGCTGCTGCCATCCGTGATGCAAACTGTAACCTATAATTTTGAGGGTGTAGAAACCCAACAAACCATACCTCACCAGTTTTTATCAATAGCAGGCTGGTATATGGTAGCCTTCGGGGCATTGCACCAATACCCGCCAAAGGCGATACAGGACAGGCTGGTGCGTGTTTTTGAGAAGTTTAGGTGAACGGGGAGCACTGCTAAAAGCCACGACATATCACAAATAATTTGAATAGGCCGCAAAGCTTGTTTTCAACCTGTTCAAATTCGCTCAATCTGATTAGCTTTGCGACCTATGGCCGAGAAGAAGAGCAACATCATAGACACAGAAGACCTGCTGCTGGCATGGAAGTTTCTGTCGAGAAATGGCTTGATCATCATCATTTTCCCCATTATGGCAGGTGTGATAGCCTACTTCTACACGCACCGCCTGCCAGAAGAGTATGGAGCTAAAACAGAGCTGCTTCTCGGCACCGGCAGCGGATATGAATATCAAACCCAGATATACAAAGGCCTTACCGGCTATGGCAACAGCATCAGTCAGATTACAAACCAAATCAGGGTACTGCAGTCGCATGATCTTATTTCGCGAACGCTTGAGAAGCTTGATTTTCAGGTGTCGTACTATATTGTGGGAAGGGTGAAAACCACTGAAATACCGCAGATAGATGCTTTTGATCTGGAGATAAAATTATTTGATCATGAAGGCGAGCAGTTGTATGGCGTTCCATTCGACGTAAAGATTCTCGACAAGGATCAGTTTCAACTTTCATTTGCCAAAGGCACAAGCAGAATAGAGCGAACCCATACTTTCGATACGGATATTGTGGAGAGCGAGTACATCCTGAGGGTAAACCGCAACAAATTGCTCAGCGATGAAACCTTCGATAAGCTTATAGAAAACAACTACCGATTCGTTGTAAATAGCCAAAACCACCTGATTTATAAATACAAAGATGCGCTCGCCATTTCCAATGAAGATAAAACGAGCATCATTGTTATTTCCGTAAGGGATGAACTTGCTTTAAAGGCAAAAATATTTCTGGATACGCTCTCAAGCACCTACATTGATTACACCATACAGTCGCAGATTGAGCTCAATGAAAATACGCTGCAGTACATCGATAAGCAGCTTACGGGAGTTACGCATATACTCGATAGTATAGAAACAAACCTTCAGGGATTCAAGGCACAGAATGATATCCTGGACCTTACCCGTGAGCAAAATGAGTACTTCGAAAAGCTTATTTATTTTGAAGCTGAGAATCGACAACTTAACCTGAAGCTTCAAACCCTGAAGTCGCTTGAAGATTACCTGCTCAATCGCACCGAAGAGCGCGTTTTGCCGCCATCACTCTATATTACCGACGATGAGTTTCTTAGGAGTACCCTTACCGAGCTTTACAACCTAGAAGTGCAGCGCACCCAATCTGCTTATGATGTGAAAGACAACAGTCCGCGAAATGAGCGGGCAGTGCAGAATATGCAGGCGCTTCGCACCAACATAATACTCTATGTAACCAACCTGAGGAAAGCCATCAAAGATAAAATGGTGGACTCAAATAAGGAAATAGCCTACTATGAAGGTACCCTTCGCAAGCTGCCACAATCACAGCGCGCCATGCTGAATATACAGCGCAACCTTAGCGTGAATGAAGAGATGTATGTGTACCTGCTGGAAAAAAAGGCCAATACCATCATTGCCAAAGCAGCAATTGTACCTGAAGTAAGTATACTCGAAGCGTCACGAGGGGTAGGCGTTGTAGGCCCCAACAAGGCCAAAACGATGTACTACTTTCTAGCCGGTGGATTAATATTCGCGCTTATTGTGGCATTTATCCGCACCGCCTTCTTTGACAGAATCCAGAATGTACGCGAGCTGAAGCAAATTGCTGCCCTGCCTGTTATTGGCGGCGTACCTGTATGGGCCGGCGACCTGAAGGAAAGGCTTATCGTAGCGGCCAATCCGCACTCAAATCTCGCCGAAGCTTTCCGCAGCATCCGCACCAATCTGCAGTACTTCGGCAAGGGGCTTGACAATAGATTGATGCTCGTTACGTCGCTGCACCCCGGTGAGGGAAAAACCTTCTGCTCAGTAAATACCGCTGCCATTATAGCCAGCGGCCACAAGCGGGTATTGTTACTGGATTGCGATATGCACAAACCCAAGGTGCATACCGCATTGAATCTTGAGAATTCCAGAGGCCTTTCGAGCTATATTATCGGCCGGGATGTAATAGACGATGTGATACAGCCAAGCGGCTTCAATAATTTTGATGTAATAACTGCAGGGCCGGTGCCGCCCAATGCATCAGAGTTGGTGCTTAGTCCGAAGGTTGCAGAAATGCTCGATATGCTCAAGGAACGTTATGACCTGATTATTATAGACACACCACCACTTATGCTTATCAGCGATTCAATGGCACTGATGCGCCTGGTGGATGTGGGCATCTTTGTACTCAATACCGATAAGGCCACCCGCAACGGCGTGAAACACCTTGAAGAAATTCTTACTTCGAACAGCCTGAAGCACGCTGCACTTATACTCAACGGACTGAAAGCCAAAAAGTGGCGGTACTACTACAGTCGCTATGGCTACCGCTACGGCCTGGGTTACGGATATGGCTACGGATATGGCTACGGCTACGGTGAAAAGGCTGAATAATGGCAACAAATACCCCCGATATAAATTCGCGAAACGATACAGACGAGCCCTGGGACCTTGTAATAGAACCTTCGCGGGGAGAATGGTCGCTCAATCTGGGTGAAGTGATGCGCTTTAAAGACCTCCTCTTTCTTTTTGTAAGGCGCGACTTTGTTACATTCTATAAGCAAACGGTACTCGGGCCGCTCTGGTTTTTTGTACAGCCATTGCTGAAAGTAGCCATCTATTATGTTATTTTCGCACGGGTAGCGCAGATTCCGACTGACGGGGTTCCGCCCATTCTCTTCTACCTTACCGGCCTTACTTTTTGGGAGTATTTTGCGTCAAGCTGGAAAAAAACATCCGAAACCTTTATTGAGAATCAGCACATATTTGGTAAGGTATACTTTCCCCGGCTGGTTGTGCCCCTGAGTGTGATGATCAGCAACGGAATAAAGCTCGGTATCCAGTTTTTATTATTTGCCATTTTTTGGATATACTACTATGCACAAGGTGCAGAAATTGGCATTAAAAGCACCATCGTATATCTGCCTTTACTCATAGCGATTATTGCACTTTTGGGTTTAGGCGCTGGCCTTATCGTTACTTCGCTCACCACCAAATACCGCGACCTGAAGTTTCTACTCGAAACCATTATACAATTGCTCATGTACCTTTCGCCCATATTGTATCCGCTCAGTTTGGCGCAAGGCACCTTCCGCACCTTGCTGCTGCTCAACCCCATGAGCGCA
Source organism: Flavobacteriales bacterium (assembly GCA_038207425.1). Taxonomy (GTDB): domain Bacteria; phylum Bacteroidota; class Bacteroidia; order Flavobacteriales_D; family Cryomorphaceae; genus JBBQZU01. Next base: position 12,590 of record JBBQZU010000046.1, on the reverse strand, counting down.
GTGCTCGAAGCCATTAAGTACACCTTCCTTGGCACGGGCATGTTCTCGCTTACCTACTTGGCTTACAGCGCCGCATTTGCCATTGTTCTGGTGCTTGTTGGTATTGTGGTATTCAACCGCACCGAGCGCAACTTTATAGACACGGTATAATGGGTAGGGTACTCGAAATACGCAATGTATGGAAACAGTACCGCCTTGGTGAGATAGGCACCGGCACCCTTTCGCACGACTTGAAACGATGGGTGAGTCGCGCCACCGGAAAGGGAGACCCCTTTGCCAAAGTAGGCGAAGAGAACCGACGAGAAGAAGCCGGTGGCAGCTACGTGTGGGCCTTACGGCAAATAGATTTGAACGTGGATCAGGGCGAAGTACTGGGCATCATAGGCAAAAACGGCGCCGGCAAAAGCACCCTGCTCAAACTTCTGTCACGCGTTACACGCCCTACCATCGGCACCATAAAAGCCCGTGGACGCATAGCGAGTTTGCTCGAAGTAGGCACCGGTATGCACCCCGAACTTACAGGCCGCGAGAATATTTTTCTGAATGGATCGATCCTAGGTATGACCCGCGCCGAAATCGATGTAAAATTTGACGAGATTGTGGCCTTTTCAGGTTGCGCCAAATATGTGGATACTCCTGTGAAAAGATACTCGAGCGGCATGAAGGTACGCCTGGGTTTTGCCGTAGCCGCATTTCTTGAACCTGAAATACTTATTGTGGATGAAGTGCTTGCAGTAGGCGATGCCGAATTTCAAAAAAAGGCCATTGGCAAAATGAAGGATGTAACGAGCAGCGGCCAGCGCACCGTACTTTTCGTTAGTCACAATATGGCCGCAGTACAAAGCCTTTGTACACGGGCGGTGGTGATCAAAAACGGCGCTGTAGCCTTTGACGGAAGTCCTGATGAAGCCATACGCGAATACCTCCGCCAAAGCACCCCGGAAGGCAATCTTCTTGATTTTGCCGAAAGGCGGGGCACCGGCATGGTGAAAATTGCCGAAGCTGCCGCCCATGGCGCCTTGCCCGATGCTGCCCCGCAAACCGGGCAACCCTTTTCACTGCGTTTTAAATTGCACAACCCCAAGCGGGTGAATGCCACCGATACGCGGTTTGATCTCCGCATCGATGATCAATTCGGGCAGCGGGTAGCGTGGCTTAGCAATACCCTGCTCAATACCGACAGCGAAGGCGTACCCGATGAAATTATTTTTCAGGTAGAGAAATTGGGCATCAATAGCGGGATATATTATGTAACAGTATATCTGGAAGTAAGAAACGAAGTATCCGATTGGATTCAAAATGCATTTACCTTCGAAGTAGCCGAAGGCGATTACTACGGCACAGGCCGTACCGCCCCCTCGAACCAAAGCAATGTGCTAATCGATTTTAAAGTGAAATATCATGTTTGACAGAATTAAAGACCGCCTTAGAAAAGCCGAAGAGCACCTCGACGCTATAAGCGTTGCGCAGGCCGAGCAATTTGCACTTACCCGCCTGCAGCAACTTTTTCCAAATGGTTTTTTTCCGGCGCTTACCACATGGAGTATTTCACCGAGCACGATGCTTTTTGTATGCAATGAAATTGCCATTTCGGGAGCCAGAAGTGTTGTAGAATTTGGCTCAGGATACAGCACTTTTTGCATAGCATCATTGATTAAGAATAACTTCCCGGATGTGAATTTTATTTCCGTGGAGAGCGATGCCGCATGGATGCATAGTGTGCACCAATCGCTGGTAAAGCTCGGATGCCGCGAACATGCTGCGCTGGTGCATGCCCCGATCACCGACTTGCCTGCAAAATATGCCTATACACATCCTCAAAAATGGTATGACAGTGCTGTGGTTCTGGCAGCGGTGCAACAGGCCCCGCCAATAGATTTAATGTTGGTTGACGGACCTTTCGGCAAAATATCGCCCTTCGCACGATACCCTGCTGTACCTGTGCTTACAGCGAGCCTTGCGGCAAAATATGCTGTATACCTGGATGACTCAAACCGCCCTCAGGAATCAGAAATTGCCGGCCGGTGGGCGGAGGAATTGGACTGTAGGCGAACCGACCATCACCGATTTACATGCCTGCGAAATGGAGAAGATTTTGACCCAACGCCCTACGGATTTTAATTCCGGATACGATGAATTCCGGGCCACAAAAAGTGCTTGAAATAAGCGGATTGAGCAAGCAATACAGGCTGGGCAAAATCGGCACAAGCAGCCTAGCCTATGACCTGCAGCAAGCGCTGAGCGGCTTTCGCGGCAGCACAAAAGCGTATCCGCTCTCAGCCAATTCTCCATCAGGCGAAAGCCAAAAAATATGGGCCCTCTACGATGTGAATATCGATGTATACCGCGGTGAGGTGGTAGGCCTTATCGGCAAAAACGGAGCGGGCAAGAGCACCTTACTCAAAATACTTTCGCGCGTTACGGAGCCTACCCGCGGCATAGTGAAATCAAGAGGCCGCATAGCGAGTTTGCTCGAAGTAGGTACCGGTATGCACCCTGAATTATCGGGCCGTGAGAATATATTTCTGAATGGCGCCATACTCGGTATGAGCAGAAAGGAAATAGAATCGAAATTTGATGAGATTGTTGAATTTTCTGATTGCTCAAAATTTATTGACACTCCTGTAAAACGATATTCCAGCGGAATGAAGGTGAGGCTCGGATTTTCGGTGGCGGCATTTCTCGAACCCGAAATACTCATCGTAGATGAAGTACTTGCCGTGGGCGATGCATCCTTTCAGCAAAAGGCGATTGCCAAAATGCAGGAAGTGAGCAGCAGCGGCACCCGTACGGTACTGTTTGTGAGCCATAATATCACCGCTGTGAAAAGTTTGTGCAGCCGCACGGTGCTGCTCGATGGTGGCAAGGTAATTTATGACGGCGCTACCGACCGCGCCATAGCCCGCTACCTAGGATACGATACAGCCCAGGCCTGTTCGCTGCGCAATTGGGAAGAAAATGAAGGTGCGCCCACGGGTGGGCCATTCACGCTGCTGCGCGCCGAAGCGCGGTGCATCGGCGCGGCTCCGGGCAATTTCACAACCGAAATGCCTTTGGAAATAGCCATAACCCTTCGCCAAAGCGAAGCATCAGTTGAGCCCCATTGCACCCTGCACCTGCTCGATGAAGACGGTACCTTTCTGGCGGCAAGCAGCAGTTTGTATTTCGGAAATAGCTCACAGCCCGATAATAGCGATACCATTACCCGCACCTGCCGTATACCCGGCCACTTTTTCAATCAGCGCACATACCGGTTAAATCTGCTTGTAATAGCCGACCGCCAAAAAACGGTGATACGTCTTGACGATATTTTCCGAATTTCTTTTATTACGGCTCCCCGTCCTGAAGGCACTTGGATGGGCACACCGGGGAGTTATTTATTGCCAGGGTGGGAGTGGGGGTGATCCCTTTGTGATCTTGAATCTCGTTTGAAATTATTCGAATTCAGTCTAGGCAATTTATCTGCATGAGGCAAAGCCTTTATCATTTTTGCTATGTTCGTGGGGCATTAGGGTTTGCTTATTTTTGGGTTGGCCATTCTCGCCAGAAGGAATCAAATTCCAATAATTGCATCGGCACGTTACTTGGCCATTTATTTTTTAGCAATGAATTCTGAACAAAAAGGTGCGAATACACACCTGAAAAGGATTTTGGAAATTTTATATTTCGAGAATCGCCGGTTTATTGAATTTCGAAAATCTTTTTTAATAGGGATTATTGTTTTTAATTTTTCACTCATAGACTATTACTGGATTGCTCAGGTTGACAGTCTCTGGCATAAAGAGCCAACTGTTACTATCTCCGGATTCGTTGATGTGTTCTACGTATATGATTTTAATCAGCCGCAAGGCACAGAACGGCAACCATTTTTATTCAACCACAACCGCCACAATGAGTTTAATCTCAATTTAGGACTTGTAAAATTTGGTGTAAACCACACCAAATACCGCGCAAATTTGGCCTTGCATACGGGAGCATATGTCAATGACAATTATGCAGCAGAACCCGGCATACTGAAAAGCATATTTGAAGCGAACATTGGAATATCCCTCAATAGAAAGAACAATCTTTGGCTTGACGCAGGTGTAATGCCTTCGCACATCGGTTTTGAAAGTGCCATTTCAATGGAACACTGGGTTTTGACGCGGTCATTATTGGCTGAAAATTCACCCTATTTTCTTACTGGTGCCAAATTGACTTACAACCCCTCAGATAAATGGGAATTTGCAGGTTTAATTCTTAACGGTTGGCAAAGGATACAGCGATTGCACGGAAACCCAATGCCGTCTTTTGGCACTCAGGTATATTTCCGTCCTGCTGAGCTTATCTCTCTAAATTGGAGTAGTTTCATTGGTACAGACGATCCTGATACAACGAGACGGATGAGATATTTCAATAATTTTTACGGACAATTTCAATTGACAGAATCGTTCGGATTAATCGCTGGTTTTGATATTGGCGCGCAGCAAAGGTCAAAGAATAGCTCAACGTATAATTGGTGGTTCAGCCCTATATTTATAGGGCAATTCATTGTTAGTGAGAATTGGAAAACAGCACTTCGCGCTGAATATTACCAAGACGAAACAGGAATCATCATTCAAAAAGAATCAACCAATGGTTTTAAAACAATAGGACTTTCTTTAAATCTGGACTACGCACCAATACACAACATCGTATGCAGAATGGAAGCGCGTTTGCTGAGCAGCAAAGACGATATCTTTGAAACCAGGACTACCCCAACAAACAATAACTTTATACTTGGGGCTTCAATAGCTATTAAGTTTTCTGAAGCTATAAGGAAATAGCCTAAAGAATTAATCTAATTACTCATGCGAGAACCTATTAAAGTTAATCGCTGCCCTGCAGTGCTTCACGGCAGAATTCCGCTTTTTGCAAGTAGCCGAGCGTTAGATTTTTTATGGTATTTCAGCTAAGTGCATTTTGCTCACCATGTTGCGATATACGCTAAATATTGATATTATAGATGTATTGTACAGAAGCGCAAGGGCTGAAATACCAGAAGGCTGAAGCCATTGGTCGTTTTTTTTGAAATATGAAAGGCTATTTTAGCAGAGGCTATGATATATTTGTCATCCATTGAATTAAAAAAGCACCATGATTATTCGAAAAAATTTACAATTGCATACTACCATTCGTTATTCTTGGAAGAATATTTTGACCGGCTCGCTTTTCGCTGGAATGGCTTATATATCCAATAAGATTTATGGTGCCGACACTATTAGTGTACCCGTTTCGGTAGTAGCAATACTTGGTACTGCACTGGCCATTATTTTGGGATTTAAGAATACATCGGCCTATGATCGGTGGTGGGAGGCGCGAAAGATTTGGGGAGGAATTCTAAATGAAAGCCGCACACTAACTCGGCAAGTGCTCACAATCGTAGACCCGAAAAATGTACCTCCTCAGCTCTGGGCCGATAGCGTGCAGGTGGTACACCGGCACCTTGCCTGGATCAATGCACTCAAGCTGCAACTCCGAGGCAATGCCGATATGAATGCCTGGAAACTGCAAGTAGCAGTGCATCTGAGCGAAGATGAATACACTTTTATTATGTCAAAATCGAATATGGTAACCCACCTCACCTTGCTGCAGGGAAATCAGATAAAAGTGATGAATAGCAGTGGCGACCTCGACACTTTTAGTTATATACAAATGGACGATACGCTTACGCGTTTAACCGACCTGCAGGGAATGAGTGAAAGAATAAAATCAACGCCCCTGCCGCGCCCTTACGATTATTATACAATGGCATTTCTGAATCTGTTTTTGTTCTTTTTTCCATTTGCTTTCATTAGCAGTTTGACAGAATTGGGCGAAGAAGTGTTGATTTTTCCGATTACTATTTTAGTGGGGTGGATGTTTTATCAAATCTATGTGCTGGGCAAAGTGCTTGCCAGTCCTTTTGACAATATGAAAACCGATGTGGCGCTGGATGCCATATGCCGCACCATTGAAATAGACCTCAAAGAAATTGTAAACGATACCGATATACCATTGCCATTGAAGCCACAACATGGCGTACTGATGTGATGACAATTTTTAAATGCTTATAATTCTATTATTTTTCAGTACCTTCAGGTTATTGAACTCTGTCGTTTTTTCTATCACGTAAGTGTTTTCTTTCATGAGAACTTCTATCACTCTTTTTATTTTCGCACATTTATCAGCACCTCTATGAAGCCAGAGGGACAGTCTCTTTTTTTTCAATAAATTCGGCGTATCGGTTAACTATACCAACCTCGCCGATGCCAATACTGAAAACCTCACGGGGTTTGGAATTGGCCCTTATTATTCACTAAGGCCTGAGCAGCGATTCAATGTAGTTTTTGGTTTTGAGTACAATCAGAACAGACTGTTTAAAAAGATCGTCTCGGAATCAAGTCGTTCCAATTCCTACCATGTTACGTATACAATACATGCGGTATCAATACCTTTTGCCTGCCGGATGAATTTTGGCAATGAATCAAAAGTTTTTATTGAGCCAGGAATTTATTTAGATGTGAATGTAGGTGTTCGGGCCGAAGGCTTAAGACGAACAACCTTTCCACAAGGCGGTTACAGCGACTTAAAGGGATTCAGAAAAGGGGTGTCTCAATCCGCACTAAATTATGGCCCATCTGTAGGGATTGGAATGAAATTCCCGTTTCTGAAGAAAGAACTCATGGTAAAGGCCGACTACAAATTGGGTTTAAATGATGTAGTAAAGTATGCAGGAACTGTGAGAAATGAGTACTTTAAATTGATGCCTGGATTCAGGATATAAAGGCTGCTCCGGTAAAGATATTTTTTGAACTTAAATCCGCAATGTTCTTTTGCTCAGTTCATATTCAACGCCCTAAAAACACCATCCCGATAGGCAGGTGCCATGCGCAGGAAGATTCCAGCAATTGCTATTTCAGAGGCTGTAAAAGCATCTATTTTGGCAACAGTTACGATGTATGAGCGGTGTATGCGCAGCCATCCATTATCGTTACAAAACTTATCGTTCAATGACCGCACTTCCAAAGGTATTTTGTGTACTGTAGGTTTGCGATATTTGCACTTTTGGCAAGGATTTTGATAACCGATTTTTTGATTTAAAAACCCTAAATATTAAACGAATGAAAACACTTTTATCTGCTCTTTTTTTATGTTTTTTAAGCGCGGCGATTTCTGCGCAAAATGCTAAAATTGTCGGCGGACAAGATGCTGTCGAGGGGCAGTTTCCCTGGATCGCTTGCATGTATGTGCTTGATGAACCCGGATGTGGGGGCGTGCTGGTAGCTCCAGATTGGGTGCTCACTGCTGCCCATTGTCTTTTTGATGAAGACCTTACTATTTTCAAAATCAGACTCAATTCTGTGAATGCATACGGACCTTTGAATCCCGATGGAGGTGTGGAGCGCACCATCACCGAAGCGCATATACATCCCGAATACAATTATGATGATGCCATAGGGCAACACGTTGACCTGGCTCTGTTCAGGCTCTCAGAACCTGTAACCACAATAGCACCTGTTGCGCTTCCCGTATCCGGAAATATTGGCGATCTCTATGATAGCTGGAACCCAGTGCATACCGCAGGCTGGGGTATGGTAGCTGAAAATGGAAATACCAGTTATCCCGAAATTCTACAATGGGTTACATCTACGGTTTATGATTTCGGTATGTGCGAAGAGAGTGTTGGCTACAGCATCACCGACGATTTCTTTTGCGTAGGCTACACCCAGGGACAAACACCATCAGGCGCAGCAACCGGCGACAGCGGAGGGCCTGCATGGGTTGAAGGCAAAGATGGTCTGCCCATGCTCACGGGCATTGTACATGGTGCCACATGGGATTATACCGACGTAGACCTTCCCGGAGTGTATGTTGCAGTGGCCAAACAGATGGAGTGGATCAACAGCATTATCAATTTGCCAACTGGTATTACCGACCGGCATTCACTTGGTGCAATGCTGGATTTAAGGGTACACGGAAGTTTGGTAACTCTTCACGCAAATAATTTTCAGGGAAATTTAGATGTGAGCATCCTGAATACTCAAGGTGCCCGCTTATTTAGTACTCAAATTGGAATTGTTACCGGCGGAGCTTATGAACTGGATGTTTCTTCACTCGCCGCTGGCCTTTATATCGTTCATTTAAATGACCGTCAAGGTAGGGTGTTGTCAGAGAAAGTGGTGATATTGAATTAATTATTTTCAGAAATGCAGAATGCTTTTTTAAGCTGTACTTTTCGGCAGTCCAAAACATCCTAAATGAGGCACACACAACTACTCGCTTACCGCTTCCGCGAAGTGATGCTTACGGGGCAATGGGTAGCCAATACCAACATCAAGAACCAACTCGATATGCTGAGCTGGAATGACGCAACTACCAAAGTAGGCGACCTGAATACCATTGCTACACTCACCTTTCACTTGCACTACTACATAGCCGGTGTATTAAAAGTATTGCAGGGTGGCCCGCTTGAAATCAAAGATGCATACAGTTTTCACTTTGCACCTGTTGCATCACAGCAAAATTGGGAGAGTCGTGTAGCCCGCGTGTGGTTTGATGTTGAGTTGTTTGCCAATCTCGTGGAACAAATGCCCGAGACGACATTAAGTGGGCCTATCACTGACGTGAAATATGGAGACTATCAGAGGAATCTCGATGGTATGATCGAACATTGCTATTACCATCTTGGGCAGATTGTACTCATAAAAAAGCTTATTCGAATTGCGTGATGATGTATTTTGAATCTGTAAGCAATCTAGCAGCATCATTGCAGCGATTAATTCTCAAATGGCAATCGACTTTACACCACGTAAAGTATGGGTATATTTCCTATGTTCGAGCTATGCTCCAAAAGGTATTGCGGGTTCTGAAGGCACCCATTGTTTTTCTGCTCAAACGCCCCACTATCTGGTTATCAAAACGCATTTCATCATCCCCTTAAAAGGAACCCGTTTTCAAGCGGCTCTCTGAAATGTACTGTGATATTACGAAGAACCCCGATTCTACAGAAGGCAAGTTGTATCACCTTGCTATGCGGGGCAATAGTTTTATTATTTTTTCAGATGTACACAAAGGAAACCGCAAAGGCAGTGATGAGTTTCGCCATGCTGAAAACAATTACCTGACTGCCCTTGAGTGCTACAATGAAAAAGGTTCATTCTACATAAACCTTGGTGATAGCGAAGAATTCTGGAAGTTCAACATATTCTCGATCATACAACACAATTAGGCCACTTTGAGGCTGAAATGAAGTTTGTGGACCGTAACGCTTTCTTCAAAATATATGGCAACCATGATTTGTTCTGGATTATTGATCCTTTCGCCAAAATGTACCTGCGTGAAATTTTCGGCGCAGCCATCAATATATACCGGGGTATTATGGTGAGAGCGGGTTTCGGAAACGATACGTATATTGATGTATTTTGCACCCAAGGCCATTAGGGCGGTATGCGCAACGATAGAAATAAATTTTCAATTTGGTTTGTGGCATATATCTGGGGTCCAAGGCAATCATTTTTAGACATCAATATCAATACCCTGCCCCTGAGCCAAAAGGAAAAAACCTTGCACAACAGGTTGATGTACGAGTGGAGTCAGACTCAGGAAAATATGGTGCTCGTAACCGGGCATACACATCAATCCATTTTTCACTCATACAGCCATCTACAGCATCTCAGGGCGCAGCTTGCAGATGCAAGAATTGCATGTGCTGGAGAGAGAATTACAGACCTTGAAAACCGGATCAAAAGGCATCCGAGTCAGTGTACACTCGGTGTGGAAGATTTACCAAAATACAAGCCGACGTACTTCTACACAGGCTGCTGTTGCTTCAGCGATAACAGCATTTCTGGAATTGAAATTGCCGATGTTTATGTGCGGCTTATTCCTTGGGCTGAGCATGATGGAGAACCTGCGAGTGAAGACATGGAAGAGTTGCCCTTGAGCGAGTTAAAATTATGTTTCTTGATATTTGAAATCGCAGTATTCATGATGGTGCCACTTGATGGCTTTTAGGATAAGCTTTTTATCTTCCTAAAAAGTTTCAATTTCATTTCGTCATGAAAAATCAATTATTTAAATACATTTTAAAGCCGCGTATACATCATGAAGCATTTCTCCGAGGTTGGTTTCTATGCGGTGGTCGGATACAAATTCAATTTACCAATTATTTTATGGAGAAGATCACAAACAGCAGAATACAATCACTCGATCTTCTTAAAGGTTTGGTAATGGTGATTATGGCGCTCGACCACACCCGCGATTTCTTTCATGCCAACTCATTTATCTTTGATCCCACCGATCCAACCCAAACAGATTTTTTCACATATTTCACCCGCTGGGTTACACATTATTGTGCACCGGCTTTTTCTTTGCTGGCGGGTATTTCGGCCTTTCTCTTAGGCTCGCGAAAATCGAAAAAGGAGCTCTCTGCTTTTTTGCTAACAAGGGGTATCTGGCTTGTATTCATTGAAGTTACCGTAGTAAATTTCGCTTGGTTTTTCGACGTGGGCTATAGCGTGATATTGTTTGGAGTAATTTGGGTCCTTGGGGTTAGTATGATCGTACTCGCTGCCTTGATTCATCTACCCATGAAGGCAATTTTGTGGATCAGCCTTGTTATTATTTTCGGCCACAACTTGCTCGACAATATTCATTTTGAAGGGAGTTTTCTGTGGGGATTGATCCATGAGCGAATATTTTATGAAACGTCAGGTGGTACAGTTTTACCGACCCCTTATCCTTTGCTACCGTGGGTAGCTGTAATGTCGCTCGGATATTATTTGGGCTCTTTCTACAGCAAAACGGTATCGGCAGTTGAACGACAAAGGCTATTCACCCGCATCGGTATTGCTTCACTCATTTTATTCTTCATTGTACGATATATAAATGGATACGGCAGCGTTATTCCATGGCAGCACTACGATACCTTTATTCAAACTGCATTTTCATTTATGGATCCGCTTAAATATCCTCCTTCCATGACCTATCTGCTTATGACTTTGGGAGGAACGCTATTGTTTCTCGGCCTTTCGGAAAATCTAAAAGGCAGGTGGGTTGATGCATTCTCCGTATTTGGCAGGGTGCCATTTTTCTACTATATCATTCACCTGTACGTAATACATCTCGCGGCAATGGTATTGGCCGATATTACCGGTTTTGGGTGGGAAGCGTTGGTTTTAGATAGGTGGGTTTCATTTTCAGAAGGGCTTAAAGGTTACGGGTTGAGCCTTGGCTGGACGTACGTTGTATGGCTCGCAATTGTAGTCTTGTTGTACCCGCCATGCAAGCGGTTCAGCGATTATAAGCTCCGGAATAGGGATAAATGGTGGCTGAGCTATCTTTAATTGCTGCGCTGTGCGCCTGGGTTAGAGGCCTTTCGGCAAAAATTACTGAGATTGCATTTACCGCAAGGCTATTTTCGCCATATTAGCGGAACAATAAACTGCCCATGCCTTACCTTACAAAACGCGATTTGTCGCGGCTCGGATTCAAATCGCTAGGCGATAATGTGCGCATCAGCAACAGGGCCAGTTTGTACCATCCTGAGCGCATCAGCATAGGCAGCAATGTGCGCATCGATGATTTCGCAGTGCTCAGCGCCGGCGAGCAGGGTATTCATATTGGCAGCTTCGTGCATATCGCTGCTTTTTGCGGACTGTTCGGACAAGAGCGAATTACTTTGAACGACTACAGCGGACTTTCGTCGAAGGTGTGCATATACAGCTCAAGCGACGACTATTCAGGCAATTCACTTACCAATCCCACCACTCCCGATGAATTGCGCAAGCCCACTGTAGCGCCGGTAGCATTGGGACGGCATGTGATAGTAGGTGCCGGAGCTACCATACTACCCGGCGTTACCCTGGCCGATGGCTGCGCCGTAGGAGCGCATAGCCTTGTTACCAAAAGTTTTGATCAGCTCAGCATAGTGGCCGGCATTCCGGCGCGGTTTGTCAAAAAAAGAAGCGAATCGCTTTTTTCTCTTGAACCTGCAGTACATGTGTAGTCTCCTTCGGAAATGGAGTGTATACTTTCTTATTGACCCTTCATCTTTATTCCGAGCTCTTAATCTACAACTCATCTTAATATTCACCCACTTTCTTGTAATTACAAATAAATTGGCTAAAGTCGATTTACAAATGGGAAACAAAATTTATGTCAAACCTTGATTTTTTGCTATCTCTTAACGTTTCATCGATTATCTACTATAATTATATTTGTTTTCTCTTTTGCTTTCTTCTTCCAAGTGAGTTTGGTCTTTATAAGTTTCAGAAAATGCAGTTTAAGAACTTCGCCACTACGATTGAATTCAGCCGTTAAGTGAACATCCATTGAAGTTTTTTCATTATTCAATCATATACTGCTTATTTTCATAGTCACTTTCGATTCTGAAATTGAGTAATCAGTGATTGTAGCAATCTTAGATAAATACAAATCTTTGAGGTGGTCTAGTTCTACTGGACAGATTTCTATTCAAACATAGTTGTTTTAGTGTTTGTAAAGAGGGGTTTGGGGAGACTCATAACTTTTTATTTTGTTCATAACCTATGCAGCTATCTGGTATTCATTTAGATACGCTTTCACTGGTG
>JBBQZU010000045.1:0-17714 GCA_038207425.1 Flavobacteriales bacterium | reverse complement strand
GTAAAAAATATTGTTGGTGAGTGTATAGAGAGCGGTGCAGCACCGCGACTGCTGATGCAAAATAGAAAATTAACAGTCCCCAACGGCTTCGGCAGGCATGTAAGGGCTGAACAGTTTTGGCGAAGCAAAGCCTTCTGCCTTATAAGTTTGCGGGGTCATAATGTGAGGATAGTTGTATTGGTGATGATTGATTCCTGCAAAGTCAAATTTAATTTTCTTATAACATTCATTTTATCTTAGTTAGTACCGATTAGCCCCGGGGTCGCTCACACGAGCCAAGGATTTCGTAAAAGGCGCAAAAGAATTGCAGGGTTATGGAATTGCTGTCTAAATAGTTTCTATAGTTTGATGGTTTTTAGGTATTTAATAAGTCGGGCTTTTTAATGGGCTCACATTCAGTAATTTTATCCCATGGCAACAGAACAAAAAGAAGAAATACTCGATTTGCCCGAAGGCAGGAACAGCCGTGGGTATATAGTGTGGCTTTATACCATTTCAGCGATGTTTCTGGCGTACTGGTATATAGCTTCGTGGTTGCACTGGCCCTGGCAGGGTGAAGCGTTGCTCATCGGCCTTGTAATTCTGGTAGTGGTTCTTTTGCTGCGGTTTTTAAAGCGCAGCCGACGCTTGTATGAGTACTTCTACCTAGTCGGTAAATGTGTGCTTATCGCCGGCATATTTTTTCACTTTATGCGACTTGAAGGAACCTGGTATTTTATCATAGCAGCTTTTGCCGCATTCAGCGGCGGGTTGCTCGCCCTTACTTTTGGCAAATCGGAAGTGAATTAAAGGCGGCCAGATATTCTAGACGTTAAAACCTTTCAGTATAGATCTGAGATCATCAAGTGTATTTGCATCGGCTGCTACTTTGTCCTTGCGCCACCGCAGCATGCGTGGGAAGCGCAGCGCAATACCCGATTTGTGTCGGGTACTTGGGGCAATTCCTTCAAAGCCTATTTCAAATACAAGCTCGGGCGTAACACTGCGCACAGGACCAAATTTTTCAATGGTATTTTTCTTTACAAATCGATCTACTTCCTGCATTTCTTTATCAGTCAGGCCACTGTAGGCTTTCGCAAATGGCACCAAGTCGGTGCCTTGCCACACGGCAAAGGTGTAATCGCTGTAAAGGTTGGCTCTCCGGCCGTGCCCTTTCATTGCGTAAATCATTACAGCATCTATGCTCAGGGGATCCACCTTCCACTTCCACCAATGCCCGCGCTTGCGCCCAACAAGATATGGGCTACTGCAGTGTTTGATCATAAGGCCTTCTGCCAGTATTTTACGACTCTGGGCGCGTAGTGTTGTGGCATCGTCCCAACTTTCGACCTGAAGCCTTTCAGAAAGAAGTAGGTTGAGAGCATTTGTTTCCTTTACAATTGATTCAAGTAAAATTCGGCGTGCGCTTAGTGGTTCTTCTCGAAGGTCGCGGCCATTGTGCTCCAGCAAGTCGTAGGCTACCATAACTACAGGAGCGGTACTAAGTACTTGTTTCGATAGGTTTTTGCGACCGATGCGGGTTTGAAGGAAATTAAAAGGCAAAGGTTTTCCATCTTTCCAAGCCATTATTTCGCCATCTATTACACAGTTACAAGGCAGCGTTGAACCAAGTGAAAGAAGTTCCGGAAAGCGTTCGGTAACCAGTTCTTCTCCTCTGCTCCAGATGTATATATTGTCCTTTCGGTAAATGAGTTGGCCACGTATGCCATCCCACTTATATTCCAGTTGCCAATCGCTGATATTGCCTAAAGATTCAACACTTTCATTGATTGGATAGGCCAAATAGAAAGGGTAGGGGCGGGATAGATTTTCTGCGCCTTCTTGTTCTGATATCAGGCTATGAATTGAGTTTTCTTGCGGCGTCCATTGACCCATTAATTTGTGGGCGATGTCAGCTTCTTCCAATCCGTAGTGAGTTGCAAGCGCTTTTACCATAAGCTTTTGCGACACACCAATTCGAAACCCTCCTGTGATGAGTTTGTTGAATACAAACCGTTCTATTTGGGTCATTTCTGACCATGATTGCTTTACAAATATTTCAGCTTGGGCTTCAGTTTTTCCCGAAAGGGAAAGTAGCGTAGACATGTAAGTTGATAATGTAGTATTGCTGCTATGCGAAACAGGAGGCAAAACCAAGGCAATGGTTTCAGCCAGATCGCCTACCACGAAGTATGATTCTTCAAAGAGCCAAAGCGGGGTACCAGCTACTTCCGCGGCCCATTGGCGCATAAGTGCGGTACGAACGGGGCGCTTCGGTCGCCGACCCATAAGCAGCGCTACACACCAAGTTTTGTCTGTCTCTTCGGCAATGGCCAGATAGTCTGTGAGCGCACGGAGCTTTACTGTGGTTTTAGTTGTACTGTCGAGTTGAGCTACAAGTAGGGCGAAATGCTTCATTCGGTTTCCGGTTCCTTGTTTTGTGATTCCTCTATTTCGGCAAGTTCGCCTTCGTATTCGGTTTTAACAACGCGCGCATCTATGCCTTTTTGCGAAAGCCAGTTGGCAAATACATTGCTGTAGCCATGCGTGACATAAACGCGCTCAGCGCCGCTGAGTTGCACGGCTTCGTTGAGTTCGCGCCAGTCGGCATGGTCTGAAAGCACAAATCCGGTATCAACATTACGGCGTCGGCGTGCTCCCCGCATACTCATCCACCCTGATGCTGTGGCAGTGCGAAGCGGCTTGAATTTATTGAGCCATGCTGAGCCTTGTGCCGAAGGTGGTGCAACAATCATTGCTCCACGAATCGACTTTATATCAATGTCGTTCTGCACACGCATAGCATTACGGAAATTGTATCCCGACTCAGTGAGTGCATCATTCATATTGGCTACAGCCCCGTGTACATATATTGGCCCTATAGAGTTTTCAAGGTTTGCAAGGATGCGTTGTGCTTTACCCAGCGAGTAGCCAAAGAGCACCGAATTGAATCCATCTGCTACATTTTTTGCCCACCATTGATTTATTGAAGCCATGATTTCTTTTTGCTCTAACCAGTTGAATACAGGCAGCCCGAAGGTGGATTCGGTGATGAAATCGGTGCAAGGAACCGGTTCAAAAGGTTCAGATAGCCCATCGCTGCTTAGTTTATAATCGCCTGAAACAACCCATACCTCACTCTTATATGCGAGTCTTATTTGTGCCGATCCCGGGATGTGACCTGCAGGATGGAAACTTATTTCAACCCCGTTGATATTGATATGCTCGTCATAGGCTATTCCCCGGGCGTTGATGTCACCGAGTCGACGTAGCATTACAGGTATGCTGTGGTGGTGTGCGAGATATTTTTTCATTCCCCATCTGGAATGATCGGAATGTGCATGGGTAATAAGGGCATTGTCCACAGGCCGCCAAGGATCTATATATACGTTGGCTGCTTTGCAGTAAAGACCATCATCTGTGAATGTAATGAGCGGCATGGTGTTACAACAATATACAGTAGCTGGGGTTCGAAAATATCCACAAGCTTGGTAAAATTAAAACAGGTTTGGTTAGATTCGACATCTAAAATTATACTATGACTTCAGATTCAGATCGCATACATGCCAGTGGAGCCCCTGAGCCGGTTGGTTTGTATCCGCATGCCCGCAAAGTAGGCAATTTGCTTTTTCTCAGCGGGGTGGGCCCAAGGGAGAAAGGCACTAAAAAAATTCCCGGTGTGGAGCTTGATGATTCGGGCAATATTTCCAGTTATGACATTGAAGCGCAGTGCAGGTCTGTATTCAGAAATGTGCGTACGATACTTGAAGCATCGGGCTCATCTTGGGATAAGCTTGTAGATGTAACAGTATTTCTTACCAATATGAAAGATGATTTTAAAATCTATAATGCGGTATATGCTGAATATTTTAAGGACAACCAGCCATGCCGCACTACGGTAGAGATTAATTGCCTTCCTACGCCGATCGCAATTGAGTTGAAATGTATTGCAACATTAAATTGACTGTATGAGTGAAGTCTATAAGTACCGAGCTTTGGTGGTGCGCAAAGAAGAGCATTTTTTGAAATCAATTGAGCAGGTTGGGATGGATTTCCTTCCTGAAAATGAAGTGCGAATCAGGGTTCATTTTGCTGCACTCAACTATAAGGACGCTCTATCGGCATCAGGCCACAAAGGAATATCGCGTAATTTTCCGCATACTCCCGGTGTAGATGCTTCAGGGGTGGTAGAGCATAGCGAATCCGCATCCTTCAGGCCAGGCGATGAAGTGATAGTAACATCTTATGACATGGGAATGGGCACCAAGGGTGGATTTGCCGAGTATATCTCCGTTCCTGCTGCATGGGTAGTGCCTTTGCCCAAAGGCTTAAGTCTAAAGGATGCAATGATAATTGGAACAGGCGGATTCACAGCGGCTCTGGCTCTATACAAAATGGAAATAAACGGACAACATCCCGATTTGGGCGAAGTAGTGGTTACAGGTGCGAGCGGAGGGGTTGGATCTATGGCGGTAGCCATTCTTAAAAAAGCGGGATATAGGGTTATCGCTTCGAGCGGTAAATCAGAACACTATACATGGCTGCACAGCATTGGCGCAAAGCGCTGTATAAATCGTAATGAGGTAAATGATACATCAGATCGTCCTTTACTGAAATCTCAATGGGCCGGTGCTATTGATACTGTCGGGGGCAATACACTTGCTACATTGCTCAAAGCCTGCCAGCGCAATGGAAATGTTGCAGCATGCGGGCTCGTTGGTTCGCCTGATTTGCATACCACTGTATATCCTCTAATTCTCAACGGAGTAAATCTTCTTGGCATTGAAAGTGCAGAAACTCCGCATAACTTACGGCTTAAGATATGGGATCAACTAACTGAAAGATTGCACCCTACAAATATTGAATCTATGGGTACTATAGTAGCACTTGAGCAAATACCTGGCTACATGGACGATATTCTTGCTGGCGAAACCGTAGGAAGGATTGTTGCTGATATGAGCTTGTAAAAAACGCCAAAGCCCGGAACCACCCGGGCTTTGGTCTTTACCAAATTAACCAATACTACTATGAAGATACATAGGAACCGTTGTTCCCCGTGCGTTTGATATAAATACAGATAGTGTCATAGTTACCCTACCTGTGCGTCGGTACTTTTTACAAGTTTTAACCAACGGTACTTTTAAGCATTTATCGGTGGCTGCCGTTGAAGCAACGGTCGTGGGTTCAGACCTTTATCTTCTGACTTGTAATTGAATCAGTCTAAGTTCTTCTTGATCTTGTCCCACTTGTTTTTAAACTTCCTGTTTTGGGACTGCACGTAGTACTCATCCCAAAGCGGGGTCATACCCCCATAGATTTTGTTGCTTTGTAAGCTCATTCTGATTTTGTTGAGATCCTTAAGCATAGCGTCAATTTTTAGTGATGGTGATTAAATTCTTGCTTGAATCAATTGTGTAAGTCAAGCCAAATGGCATGCAGATTATATCGAGCGACTCTTCTAGTGTGAGTTTCTTTGAAAGCTGACCTGTATATTGCAACTGAACATATTCAGGTACAATTACCTCGTGATTGAAATGGCTCGCAATGGTTTCAATAGCCTGACGAAGGGATACATTTTCAAAAGTGAAATCTGTTTTGAACCAAAGATCAATCAGAGCCGTGTCAATATTTGACTTCACCGTCTTGTTTTGGTGCAGAACCAATTTTTCGCCTGGGGTAATAATATCGAGCAATTTGCCGGCTTTCGAAATACCGACTTTGCCCGTTTTGCAGGCTACCTCAAGTTTTCCCCGGCTTACATAAACATCAAATGATGTTCCCAGCACTACAATATCACCCTCCTGGGTACTTACAGTAAATTCACTTCCTTTTTCCACGTCAAAGAACGCTTTTCCTGAAAGGGCGACTTCCCTGTCCCAGAGCCAGCTCACCTTATTGTATTGAACTTCTGATCCGGCACTGAGCACAACAGCCGATCCATCAGGAAGACTCACCATAGCAAATGGGGCTTCCTGGGTTTTCACCGTTTGCCTTCCGGCAAAAATGGATCCAAGGGCTATTGCGAATAAAACTGCTGCTGCTGCAGCCCATCTCAGAGCTGGCAATGATTTCCGGAAGGGTAATACTTTGCCTTCAGTAATAGACAATTGTATATTCTTCCAGGCCTCGTCTTTACTAAGCTTATAGGGTATTCGGCTACTATTGAGCGATTCGCTCAAATATTTTTCAATATCTCCTTCCAACTTCTTTTTATTGATGGACATGTAATGCGGTTGATGTGCTCCATATACACCTGTGCATTAATTTACCCTACCCATGCCAGCCAGGAATTTTTTCGCTAATTCAATGAAATAAGATTATAGAAGCCTTATCCCGGCTTACTAAAAGGATTCCGTTCTGAATTGCAAGCCTTCTTAAATTCTTACTCTCAAGAATGCCGAAGGGGTAAATCCAAGCGATGGCACATCCCTTCTGCCGAGGGTGGGTAGACCAGCATTAGGATCGGGTATTAGAAAGTAATCTATAGCTCTTATGGGTTGATTATTGTACAAATTGTGTATTGAAACGCCCATCTGCAAAACAGATTTCTTAAGTGGAATAGTATAACCTAATGATAGGTCAATTCTATGATTCCATTCTGTGTTGGTATTGTTCAAACCTGAAATATTTACTGATATATTGTCTGGTACTGACCCAGCGCTTACACCAAGCACCTCGGTGTAGGGCAGGCCACTTGATACTGAAATTGCCGTAGAAAAGTCCCAACGTTTTCTATTTATATTGTACACTGCGCCAAGCTCATGAAGGGCATATCCGCTGCTGCGGAAATATTCGCCGTTGTTGATGCCAGCATACTTTGACTGAGCTAGTGTGTAGGCATATGAAAAGAGTATATTTTGGTTGTTGAAATTACGCTTTATGAGAAGGTCTACCCCCTTTATGTGGCGCTGTCCGTTTACGGCAAAGTCTTCTATATTTCCTGAAGAAAGCACGAGTTCGGGAAAAATAATTTCTATAGTGCCTGATTCGGTTTTTATATAACCTTCTATATCCACTTGCCAGCCATTTTTATCCCAGGTTGCCCCAGCAAGGTAGTGGTGACTTTGTAGTAAAGGAATAGGCCCAATACCGGCAAGACTCCATGTTTCGGGAATGCTGAAGTACAGACTACGCTCATTTAACCTTCTGATCATTTGGTGGTAAATTCCATATGCTGCTTTCAGATTCAAGGTCGAAAGAATTTTTGTAGAAAAGGAGAGCCGGGGTGCAACATATGTTTGGTTGGTGCCGGTGTATGGCGAAATACGCAGGCCTGCAGTGAGGCTCACAGGACCCAATTTTCTCTTAACAGAAGCATACATGGCATGAAGACTTGCGCTCTGAGTAGAGTCCTGAAATATAAAATCCTGATCTTGTGACTGGAGCAAAATGCGATAATTAGTGTACCAATAGCCAAAATCAATTGAAGTAAGTTCATCGAATTCGTAGGTATTGTCCAAGCGAAACGTATAGTCCGTAAGGTGTGTGCGCTGATCAAAAAATCGCCTGCTCAGCAGTATATCCTGATTAAAATAAAAGGATTCTTCGGCTTCAAGTGTACTCCTGTAAGACGATAAACCAAATAGGGCATACGTAAACATTCGTTTGTTCCACTTACGCGACCATTTAAGACTTCCCCCTGTATTTCCCCACCTCGTATTGTCCATCGACTCTCTGCTAATTTCATCTGACGTTGAGATAAATGACATTTGCAAATCATCGGCCCCGTTATAAAAACTAATTGATATTGCATCTTTGACAGTCGGTTTAAAGGTGATTTTTGTATTCAGATCATAATAAAAAAAGTCAGGGACATTGTCACTCTCGAATACATCAACATTTGTTTGTGCACTACCTGGCAAACGCGTATTGTAAATATTATTGAAGATATTCTTGAACGTAGTGCTTTTTATTATGTCAGTGAAGCCCCGTCTGAAAGCAAAAACCAAAGTGGCTTTATCCTGAACAAGCGGCAATTCTATGAGGGTGCTTATGCTCATGGTGTTCAACTCAGCCAGTATGCTGGCATCTTTGTTGTTTCCTTCAATGGCGGTAATGTTCAAAACACCCGAAGTACGCCCTCCGTATTCCGCGCCGAACCCGCCTTTGTATAGTTGCACATTTTTAACCACACTGCTATTGAAGGCGCTGAAAAACCCGAAAAAATGATCAGTATGGTAAACCGATATACCATCAAAAATAACAAGGTTTTGGTCGGATGCGCTTCCGCGAATTTTTACTCCCGAACCACCCTGAAGTCCATCTGAAATTCCTGGCAGCCAACGTAATGCAGTAAAGAGATCGCCCTCGCCAAGTATTGGAAGTTTTGAAATTTCAGCAGGATTAAAAGTGATGTGGCCAGCTTCGCACTGAAGTTCTACAAGCTCCTCTTTATTGCCTATTATTTGAATCGATGGCAATAACCTTTCTAGTGGCAACATCTCTATATATAAGTAGCTTCGGGCTAGTTGTGTATTTAGCCTCACACTGATGCCTTGATAACCAATATAGCGAATCGTGATGGTTGCAGTATCAGATGGAACTTTGATCAGTGTAAATTTGCCATCGGTGTTGGCAATGGTTGTTATTGAAGTATTAACTATTGCTATACTGGCAAATGGAAGTGGCTCACCCGAAATCCTATCCCGCACAATTCCGGAAATTGCAAAATCACGGCGATTGGATGTTTGTTGATTTACTTCATTTTCAGAAAGAGGAATGATCACAATCACTCCACCTATATTTTCAAAGCTGAAACCGGTTTCTTTTAGCGTTGCGATAAGGAATTGTTCAAGTGATAAATCACCGGGAGGCATTGCTGGCACAATCAGCTCCTCAATGGCTTCGGGGTTGTATGAAAAAGGTTGATTGCTTTGATTGCTGATAATTTTTATCGCGCGCAAAAGCCTTTTTCCTTCAAACCGACTATAAGAATTGGTTTCATTGAGAACCTGAGCATGGCACAAATTAGCTATCCCAAATAAGGAAATGAGAATAAAACAACTTTTCAGCGACTTATCTCTATTGAGCCCATTCCATTGTCTGCGTATGTAGCGCCAAAAGCTTTGCAGAAAATTTCCAGACATTGCGCAGGGTTTGATGTGTTAAAGGTACCCGTATAACTTAGGTTTGGGTCTAATTTTAAGATGATGTCCTTTTTGAGTAATCTTTCCAATTGCTCTGACACTAGTAAAACAGGTGCTTCAACAAAATTAAAATCCTTAACCGGTAGCACATGACCGTAGTGAGAATAGTTGCCTTTTTTAAGGCCTTCACTATTTGCAGTGGCAAATTCACCTGATTTAATTTCACCACTTCCATATCTGGAAATCACCTCCACCTTGCCTTCACAACAATGAACAAAGATAGACTCCGAAGAAGACAGTATAGTGAATTGAGTACCCACTACAGCTACCGATCCTGCGGCACAGTGAATATTGAATGTGCTTCCCGGCGAAACATCAAAATAAGCATCGCCGGTTAGCGTAGCATTTCGTTGTAATTTCCAGGTTACTTTATTAAGTTCTATAGTCGCACTAGGCGCAAGCAAAAGATTGCTTCCATCAGGCAGGTAATAGCTAAGATTTCCGTTGGTGAGGTTGGTGCAATTTTCTTTTCCAATAAAAAAAATGATGAACGGGCTGCTTATAATCAAGAGAATCAGGGCAGCGGCTCTTTGCCAATTGATCTGCTTGGTTTTGATTTGAACTGCCTGCTCCGAAGGCTGAAGAGGAATAATATGAGCATCGCTTTTTTCATCAGCTATACTTTTGAAAATAACTTTGCGTGCTTCTTCTTTCGAATTCTTTTCAAATGGGGCTTGCCAACCTTCAGTCAGGGCTAGTATATCTTTATTCGAGAATTTCTTTTTGCCTGTCATCTTATATCTTGTTTTCAATCTCAATGCGCAGGATAGCAAGCGCTTTTGACATTCGTTTTTCTACTGCCTTCATACTAAGCCCGAGCCTATCGCCTATTTCGTGGTACTTCAATCCATCTACCCTGTTCATCAAAAACACTTCCCTGGCTCCATCGGGAATTTTACTTAAGGCATTTTGTAATTTTTGATCAAACTCTTGCATCTCCAACAGGTATTCAGGGGTAGCTTTATCCTTTTTTTCGGTCTGAAGATTTAGAAATTGAAACTTTAATTGTTCTCTCTTAAGCTGGTTGATAAGCAGGTTTCCGGCTATAGTGTACAAATAAGCTTTTAGCGAATTTTTTTCAATCCTGTCTCGGGTTTCCCACACCTTTACGAAGGCGTCCTGTGCCACATCCTCAGCCAACTCGGCTTGTCCGCACTTGTAATATAGATAATTGCGCACCGCGCCATAATACATATCAAAGGCTCGCTCGAATTCCTGAGAGGAAAGTTCTTCTCTGTTGCCAGGTGATTTACCAAAAAGGTTTATTGCCATTCTATGATGCCTTCTTTCTGAATTTTTTGAACGGGCGTAAATATCTCAATCTTTGGGAACTTCTAATAACCATTCAGGAATTTTGATGTCTCGAACAGGATAAGTCAACTGGTTGTTTAAAATAATGCTGACTTTTAGCAACTGTAAATTTTAAACTATGGAATACCGACGATTAGGCAAAAGTGGACTCAAGCTTAGTGAACTCTCATTTGGAACGTGGATCACCTTTGGCAACCAAACACAAGACAATACTTCAGAACAACTATTGAAATTGGCATACGATGCAGGCATCAACTTTTTTGACAATGCCGAGGTTTATGCCAACGGTGATTCAGAAAGGGTTATGGGCAGGCTGCTTCAAAAGTTTGGTTGGGCTAGAGATACCTACACTGTTTCAAGTAAGGTGTTCTTTGGAGCAGGAGGCAAGCTACCAACGCAAGTAGGATTGCACCGAAAGCATATTACCGAGGCCTGTCATGAAGGCCTGAAGCGACTCAAAGTCGACTATATCGATTTATATTTTTGCCATAGGCCCGATAAGGAAACGCCCATTGTAGAAACGGTATGGAGCATGCACAACCTTATTTTACAAGGTAAAATTTTGTATTGGGGCACCAGTGAGTGGAGTGCACAAGAAATTATGGAAGCACATATGGTTTCTGAACGTTATAACCTCATTGGTCCGGTGATGGAACAACCGCAATACAATATGTTGGTTCGCGAAAAAATGGAAAATGAATTTTTACAGTTGTTTAAAACCGTAGGCCTTGGCACTACAATATGGAGTCCGCTGGCATCAGGTGTCCTTACGGGAAAATACAATATTGGTAATGATGGCGCCACTCGCTTGCGCAGGTCTGAGCTAAACTGGCTCTCTGAACGGCTGCTTCTTGATGAGGTACTTGCCAAAGTTGCAAAGCTGGTTGGAGTGGCTGATGAAGCAGGCATGTCTCTTACTCATATGGCTTTGGCTTGGTGTATGAGAAACCCAAATGTAAGCACAGTTATTTTGGGCGCTAGTAAGACAGAGCAGCTTAGCGAAAACCTGAAAGTTCTTGATTACAAAGCCAAGTTGACCACCGATGTAATTGAATCTATAGAATCTATTCTCGATAATAAGCCGAAGCTACCAGCATACTAGAATCACCTGATGAGCAGTAATACATTTCAACAGGCTGTATTAAACTGGTTCGAATCGCAAAACTGGTCTCCAATGGCGTTTCAATCACAAACCTGGGAACATTGCCTTTCGGGAAAATCGGGATTGCTTAATGCGCCAACAGGCACTGGTAAAACCTATGCGGTGTTTATAGGCGCGGTTATGACCTGCTTAAATAAAATTGAAGCTGATGAGGAGACTCCAGAAGGTTTGCAAATTATTTGGATTACGCCCTTAAGAGCCTTGAGTCGCGACATAGCAAATGCCTGCGAAGCTTTTCTTGACGGTGTGGGCCTGAAGTGGAAAGTTGCCGTGCGAACAGGCGATACTGAGACCAAAGAGCGCGAAAGGCAAAAACGCTTCCACCCGCAAGTACTCATTACTACTCCAGAGAGCTTACACCTTATTATCGCTTCAAAAGGGTATGAGGGTTATTTAAGCAAAGTATCTTTCGTGATAGCCGATGAATGGCACGAGCTTATGGGTTCAAAAAGAGCTGTAATGCTAGAACTTGCTTTGAGCAGGATGAAAACAATATCCACTCCGCAGATTTGGGGCATATCAGCTACAATCGGTAACCTAAGTGAAGCAATGGAAGTGCTTCTCGGAAATAATGAGTATCTCCAAAATGCCGTGATGGTAAAAGCGGGCATAGAGAAAAACGTCACAATCATACCAATCATACCAGATGAAATTGAAAAATATCCCCGCTCAGGGCATCTCGGCACTCAACTGGCTCCTGCAATTTTGCCAATTATTGAAAGAAGCAGATCAACATTGGTCTTTACCAATACAAGGTCACAGGCAGAGATGTGGTACCAAGAACTTCTTGAACTAAAACCAGAATTGGCAGGCCTGATCGCGATGCACCACGGTTCAATTAGCAGGGAGCTCCGCGATTGGGTCGAAGACGCTCTGCATGCCGGCAGGCTCAAGTGTGTGGTTTGTACAAGTAGTCTCGATTTGGGAGTTGATTTCAGGCCAGTAGAAACTATTATTCAGGTTGGTAGCCCAAAAGGAGTAGCTCGTTTTTTGCAACGAGCAGGAAGAAGCGGCCATTATCCTGGCGCAGAAAGCACTATATATTTCCTGCCTGCCAATTCTCTGCAACTTCTTGAATGTGCCGCCCTTAAACAAGCTGTAGCAAATCGCGATATAGAGTCGCGTACTCCATATATCCGCAGCTTTGATGTCCTGGTTCAATATCTTATTACCCTAGCCGTTTCAAATGGATTCCATCCCCAGGTCATTTTCAAAGAAGTACTAAGTACTTTTTCTTATTCAAGTATCAGCAATGAAGAATGGGACTGGATTATCAGTTTTATTACTTCAGGAGGTAGTGCACTTAAGGCTTACGATGAATACAAAAAGGTTGAAATAATGCCTGACGGCATCTTTGTGATTACTAGCAGGGGCATAGCTATGAGGCACAGACTTTCCATAGGAGCAATAGTAAGTGATACAATGCTGCAGGTAAAATTTCAAAGCGGCGGCTTTCTTGGCACTATTGAAGAGTGGTTTATATCATCGCTCTCTCCCGGTGATACATTTTGGTTTGCCGGAAGGCCACTAGAACTTATAAGATTAAAAGAGATGACTGTGCAAGTGAAAATAAGTAAGAGCAGAAATGCCAACTTCCCGAGCTGGATGGGAGGTAGGATGCCACTTTCAGCCATGCTTTCGGAAAATCTCAGGGACGTTATTTCCAGATCGTCACACCCCGGTATCAGTAAAGAATTATTGGCAGTACAGCCACTGCTGAGAACTCAAAAGGAACTTTCGGCTGTGCCATCTCTCGATGAGTTGCTTATTGAGAAGATCAATACGCGCGATGGTTATCACATCTATGTATATCCTTTCGAAGGTCGCTTCGTCCATGAAGGAATGGCGGCTCTTATGGCATACAGACTTTCTCATTTTAAGCCAATATCATTTAGTATAGCTATTAATGACTATGGCTTTGAGCTGCTATCAGACCAGCCTATACCTGTAGAAGATGCATTGGAGTCGAATATATTTAGCACCGATCATCTCCTCGCCGACTTGCAGGCGAGTATAAATCATAATGAAATGGCCCGAAGACGCTTTAGAGATATTGCAGGTATAGCAGGCTTGGTATTCAAAGGGTTTCCCGGGAAATATCAAAAGGATAAGCATTTGCAAGCTTCTTCCCAACTCTTTTTTGACGTGTTTCGCGATTTTGAAAGTGACAATCTTTTGTACAAACAGGCCTATCAGGAGGTGATGGAATTTCAGTTAGAAGAAGTGAGGCTCAGGGTGGCATTGAATAGAATCTCGAAACTAAAGATAAAACTTACATACCCGATCAAGCCTACTCCATTTTGTTTTCCTATAATGTACGACCGCTTACGCGAAAAATTTAGCACTGAGAAGCTTGATGACAAAATAAAAAAAATGGAACTTGACTATTAATGAAGCCGTTGCATAATCCGCTGATCACAAGTATTGTGGGTTTAGAATTTATGCTTTTTGCAGAAAAGGCAGCGTACATCAAAGAGTACAAAACCTTGCTTGTAGCTGACCTGCATCTTGGAAAGGCAAATCACTTTAGAAAGAATGGTATTGCCGTCCCGCATCAAGCTGAAGATGAAAGCCTGAACCGACTTGCAAGTATCCTGGACTTTTCAAAACCTGAGCAACTTATTTTTATGGGTGATCTGTTTCACAGCGAGGTCAATAAGTCTTGGCAAAGGTTTGAGTTGTTTCTGAAAGATTATAGGCAGTGTGAGATGATATTGGTGAAGGGCAATCACGATATTTTGGCTAATCAGGTATTTATTGATGCGCGCCTTAGCGTGCACGATACGATTGAATTTGGCCCTCTATTACTAAGTCATGACAGATGCGATTCCCAACTATATAATATATATGGTCATATCCATCCGGCTGTTAGGCTTCGTGGTTTAGGAAGGAGTTATATAAAACTCCCTTGTTTTATCTTCCGACAACATTCGGCCATTCTGCCTGCTTTCGGAGCATTTACAGGCCTTGCATGTGTAAAGCCAGTTAAAGCCGACAGAGTCTTTGTTATTAACGATGAGTCCGTAATAGATATGTCTTCATTTGGAGTTTAGGCATGCTTTCGCAAAATGCCCATTACCTGTGACGCATAGCTTCCGCCAAAAATATTAACATGTGCCATTAGAGGATACACATTTGCTACGGCTATTCGGTTTTCCCATCCTTTCTCTAATGGATACATTTCGTTGTAGGCGTCGTAAAATCGTTTGTCAAACCCGCCAAAGAGTTTGCTCATTGCAATATCCATCTCTCTATGGCCAAAATATACTGCAGGGTCAAATATTGTGGCGTCACCTTTTTCATTGGTCATAAAATTGCCGGTCCATAAGTCACCATGCAATGCAGCCGGGGGCTCAGCAGGAAAAAGAGAAGCTGCCTTTTTATGTAGTTTTTCGAAATATCTGATCATCTCTTGATTTGCCAAAGCTCTATCCTCTGCCATTCTAAGTTGTGGCATGAGTCTTTGATGAACAAAGAATTCTGCCCAGCTTTCGTTTGGGGAGTTAAGTTGTGGAAGACTTCCGAGATAGTTGTCATATTCCAGCCCGAATGTAGATTGAGTTTGTTGATGCATCTCAGCCACCTTTCGACCAAAGTCTTCCCAATAGGTTAGCTTTTTGGCAGTAGTTGCTATATGTGGCATTAGAATCCATTGGGTATTGCCTTCCTGACCTGTCGCAATAGATACAGGAATCTCAAATGTGCTATATTTCTGAAGAAATTCTAGACCGCGGGCTTCGGCTTCAAACATACCGGGATAAGCATCAGCCACATTTGTTTTGGCAAAAAAGATACCATCTGTAGTCTGTATTCTGTGTGCATCATTAATACTACCTCCGCCAATAACACCAACCATGTTTAGAGACACGGTGGTATTCAGTCTTTTAGACAGTGCCTTAATCCACTGCTCATGCAGTTCTGTGCTTTTTCGATCCATGTGATAAAGCTATACATATATACATGCATGTTGTGTCGTCACTATAATAAGGATTCTAAATGTTAATTGTGAATTCCATAATGCTCACATAAAGAGATATTTAAAATTGATTTTTGCTAACTTGTTGAAATAGCACGTAATCTGC
Source organism: Flavobacteriales bacterium (assembly GCA_038207425.1). Classification (GTDB taxonomy): domain Bacteria; phylum Bacteroidota; class Bacteroidia; order Flavobacteriales_D; family Cryomorphaceae; genus JBBQZU01. The sequence goes on along the minus strand of JBBQZU010000045.1, from coordinate 2,034 downwards.
TTGCGCGCTTGCAAATGAAAATTTACTTTTGCAGCCCTTTCAGGGCCCATAGCTCAGTCGGTTAGAGCAACAGACTCATAATCTGAAGGTCGAAGGTTCAAGTCCTTCTGGGCCCACTAGTATTTCAGAAAGTTTAATTTTAGGTTAAGTTTCTGAGTTTAAACATGAAAATTTAAAAAAAAACCGTGAAGTACTTGCTTCACGGTTTTTTTTTGTCTTACCTTTGTCACTATTAGTAGGGTAAAATCAACGGTTTGTCGCATAAATCCTTCTGTTCTTTTGACAGAGCTTTTTGCGCCAAACCTTTGTGTGTGACCTATTTAACAACCAATCAAATAAAAACAAAATGAGTACTACTTTACGCTCTCTGGTGTCACAACTTGTCTGTTGTAGAAGCACCGCCCTTACCACACTTATGACCATTCTGGTTTTTCAGGTGTTTTCCCCGACTGCAGTTAATGCAGCAATGTCTGAAGTGTTTAACTCAGAAATTATGGCAGGACCACCAAGTCAGCCAGGTATCACTAAGATATGCACCTTTTCTGCGTATGGCAACGCTGCCAACAATCATGCATTGGTGATAAGTAACTTGCCGGGCATCTCCAATTCGCGGTTTGATTTCGCGGCGGGTCAGCAGGGCACAATCGCATTTTTCTCTGACGGAACCGCCCGTCTCACTGGTCGCCTTGTTAATAAAGGCGACGCTAACCAACAGTGGGATATGGACTTCTACTTTTCTAATCAAATGGATTGGTCCACATGGTCGGCCCTAGGTCGCGATTGGAAGAATGAAGGGCAGGGAGCTACCAATCAATACCTCGATTGGGAGTATTTTATTTTTGATACCAACAAGCCAAGCACACTTATAGGTGCAGGTAGTCTTACAGGTTCATCTCTTGTAATTACGCACATGCCTTCCGATTATCACTATGGATTTCAGGTGGGGGATTATGCAAACTGCAAGAATGGAAACTACGGTGCAGCCGCTTGGTTTTTTGCCACTGGAACAGTAAATGGTTCTCAGGTAACAGAGAAGCACGGTGATATTAATTTGAACCTTGGGTGCAGAAACGTAACAAAAGAATGCCCAATCGATGAGTATGCTTCCGGAAGCCATTTGCTTTGGCTTAATAATCTACCTTCCGGAACAGGCAATAATTGGGTGAACATACCTGGCCAGAAACTGAGCTTTCTTGAATTGACAGGTGGTGAAGCAGCAATCTACGGTAAAGTTCAAAACCAAAATAACAACTCTTTAAAACTTACAGTAAGCTACTGGTTCAATCAGCAAGCGAATTGGGCAACCTGGTCTGGTCTTGGCCGCAGTTGGAAAGGTAATGCCGGAATAGTTGGCAACAACTTTTTAAATTGGGACTATTATATTTTCAATACTTCTGTAGCGAGCACTTTGATTGGTTGTTCTCCAGCTACTCCGAATACATATATTATAGCCACCCATATGCCGGCCAATTATCTCTATGGTCTGCAAGTTGGAACCGCTGCAAATGATAAGAACGGCAATGAAGGTCTTTCTACTTGGTTTTTCCTAAATGGAAAATTCCTTAACAACAACGTAAATGGAGCCCAAGGCGACGTCAATGGAAATACCAATTGTGCACCACCATTCCTTATTTGTATTGATACACCCCCAGTAATTACATGTCCTTCTGATATTACGGTTGATTGTGCGGCAAGTACTGACCCATCTAATACCGGCGTGGCTACATCTGACAGGCCTAACAGTATTTGTCCTGGTGAAGTAATCATTTCTTATAGTGATGTCGTATCGGGTACTGCATGTCCAACCACGATTACAAGAACTTGGAACGTAGTAGATGAATATGGAAATTCAGAATCATGTAATCAAATAATTACGATCACCGACACGACTGCTCCTACTTTGATTATGCCATCGGTAACGAGCGGCACGGCTACCTGCGCACAGTTGAGCGTAGCGGATGCCCTTGCGTTTGGTCAGGGAATCAACCAAAATGGTTTCCTACAAGCTGCGCGCGGATTGTTCAACAGCCTGGG
>JBBQZU010000044.1:0-17938 GCA_038207425.1 Flavobacteriales bacterium | reverse complement strand
AGCGCCGACTGTACGTTGATCTTTAAACCCGATTGCTGTGCGCTGGGCGTTTCCAAAGGGTATAACACATTGTCGACCATCACGGTGTTGTTGGGGCCAAGTATGAGGCGTATCTGCGTGAGATTGCCATAATTTACCACTGTATCGGCGATGAGGGTATCGAGGCCGTTTTGTAGATCGAGCAGGTTGTAGATTCCGGCGTAATCGCCGTCGAGGGTGATGTCGGCCGCACCGCTCCCTTTGAATTCCACAGAAAGCAGATCAATGTTCACCTGTTGGTATGCGGCAGGTTGGTCGTGCATGTACACCATAAGGCGGGTAGGGCTATTTGGCGTATTGTTTTCATTGTCATCATCACCGCAGGCGGCAAGAACAAGAAGGGCTACGCATAACAATAAGCTGTATTTTGAACGCATGGTGTTTTTTTAATTTTGCATAAATGTAGGGGCACCTGAAGCGAAGTCAAGCATCTTGGCGAAGATTAACACTGCTGAGGTGTTCTCATCACGGGAGGTGGCGCAGCATATCATTGGTTTCCCCCCGGCGGTAGCGCACCATTAAAAATGCATGTGATAAAGCATTTGGTTCCGGGTTTGGTCCTTCTCATTGGGTTTTTCTTCATCTGTCTTCATTCCTTCATTTTTTCTCCTGTGTCAAAAAAAAACGCGCTGCGCACCGGCGGCCTTTATCAACTCCCGCCCCGGCGGGCAGGCATTTTCAAATCAACACATCCCCAAATCACCACCCCGGGCAAGACAAAGCGGCGGGGGTGTCAGGCCAGGTGGTAATTCATTTTGTTGAAGAAAAGAATGGATCGATTGCCGATCCCAAAGTGTTGAAGTCAGTTTCGCCAACCGTGGATGCGTAGTGCATTCGACTGGTATACAGCATGCCCAATTGGATTCCCGGAGTTCAAAACAACCGCCCAGTGAGGGTTGAGTATACGCTGCCGATTACCGGGTGGTGGTGTCCAACGCTTTTGTGGAAAACGAAGACTCGCCTTTTAACCTGAAGCAGTTTCGCGGGAGGAAGGTTATTTTACCGGAAAGGGAAGCTCGCACTCAGGAAGTAAATCCCAATTCATTTAGCCTGCCAGCCAGGAAGAGAATTTTTGAAAATCTCCAAGTGCTATATGTTTGGCAAGATTTTCTAAGTGGTCAAATTCTTTAAGCTCAAAAGCTTTGTTCTTATCTCTCCGGGCCAGGTCAAGGACTTTTTTCCCTTCGGCGTCTTCAGGTTGAGAAAAGTAAGCGTAATATCTGCCTTCTTCGCTCATTCCATTTTCACTGGCAAGCTTTTTCAAACCTCGGGCAATTCTGTCAAATTCGAAAAGTGAACGGTCAATATGCGCAGGGGTGGCTTGAAAATCGATGGCATAACCGGCAAGGAAACTTCCATTTTTGCCGATAAAATCAATCGTATGAGCAGCATATATTCCCGATACCACTTCGGGTGAAATGCATTACGCAGTATCGATTTTTTTGAATGCTGCGCTGCGCAGGATGGAGCTTACCTTCTTTCTGAAAGCAGGGGCTTTATCCTTTTCATTTTCATTCAGGTCAGGGTCTACCAATTTTCTGAACAGGCGCCGGAAATAGTCAGCATCCACGCTGGCATCAAGCGCCTTTGCTTTGGAGAAATGAAAAACTCCATTGGAATACGTATTCAGATAGCTCAGGGTGGCTTCGTCAAAATTGTTGTGGAACAAAGCCAATTCACCGCTTTCCTTATCCCGGGTGATTTTATCTTTTAGTCCATCTAACCAATGGACCATGGAATTGCGGTCCATAGAATCGACTAAACCTGGCGGAAACATTCAACTTTTTCTTAGAATAATCAAAGTACACATTGTCCCCGTCGATTAAAAACAATCCGATACAGATTTTTTCATCTGTTAAAGACGAAGATTTCACATATAGTTCTGAAGTAATCGTTTTCATGATATCCCGTATTACAAAAAACTGAAGTACTTCTTCATTTCTTCGTGCACCCTTTCGTTTCTGGTATAGTCAAAAATAAAGTTTACAATGCGTTGTTTGGTATTCTCATCGATTTCCCATGCCGCTGGAAGTTCATCGGAATATTCATCAAAATTCCTTTGCAGTGCTACAAAATTACTGAAATACACTTCTAAAATACGATTGAGAACATTCTTTCCCAAATATTTGCAAATAGAGCGTCCGTAGTCTGTACGAAGGATATCGGCTCCAATTGAATCGACAGGGATCGGACGCAGCGATTGTTTGTAAGCATTCCCTCCAAAACACTGCACATGATCAATGGTGAAAATCTTCATCGGATCTCACTGTCCTTTATTTTGGATAAGATTGAAGTTTGCGTCATTTCGGTCCATATTCATAAAATGGAGATCAAATATTCCAATTCTGATCAGATCATCCGGATTTGGGATGCGGTTAAAGTCATGTTTGTTTTTGATGAAATCCGTTTTTGCTGCCAGGATATGATTGGGGTGTATCTCTTTCGAGCCATATCCGGCAAGCGGAATAGCCAAAGCTGGAAATTCATCTATAAACTGCTCAGGTCTGTAATCCAGTAAACATGCTTCTGGAATTGGCACTTCCAGCGCGTCGCCAGCTTTTTTACAAATCAGCTCGTAAAACAGGTCAGTGTGGTCACAATTGCCTATACCAAACTTGCGCTAATATATTTCCACGTCGCTACACATGAGAACATACGGTCGGCTTTGACTCTCGACTACACGTTGAATTTTCTGAATGTGAATACGACGCATGGAGTGATTTTTCAAGTGCAAGTTAACAACTCTCCATCATACGGTTCAGTAAAAATTGTACAACCCGAGGGCATCAATTCGCCTCCAGTTCTGCTTGTGTTTTGATGTGGTTCAGTACGCGCATATGGATTTTATGTAAGATGAAATCTGTCCATAATTTCCAATATCCCACTGGCCATATGTCATTGGTGTACCATGTGGTTCCTTTGAGCAGAGTGCCTCCATCCGGCAAAGAAGTGAGTTCGAAACTTCCCTTTTGACTTCGGAAGTAACCATCAAGGTGTGCTGCTTCTATCGCATCACCAAAACTCCATTCGATCATTGGGGGTGGTTGGTCGCGCACTGAAAAAGCAAGGTAATCCGGCTCCTCCCAATGTGTAATGGGTTCTACAAAAGGTCCTGTGGTAAAATGACATTCGCGGATGGCACCAATCCCGGTACCTGATATCTCGGAATGTGTCGGGTAGGCGATTCCGGTTTTGAAAAGCCAATCGACAGGTTCCTCAATTGTGCTGAATGCAAGCAGTTGATTCCAGACTTCTTGCTTTGGTGCTTCAATCTCGATTTCGGTTAGTACTTTAAATACGGGAAGTACCTTGGGATTATGGTGCTCTGTATAGCTCAATAGCAGAATTACCAATAATGGTGTGAGACAAATCTGCAAAGTTGGAACTGTTCTTTTACGGATCAGGTAGTATCCCAGGACAGCTCCCATCGCGGATAGCAAGACGCCTATTGGGAAGGCCATGGCCAAACATATAACACCCTCAAAGGCAATTAAAAACAAAAAAATACTACACGTTACGACAGCAGACAAAGCCACTGACAGTGCTTCCCTCATTTCAATTGTTCGGCTTTGGCCAAAAATTATGACAGCGCAAAAACCGAGTATAAACGGAATTCCAACGAAAATACTCCATCCATAATCGCCCATCACCTCCAAAAGCAATACGATAAACCCAACTCCTACAACGCTGGTAATAATTACAGATGCCAGAGCGCTTCCAAATTTACTGGCAGGTAAAAATGGATGTTTTTTAACCACTTTATTTTCCAGTACACTGCGGGCGGGCAACGTAACCAGTATGGTAAAAAACAGGAGATTTATAAAGGGTAGGAAAAAACAGATGACCAACCAACCTGGCAAAGCTGCATTGCGCAATCTTTTTAAAGTCAACAGCGTACCGAACCATATAAACGGCAGACTTAAAAAAATGAGAAATCCATAAAATTTTAAGTCACCGTCGGTATAAGGCCCCGAAGTATTGTCGAATTGCATCCAGTATTCTGAAAAAAACCATTTCCGCCCTGCGAGCATCGCCAGAAATCTGTCAAGATTATACTTGATTGCAAACAGAGCAATACCCCAAATCAAAAAATCGCGTCGGTTTATTTCTCCAGAAATTTTTATGATATCGGTGATTTTCATCTTACAGAATTGCGGTGAATATATAAAATTGGAGCGTAGGCTTCTATATCTGAAAAAGACTGTTTATTGACTTTCGCAACCCCTCCGCGCCTTTGACCGCAAGCTCATCGGCACCCATGCGGATTACCGGGTGGTGGTCTCCGATGTATTTGCGCAAAACGAGAACCCGCCTTTTACTTTCCACCAATTTGGCGGCAAGAAAATCAATTTTCCCGCGACAAAGGAGCCCATATGGGAAAGCGAAAGCAAGCCCAGATGCTTTCAAGGGTTGCTTGAATCACTCGCCTTCCGGCAAATCAAACTTTGCCGCAGGGCGGGCATCACCTCGCTGCCACGGTAAGCATAGGGCCCTCACCCCGATCCAGCACTGCATGGTTAAATGCCGGCACGTGTAATTTTCTTTAAAATTAAGCGTCTTACATTTGGGCATTTGCCCACACAGGCCCCTTACTAGAACCAAACCATTGCCATGAGACTCCTTTTGCTGTTGATGATATTCCTGCTTCTGTCTTTTTCAGCTTTTGCGCAAAACCCCATAAGACTGAAAGGCAAGGTGCTGGACGATGAAAGCCAAAAGCCTCTTTCCTTTTCATACGTTACCCTGAAGGATGTTGCACTTGGCACGGTGACCAATGGCGATGGAGATTTTGTGTTGAACATCCCGGTGGCGCACATGGAGAAGAGCCTCGTATTTTCTTATTTGGGATATGTGAAGCAGGTACATTCCATCAGTGCGTTGAGAGAAATGAGCCCTGTGGTAATCAGCTTGAAAAAAGATGTGACCCTCATCGAAGAAGTGGTCATCAAGCCGGAAAAAAGTATCTCGGCAAAGCAATTGATGAAAAAGGTGATCGAGAACATTGAGTCCAACTACGCGCAAGAACCGGTCATCTTAGATGGCTATTATAGAGAAACGATTGCCGAAAACGGCGCATTCATATCCTACGCAGATGCTGCCGTTCAAGTGCATTACGCACCCTACCGCGAGAAGGAATACAAATGGAGCGACTACCGGTCAGAAGCAGAATGGACGATATCCACTTTAAATAATGCGAACATGTTCAATGGAAGGAGCTTGCACCGCAGTCATTTTCATTATCAAACCACAACCCAGGACCAGGCCAAAGTGATGGATTCACGGTCGAGCAAAAACCTTAGCAAGACGGACATGTACGCAAGCGTTGAAGGAGGGCCGATGGGAATATTTAGCAAAGATTATTTAAAATTCAAGGCTGCCTTTTTCAGTGACGATAAGTTCAGGAAATTCGACTACGAATTGGGAGAAGTCTTGATGGAAGGCATCGGTTATGTTTACGTTTTGTCTTTCCGCACTGTCCTGACCCTGGAAGAGATGGAAGCACTGGATGCGAAAGGAAAGATTGGTTTCACCAGGGCTTTCCGCAAAGCGGGGCGCAATAAACTCTTGCAAGGCAAAATGTACATTGACAAAGAAAGTTATGCTGTGCTCAAATTTGAAACCTCGGTACCTCCGGAATTTAAGAAGTACTTCTGTAGCTACACCACCATGAACTACAAGCACTTTGATTATAAATTGAACATTGAATACCAAAAAATAGGCGACAAGTACCACCTGAAATCTTTGCGCCACGAAGACGAGTTCATCCTAAATGATACCATCACCAATACCATCACGCCTTACCATGCCGTGAGCCAATTTTGGGTAGACCAGGTGAAGACTGAAGCGGTGGATATGTTTGATATGACCGAGGTTTTCGCAAATATGCACACCAACCACTTGTTTGATCTGCCGCTGGAATACAACGCGGATTTTTGGAAGGATTACACAGATAAAAATGCCGTGGCGGTCATTCCCGACAGCATCAGGAAAGACATGGAGGCTGAAATTGCCCTTGAAAAGCAATTTGCTGACAAGCACACCCGAAACGATAGCCTGCCAGCACCCATTGCCAAAAAGATTCCGGCAGAAACGAGGAAGCATAAAACCACTTTGGTGGATGATTATGCCTGGATGAAGCAGCCTGTAAACCCGCTGCGCAATCCCGATATCAAGGAATACCTGGTGGCAGAAAATGAATACACGGACAATTACTTCATTCCGCTCAGAAAGAGCCAGCGGGAGCTCTTCACAGAGTTAACCAGCAGGATAGAGAAAGAAGATGAATCGATTCCGCGTGAAAAAGACGGTTACTCGTACCAAACCAAATGGACGGAAGAAGATGAATATCCCATTTACTTGCGCAGAAAGGAAGGACTTGAAAACTGGGATACCTTAATGAATGTGAATACAATGGCCAAAGATTATGACTATTATGCAGCAGGTGGAATTGGGGTGAGCCCAAATACCAAATTGATGTTTTATTACGAGAACACCACCGGCAGCGACAAGGCCACCGTTAAGTTTAAAAACCTGGATACTGGCAAGGCTTTAGCAGATTCCTTGATCAATGTATCGGGAATGGTGTGGCTCAATGACCACCAACTGCTCTACACCTTGCAAGAACCTAAAACCAACCGCACCTATCAACTCAAATTGCACGAATTGAACAGTCCCCAGCACGGAGATTCGCTACTTTATCAGGAAGATGACAGCCGTTTTCAGATCTCAATATCAAAATCAAAATCAGAGGATTACATCTATTTGGGATGCGCAAGCAGCACTGCCAGTGAAGTACATTTTATGAATTTGAACAAGGTTGATCAGGGTTTTCATTTAATAGCCCCGCGTGACGGAACCCATGAGTATAGGGTGACCGATTACAAGAACGAATTCTACATTATCAGCAATAAAGAAAGTGTGAATTTTGAAGTGTTCAAATGCGACGAAAACGCCTATGCAAAAGCAGATTGGAAAAGCTTCCTGAAGCCCGAAAAGGAAAGTCTGTTGACCGACTTTGTCATTTTCGATGACTTTCTCGTGCTGGGAGAGTCTGAAAAGATGGAAAACCGGTTGAGAATTATTGACAAGGAAAGTGGCAAGTCCCATTTCCTGAAAATTCGGGAAGACCTCCACTCGGTTTCTACTGCGTACAATCCAAAATTCGATTCAGACACTTTGCAGTTTACTGTTTCTTCCATGAAATCGCCTGCTGAAGTTTGGAATTATAACATGAGTACCAACGAGAAGCGGATGGTGAAGCGGCAAGTAGTGAAAAACCACTATGCCGGCAAATGGATCAAGAATGAACGGGTTTGGGCCGAAGCTGCAGACGGCACCATGATCCCGATTACATTGCTTTACAACAAGTGGGATGCGAACAAAAAGAGACGATACAAGCGTATGTATTTGACGTCATATGGCGCCTATGGCAGCGGGAGTGAATCGGGTTTTGAGCCGTCGGTATACAGTTTAATCAACCGCGGTTTTGTGTACGCCATAGCGCATGTGAGGGGTGGTGGTGAAATGGGGCAAGTATGGCACGATGGAGGCAAAATGATGAGCAAGAAAAACACTTTTACAGACTTTATAGATTGTGCTGAGTTTTTAATTGAAGAAGGCTATGCGCAAAAAGGAAATATTGTGGCGCAGGGCGGCAGTGCCGGCGGCTTGTTGATGGGCGCCGTGGTGAATATGCGGCCTGATCTTTTCAAATTGGTAATGCTTGATGTCCCTTTTGTAGATATGATGAATACCATGCTCGACGACAAGCTGCCCTTGACCACCATTGAATATGAAGAATGGGGAAATCCCAATGAGAAAAAGGATTTCGAATACATGTTGAGCTACAGCCCCTATGACAATGTGGTCGCCCAGGATTATCCACACATGCTGTTTTCGACCGGCATAAACGATACACGGGTAGGGTATTGGGAGCCCGCAAAAATGGTGGCCAAGCTCCGCACATTGAAAACCGATGACAACCTGTTGTTGCTGAAAACAAACTTGAGCGCGGGCCACGGCGGCGGCTCCGGGCGCTTTGACAGGTATAAGGAGATGGCCTACCAATACGCTGTGATCTTTGATATTTTCTCAAACGATATATTGCAAGAGGCCGCCGAAAAAGCGGCGGAGGAAAAAGCTGCCGCAGATGCAAAAGCGGGGTCGCAGTAGCTACACTTTCGTGAAAAAGATAGGCGCGGAAGCAGGCAGTTTGCATGCACCGCAATTTGGTTTAATTTCAACCAGTAGAGAACAGAAATACCAAAGCACCCCTTTCTCCTTTTTATCCTATGCCTCCAGCTGGGTCTGTGCCATGCACAAAATAACCGCGGCTAAGTGGGGCTGTCTTTTGGCGTAGCAGTCCCACTTGGCGGCTTTGGTAATAAATCGCCTTTCAACCGAAATGCTGGTCTCGCCAAATCACGGAACTGCTACGGAAATCAATGGCGGGATAAAACCCAGTCAAAATTTCGGTATAGCAGGGGTGCTGTGCAGCCAAAGCCATAGCATCAGTGAGGCTGCGATGGCAGTCAGGCATTCAGGGTTCGGTACCACATCATCCATGGAGAGCAGCAACTACCAATTGAAAGCCTTCATGGGGCCTCTACGGCTCATCTCTGTTAAATGAAAAGTTGAACCTCGATTTCTGCATAGCCCCCGGTATAGCGCTTTCAAAATTTCAAGAGGCCGACATCATCACGTCCGCTGGCTTCGGGCAGCCGGATATGTCGAATGGTATAGCCTCGAGGTGAACGGAAACTTTACCTTGGACGCGGGCGCAAGCCTGCGGTACCACCTTTCGGAAAAATTCTGCATGCGCTTTGCCGTAGACTTCTGGTCCACATCACCAGGTTTCCCTCAGTCGGGCGCTGACAACGCAGGCAATTCCATGCCGATAATTGTTGTGGCGGATTTGACAACATTAAATGCCTCCGTGGGCATTGGCTACCGATGTTATTGAGCTTGCCGCAATGGACTTGCTCGGCGGCAAATGGAAGCTCTTGATCATATTCCAGCTTTTTCAGCAGCCACTCCGGCTCTCTGAGCTGCGTAAAAACATGCCCGACATCAGCGAAAAGATGCTGATTCAGGAATTAAAAACACTGGCAGAAAGTGGCTTGGTGCACGGCGAAAATTTTGGCGAAGTGCCACGTCGCGTAGAATATGCCCTGACTGCGAAAGGAAAAGCGGCCATGCCCGTGATTGAATCCATGCGTAGTTTTGGACTGGGATATTTGGACGAACTTACGGGAGTGTGAGCGACCTAAAAGCGAAGATTTTCGCAGATTTCAAAAACATTCAACATATCTGGATTTCTGGATTGACACGAATCCGGAAAATCTCGAAAAACTTATCGGCGTATTTACAGAAATGGGGTATGCCTTAGGATCCTTCCCTGAGGCGGTAGGAAAAAAGGAACAAAACATATCCGTAAATTTCTCTCCTGTATATCTAAACTTAGAATTGATCACCCAATTTGAAATAGGCAAAACTTTTGATCAGGCTTTCGCAGAAAATGAAGCAGTGGAACTCAAAAAAGGCAGGGTACTCAGGTAGCGCGTTCTCAACTTTTACGACTTGATGGAGAGCAAGCGCCGAGCAGCCAGGCCAAAAGACCTTTTGGATATCTCGCAACTGCAAATTTTAAAACACGGCAAAGGAGATTGAAAAGCAAGGTTGTGAACCAAATTCACTTGATGCCAGTGCATTCGAAGAAAATCAAAAGCACTTCTACAACTACCTCAAAAAAGCCCGCACCCGCTCCCGAATAAAATCTTTCGCCGACTCGAACACGGGTTTTGCTTTGTGGCTCATACCCCAAAGCTACTCAGTATTTTTAAGGGTGCTGTTGCCCTTCCGGGAAAAACAAATGTAACAAGGCAGTTTCTTACTTCCCTGGTCAAGTCCTTCCTGCAATTTCTTGAAAGGACAAACTGAACTTGCTACATTATGGCCATCAACTACCAAAGCGAGCAGGAAAGCAATCGGCTGGAACAGGAAGCTTTTCTAAAGCTATCGACCGAATAGATGTTTTACGCTTTTTGGCAATTTCCGAGCGCCTGGGAGGGGTCTGGATATTCTTCCTTTCGATGTTTGCTTTTGATTAGTCGATGCGCACATTTGCGAGCCCAATAAACAATTGCCCAAAAGCGAAAATAACATGAGTTGGTCTTATTCGATGATTGTATGTGTGCATCATTCATTTTGCATCATGGGCTTGAAGCCATTTCGCAAAGTATTCTTCGGAGTGGGTTGTTACTCTCCATTATTCACAAGGGGTCTCCCTTTGAAAATTAAGGTAATTTCACGGCAAGTAAATCCATTTACCCGAAAGGGAAAGCTGCTGGCCGGATAGGCAATCGCTAGCTGAGCATATCCGCTAATGGAGCTTACGGCAAAATAAAATGGCAGGCTCAACTGATTTACACTGAACGTACCTGCGGCACGTGTGCACAAGCAGCAGGTCGAAACCCCGGTTAAAACCGGGAATACTGAACGGGGCGTACCTAAGGCTCGCGCAGTGGCGGTTGTTGGTGTCGGCGCAGACTGGCGCGTGGTGGTCTCGGATGGCTTGGCGGGGCGGCTGATCCAACGAGCGATACTGAGAAGGTCGAATTAAGCTTGACCGAGTACTGTTCAGGTAGACCAGCTCTATACATTGTCAGTACCTTACAAAAAAGTGTAATTCTGACCTCGCGCTGCAATTTAAACCAGTGCCATCAAGGTAAAATCAAATAAACGGTTCTCTTGACGGTTTTTCTCTGGAAATTATTCGTGTAATCATAAAAATCACCCCGCAAATGGGAAAATAATTGGACGATGATTTACCGCAAAATACCACTAAACTGCTGTGGATTTGCTGAGATTTATATTTATAACTTTACTCCGAAGATATAGCCCGCCAATGCAGATAGCCCCATGGCAAGGGTGCCCCATATTGTAATTCGTAAAATAGCTTTTTGCACATCTGAACCACCCGCTTTGGCAGCAATAGCACCTAGGATAATCAGAAAAATTATAGTCAAACCATAAAGCCAGTATTCCATACCCTTCACCGGCGAAAGAAACACGGCCAGCAGAGGCAAAACACCTCCAACTGTAAATGAAGCTCCTGATGCAAAGGCTGCTTGTATTGGGTTGGCCTGACTAATTTCGTTTATGCCCAGTTCGTCTCTAATATGTGTTCCCAAGGCATCTTTCTCTGTCAGTTCAATAGCTACTTGCAGAGCCGTTTCCTTTTTTAGTCCCCTGCGCTCATAGATTTGCGCCAGCATGTTTAACTCCTCTTCTGGCATTTCTTTAAGTTCTTGAATTTCGCGTTTAATGTCTGCCTTTTCTATGTCTGTTTGCGAACTGACCGAAACATATTCACCTGCAGCCATTGACAAAGCACCTGCAACAAGTCCCGCTACCGTTGCCAAAACAATAGGTTCTCTCGTTGCACTGGCTGCTGCAACACCAATAGCAAGACTTGAAATAGAGATTATACCATCGTTTGCTCCCAAAACAGCGGCTCTCAACCAATTGCTTCTGTGTATGAAATGGCTGTCTAAATAGTGGTCAAATGTTGTCATTTCACTTTTTATTTTTTCTTTAAAAGTACGTTCAACTTGTCACTTATAATATGTTTGGTTGTGGCGGCCTGCCATGATAAAGATCAGTTTATTGCTGCGCCAGTTTGCTTTATAATGTAAGCCATGGTGGCTCTTTCTGCCAATGCTTCGATTATGCAAAGGTTGCAGCCTAAGATAACAGGCTTGGGCAAGCGGCCCGAAATACCTAAAGGCTCATCCCAGAAACCCCCTCACATGCCCCCGGATTGCGTTTTTCACCCACTCCAAGCTCTGGTCTTGCAGACTCTTCGGGTCGGCGTCACCTTCGGCATCGGCAAAGTAGCTGATGGCCTGCGGAACAGTTATCAGAAGGTTTTGGGTGCTGAATTTTTCTTTGTGAAACTTCGCAAAATCATCCACCGTGTAATGTTCGAGCAGGGTAGCGATGTCCCAAAAATCCTTTTAGCGGGCACGGCCCAGCACAGCCTGTACCTTCATGGCCACGATGTCTTCAGTGGAAATAAAGCGGATGCCGTCTGTTTCGAAAGAAGGACGTATGAGAGGATAGGGATAACGAACGATATCCACTTTCACATTGCGGAAGGTGCAAAATATGCCAAAGTGTTTGGGTTTATTTTCTGTCGCAAATTGGGCTCCATATCGATCTTGAAGAACTGAAAATACGGCTTCATTGTCAAATAGTGCCGACGAAAAAAGATCTATGTCTTTGGAATTACGATGTCCGAAAAGCAGCGACAAAGCCGTTCTTCCCACCAGCAAGAATTTCCCCAATTCGGGAATCTCCATCAATTCATTCAATAAAGAAAAAGTGTCGGGTTCGACTGTCTGAGTTTGTAGCATCGTAGTTCTGTTACAGGCCTATCAATAACAGCGCTGGCAAGATACATTCGCGTTTCCGGCAAAAATTTAGCATTCAATAAGATATCTCTCACTTTATCATCGCCGTAATACCTTCGGCAGTTGCGAATGTCCTGCACATCACCACGCTCAAAAACGCGCTCAATCACGTAGCGGAAATACTTGTCGTAATCCAGGTTTTCGAAATCTACGTCCCAAAAAATGTGTTTTTCGAATATGGGTTTTGCTTTTTCGGACATAGATCAAATGTACAATGTATTTTGGTACAGGAACAGGAATGTGGGTAGGTATAATGGAAGCATTTTGCCTTTCCAAAGGCATTGAAGTTTAAAGCCTATTGCGGATGAGATTTAAATCTTCCATCCAAAATAAATTGACCATTAAAATATGCACCCGAATTTATAAAAGGCCTTCTAAAAAAACAAGGTCCTTGCATAAAGAACAGTATCTGGAAAGCTATCAGTATCTGTGGCTAATGAAAACAAAATCAAAACGGCCGGATGTAATTCGGTAATCGCCACATTCATCTGCGATTTCAAATCCAAAGGTGCCCGATATCACAATATTGTTGAGATCGACGGATTCTACAAATCTGATAAAGAGCATACCCTTATTAGAAATACACGAAAATGATTCTTCATAGGGAGTATCACTCAATACGCCGTAGGCATCTATTCCGTTGAGATGAATTACAATAGGCAGTGTGGGATTTTGCTGATAGTACTGAAGCAGATCAAAGTTTATACTAAAAGATACCTGATAATTCTGGGACTCTGTTGCTCCACTTGGAACGATATACCCAACAGGCAGCCGCATAGTGGTAATACCTGTACTGTCAATATGCCTGATATGGGCACGCTCAACTGTTGACCAAGGTGACTCTAAATAGGGGCTGCTTCGCCACGGAAGGCCATCGATATAGGCTCCAGTTTCATTGCGGCCATATTCAGAATATTCAGGTAGTCGAGGGTCCTGCATATCGGCAACATACGTTTCCTCGCAAGCAGTGAGCAATGCTGAAGCGCACATGAGCAGTGCTATGTAGTTTAGGATCGGTCGCATATTTACTTTAGGTGCCATCTTACAAAAATTTCCACTCTTCGGTATAGAACATCGGTTTGAGCGCTTCCAATCTCACCAAAATCACCTATTGGAAAATATTTCACCATTGGAATCAATCCAAGTTCACTCCTTAAACCTAATGAAAATTGATCACTCAATCTATATTTCAATCCAATCAGGGTTGAAACATCGAAGCTTCTGAATCCCCTTCCGGTATAAGCCACAGCAGTATTATCAGGATCACCTAAGAGGGAAACTGAATAAAGCATAGGGTTTACACCCATGTGCAACTGCCATTTATCCGAAGCATTCCAAGCTGCATATAGGGGAAACTCAGATGCGTAAATGCGGTAGAGGAACTCATCATCGTTAAAAGTTCTTCTAATTCTTCTAAAGTTCAATCTCGCCTCTGAATAAAAGCTGAATTGCTCATTTGGCGTTTTATAAAATGAAAGGCCGAACCTGAGAAGCGGGCCAAAATTCATGGGGTCAATTTGCTGTAGATGTGAGGCATTAAAGTAATGGACGGAAAGGCCTGTGTCAAAATACACATCGCTCACCTGGCCTCTGGATATTTGGGTGTTTAGCAATAAGATGCACGTTACGAAATAAAACCTGCTGACGCGAAACGCAGGGGAATTGGCTTTTTTAGTTTCTCCATCAACCATCATGGTATATATTACGAAAATGAATGATACACTTTTGACGATAAGAAATAAGACTAGATGCCTATAGCGTTGGGAAATCGAAGACTCAGAAAAAAAGCAAAACAATAAGTTTCAAATCGCTCCGGTCGTGCATCAACAAAAATCCCGTCGTTCTATTCACTCATTCTACTTCGGTGTAGCGGTTTGCAATATTTTTCTACAAAAGCCTCCTTGAAATATCTCCATATTCACTTTAGGTTAATAATTCGATGGTTTTGCAGCAAATTAACGTAAGCAAAAGGTCTTTCAATCCGAAAAAAATGAAACACAAACACCTGGAATGTGATGCGTTGATTAAAATTATAGCTTCTCTATACAAGAACCAACAGGTTCGTTTTATATCATTCTACAATAATGACCAGGTAATAGGCCGCCGGTAATTTTGGCTCAATTCAAAAAACCAAATTATTATGAAATTCAATTTCTTCTAAAGGACTATCACGGCACTTGGTGTCATGGCGGTTGCAACTACCCCCTCTTGGTCGCAAAATGGCCAATTAGGCGGTCTGAACGGATGGCAAAGCCAATCCATTTTCACAATTGGCCAAAGTGTCGGTGAATACACCCCACTGGGTATTCCTGATGGTATGGGTGCCATTATGCTCAATGAATCTAAATTGAGGTTATTTGTAAACCACGAGTTAACGCAAAGCCAGGGTTATTCCTACACATTAGGTTCAGGTGTGACGTTAATTGGTTCAAGAATCTCTTACTTTGACCTGAGCACGGCAAACTTTCAAGTGCTTGGCGCTGGTGTCGCTTACAATGATGTGTATGACCGCAGCGGAAATCTGGTAACGGATGCAAACCAAGTAAACGAATCAGGACATCCGACCAACGGAATGGACCGTTTCTGTTCAGGTGGACTATTCAAGGCCGGACGCTACAACCTCGTTGATGATATTTATTTCGCTGGTCTAGAAACATCTAACGGACTGAACTACGCTTTGAATGTTTCAGAAAACACCTCGCACGCATTGTCATGAATGGGTAGAGCAGCGTGGGAAAACGTAACAATGCCAGATCCGGGAAATTCCGAAAAAGTAGCCATTCTTATTGGAGATAATACTCAAGGTGCACCATTGTACAGTTATATAGGTGATGAAAACTATTTTGGTGATGGCAGCTTCCTTGTCCGCAATGGACTAGCTTATGGAAAGCTGTATGTATGGGTTTCGAATGATGGTTTTGCATCTCCGCAAGACTGGAACGGCACCGGCGCAAGAACTTCAGGCTCTTTTGTAGAAATTGAACACTACAACCCTTTTGAAGCCGGTAATGCAGGTTACGACGAATTGGGTTTTGCTACTCAGGCAAGACAATACGAACTTGCTTTTGCAGGTGCCTGTGCATTTAGCTTCTCGCGACAAGAAGATGTTGCCACCAATCCTGACAGACCGAATGAGGTAATTATGGCATCTACAGGAAGACAAGAACTCTATCCTGCCGACTCATGGGGAACACTCTACAAAATAGTGGTAAACCTAAGCAACTTGAATAATATTACAGCCAACATTTCAGTGCTTTACGATGGAGACGATGCCGGGGCTGGAGCATTTTCTCACCCTGATGAAGGATTGAGAAGTCCTGATAACCTCGATTGGGCCGACAATGGTTTCATCTACGTTCAGGAAGACCGTTCAATAACTGCCTTTGGAAGTATTTCAGGACAGGAAGCTTCTATTTGGGAAGTAAACCCTTACTCTGGATCTATGAAGCGTGTATCTATGGTTAACAGGGCTGCCCACTTATTGGAAGGCCAGTTTGACCCGAACCCTAGCGACATTGGAAACTGGGAAACTTCTGGAATTATTGATGTTTCAGGCTTAGTTAATGGTAGAAATGTTTTGGCAATCAATGTACAAGGTCACAGCATCAACGGTGGTAACATCGCCACTGAAGGTCTTGTTGAAGGAGGCCAGATACTTATTATGACAGGTCCAAATGAGAACGCAGGCAACCCGTCTTCTGCATCGCTACTTGAAAATGGCGCTGCTTCAGCAACTGACTCACAGTTTTTCGCATATCCGAATCCTGTTATTGATTTCATGACTCTGGAGTATCCAAGAACTGCTGAAAACACCACTGCTATCATCGAAGTTTTTGATGTACAGGGCAAGCTTATTGCCAGTGAGCACGCAACCGCCAAATCTACGTTACAAAGAATTGATCTTAGCACTTTGACATCCGGCACTTACATTGTAAGTCTGAGAATTGGCGATGAGCGGTATACCACGCCTTTTGTAAAGAAGTAATCAACTGACTTGAAGCCCTAAGGGGGCTGTCTCTAAAGAAGATGCAGCCCCAATTTTTTTTTAATATGCAAAATGCACCTTCGGGATGAGTTTGCAAACCCTAAAACATCTGCTGCACAAAATCAAGAGAGCCGACAGGCGAGGGCGAAAGGCTGTGAGTGCTTTTCTCACCATCGTTCAATACACCCTTGGAAAGAACAATAAGAAAGTTGTGCCTTGCTGGGATAGGAACAGTTTGTGGATAGCGCAATTCTCTCTTAGCGGCGGTCGTGAAGGCAGCGCCGGTGAAAGCGAATCGGCACCAAGAAGAAAATGCCTCCTGCTGTTCCAGCTTACCACTTTAAACCTTGGCCAACCAGGACATCAGCTCTTGGGTACTTTTGGGATCCAAATTGGTGAAGGGTTGTGCCCACATGCGCACCAAACGATTGCCCAATACTTTAAGCGCAATGCTTTCCACGGTGGTGTAGAGCAACGCTTTTGTGAAACCACTCAGGTGGGTGAGGTGCCGGCGCTCCGGTCCATTCTTCTCCCAAAGCAGATCAACATGGTCCTCAATGGTATCGAACATCAGCAAGCGCTGCATATTAAGGATGGCTGCCAGTTCAACGGCATCGGCTTCTTGTAGCGTGAGAAAGGATATGCTGACCATGATCGGTAGGAGTTATTTCGTGTTGATCTCTGCAGTGTAATCCCCAAAGGTAAAAAACGGCATAAATGCGCATCACAACCAAAGCGTTAAACTTTGCCAAGGGTAACAAATTGTGGAATACTAAAATTAAACACAATTTATGGCAACAGCAATTTGCTCATTTGCGGAAGCCATGAAAGCGGTGCCGATGAGAGCGAATCGCAACATATGGCATTGTTTACGCTCAAAGGGTAGGCTGTGGATAGCCACGATAAATCAAAGTCACTGAGCTCATTGAAAAAATTCAGTTAAAAAAAAATCCCCACTCTTTCGACTGGGGATTCTTAAAATTGGCGACGACATACTCTCCCGAAAATTCAGTACCATCTGCGCTGGCGAGCTTAACTTCTCTGTTCGGAATGGGAAGAGGTGGACCTCGCCGCTATAGTCACCTAAAGCGTTTGGATGTTTTTTGACATCAATAAGAATTGACGTATTGGTTTAGCTGATATTCAAAGTCTACGGGTAATTAGTATTGCTCGGCTTTGACATTACTGCCTTTACACCTACAACCTATCAACGTTATCGTCTTTAACGACCCTTAAAAGAAATCTCATCTTGAGGTGAGTTTCACGCTTAGATGCTTTCAGCGTTTATCTCATCCGCACGTAGCTACCCTGCGATGCAGCTGGCGCCACAACAGGTACACTAGAGGTGCGTCCGCCCCGGTCCTCTCGTACTAGAGGCAGGTCCTCTCAAATTTCTAACGCCCACTACAGATAGAGACCGAACTGTCTCACGACGTTCTGA
>JBBQZU010000043.1:0-18611 GCA_038207425.1 Flavobacteriales bacterium | reverse complement strand
TAAGTCGAATGAGTATATGAATCTGCTCGGCGGCAAATATTTTGAGCCGGTGGAAGAGAATCCCATGATAGGCTGGCGCGGCGCTTCCCGCTACTACTCCGATGCATACAAAGAGGCCTTCGGGATGGAATGCGCGGCCATTAAGAAGGTGCGCGAAGAGTTTGGGCTGGACAATGTGATTGTGATGATTCCCTTCTGCCGCACCCCTGGCGAGATGCAGCGCGTGCTGGAAACGATGGCTGAATTTGGACTCGTACGCGGCGAAAACGGGCTGAAGGTGTACCTCATGGCCGAGCTGCCTTCCAACATTTTGCTCGCTGCCGAATTTGCCGAGCACATCGATGGTTTTTCCATTGGGTCGAACGATCTTACCCAGCTCACCCTCGGCCTCGACCGCGACTCCAGCCTCGTGGCGCACCTCTATGATGAGCGCAACGAAGCCGTGAAGATGATGATAAGCAGTCTCATAAAAACAGCCAAATCTAAGGGCGTAAAGGTGGGCATCTGCGGACAGGGCCCGTCAGATTTCCCTGACTTTGCCGAGTTTTTGGTGCGGGAGGGTATTGACTCTATCTCCGTTACACCGGACTCTATATTGAAAACCGTGCGGGCCATCAGCAGCCTAGAAGGGGAAATGTCCCGAGCAGGTGTTGATGGAGTTGGGAAAAAATGATTTGGAGATAGAAGGGGGGATTTGTGAAGATGTACTTGATTTGCATTTTCTGATTTTACATCAAAGCTTCTCGAAGTGGGATTTTAGGATTTTACCAATGGATTTGTGCCCGCTATGCACAGCAATCGCCGCAGTCCCATTTTTGAAAAATATTGGACATTTGGTTTTTTCCAAAATTAATCAGGTAAATTCGGGCGGATGAGCAGGAGCTTTAAGACGAACTAAAGTGGGCTGCATGTTATAGGGACAGTGTTAACTCGAAACTTTCGTGCTGACATCAATTTTTTTTGACAAGCAATTTAAAACTGACGGACAATAAATATAAATTCGACAACCTAAAAATGATGAGCTGAAAAACTTTACTGAGTAAACGAAATAAAAAAGCGAAACAATATGGTGTATTTTTTTGGTTGGATAATATTCAGTTTCGTGTCAGGTTATATTGGTAACTCAAGAAAGATTGGATTTTGGTCCGCTTTCTTGTTGTCAATATTCTTATCTCCTCTAGTAGGATTAATAGTTGCATTGGCATCTGTCAAAAAAGTCACAGTAAAGCAAGTATCTCCCACTATGACAAAGTTGATAAGTGAAGGAAACAAACTGTTTAAAGACGGGAAAATTGACGAAGCCATTGAAAAATTTAATTTGGCATTGACTTATTCAGACAAAGCACCAAATACAAATTTTAAACTTTCACAACTTTACTCTCTAAAAAAGAATGGAGAAAATTCTTTAAACCATATAACAAAGGCAATTCAAGACGGTTTCAATAACTTTGAGAAAATTAACCACGACAACGACCTTTCGTATTTGAGAGGTATTGCTGACTTTAAAACATTTGTTGCAAATGGTTATAAAATGCTGACAGTATAAACGCAAGTGGTGAGACCACTGAGCCGAGTAGAAGAACTTGAAAAATTAAATTCTCTTCTTGAAAAAGGCGTTTTGACAAAGGAAGAATTTGAAAACGAAAAGAAAAAATTTCTTTCAACAGGGAATGAAATCTTACCGACAAACCAATGAATGTAAATCACATTGAACAAATTTTCGTGCTGATATCAAGGACACGTCTTCATGGCGAGAGCAAACAAGCAGCTAACAGCACTATCAGTTGCACAACCTTCATATAAACCCGATTTCTCTTCACTTCAAGCCCAACATCGACCCAATTTTCATCAATTTGCCCACACCAGATAAAATTCGCGGTTTTGCCACCACAAATTCCAGAGTGCGTTTGCATGGCTTAGAAGTAATATAAAAGTCCTTTTAAGGCTATTTAGAGTCTACTTAATGGTATGATTTCTCAGAAACAGCAGCGTTCAATAATAGAATTGGCTCTGGCATGTTGAATGAAACACGTGCAGTTGTCTGATCAAAATTTTGGCTAGTTTAGAATGCGTAGAGCGGCTTTTTGGAAGGGTTTAGTGTGATATCCATCATGTGCAATCTTTGGTTTTTCGACTTATTTGAATATTGGGAAAGGTGCCTTGAAGGCAATTTTCAAAGTAATGAGCACATGCTTCGGTATTCAGCCAAGAATAACGTCCGGAAAAACGTTTTAGGAAGTTTGAAAGAAGCTAAACTCCATTATGCAAACGCAATAAAAAAAACGCACCTTAAATTGCTATTTCTATATCGGTAACTTGCCACACGTACACCCCATTTTGGCTGTGATTGATGCGCTCTATTTTGAGGAAACAAAAGCCTTCTTCAATTTCTGAAAAGCCATTACCGACAGTAAGCAGATAAAACCAATTACAAGTCCTACGCCGAACTCTACAACCAACGAAGGAACACCAGGAAGGAAATGATGGAAAAAAGCGATGTTGTGAACAAAAATCCCTCCAGCCACCAGAATTAGGGCAAGGGTGCCGATCACACTCATGCTCTTAACAATCTTGGGAAGCGCCTTTACGAGCAACATGCCAAAACGGGCTATCAGGCTTTTCTTGTGCTTGCTTGATGCAATAAGCCTATAGCCCATTTCGTCCATCCGCACGATGAGTGCCACAATGCCATAAACGCCAATAGTGGCGAGAAGTGCAATAACAGATACCACAGCTATCTGAGTCGTGAGTGGCGCTTCTACAACAGTACCAAGCGCAATGATTACAATTTCTACAGATAAAATAAAGTCCGTAATGATAGCAGATTTTATCCTTTCCTTTTCTACTGCCAGGATTTCTTCCGGACTCGAAGCTGCTTTAAGCTCTTCGTGTTTTGAGTTTTGATGAGGCACGAAGAAATGATAAATTTTTTCGGCTCCTTCGTACCCCAAATAGAATGCTCCCAGTAAGAGAATTATTGTGACCGACCAGGGTAAAAAGGCACTGAGCAAAAAGGCTACGGGAAGGATGATGAGTTTGTTGAGAAATGACCCTTTGGTAATCGCCCACAAAACAGGTATTTCGCGGCTCGAGGAAAATCCCGATGCCTTTTCGGCATTTACGGCAAGATCATCGCCGAGTATACCCGCAGTTTTCTTTGCTGCCACCTTGCTCATCACGGCCACATCGTCCATCAGAGCGGCGATGTCATCTAGTATTGCAAAAAACCCCGAAGCCATTGTTCTGTTTTAAATTTTCCGGCAAATATACCGAATGATTTACGTACGGTTTCTTATCGCCTATTTTAATATCAATCACGACGATTGACTCCGAAAACGGTGACCAATACCCATGCACCTTACCATGGGTATTGGCACAGCGGTTTAACCCATTTGTGGGCATCGCTATGGCAACAGTTGCCATTGGTGCGCTGCAGACAAATCAGCTCAAGGGCAAAATATTCTTGAAGGAATTCATGAGCCCTTCTGGATTGGAGGCAATCACACATTTGATCTCCGCATCAACATTTACCCATTATTTGGAAGATAATCTTGAGCCCCTTGGCGTAGCAGTGAAAATGGCCACTTGAACTAGGCTGAAAATAGAGAACTGTCGGTAAGCTTGTTCATTTGGATAAAGTATATGGACATCTATCTATACCAAAACAAATTCGCCTTTTACTCATGAAGGGATTTTGAATCTTCAGACTGTCTGATGGTAGCGGTAAAACAAATCAAACCGGGAAATTAAATCAAACCAGCACTA
This sequence comes from Flavobacteriales bacterium, assembly GCA_038207425.1. Taxonomy (GTDB): domain Bacteria; phylum Bacteroidota; class Bacteroidia; order Flavobacteriales_D; family Cryomorphaceae; genus JBBQZU01. Next base: position 14,846 of record JBBQZU010000043.1, on the reverse strand, counting down.
TGAAAGCTTTTATTAAAAAAATATATAGTGGACCAGAAATACTTCAATTGGAAGAAGTAGACAAACCACCTGTGAAAGATGATCAAATTCTGGTTAAAGTTATTGGCAATTCTGCCAATCCGGCCGATTGGCATATTCTCAACATTAACAAACTCCGAAATGCAATTATCTAAATCAGGAATTAAAGCTAAACAATATATGAACAATGGAATTCCTTTTTTAAGTACAGATCTTCCAGAAAACAGCAGTGTTGTTGTTGGCGGGGTTAATGGGTATTTTTGCACAACGAAAAATGACTTCAAAGAGAAATTAACTCCATTGAACTTTATGACCGACACAGTCTATTCGCGGTTTTTAGAAAATGCAAGAAAATCAATTAGTAACTTTGACCATAATAAATATTTCACGGACTTGGAAATAATTAAAAACGGCATATTTCAGTAGCAACCGTTGCACAACTTCCCCAAAACCCGATTTCTCTTCGCTTTACGACCCACTTTCACCCAATTTTCATCAATTGGCCCACGCCAGAAACAATACGCACAGCAATCTTTCCATCATCCTTTCAAGCAATTTTGTGGGCAAAAACCCGGGTCGCCGGGCGGAGTGCGGGTTGAATGCCACGCACGGCTCCGCCCAACAGGATCGCTCAGCAATCATAAGCTCTTAAATATATCGGAGCGAAATCAAATTCATCTCTGATCAAATCAAATAAACCCTATTTTGGCTGCACAAATAGTACGAATATGGAAACAAAGCATTTCGAAAAAGAAAATATCACTGTAGTATGGAAACCAAATGTTTGCATACACAGCGGGGTATGTGTGCGTGAATTGCCGCAGGTGTATAAGCCAAAAGACAAACCCTGGATACAGCAGGAAAACGCAACAGAAGCCGAGCTCATGGCGCAAATAGACAAATGCCCCTCAGGCGCTCTGAGCTATATGCGCAAAGATGTGGTAAAAGCATCCGAAGCGCCCACAATAACCGTGAATGTTGTGAAAAATGGTCCCGTTATCATCACCGGTGAAGTGATGGTGAAAGTGGGAGAAAGAGAAGAGAAAAGCGCTACAGGACGTGTGGTACTTTGCAGGTGTGGAGCGTCATCGCGTAAACCCTATTGCGATGGTACGCACAAAAACAATGGATTTGAAGCTGAGTAGTTTCTAAAATTTACGGTTTCTTAATTTCGCCGCGATAGGCCGTGGTGAAATATACAGCTCTTCTACTTCAACTTTTTGCCGAAAGGCAGGCAGCCGAAATTGCCATGGACAAAGCGGCATTGATGCACAAGCACTAAGGCTTTATGCTCCATATTGGCCAGCGATGTTGCAAGCCGCGCATTTCGTAGAAAGAAGCAATTTACAAACCTGCTGGTATGCAAAGTTTCATAATTTTGATCCTGGTACAATAGGCCGCATTAACTCAATTGCATGAAGGATCAACAGGCATTTCAACAACATATAGCAGCAGGTTATACCATCAAAGGTGACTACATAACCTTGGGAGCAGGGATGCTCGGCGAAGAGCCACTTCAGGATGCCTGTATAAAAGTGCCGCTGAAAACCCTGAACCGCCACGGCCTTATTGCCGGGGCTACGGGCACAGGTAAAACCAAAACCCTTCAGGTAATAGCAGAGCAGCTTTCGCTAAAAGGAATTCCATCGGTGATGATGGATATAAAGGGCGATCTCTCGGGTATTGCCATGCCCGGTGTGTCAAATGTGCATACCGATAAGCGCAGCGCGCTCATTGGCGAAAGCTACTCGCCTGAGGGAATGCCCGTAGAACTTATGTCGCTAAGCGATGAGAAAGGAGTGCGCCTTCGTGCTACCATTACCGAATTTGGCCCGGTGCTTATGTCGCAGATTCTCGGCCTGAATGAAACCCAGGGCGGAGTGCTGGCGCTGGTGTTTCGCTATTGCGATATCAGGCAATTGCCCCTTCTTGATTTGAAAGACCTCAAGAGTATTCTCCAATACATTACCAACGAGGGCAAGGCAGAAATTCAGGGAAAGTTTGGAAGCGTTTCCGGCGCATCAGTCAGCACCATTATGCGCAAGATTATAGAACTCGAGCAGCAGGATGCTGAGCTGTTTTTTGGCGAGCCTTCTTTTGATGTAAACGATTTCGTGCGTACAGTTGATGGCAAAGGTGTGGTTTCAATTATAAGACTTACCGATATACAGAGCCGCCCAAAGCTCTTTAGCACTTTTATGCTCAGTTTGCTCAGCGAGATTTACGAAAGCTTTCCAGAGCAAGGCGATGCCGACAAGCCCAAGCTCTGCATTTTTATTGATGAAGCCCACCTTGTTTTTTCTACTGCGAGCAGGGCTTTGACAGAGAAAATAGAAACCATCGTAAAACTGATTCGATCAAAAGGCGTAGGAGTGTTTTTCTGCACCCAAACACCCACCGATTTGCCCGACAGCGTGTTGGGTCAACTTGGCCTTAAAGTGCAGCACGCGCTGCGGGCATTTACTGCCAAAGACCGCACGGCCATCAAGCGCACTGCTGAGAATTACCCCATTTCAGATTTCTATGATACGGCATCGGTAATCACCGCTATGGGAATAGGTGAAGCACTTGTTACGGCATTGAGCGAAAAGGGGATACCAACGCCATTGGCGCGCACTTATTTGCGCTCACCACTTACCAGAATGGATATATTGTCAGACCAGGAAATTGCGCAACTTACGGGCAGCTCGGTGCTGGTGGCAAAATATGCCCGCACCCTCGACACTGAAAGCGCCCACGAATTGCTTTCCAGAAAAATTGCATCGGCACATTCGCATGAAGTACAGGTGAAGAGAGAGACCACAGTCAATACAAATAAGACGGTGAGTCGCGCTCAAAAAAAGGAGCCGAATGTGATAGAAGAAATCAGCAAGAATACCATGGTAAGGCAAATCGGGCGCACGATATTCAGAGAGCTTACCCGAAACTTTTTTGGCAGCCTTACCGGCAAAAAGCGCTGAAAAAATTACACTCCGGTACTTTTTTTAGGCTTACTCTTCGGTAGCAGCTATTTGCTTGTCGAGCATATCTTCAATAGATTTTAAGGTCACAGCGTCAATCTTTGCATCGGTTTTCGCCTGCTTCTTCATAAAGCGAAACATGGAATTCTTGTGAATTTCATAAGCGATGTAAACCGTATAGTCGGTGCCTTTAAGATATTTCTCTTCACCTATTTTGCGCAAGTCGGCAAGATTGGTATCTATAACCTGCCGACTCAGACTTTGAAATTTATCGGCCACTTCTGCGGCATTTGCATTTTCGGTTTGTCCGAGGTATTGATCAGTAACGTTTCGCATAGTGGTACTGACCTGTCCGGCGAGCATGTTCTTTGCATCAATATCGGCTTTGCCACGGGCTATATTGTCTTTGATGCTTACGCCTTTACCTACTGCTCTGAAGTAGCGGTTATTTGATTCATAGTTCGAACCGCTGAATGGTTCTTTTACTTTTTCACCCATTGGCGATTTACTTCCGCAAGATGCAAGCATAAGGGCTAAAGCCGGGATGAATAAAAATTTCAATGCTTTCATGGTTTATTCGTTTTAGGGGTTGACAAGTAAATTTTGTGCCAAAATACGTGAATAGTCGCTTTGGCCTGCAATGGTTTTATATTTTTATGCCTGTGAAAAAGTCGAAAACTGAAGGCTGGGGCCTTGCGCTAAGCGGAGGCGGAGCCAGGGGTATCATTCATATAGGGGTATTGCAGGCGTTCGATGAAGCCGGTTTGCGTCCTGCATGTATATCGGGTGCCAGCATGGGCGCAATTGTAGGGTCATTTTACGCTGCCGGTGTGCGCCCTGAAGAGATGCTCAAACTACTCAAGAAAAAGAACTGGTTGAGTATGTTCAGAATAAAAGCAAGCTTTTCCGGATTTCTTGAATTGGCTTATCTGCGAACGATTCTGGAGAAATATGTGCCCAATGATTTCGATAGTTTGGAGATACCGTTTTATGCAGGGGCCACGAATTTAACCAAACACACTTACGAAGTTTTTCATACCGGGAGTGTGCATCAGGCCGTTTTGGCTTCAGCTAGCATCCCAATACTTTTTGTACCTGTGATGATAGGTGATTGCCGATATGTAGATGCAGGGGTTATGAACAATGTGCCATCAGAAGTCCTTGTAGGCAAATGCGATAATATACTCGGGGTAGATGTGAACAATGTGGTACTTAACAAGCCATCGGATAATATCAAAACCATTGCTACTGAAGTATTCCATATAGTTGTGCAGCATAACAGCGCTGAAGGATTGAGCCATTGCGACGCTATTATAAGCCCCCAATTGGGTGCTGAGTTCGATATGCTTGATTTTTCAAAGACAGATGCCTTGTATGAAATTGGTTACAAAGAAGCTTCAGAATGGATAAAATCCGGTTGCTTGCATGCTTTGAATAACGCTGAGAAAGCAAAACACTGATAGGAAGCATTCCGTTTTTTGCGCTCTTGGGTCAATTTCATTTGCCGCAAGGCATATTAATGGCAGCTTAAGGCTCCTTGAGCCGGGTCTCGGCTTCATGAAGCAGGGCCGAAGCTTCGGGAGCGGCGTGTACATCCTTCATATTGTATAAAAAGCCAACGGCCACTATCACCGAAAGGGCTCCCATGCTCCACCAAAGCAGATCAAAACTGCCATAGTGTATAAGCAATGTGCCGAGAGCAGGAGCTACAATAAATGCTACGCTGTATGACATGCTGTACATGCCCAAATACTTGCCGCGGTTGCCTGCATCTGCCCGATTGGTGGTATACGTGGTGAGGTAGGGCATCACCAGAATTTCTGAAATACTCAATATCATCATCGCTATCACAAGTATCCACAAGCCCATACCCACATTAAAAAATATGTACGATGCACCGGTCAACAATACCCCGATACATACCAAACTTCGGAGTGAGTAGCGCGTGCCTAAACCGAAAACCAATGGCATTTCTACCAAAAACACAATGAAGCCATTGAGGGCTAGCAACCAGCCAATGGTACTTTCAGATAATTGATAAACATCACGGTAATACAGGGGAAGTGTATTAAAGAGCTGGAAGAAAACTATTCCAAAACCGGCAGTAAGTGCTGCAAAAGCGAGATATGGCGGGTCGCGAAAAGGAGAGCTTGATTGTGCTTTTAAGGCTTGGGTTGCTGCTTTTTCTTCAGGAGCATTGCGTGGTTTACGTTTGTAGAAATAAAGAAAGAATACAATAGAAGCAGCTATGCAGGTAAGTCCATCGGCATAGAAAATCCACTTGTAGCTGATGCTTGCAAGCACGCCACCGGCCAATGGTCCGATGCTGAAACCCAGGTTCACCGCCATTCTGTTGAGCGAAAAAGCCCTTGTTATATTTTCCTTCTTGGCATATTGAGCTACCGCAGCCGCATTGGCTGGACGAAGCGCATCGGTGAATACCGTTACCATAAAAAACCCAAAGGCAAGCCCTTCAAAACTCTGCACCATTTGCAGAAGGATAAAACCTATACCGCCCAAGGCAAGCGCTAAAAACTGCACCCAGAAAGTGCCGTATTTGTCGCTGAGCCAGCCACCAAGCATCGAACCTACCAGCGAGCCTACGCCGAAGAGGGAGAGTATGATACCCGTTTCCTGCAAAGTAAAATTTAGCTCAGTTTTCAGGTAAATACTCAGGAATGGAATAACCATACTCCCGCTGCGATTTATAAGCAGCACAAGTGCAAGCATCCAAGCAGGGGCTGAGAGCCCTCTGTAGGTCTTTAAATATAATCGCAGAATGCGCATACCTGGTTTTTAAAGCCGCACAAATGTAGAATAGTTTGCCGCGATAGCGCAGGGCCTTAGGCAATGTTATTTGTTACTTTTAACCAAATTCGATTGAGAATATATCGGGCAACCAATAGATATTTACCGGAAAAATACCTTCCTTTAACCATCCGAAAAAAACCCTTTGTTATGAAGACTTTCCGCGTTCTATTTCTTTTAGGATTGGTTGCAATTGCTGGTTTATCCTGCGATGATGATGACGATAACGGCCCTGCACCAGCGCCGGCTTTGCCACTGATTAGTTTTGGCGCGCCTTATCAAATAGTAGATGATGCTGAAGTTCTTGTGCCCAAACTTGTTGGTGATAGTTTGCGCCTGGGTTTGGCTTATTCCGGCTGTTCAGACGGTCATGTTTTTGAATTGCGAAGCAGGGTGCTGAATAGCACGCGTGCTGAGGTTTGGCTGTTCAAGATCACGGATGAGGCGTGCCTGGCTTTTTTTCAGGAAAGTAGAACTTTTCGGGTACCGCAAAGCGCACTCGAAAAGGAGAATATTTTATTGGTTGGCCCTGATTTCAATTCGTATATTCTTCGTTAATTCGATCTTATTTTATGAAGGTATCTATAGGGATTATCGGCATGGGTTGGGTAGGGGCGAGTACCGCTATTTCGATACTTCAAAAGGGCCTTTGTAATGAATTGCTGCTCAATGATCTTGTAGCCGACAATGCAGAAGGTGAAGCCATGGACCTGAAACAAGGTATGCCCTTTTTACCAACGGCCATTGTTCAATCGGCTTCCATATTAGCCATGCACCGCTGCGATGCCATCGTAATTACTGCCGGGAGGGGAGGGCGCGTTGGTGAGTCGAGGCTGGAACTGTTGAATGACAATATTGCAATAGCCCGGGGCATTTCAGAACAACTAAAAGGATACAAAGGAATTCTGATTATTGTTGCGAATCCCGTGGATGTGCTGACCTGGTACTACCGCATTTTTACAGGTTTACCTGTGGGTAAAGTTATTGGCACAGGTACATTTCTTGACACTGCCAGGCTGCGCGAGATTATCGCCGGCAAGTTGCAGCTTGATGCTAAATCAATTTCGGCTGAGGTGATTGGCGAGCACGGCGACTCATCAGTAGTAGTATGGTCTAGGGCTACATTAGGCGGAATACCGCTGCGCAACTGGCCAGGGTGGAAGCCAGAGTGGGAACCTGAAATAACAGAGCAGGTTCATGGTGCGTCCCAGGAAATAATAAAACGCAAAGGTGCCACCAACCATGCTATAGGTCTTGTTTCTGCAACGCTTCTCAAATGGCTGCTTCGGGGCGACAGGCGTATTGTATCAGTATGTACCGCAGTAAATGGGCCGTATGGCTTTAGCGATGTTGCGCTTTCACTACCTTCAGTAATTTCAAGCAATGGAGTACAACAAGTACTTGTACCGGAACTGGACGAAACCGAAATTACAGCCCTGCAAAAATCTGCTGAAGTAATCAGAAAGGCAATACAATCGGTTAAATAGCCCTGTCAATCTCCGAAAGAAATACCCAGTCCACGGGCTGCTCTCACAAGTGTACCCGCAGGTTTTACAAAGTTATAATCGCTGATTGCCTCCTTGATGGCCACTGAGCAGAAATCATTGTTGCGCAATACTACAAGCTCTCCGAATTTCTCTTGTAGTATAAGCTCAAAAGCCTTCACACCAAATACGGAAGCAATGAGCCTGTCATAGGCAACCGGGGTTCCACCGCGCTGCACATGTCCAAGCACCGTTTCTCTTATTTCGGCTTTTAACCCTGCGTCTTTTAGTTGCTTACTGAGGGTGTATGCAATACCACCGAGTCTTATAGCATTTCTGCCGGCTTCACCCTGCGTTGCTGTTATGGTTCCGTCCTTGGCATGTGCCCCCTCGGCTATTACAATATTTGCAAAACCGCGGCCTTTGTCGTAGCGCTCATTGATACGTTCTATGATAATATTCAGATCATAGGGTATTTCAGGTATAAGGCATATTTCCGCCCCTCCGGCTATTGCCGTGTAAAGTGCTATCCAGCCCGCATCGCGGCCCATTACTTCCATAATCATCACCCTATAGTGGCTACTCGCTGTAGTTACGAGCCTATCGAGCGAGTCGGTGGCTGTTTGCACGGCTGTTTGAAAACCAAAGGTGAAATCGGTAGATGAAAGGTCATTGTCTATGGTTTTCGGAACACCAACCACCGGCATGCCTGCTTCATGCAGGGCCTGCGAGATAGCTTGAGAACCATCGCCGCCGATGTTTATAATAGCGTCAAAGCCCAAAGACTTCGCGCGATCCACAAGCCAGGGTATTCTGTTTATTTCTTTAATGCTTCCATCAGGTTGCACCTCAGGATATTTCATCGGATTGCCTTTGTTGGTGGTTTTGATAATAGTGCCGCCACGCACATGTATGCCCGCTACTACAGCTTCGTCAAGTAGTACGAGTCTCGTTGGTTCTTCCATAAGCCCAATAAAGGCTTCCAAACTGCCCCAAACTTCCCAGCCTTTTTCCTGAGTTGCTCTCTTTACTATACCGCGGATTACTGCATTCAAACCAGGGCAGTCGCCGCCGCCGATTGCTACCAGAATTTTTTTCATTTTACTCGAAATAAAGGTGGAAGGACTCAAATGATTTTTTTACGCCGTCGAGTGCCGCGGCCTTTTCGCTTTCGGTTTGGGCATTTGCCAGAAGGAGCAGCCCATCCATATATGGCTCCAGCCAAAGGTGCAGGGCGTCATGTGATGCACCTTTCATTGTGCAGTTTACGATGAGTTGATTCTTATTTTCATCAAGGCTCTTAGCGAGTGATGCGTAGTCGCTTTCAGATCCCGGCTCAAAACTGAACGCCAGTTTTTCTGATTCGGCTACGAAAACCATCATTTCAGAATTTACCTGCCATTTTGCTCCGCTATTGAGGCTAAGAGTGCTATTATGAGAGCCGTGCTCACTATCGTGGTCGTGGTCAGCATGGTCTTGGCTTTGTTCATGGGTGCCATCACTTGGGTTGCCACAGCCAATGGCGAAAACCAGCACAGCGAGAAAAATAAGAAGTCTGTTCATCTTTGTCAGGATAATGTTGAGAGTTGGATAATTTGAAACCAGAATAAAAAATTTCGGAATCAGGAGTTTTCAGGGCATGAAGGTAAATTTTTTTGAAGGGACTAAATAGCTCATGACCTTATTATCCTGTATATGATACCGACAAATCAGAAAGTGCTTATGGTTGACTTTGAAAAATGGACGAAACGGAATCATTGTCTTAAAGCCTAATTGGGTTCTAATGGGAATTCTCACTTTTGAGCGACCAACAAAGTGCCGCTGTAGCCAAGGATAAAAAGTCTCGCCTTGATTACACCCGGTTCCGTGCAACAGCGGTTTCATTCTAGGCACATCAGGCCGAACTAAAGCTTGGTTGTTATGTGATGTAATTCTTTCAAACATATGTTAAGTTGCTTTTGTCCAATTTGTTTTCTCCATTAAGGCGGTATGCTACAAGTTTTCCGTCTTTTGCAATACTGTAATCTAAGCAACAAATATTTTGCTTGTATAATGATGGTTCTCCTTTTAACCAATAATGACCAAAGAAAACTTTTTTGGCTTTACTTTGATAATACTCATTTGATTTTGATTCTGAAACTTTGATTGGTTGTTCCGGTAAATTTTCAATTGGTTCAACGCTAATTGATTTGTAAGTCATTTCAGAAGGATTTTCCCACCATTTTATTCTTATCTCTGTTCTTCTCGCTCCGTCCTTTTCTGTAAAGTATATGCCATCAGGCATTCTCATTTCTTTGCCTTTTAATGTTTGGTCAATGGCTTGGTTCAATGCTATCCGTTTTTTTACTGATTGATAAATAAGTTCGTCTGTCAATCTGTCGTTTACCAATGTTTGCTTGAAGAAGTCAATGTTGTTGTTATCCCACAATTCTAAAGGCTAGAAAATTTGGGGCGGTAAAGATTAATGGGTCTGGTATAAGATTTTGTGTTTATGTCGTGGAATTATAGAAGAATGAAGGAGGATATTGTTGACTACATGGTGATATCGATAAAAAAGAAAAAAGATCAAAAACATAAAAGTGCCATGTAAATCCGAACTTTCAAAGGATAAAAACCTTCTCTACAACATTTTGCTTTTTGCGGGGAGTGCAAATTGGTATGGTAAAAGGGCAAATTGTTGAGACACTCTCGACGGTCAAAACAGAGATTGATTCAAACTTGCCCCTGGTATCTATTTTTTGACTTTTGAGATAAGTGAAGGGGTGATTAGGAGAAGATTGTGATAGACAGGTAAAAGTAATTGCTCTATATTTCTATCTTACGAGAAGCCATTAACAAAGATCAGATATCCACAATTTGCAAACCTTATGTCTTTCTTCATTGAGTTGTTTAAAACACCACAACCTTTTTTACCACTGCCCCATTACTTGTGGCTATTTTCACAAAATACAAGGATGCGGGAAAAGATGAAAGATCAAGTGTGTTACTTTCAGCGGGATACGATTTTAAAATCCTTCCTGAATTGTCCATAAGCGTTATTTCCGTTATAATGGAATTCTCTTTATTAGATAGATGCACGACTGTATTGGCGGGATTGGGATAAATACCTATTGAATTATTTAATTCAATTTCTTTAACACCAACGGTAATTGGTTCATTAGTCCGCATCAATAGACCATTTTCGCCTGCTGCAAATGCGGTTCCATCTGCCAGTATTGCAACGGTATTTATTGGTTTATCAGCGTTGTAATAGCTCCATTCACTTCCATTCTGAACGAAAATGGCTCCATAAATCTCATTGCTTTGTGCCCCGGCAAGGCCAATGCCGTTCTCCAAAAACTCCATCGCCCTGAAGTGCGGATAGAGAAATGTTGATTCCCAAGTAGGATCGACAATAAAGGTAAGCCCATCATCCAGTGATTTATACATGCTATAATAAAGGTCGGAAGTGGCAGCATACCACACGTTATTACCGGCATAAGCCACAAATCCTACTCCTGTTGTATCCAAGACAATGGTATCGGGCTCGTTGAATAAATTGTTATGACTTAAAAGGTTGCCGTCTTCATGGCCCATAACAAAACTGTTCGTAGTGGGGTTTACATCCATGCTGGTATATCCACCGCCATCACCAAAATAGTCTTCTTCACTATCGGAAAAACCAAAGGGGCCATCTAAAAAATAAGTAAATGCGCCACCATCCATACAACTTTTACCAAATACGGTCATTCGAACATAACCATTGCCATCATTTAAGGGTGTAATGTTTAAACCACTGGCTTCGCAAACAGGTGAATCTGAACCAAAATTTTCAGTATAGGTTTCACCATCATCAGATGTGATCACCGTAAACAGGGGTTGTTTCCACACTAGAACTATCCCCGTTCCAAGCCCACCGGCGGGGCTGCCTATTTGCTTGCTTACCGCTACAATATCGCCAATTCCCCCTTCGGCCTCGCCGATGGTTGGCACTTGTAAGTTCTGCCAGGTATTTCCCCCATCCACTGTTTTTTTAAAGAGGTATTCATTGCCAACCATGTATGCGGTATCCGCATCCACAAAATAAATATCGTTAATCGTTTTGGTGGTTCCTGTATTTAAGGTTTCCCAGGTTAGGAATTGTGCGTGTGCTATGGATGCTAGGAGAAGCATTGTAGCAAATAGGTATGTACTTTTAATTTTCATATCGGTTGAATATATGAATTAGATTGAGCAAATTTAGGGAAGTATTATTTCAATAAAAGAAACTTATAAGTCTTAGAATTGAACGTTTTAACGCTTTCGCGAAAATCGCTGTCAATTTCCAATTCTCAAACCTAACCATTTTTTAAGGCAATACAATTTTAAAAATTGAATATTATAGGATTTTCAATTACGGGCTTGTAGCCACAGCAGAAGAAAGATAAAGTATTTGCAGGCTGATTTATATGAAAAATATCACATCTGTCCAAGACGTTTTGAAATAGGGTGAAAAAATTAGGGGTTGGCCCGGATAAATCCGGTACGTTTAAAGTTCAAATACAAAACAAACCAACCCCGCGATGAATATCACATTATTTGCACAAATATTCCAAAAATTCGGTAAGGATTCTTGCAGCCGTTTGGCCGAAGCGCACCAATCCAATAAACACTCCAAAGGCAACAACGCTTGGACACACTTTGTGACGATGGTGTTCTGCCAATTTTCGAAGTCGAACAGCCTAAACGAAATATGCAATGGGATGCGCGCAGCAACGGGCGATTTGAGCCATTTAGGATTGAGCCGAGCGATGAATAAATCGAGTCTGGCCTACAATAACCAGCACCGTTCATGGAAGATTTTTGAAGCGATGTACTACCATCTCCACAATAAATTCGAGCCGACATTGAAAAAAAATCGGATTCTCTTACCAAAAAGGAAAATCTATCTTCTGGACTCCACTACGATTGATCTCTGTTTAAGCCTATTCAACTGGGCTCACTTTCGGAAGAAAAAAGGCGCTACATAACTCCATACCGTACTCGAGTTCGACGGATGCATGCCCGTCTTTGTAGATGTAACAGACGGAAAGCGGCACGATGTGAAAGCGGCGCATCAAATAGATTTTCCATCGGGTAGTGTGGTGGTTGCCGATCGGGGTTATGTCGACTTCAAATGGATGAAATCATTAGACGATCAGGGAGTATTCTTTGTAATTGGCTAACACGCTCCAAACTGAGCTGGTCTCGTTTTTTTGGACAGTAAATTAATAACCCTTAATTTTCTGAACAATGAGAAAAGAATGACGAACCTTCCAAGCAAGTTTCAAAGCAAAGATAGCCATGTTTGAATAGAAATCTGTCCAGTAGAACTAGACCACCTCACAATTTTACAAATATGCGCGGGGTAAACAGCCGCGGAATAGACCAGGCCACCAAACATGTTCTCATGGCAGCCTTAACATACAATCTCAAAAAATACCTGAAATGGACCAGCCGAAAATCCGTTGACAAAGTGATGGATCTCAATATTTCGTTGAATACACTTCAAAACACCCTTAAAAGGTCTTTTAAATCACTTCTAAGTCGTGCAAACGCACTGTGGAATTTGTGGTGGCAGAACCGCGAATTTTATATGGTGCGGGCAAATTGATGAAATTTGGGTGAAAGCTGGGCTTAAAGTGACGAAAAAGCGGGTTTTGGGGAAGTTGTGCAACGGCCACAGCTGTTATGGGCTGGTTTACTTGTCAGTCGAATTGCAAATTAAATAAATGTTCAATTCGTTACAGTTTCAGTTAAACTATAGCTGTCTAAAAGTCCTTTGAACAAAGGTCGAAACACACAGTTCGTAAAACACTACGGTCGAAATGCGTTGGCAAATACCTTGTTGGTGGCAGTACATTTTTTCGTTACGCAAATTTAATCCCAAATCGTCCACAAATTTCAGCAACTTTTGGAAAGTCTGGCGGTCCTGCTGGCAACTTATTTAGTTCTTCAAACAAATTTTCAAGTCCTGCTGGAAAAAAGTCTAAATAAACTTTGGCATTCGTTGTTCCTACTACTTTCCAAGTATGAGGTATATTTCTTGGAAGAAATATTGTGTCGCCACTTTTCAAAAGAGTTTTCTTGTCTCCAACTGTAAACTCAACTTCGCCTTCTATTATTCTAAACACTTCATCTTCGTTTTGGTGCACGTGCATTGGAATTTGAGTGTTTGGTGGATTGTCTTGAAGGATTGCAGTAAACTGTCCATTTGTATCTTTCCCTGTCAGTTTAATTACCATGTTGTCCCCAAGTACATTTAATCTTTGTCCTTCGTCTTTGAAAACAATTTTTTCTTTTATCGGGTTAAATTTTTCTTCCAGTTTGGTTTGTTGTCCAAGTAATCTCGGAACACTCAATACAGAACTTAATCCCAAAAGTCCAGTCGCTGTTAAAAAGATTTTTCTGTCCATACTGTATAAAATTTAATTTTTAAATTCCCCTACTCGTTTGGCTTTTCAGTGTCGCCCCGTTTTTTAAAGTGGTTGCTGGTCTCTACTTCTTTGTTTACAATAATAGAAATTATTTGTCAGTCAAGAACTATCAAAGTTAAACTTTGGTGGTTCTCGTGTCTGTCCGCTGTGTCGTTTTTTAAACTTGCCCATAATCAGGTCAGGCCGGGGAATTTCACCCCTGCCTTCACACAGAACCGTGCGTGAAAATCTCCCTTCACACAGCTTGCCCCGATCCATGTCGGGGGCTCTTCATGTTCTTTGTCGCGGTTAATATACTTATGGTTGTACCAATTTCCAATGTTCAAATAAATCGGAAGTTTCCTTGTACCGCCTTTTGAGCCAGCGAACTGACCGGTGTTCGGCACAGGGATCAATTTTACAAATATGCGCAGGGTAAACAGCCACGGAATAGACCAGACCACCAAAAATGTTCTGATGGCAGCCTTAACGTACAACGCTTCGGCTACGCTCAGCGCAGGTCTCAAAAAATACCTGAAATGGACCAGCCGAAAATCTGTTGACAGAGTGTTGGAGCTCAATATTCCGTTGAATACACTTAAAAATACCCTTAAAATGTCTTTTAAATCACTTTTAAGCCGTGCAAACGCAATGTGGAATTTGCGGTGGCAGAACCGCGAATTTTATCTGGTGCGGGCAAATTGATGAAAATTGGGTGCAGGTTAGGCTTAATGTGTCGAAAAATCAGTGGTTACCAGTAATTTCGTTATTATGCATTTTAATTGATATCGTTAACTGATTTTCCGTCTTTCTGCCACTGATCTATATTCTTCATTGTTGTGGATACAATACCATCTAATGCTTCGTTTGTTAAAAAGGACTGATGTGCTGTAATTAGCACATTGCTAAATGTTGTAAGCAAAGCTAATGTATCGTCTTCGAGCATACTTTTACTGAGATCATGAAAAAAGACCCCTTTTTCATTTTCATAAACATCCATTCCAAATGAGCCAATTTTGCCGGTTTTCAAACCTTTAATTACTGCTTGGGTATTTACAATGCCCCCCCTTGCTACATTTATTAGCATTACACCATTTTTCATGAGAGAAATTTGTTGTTCATCTATTAAATATTTCGTGTCTTTATTTAAAGGAAGGTTTAAA
>JBBQZU010000042.1:0-19321 GCA_038207425.1 Flavobacteriales bacterium | reverse complement strand
CGCTTGAACGGGATATCCTGCCTATGATGACTCCTGCTTGCTGGCAATTGGCGGTAAACTCGCGCAGTCCGCTTCCATTTGTTGAAAAACCTTGGTTCACTCCGTTCTGATAGTAGAGATATACCCAAATGTTCAAGCCGGCGTCTGCTGTTACGCTAAAGGTCACGTTGCCGTCATTGGGACTATTGAAAAAGAACCAATCATCGGTATCTACAGCACCAATGCTGTTTTCAAAACCCAGAAATCCGGTGAAGTTCTGACCTGCATTGTAGGTTTGCTGAATTTCAGCTATACTATTGTTTGGCTCTGCATCTGCCGGCACTGTCGGCGAAGCAACGGTTACCACCAAAGTATATGCTCCCAGACCAGAACTCCTGTTTGCCCGCACATAAATGGTTGATGAACCAATACAGTTTGCTGTTAACACCTTTGATCCTGACCCTCCTGCACTGAAGTTGATAAGGCTGCCGTTGGGTCTGTAGAAGTAAATAAATCCGCTCAGGCCCACTGCGTATTCTGCAGTTGCGGTAACGCTACCGTTATTGGGAAGGGTTATCACATACCAGTCATCATTATCGGTAACAGGTGCTGTAGCCAGGGTGCCATTAACTGTCGCATTTAGCGCCAGTGGGTTTGCATTGGCAAGCAGGTTATTCGGCTCTGTATCGGCCCAAAGCTGGGTGAAGGCTGAGGTGAGCAGTAAAATAAAGATGGTTGAAATTGATTTCATTGGTTCTGTTTTTAGTGTTAACTATGTGGTTACTTATTGATTGCGAGCCAATTAAGTGGCGCAAAATACTCCAAAGATTGTGGAATTAAGACACTCATCCTGGCCTTCATTGGTTCGCTATCGGTTTTACTTTAAGGGTTTTAAGGTATTTGATTTCATGTTCAATTATAAATTTCTGCATCAAAGCAATGACATCTGAGGTGTAATTTACAGCCGCACATACTGCCCACGCATTGGAAGGGTTGATATTGTAATAATCGTCAGTATCGTCCACAGGTGTGGCAAGGCTACCGATAAGCTGGGTATTTAGCGAGAAGGTGCTTGAACTTCCGATGGAATTATTCGGTTCTGTGTCGGCAGCATTCAATTCCGAATTGATCAGCAAACGTGCGAACAGAAAGGAGAAACGGAATTTCATCTAATTGGTTTGATCGGTTTTGTGGGTTAAATCTACTAATTTAAAGATTTAAATGCAAGTTTGGTCGATAGAATTATTGCTGGGTTTAGTAGATTAAAGAATTTTTTTCAGGTGATATTGTAAGCAGACTTCTTCGGAGTGTCTTACGCCAATTGCAAATAAAAAAGCCGCATTCATCAGAATGCGGCTTTGAATCAATTGTTGGTAGTTTATTACTTCGCAATCACAAATTTCTCAACTTTTACGTCGCTTTCGGTGCTGAGTCGGTAGAGGTAAACTCCATTGGGCAGGAAGCTTGCATCAAAAGTGAATCTGTATTGCTGACCTACTAATGTGCGCTCGTTCATAAGGGTGTGAATTAAGCGGCCCTGCATATCGTACACTTCGAGGGTGTGAAGTATTTCGTCATTGGCTGTAAATGTTACATTGCTCAGTCGGTTGGTAGGATTTGGCTCCACATCCATTGATGGTGCACAACTGCTAATGTTCACAGTAATGATATTACTGAGCACCACACAGGGCGGCAGGTTGAGCGGATCAATGGTGGCCGGGTTTAGCCCTGCGTAGGCTGCTCTTACCACGCGGTAGCTTCCAGGCCCAAATTGGTCAAAGTTGAAGGTGCCGCTGGTATTGCTGGCCAATACGGTTGCAAAATTTTGCGTAAGCACTGCCCAGCGGAATGATGGGCCTTGTGCGCCGCTCACGGCAAATGAAAGGTTTGATGGTATTCCGTCGTTGCCGCAGGCTGAGGTGCCGTTTGAGGCGGTGATATTGCCCCCATTGAGTCCCATTGTTGTAATGAGCAGGAAGTTTGACAGGTCGAAGCATCCGCTCAATTGGCTCACATTGTTAATGCCTTGCAAAGCAGTTAGGGCTGGAACTGAAATATGGCCTGCAACATAGGTTACAGGTGGATAGTTTTCCATATTGAAAGTACCCGAAGCATTGGTCGCAATGATTTGCTGATCGCTTTGACGCACCAGTCCAAACCTGCCTGTACCCACATTTCCTGACACGGTAAGCTGCACTGTATTAGCAACCCCATCGCCTATACAAAGATTTATGCGTGGACTTGCTGTTGCGAGTACACCGCCTGTCATATTGCATGAAGGGCACGGCTCGATACCTGTAATACCGCCTACGCAGTTGTCGCATTCATCAAAATAGGCTGTACCACCAAGCACGCCGGCGCAATCCACACAATCAGGACCCGAAGCCAGCACGGTAATATAGTTCTGGATGGTTTTTGTATCACTTTCACTGCCATTTGAAACCGTGAGCGAAATGGTATATATTCCGGGATTAAAGTACAGTACTACAGGATTTTGAGCAGTTGAGAACGATGGAGAGCCACCCGTGAAGTTCCAACTCCATGAATTGGCCCCATTGGTGCTGAGGTCGGTAAACTGCACCGAAGTGCCGTGACAAATGGTAGTTTCACTGGCAGTGAAGTCAGCAAAGGCCCCCGTGGCCACGGCAAGACATGCTCCTGCAACAGTATTCACCCTGTGAAACGACTCATTCAGGATATCCACAATCGGGTTAATGCATATTTCATTGCCAGTAATGGCAGAGTAGAATACGCGCAGCAGCGGAGTAGGGGAGTAGTTTTTAGGCAGGAAGAAATGCTGTGAGAGTCCCACAACTTTGGTTGACGAAGCCATGTGCATCACATCGAAAGTGGCACCACTTACTATGCTGGCAACACCTGTAATGGTAGCGCCGGTGATGTCAAATTCATATGCCGCTACCCGGCAATCAGGATTCAAGACATATACATCAAAGTATCCGGCGTTGGTATTGATAGCAGCAGGAATAAGCGTTACTGTATGCGCAGGATTCAGGATGTTGATGCCAAAGAGGCAATGATCGTGTATGCCTTCTTCTTCTGCATGGTCTGAACCCATGTGCACACAGTCTGAAAGCAGCGCAGCATCGGCTACGGTTATATTGCCATCATTATTGATGTCATTGCAAGATGTGGGTGCAATGGAATTATCGAGAATTCCTGCAAGATAAAGCAGTACATCGTCATTGGTTATTTCATTATTGCTGTCCTGATCGCCGGTGGTAACGGTGCCCGGGCAATTGCCAAGGCAGTCGGGTATAGACCCGCCGAAAGGTTGGCCTAAACAGTCGATCGGAATAGCGCAGTTGAGCGATTTGGTGAAGTTGATGATATTGTTGTTGGCATCACGGCCAAAGGAGATGCATACGGCAGCCCAGTTGTTGTCGTGGCGCAACTCATAGCGGCCATTCGCATCGGGTGCCTGATCCCAGTTTACACGCGTTACAAGCGTATAGGTGCCTGCTGGCACATCTGTAATATCTACCCACTGGCATTGCAGGCTTGATGAGTAGTAATCGGCGCAACCCGCTGTAATACCCATATTTCCGCAGGTGTATTTGGCAACTCCACCGGCAGGGCAGGTAAGGTCCAGTACACAGAATCCATTTTTGAATCCTATCTGCGGCATTTCAAATCCGTTCGGGTCAAAGAGCACATACTCAGCGTAGCCTTCGTAGTGGAAGTGGTTATGGCAAGGATCCCATTCAAACTGTCCGGTACCCTGACTTGGCGAGCCTATGTAGTAATCTTGTGTGCCAATGTTGTCAATCCATGTTGTAAACCTTACTATCTGCCTGTTGCCAAAGCCTTGTACACATCCTTCGTTTACAAGGCATTGATCCGTAGCATTGATGCTGGTAAGGAACATAGAGTTGAAGAATTGATCTTCACGAATACGCAAGTCAGGTCCAAGGCCGTTGCACTGCTCGTCGTCATTAAAGTAGCAAGGAGATGATACTTCGGCAATAGGGTCGTAATTGCAGGCAAGGGGGTTCATACATCCTGCAAACTGGCCCAGGTAAGTAATGCTGAAGTCTTTTGTGCAGGGGGCAAGTGGGTCTTCTGTCCATCTGATGCGGATAAAATACTCCTGCCCGGCCTGAAGTCCGGGTGTAACCTGTGCCTGGGTACCACAGAAATTGTCGCTGTAGGTGAGCGTGGCGGCATTGCTGTCGTCAAAGTTGGCCATATTGCAGTAGTCGTACATCCAAATGATGGTATTGCAATCCGTAAGGCCGCAGGTTGATATCTCATATTGTCCATTGGCATCGGGGGTGAATGAAAACCACGATTCAGCAAATGGGGCAGGGTGGGTGCCCAGGCCTACTGTAATGCCATTGTTGCAATCTGAACCGGGGGGGCAGTTTATTGAAGTAGTTTCTGAAGCACCGAACTCTCCGCCACCGCCTACCTGAACTCCGTCAATGTACAAGGCATATGACCCAATACCATACCCGCAGCAAAGTCCATCACCTTGAGAGTCGTATATTACAAAGCTGTGGCACTGTGTGGGGTCTATACAAACTGAGCCGCCTACTACACCGCCACCGGCAATTTCGGCACCCTGCTGATTAAAAAGCTTCCATGAAGTTTCGTTGGGGTAATTGTCTTGCAATATTTCAACCTGAAAAACCAAAACAGGGGTAACTGAAATATTCTGCGAGTAGGTTGATTGACCTCCGCCCGGTTCGTTTACCGTAAGGCTCACATTGTAAATGCCCGGATTAGGGTAGGTAACCTGCGGAGATGAAATCGAAGAAGTGGCAGGGTTTCCTCCGGGAAATGACCAGGCATAAGCAATGACGTTGCCACTGCTTTGGCTGGTGAAATTCATACCCAACACACCGCAATTTGTGGCGGGCGCAAATGAAAATCCTGCCTGCAGAATATCGTAGGTACATGAGCCATTATTGCTGGTGGCACAAGGGTCGTAGTTGGTTGCAGTAGGGTTGGTGCATCCGGCAAGTCCGGTTGCATCAATTCTTATGGAAAAAGTACCCGTCATGGCCTGAAATCCTCCAGCCTGTATATAATAGGTTTCACCAACGGTAAGAGCCGGACAGGTGATGTTTATTCTCGATGCGAGTCCTATTCCGGAAAAGTCGTCGTTGCAGGCTATTACCGCATCGGTGCAGCTTGAGCGCACGCCAATACGGGTGTCGTTGAGGGTGCCTAATTGGGTGATAATAGAAATGCTGCCACCCTGAAATTCAAAACTGAACCATACATCATTGATCATAGTTCCACCACCACAGTTCAAGTTTGGGCCATTGGTTACTGTGCCCGCATTGGTAGCTGCCACCCACCCGCCATTCAAAGTAATGGGTATGGCGTTCCCACAAACATCGTTTGCGGGTGCCTGGGCTATTGATTCAGAAAGATTTACGTAGAAAAGGACAAGTGTAAACGTGCAAAAAAACAGAACACGCCTGCTCAGGGTAGAAATTTGGTTCATAATGTTTGGTCAAAGATGTGTATAGGTAAATCTATGGAAGATTAAATTGTATAACAAATTTTAACCAAACCAATCTTTTTAGCATTCTTGTGATGCCCTTTTAATATCTCTGAATAATAGCATGTTGCTTGGTTTCCTTCAGCAAAAAAAAGCGCGACCCTAATGGGCCGCGCAATTCATAATTGAACAAATGGTGATTAAGCTTCTTCGCGCATTTGAAGCATGCTGCTATGGTAGCGGCTTTCTTTCCAATGCCCGTCCAACTTTTTCCAGATGATGGTGGCGATGACATCAAAGCGGAATTTTTTACCTCCTGCTATGAGTACCTGCTCGAAGTCTACCACTCCGTAGCCCATGTCTGTTCCAGACACAGCTTCATAGCGGGTTATTTCGCTCCAGGTTTCTGCCGGCATGGACCTGAGCTGTTGAAACAGCCCTCGAAACCATGCTTCCCATCCTGCCCTATCGCGAATTACTTCGCTTCCGCCGCTGGTGTTGATATCGATGATACCAAAATCGTCATCGCATATACCAGCCAGCGTGTCATAGTTTTGCTGAGCTACACAGTCGAGCATTTTTACCGTAAGGTCAAAGTATGGCTTACTTCGCGTAGCCTCATCTACCCGGTTGATTAAGGTGCAGTGTTCTATCAGGGTACTCAAGCAACTACTGGCTTCTCGTCAGCATAACCATCACTGATGGCGATGTTATATACTACCAGACCGAAGCCGATTTTGTTGATGGCGTCAGCAATGTTGTAGAAAAGGTCAACATTGGTTGCTTCCCATCCCAAACCTACATTAAGCCAACCACCAGGCATACACATGTAGCCGATTGGATAGATGGCCCATCCTACCAAAACAAACCAAGCCAGAGTGCGGATACCGCGTGTCACAGTAGGATTTGTCGACTTGTCGGCAAGCTCTTTCACTTCACCAAACCAGGCCGTGTAGAGAATGTATACATAACCAAGGGAAGAAATCACGCCCCATGTAACTGAGTGACCTGTGCTGCCGTCAGAAAAGGCCTCGCCGTAATAACCGGCTACGAGCATGAGCACCGCAGCACCGATCAGTTTCCACATCAGCGATAATTTGGCACCCGCTGCCTTGGTGAGCAGGTAGAATTCTACGCACATAAGTGGCACCGTCAGGGTCCAGTCGATGTAGCGCAGCGCTGTGGGGGTTTCACCTGTAGCGGTATAATAATCGCGCATGTAAAAATAATGCACCGCCGCAATACCGGTGATAAGTCCGGATACAAGCATGGAAGTTTTCCATTTGCCTTTGACTCTGCCTCTTTCGAAGAAAAAGAAAACTGAAGCTGCCAGCATGGCCATGTAACCTGTGAAGAAGGTAAACGCTACCGGATCATTTACCGGGATAGTCACAATGTCTAATAATAGAGTTTTCATAAGTTGGGTTTTTAAAATTTGTTTAGGAATTACGTCTAAAACATTAAACAAAATGAAAGGTTTAAAAAATTGTTAAATAAAAGATAAATAAATGTTGTCTATTCGTTATTAAATTGATTTTGAAGGCTTTTCACTTGGTTTGCCAAGAAAGAACCAAGCACATGTTTGGGTACTCATTTGGGACTTATAATGCTCTTTTACGCACAGCTTTTAAGCATAAGTGGTGGAGGGGAAGTTCAATATAAAGGAGGTATAAAAAAGTGCGACCCTTTCGGGCCGCGCTTTACCTATGAAGACCAATTTAGGTAATTGCGGTAATACCCATCATCAAGAGCCGCATAAGCTATTCTTTCTTGCCATAAGCAACGATTCAACTGTGAGGTAAACGAGCGGCGCATGCCGTACAACAACGTCACTTTTGTCCAACTCAAAAGCCAACGCATCACCTAAACCTCAGTGCTTAAGCAGAAATAAGTATTGAGCAATGTTCCTTCACGCAAAGAAAATTGCTGCTCTATGGAATGAAATTTTTCAATTACAACGAATTTAAAGTCAGGCCGGCTATTGTACTAGGAAGAACCATCAGGCCGGGTGCGCAGCTTTAGCTCTTCTTGTTTTACCAAATCTTGCACAAATTGCTTAAAGGTAATGTCTGTTCTTGGCCGAAACCTAAAGACGACTTTAACTTACCTAATTATCTCTAAAGTTCATCGCAGTGAGTAGGCCCTATTATATTTGTCATGTTGAAATCTATTTCGTCCATAGCATTAATTGTACTTCTGGTCTCGCCATTCTGGGTTTTGCATTCATTGATGCGGTTAGAAAAATATCAGGTTAGAAGAGAAGTAAAGCAGAATTTAATAAAGCGAATTGACCGCAATGAGTTGATCCATTTGAAATTTGCTACTTCTGAAATATCTGAGAAACTCAAGTGGGAGCACAGCAAAGAATTTGAGTATGCCGGTGAGATGTACGATGTGGTAGAGCGTGTTGAAGCAGGCGATACCGTCCACTTTTGGTGTTGGTGGGACAATGAGGAAACCAAACTGAATAAACAGTTGACCGAACTGACTCAATTTGAATTCGGAAAAACTGACCACACCGGGCAAAAGTTAAAGCATCATTTTGAAGGTTTCAAGATGCTTCAAAACGCGCCAGACCAAGAAAGCGATGTGCTTTATCTGGCTTTGAATTATTCTATTTTTCGCGAATTGGTTTTTAGCCAATGGTTCACAATGCCTGAATCACCCCCACCGGTTTGAGGAAGGTGCCTTGTCAATTGCAAACAGTCATTCAAATCTTGGATTATTTGTGATCATGTTCTGATTTTGCTCAGCCAATTCTGTATTGACAAGGATTCGTTTGCCCCTGACCTAGATGTGCCGGGGTTCAAATTCATATTTAATTCAAAAACTAAGACAATGAAAAAAATCCATTTTCTATTAGGATTTCTATTGTGCCTCACAGGCGCACAGGCCCAGATAGGAACCGTACTCAACTCTGAAAACAATCAACCCCTACCGAATGTAGTGGTAATAACAGAAGGAAGTGTTGAATTTCGCAACACCAATACCAAAGGCCAGGTTGATCTTTCAGCCTTTTCGAATGCAGAAAATCTGGAGTTCAGATTACTTGGCTTTAAGACACAATACATCTCCTACTCGGCATATCGAGACGCGGGGTATGTAATTGCGATGAGTCCTATTCTATTCAACCTAGATCAAGTTGTAATTTCTTCCAACAAGCGTTTAGAAAGAGATAGGCTCATACCGAACAGAATACGCAAAATAGGACAAAACGCTGTTATTTTGGCCAATCCTCAAACTGCGGCAGATCTTCTAGGCAACTCCGGGGAAGTATATATTCAAAAAAGCCAGCAAGGGGGAGGAAGCCCGATGATCAGGGGCTTTGGCACAAACCGGGTACTAATTTCGGTTGACGGAGTCAGGATGAACACCGCCATTTTCAGAAGCGGTAACCTGCAAAATGTAATCTCTATCGATCCCTTTGCGGTGCAAAGTACCGAGGTAATATTCGGACCTGGCTCTGTGATATATGGCAGTGATGCCATAGGTGCAGTAATGTCATTTCAAACACTTGCACCCCAACTCTCCCTAGATGAAAAAGTAATTGTGTCAGGAAGTGTGGTGGCTCGAGCCGCTTCGGTAAACAACGAACTTGCCACACATTTTGACGTTTCGGTAGCGGGCAAAAAGTGGGGATCAACAACGAGTTTTTCTTTTACTGAGTTCGGTGATTTAAAAATGGGGCGCTTCGGGCCTGATGAGTACCTGCGTACCTTCAACGTCGAAAGGATTGACAGTAGTGACGTAGTAGTGAACAACCCTGATCCGGAGATTCAACTTGGTAGTGGCTATTCACAGAGTAACCTGATGCAGAAAATCCGATTCAGGCCAAATAATGTTTGGGATCTTGAATACGCCCTGCATTACAGCACGACAGGTGATGTGCCCAGATACGACAGGCTCAATACCCTGCGCAACGGCAAGCCAAGAGATGCAGAATGGTATTACGGGCCGCAGGTGTGGTTGATGAACCATCTAAGCGCCAACTACACGAAGTCAAATAATTTCTTTGATGCCGTCAGCATCGATCTCGCGGTGCAGAATTTTGAAGAGAGCAGAATCAACAGAAACTTCAACAGTGCTGATAAGTTTGCGCGAACAGAAAATGTAGTAGCATATTCCGGAAATATTGATTTTACGAAACTCATAGGGAACGGTCAAGAAATTACTTACGGAGCGGAGGTTGTGTTCAATGATGTAAATTCAAAAGGAATAGTTACCGATATAAACACGGGCGTACAAAGGCCTGCGAACAGCCGGTATCCGCAATCTACTTGGGCATCCTATGCCGCCTACGTTGCCTACAGGCAAAGTTTGGGTGAGAATACTACGTTGCACGCAGGTGCCCGCTACAACTCCTTTATTATTGATGCACAATTTGATACTTCCCTGTTCGAGCTTCCATTCAATAAGGCAGTAGTGAATGATGGTGCACTAACAGGAAGCATTGGATTAGTGCATGAGACCGATAATGGTTGGTGGTTCAAGCTGACCGGATCAACAGGCTTCAGAGCGCCAAATGTGGACGACTTAGGGAAAATTTTTGACCCTGCAGACCAAACAGTTGTGGTGCCCAATGCCAATTTAAAAGCGGAGTATGCATGGAACGGCGAAATAAGTATCATCAAATCTGTTTCTGATATTTTCAAAGTTGAGCTTACTGGTTACTATACACTCCTTTCGGACGCACTCGTAATCAGAGACTTTCAGTTAAATGGCCAGGACAGCATCATCTTCCAAGGAGAAGTAAGTAAGGTCAAAGCCATCCAGAATGCTTCCAGTGCCGACGTACTTGGGGCTCAAGTTGCCATCGATTTAAAGCTGACCAAAAATTTCGGATTCCACACAAGGTTCAATTACCAGGCTGGCAATGAAGAGCTCGATAATGGAGATACCGCCCCGCTAAGGCACGTGGCTCCGTGGTTTGGACTCAGCGGCTTGACGTACAGAAACGGAAGCACATTGCTGGAACTTAGTGCTGACTACAATGGCGAAGTACGTTTCGAAAATTTTGCTTTGGATGAAGGAATAAATACAAGCGTGTTCCCAAAGGATAAAAATGGCAATCCTTATTCGCCATCCTGGTACCGGTTCAATTTCAGAGTAATGACACAATTGAATCCAACCTGGTCGGTGAGCGGAGGAGTTGATAATTTTACCAATCAGCGTTACCGTCAATATCGTTCAGGAATTGCTGCAGGTGGAAGAAATATTGTGCTCTCTCTGCGGGCTTCTTTTTGAGATTATCAAACAAAAACCCACCGACGCCGGCATACCGCGTCGGGGGGTTATTTTTAAATTATTTAGAGCCTAAAGAGCGCAGCATTTAAGTTCTTGAAATCAATTTCAACTTTAAGCTCTTATTTTCATTGCCAATGATGCAGTGTGAAGATATCTGCACGCTGCGCCAGTCACCTGAGCCTTCCTTACTAATCGATCAAAACATCTCTTGAAGGTTTATAAATAGTCCACTTGCTTCATTGGTTCAAAAAACCATAATCGAGGAATGCACTGATCCGCATCTCTTGGTTGAACTTGTAGCGCGGGCCAAAGCCATCGCTTCGTTGCTGGAATTCCTGGAGCCCTGCGGACTCAAGACCGGTTGCAGGCAGAAGAGCCATTTATAACCAGCAGCCCTTTTAACCTATCCTTTGCTCTGTAATGGAAATGGCCATTCCACTGATGAGTAAGTGAGTTCTTCACCAAAAAATCCGCCTTGCGTGTTGGGCATGCCAGAGCAGTAAAACATATCCCAACCAGTGGCCTACCGAAACATATTTGGCATGGTTCCATCCGGCATAAACCATCCCCAAACCTAAAGGGCAAAGATATTGCGGGGTACAGCCAGGTACAGGCTAAAACAATCATTCCAATCAAGCCAAATTTGGCTTCCTGCAAAGTTGGAGCTTAACCATCCATCAAAGCTCGTCTTGAACCAAATACCTAACAGCCGGTGTACGGACTGGCCACCGGGTAGTTGTAAGCCGCAGCTATTCTGTATAGTGGCCGAATGTCACAATTTAATTCTCCATTCGCACACATATTCATCTCTTAACCTTCGTGTGGCACTGCAGTGCTGTTTGTTATTTAATAATCAGTGCAATTAATTAATTCAAATTACCACTGACAGCGAAATTACCTTCATCTGTGATGGATTCGCTTTCTACACATTCAGTTCCTAACCGGCTTTGGCATAAGCTTTCTCTTCTTTCCAAAAAGAGATTCATCAGTTCTCGTTGCCGTGCATAGCAAAGCGGAATTAAAAGTGCGACTGCAATACCACAGACAGGAAAGAAAAAAAGCACCACCCTTTCGGGCCGCGCTTTAGCTTTGAAGACCATTTAAATTTTACTTCGCAATCATAAACTTCTCCACTTTTACATCACTGTCTGTGGTAAGGCGGTACAGATACACTCCGTTAGGCAGCGCACTTCCGTCAAATTGGTATGTGTACACCTGCTGTGCGTCTACCAACTGATTGAATATCGTGGCGATGCTTCGGCCCTGAAGGTCAAACACATCAAGGCGCGCCCGCTCAGCAATGGTTGGCTGATATACCACTGTACTAATTCCATTGGTTGGGTTGGGCAGCGAGTATAGGTTGCTGAGAGATTCAGAATTTACCAATTCTTCATCGCCATTGATAGCTGCCGCTTGTGGGGCTGAGCATCCTGAAGCCAAATCACCATTAGAAGCTACGAAGGGCTGACCGTTTAGCAGCAATTGGTAGCGTATTTCGAGGTCGCTGGCATTGCTATCAGCAAGAATAAGCTCGTCGCTGCCTTCAACAGATACAAGATAGGTGTTGCCAACGTTGAGTGCCACCCCGATTACGTTCGCTGGTGCCTGACCAATAATCGTGTTCGGTGCGTTTTGGTTGATTTTGTATACCCTTTGTGGCGAACGACTGATCAAGTTGAGGTCTCCCTGCTCGTTGAAAACCAAATCCCCGCCCGTAACTTGTGCTTGTGAGTAGGTCGCAATACTGAGCGGTGAAAAGGTCGCCGTCCAAATCGCTTTCGGTTGTTGGGTGGCAATAAACAATAACCCGTTTTCATCAAATGCAGCACCGGTGACGGTTCCAATAGATATAGGTCTGCTCGATTTTGGTCCTATGCTTACCGGATTGGTGACGGTATTAATCGTTTGCCATCCATTGCCTGTTTCACGAATCAGGTAGAGCAGGCCATTTACTGGGTTCAGCGCTATGCTTACTCTCTGTGGGGTGGTGTGTATCAGGGTAAGGTTTGCGGTCAGATTTGCTTCATCTATGGTAAACTCATAAATCTTGCTTCCAGTCTGGCTGTTGTAATTGCTCAGAAAGTAGCGGCAAGGCTCCTCAACGAGATTGGTTACACAAACGCAATCATTGTCGTAGATGCCTGCCAGGCCATTTACGAAGCATGCACTTCCTGTGATTGCTTCTCCGTTAGGAATGCCTAAGCAGTCGGCGCAGGTGATGTCATCATTGCTTGGGTCGTTGTCGCACGCTCCGCAAAGGTCGGTAGTGGCTGTTCCGTTTGGCACACCGGCGCAGTCGAGACATGTTGTGTTGTCATTGCTTGGGTCGCTGTCGCACACTCCGCAAAGGTCGTTAGTGGCTGTTCCGTTTGGCACAGCGGCGCAGTCGAGACATGTTGTGTTGTCGTTGCCTGGGTCGTTGTCGCACGCTCCGCAAAGGTCGGTAGTGGCTGTTCCGTTTGGCACACCGGCGCAGTCGGCGCAGGTGCTGTTAAAGTCAGGGTCATCAGGAAGTCGGCAAACACCGCATTCATCAATTACCGCAAGTCCACCTGATATATTCAGGCAATCGGTTGGTGCAAAATTAAAACCTACAACGATTGGATCATGATCTGATGATCTGAATGCGCTTTCGCTGAAAAAGCTTATTACTTGTCCGGCAGTTTTGAAATCGACGTTGTAATCGAGAACGGCGGGTTCATCTGCATTGATTTTCCAAGCCGTTGCGCCCGTTACCAAATCATTCAGCGCCTGATTGGCCATTGCATAGTCAAGGTATCCCCAGCGTCCGCCAAACTGAAAACTGTACTCTTCGCTGCCGTTAAGGGCGTGCAAGATATCGGCGTACCCTAAATCCTGAAGTGCAATGATTGGGTCTTCCTTGGCATAGGAATTCAAATCGCCAATAATCAGGTTGTACGGGCTGTTTTGCTGCGAAGGATCGGTTTCGAGCCAATTTGCCAGAGCAATGGCAGCAGAGGTACGTGTTAGATTGCAGTTGCCTTGTCCATCGCCGGTGTCAACATCGCCAATATCATTGCAATTTGAGCCTTTTGATTTCAGGTGGTTCACTACCACATTGATCGAATTTCCGCTTGCCAGGTCTTCAAAATTCTGAAGCAAGGCAGGCCGGTTCCTGGTATCGTCGAATGCAGGGTCTATACTTGAATCAAGAATTACGGCTGCTCCGTTTGGCTGCGCGAGTGCAGGCTGATAGACAAAACCACAACTAATTTGATCGGTACCAATTTGAGGCAATCCCGGATCAACCAAAGCATATGTTCCTTCGCCTGCTACTTCGTTCAATCCGTTTATAAGGTCCTGAATGGCACTGTTCGCGCCATAGCCATCATTTTCGATTTCAATCAACCCAACAACGGCTGCATCAAGGGCAAGAATCGCGTTGATGATTTTTGAGCGCTGGCGGTCAAATTCTATCAATGAACCGGCACCACGGGAAGTTGGAAATCCACCTCCGGTGCCATCACCGTTGAAATAATTCAAAACATTGAAGCTCGCCACTTTGAATGAACCTCCTGTTTCTGTGGGAGCATCCATACGGGCATTCGCTTGCGTGAATACCGGTACTTCGGTGGTGTATACGCGGTAAGCATTTGTAGAAACACCGCTGAGGTTGAAACCAGACCAGGCGTAAGTTAGCACTCCTTGTATATTGCTTACTTCATCTCCTCCGCGCACGGTGTTTTCGAATGACAATCCATTAATTGGGAAGAGGGTTGGATCCGGATTTTGCGCGGTGCTGGCATCATCAATGATGATGTAGTTCAGTGCATTTGCTGTTTTAAGCGCTTCGGCTTCGATACCCGGCTCATGAATGTGGGTAGGCTGGTAGAGCCTGTCGCCGAAGGAGAGACCCAGTTCGCTGCCCCTTCCAAGGAGAAAATTGTTGGTAACTGAAAGCGTCTGTGGAAAGCGAATCAGCATACCTTCGAATCGCTCCAAATAATTTGCCTCTGGCAAGGGAAGGCTTATGTCAAGTACCACAGGCAACGGTTGATTCGTGCCGAGAATCTCTACAGACGATACGCTCGTAAGCTCTGTAAGTTCAAAGAACTCAACAACCACACCTTCTACCCGCACAAAGTCACCTTCTGCAACATCAATAGCCCCAGGTGCAAACACGAAAATACCTTCTGATGTTAGAGCGTCTGCATCTGCATCGCTATCTTCTTCCTGCACATAAAAACCTGAAGCGGTGGTCTGAAAATCGGCCACAACGATGCCCTCAATGACTACGAAACTCCCAATAAGAGGCGAGGCTATTCCGCTTCCCTGAATGGCGTGAATAAGGGTTACTTGCGGCGCTTCGCCATTCTCGTCTCCCGGCGTTGGAGGTAACATTCCGTAAGTTGAAGTATTGCGCGAGCCTCCTGAACCATTTGGAAGCCGTTGCATGGATTCGCCTGCAGCGTTGCTATTTAAATTTTCATCAACTTGTGTTTGACCTGCGTTGAGCAATGCAAGCAATTCAAGATCGGCAGGGTCGCTTGTGCTGTATACCAAAGCATCGATCAGGCCATCAGTTGTTAAAGCTGTACCGGGTGGAAAGTTGGCAGCATCTCCGGTATATAGGGCCACCGCATCGGCACCGTTTTGAATCCCATTAACTGTAAATGATACGAGATCTACATTTTGCACCAGCGCGCTCCCGATAACAAAATACCCGTCTGCGTTCGTGCTATAACCTTCCAGACCAATAGTTGCATAGCTCAAATCGTCACTTCCGTTGAATAAAACCAGCACAAGTCCATCGAGTGATGTATTGCCTGCGCCACCGTCGTACAATTCCACAAATTCTGCTGCATCGGTTCCTATCTGGTCCGCATCTACTTCGTTGATTACAATGATATCTTCTACAATTATTTCACCTGCAGTTTGATTGGCATTGATGGAGCCGAAAGAATTAGATAAGTCAGCGCTCACCCATGTAAAATCGCTGTATTGGGTGCCGCTGCCTTGTAGTTGCATGGAGCTTCCCAAGGCTGCCGCGCTTGATTGGGATACACCTATATCGGTGCCCACTATGCCAGTAGCAGGACCATTCGACGCGGTAAAGCTTCCTTCATACGTAAGAAATTGAACCACCGTTCCATTGTTGATGAGCGCGATGCCATCGGGAGAACCATTTTGCAGCCCGAGGGTTAAAACCTGAACGGCTCCATAACCACCCAATTCGTTGGGTATAATAATTCCCGTAAGGTCAATGGTAAGATAACTTGCGCCTCCGCTTCCGTTATATGCCACAATTGACCAGCCGGTGAGATTTGTTCCTGCCGGACCCAGAATTTCGACGCCTTCACCCTCATCGGTACCGGCATTGTCATAGTGAATTTCGTTTATAAATACAGTTTGCGCCCAAGCTTGAGCGCTCCACAGCATTGCAGCCATGAGAAATGTTAAGAATCTTACTTTATACATGGTGGTGTTTTAATTAGTGAATACCGAGCCCAAAATAGCAGCACCCATTTGATATGGGTAAGAACGAATAATTATCCTTTCATTAAGGAAATTGGTTTCGGGTTAATATAGTACTTAACACGATCAATTATTCAATTTTGCTGATCAATTTATCAAAATCAGGGGAATGGAATCTAGGACTACTCTAGGAGCTAGGTCATGTCGCGTGATTAAAAAGTCGATCGTTCTGATAGGAGCCAGGCTGCATGGTTTCAGTCGCGGGAGGTCGCTTTATTGATACCAAAACAGGTAAATTATCATCTTTTCGATGGTAAAACGATTGATATTTATTTTCCAATCAGGACCGATAATTAGTAGGTTTATGTTCACATCTGTCCAATACGATTCTAAGCTGAGATAAAAAAAAATGGAGTTGGCCCGGAAAAAATCCGGTATGTTAAAATCGCTAAATAAAAACAAACCAACTCCGGTATTTAGATCACATTATTTGCTCAGATATTCCAAAAATTCAATAAGAAATCTTTTGATAAGCTTGTAGATAAGAATCAATCCAATAAACATTGTAAAGGCAATGATGCCTGGACTCACTTTGTTAAGATGGTTTTTTGTCAGTTTTCAAAGTCAAATAGCCTTAATGAAGTTTGCAATGGGATGTGATCGGCTACTGGTGATTTGAACCATCTGGGTTTGACCAAAGCGATGAAGAAGTCGAGCTTGGCGTACAACAACCAGCATCGTTCCTGGGAGGTATTCCGGGATATGTATTTCGCACTCTATGACCAGTTTTCTCCTCATCTCAAAATATTGCGTAAACTCCTACCTAAGCGCAAAATATATCTACTCGACTCCACAGTGATTGACCTTTGTCTTACGCTCTTTGATTGGGCGCATTTTCGTCAAAAAAAGGGAGCTATTAAACTCCGCACGGTTTTGGACTTCGATGGATGTTTACCTGTATTTGTTAATATGACCGATGGAAAAGTACACGATATTAAGGCCGCTCACGAAATATCTTTTCCCTTTGCAAGTGTGGTAGTAGCGGATCGCGCATATGTAGATTTTGCTTGGATGTCAGAGCTCGATGCAGGCGGTGTATTTTTCGTAATCCGCGGCAAAGAAAATTTAAAGTTCAAATTATCTGAAATAGAGCTTCGACCATCAGACCTGGCAAATGAAACGATCGATGTAGACTGGAACGTATTTTTATCCCTTCCTAATAGCCGGAAAAAATACGACAAGCAACTTAGAATGGTTCAAATATGGGATGAAAAGACCGGGCAGTATCTGGAATTGCTTACCAACAACTTTTCTTGGACAGCATCAACCATCGCTGAGCTATACAAGAGACGTTGGAGCATAGAATCCTTTTTTAAGGATATCAAATCAAACCTGAAAATCAAGTCGTTCATCGGAACCAGCATGAATGCTGTAATGATACAGATTTGGACAGCACTGATCACTTTTTTGCTTTTGAAGGTGCTCCAGAAGGAGGCAAAACATACCTGGCACCTGTCAAATTTGGTGGCATTTGTCCGATTGAATTTATTTGTGAAAATTGACCTGAAATTATGGCTCGATAAACCCTTTTTAGACCCCGATGAGATCAAAAATCTTTCAATTCTAACTACCCTTTTTTGAAGAGAAGGGGTTTGTTTTAGAAAAGTCTATATTTTGGAGCGGAAGTTCGCGTCAAACGCGAAGGTCTTTTCTATATTTTAAACGTTTTGGACAGGTGTGATTGTCAATATTAAAAAAGGGAAAAAAGTGTTGCAAATCTAGATATAAGTACTTATATTTAAGCTTCTTACAATCAAATAAAGCCATCGAGAAATGTAGCACTGGAAAAATACAAATAAGATTTCTGACGACAGTCATTTTTTTAAAAATCCTGATACAATCTTCTTTGTATTCTCATCTCTGTTGAAGGAATTTAAACTCATGCGCATTAACACTATCCTAAGCTCCACAAAAAGTAAAGGCATAAATCCTAAGACCGTATTTCAAACACCCTTTATTTTACCCTTTATTAATGCCGAAAACATTCACAAACTTATGGGAATGGGTATTTCAAAAGACATCGCCCATAAGAAGGATGTGTTCTATGAGTTCATGAAGAATGAGAGAATAGATTGGAGACGCATTCTCACTCTTTTTGTTTCTCAATTTAATTCGATCACTGCTCGTCATTCGGAAGACAGACAACCGGATTCACCTGAATGTCTAATCGTTGATGACAGTATTTTAAGCAAATCGGGACGGTGCATTGAATTAATCGGAAAAGTATACGATCATAGCACGCATACCTATCAACTAGGAATGAAGATGTTAGTGCTTGGATCATGGGACGGAAAAAGCTTTTTGCCAGTAGATTATTCCCTGCATAATGAGCCGGTAAAAAACCAATCGCGTGGTTTAAAAAAGAAACAACTCCAAGCGCAATTCACTAAGGTAAGACCGTGTGATTCACCCGGTATAAATGGGAAAAATAGAATCTGCTCTGGCTATGATCAAACGCGCCGTTCGCAAAATTGAATCAGTGCAATACGTTCTGGCAGATTGATGGTTCATCACTGCGGATTTCATCAAAGAAATACAAAACATCTCACCAAAAAAAGCCAGATAAATTAATGCAATCGGATTGATGAAATCCAATCGGATTTATATTCATGGAAATAGCAAAATAAAAGGAGATACCATTCCCGAACTCAAGCGAAGTGAAATCAAATATTGTCAAAAATTTAAATGCTATTACATCCCACTTCAAGTGAATTACAAAGGAATTGAAATAAAACTATTCTGCATCCGAATGCGTGGACAGCAGTCATGGAAGACGTTAATTACAACAGATCTAAAGTTGGGTTTTATAAATACAATGAAATATTACCAGATACGATGGTCAATAGAGGTTTTCTAGAAAGATTGTAAACAAAATTTAAGATTGAATAAATGCCAATCAACTGATTTTTAAGCATACATCGCAAGCATAGCAATTTGTTTCATGACTTACATGGTACTGTCGCTACGTAAACGCTTCGATGATTACGAATCGCTGGGAAAACTCTTTTCTTCACTCAAAGAATTCTTTCTCGAAGCCACCATTATTGAAAAAATATGGAATTTCATAATTGAATTCTTTAACTCCATACTCAGTGAATTAGGTGTTGATCTGGCGGCATTCATGAATTTGCT
>JBBQZU010000041.1:0-20363 GCA_038207425.1 Flavobacteriales bacterium | reverse complement strand
AGTGCCGGGTATATCCGGATTGCTCTGGTTGAACGGATAGTTTTTGAAGGTGTTGGTTTTTCGGTCATACCGTGAAATGCCATTGTCTGTACCGATCCAAATGTTGCGGTTTGAATCTTCGGTGATGCCCCAGCACATATTGTGGAGCAGGCTGTTCGGGTTGTCGGTTTCGTGGCGAAAACTGCGGAAGCGGTACCCGTCGTAATTTTGAATGCCGTTTTCGGTGGCCAGCCACAAGAGCCCCGTTTTGTCCTGTATCACGGCATTTACAGCCGATGAAGCCACGCCATCGCTCACGCTGAGGTAGGTGGATTGTATTACCTGGGCAGTGCTTGTAAAAGAGAAAAATAGGAAAATGCCAACAAGGCCTGATGTCAATGCTTTTCTTTTGGTCATATCGATTTGGGAGTTTAAGGCAAGGTGTTTGGGTAAGGATTGATACTGCGATTTGCAGGATGTATTGCGTTGCGGGTTTCAATGTGAGAAAAATCGACGAAGTTGCCACATATCACAAAGTCGGGCTTTGTGAAAACACATGCTTTTTTGGTCATAATTTGAAGCAAATTTGCAGGTCAAGTTAGAAATAAACTTGATGTTTTACTCATGCATATGAACGGCCAATCAAGCGGTATATACCCTTGGTTTTAAGATACCTTTGTTAGTATGTATTATGATGTGGCATCTTGCCACATTGTATTGATCTACTTTTGGGACGCACTGTCGCCATTCGAATTCAACAATAAAACATATGAATAACGACCAATTGGCGCTCAAGAACTATTGCACCATTGATGGATGCATATATAGATGCTCGGATCAAAAAAAATATGCTTTCACCTTCGCAATTCGGAAATTAAAATCTGCTACTGATAAGCGCTGAAGCAAACTGCGCAAGTAATGAAAATGCACGAAACCAATAAGGATTTTTCTGAATGTGATTATGAAAGGTAAGAAAACAGGTACAACCGAAAGTGCTTAAATCTTCTTTACCCGCACGGCATTGATACCCTTTATGCCCTGCTCGAGTTCAAAAGATACTTTGTCGTTTTCTTTTACAGCTTCCGATAATCCGTTTACGTGCACAAAGTATTTCTCCTGGGTATCATTTTCTTTGATGAATCCATACCCTTTCTGGTCATTGAAAAACTCAATTTTGCCTTTCCTTACAGCGGGCAGTTCTTCTTTTTCTCTTTTCGGCACTCCGAGTTCTATGCTATTTGCATCTATTTTCTTCTTCTTTGAAGGGTCAGGAGGGGTATTTGTAATCTGACCATACTCATCTACGTAGGCCATCATATTCTCCAATCCCGATGCCTGCGGATTCGCCTTTCGTTCTTCACGTTTATGCTGTTTCTCCTGACGTTTCTTTAAACGTTTTGTTTCTTTATCCTTCTTGTTAAAGGATTCCTGCGATTTTGCCATTTTTATTTAGTTTCAAAATTTGTATTCAGCGCAACAAGGTAAAAGAAAATTTTTCAGATTCTCCCATACTATATCGTTAATTCTAATTAACATGTTCCATGGATTAGATTTTAAATTCTATCCACATAAGTAATCAGGTTTTTTGTAGTGTTGAATATAGTAATATCTTTAGAATTGAAGATGGCGTTTAGCATGATTTCCAATTTTTTTTTTCCAAGGTGCGCCTTGCTTGCGTTTCATGGTTAACACGCTTCAATTTGAAGGAATAAATAGACCAATGTGTAAAGCATTTCAGCAATAACTTATGCCATTTCAGTTTTTATTGTATCTCATAGATTTTTACATCTTTAGAGATTCCTTTAGAAAATTTCACAGTGCATTATTCACTAAATAATCCCATCCATAAAGTTTCTAAAAGGGCTATTGCCGGTATTATTGCCAGAAAATAAAATCACGATGCACTGAAAAGATAGATGATTCAATTCAGTTATTTCTTGTATTATGAAAAAATGCCATTTAGGAATACAAGCCATAATTGCAGTTCGAAATTACATGCCAGCAAACAAATCAGAACGAGCAATTCACAACATAGGCAACAACCAAATTATCAGTTATAAAGAATACATGGACGAATATAAGAAAGCAATTTTCATGTATTTGATTAGCTTTGCGTTATAACCAAAAGCAAACAACCATGATACTAAAGTACGGCAGCCGGGGCGATCTTGTAAGGGTGCTCCAAAGATTTCTAGGTGTAAACGATGATGGTGAATTTGGATTTAATACTGAAAGTGCAGTAAAGCATTGGCAGCAAAATCATGGTCTTCGCGACGATGGCAAAGTAGGGCCTGTAACCTGGAGTGCTATGGGCATAGCTACTACGGACAGAAGTGAGCGAAGTCCGGAAGCCATTACTGCAAATTCACTGGATATAAAACATCAACACTTGTCAGCCGGCCAGTACTTTGCCGGACCAACATCCAAAGAATGGCTATTTCTGCACCATACCGCCGGCTGGGATAATCCCTATGAAACCATCAAAGATTGGGGTCGCGATAATCGTGGCGAAGTGGCAACTGAATTCGTCATCGGCGGGTCAAAAATTACTTCAGGTGATACAACATACGATGGCGAAGTGGTAGCCGCATTTCCTGAAGGTGGCTATGCTTGGCACCTGGGTACAGGCAACAGTTTCATGCACCGAAATAGCGTAGGTATTGAGCTTTGCAATTTTGGATTTCTTACCGAAGGTGGCTATATGCGAAATAATAGTTGGATGGCACTACAACCAAACGAGTACTACACCTACGTGGGCCGCCGAGCCAATCCTGACCAAATAGTACGTTTAAGCAATCCGTATCGCACCCACACCCACTGGCACCGATATTCCGACCGGCAAATAGCATCTCTGAGGTTACTCATAGAATATATAGCCAACAGAGACCATATTGATGTGCGCAGCGGCCTGCCCGAATTGGTAAAGAACCACGGTGCTGCTGCATTTGACATAATGGATGTGGCCATGTGCACCGCCCGCAAAGGCTTATGGAGCCATAGCAATGTGCGCATCGACAAAACTGATATTTTCCCTCAACCTGAGCTTATGGATATGTTGGTTAGCTTGTAAGCCATTTTGAAGGCAATAGTTTTGGTCACTTTCGTGAAATACGGAATCCAAAACTTCACTCTCATTTTGGGCCCATGGTTTACATTCTCATTGAATAGTCATAGATTTGGCCCGCAAATAATACTGTGGCACCTGTAGAGAAAGAAATTGTAGAAATGTTTGCGGCCGGTAATGTGCGGGCTATGGAATTGCTCTACGACAATTATGCAGATACGCTGTACGGAATTATTTTTGGAATGGTGAGAGATGAAGCGCAGGCGCAAGATATTCTTCAGGAGGCTTTTGTAAAAATATGGCAACATTCCAGAGAATATGACCCATCGAAAGGAAGACTTTTCACCTGGCTGCTCAGCATTGCGCGCAACAAGGCCATAGATGCAATCAGGAAGAATAAAAGATCTGGCAAAATCTACAGCACATCTACTGACGTAATTATGCAGGTTGTAGAAGCAGATAATACAGATTTAAGTGTAAACCATGACATCATGAAAGTGCTGGCGCAACTTAGCGATCATAATAAAGAACTTATTGAGCACTCATTTATTCTTGGATATACCCACCCTGAGATTGCAGAAAAATTTAATATCCCTCTGGGAACGGTTAAAACACGGATCAGAAACGCAATGAGCGAACTCAGAACCCTATTTGGCAATGGACATCAGTAGCTACATAGCATCGGGCATTTTGCAGGAATACGCGCTTGGCATAGCGAGCGATCAGGAACGCCGTGAAGTTCAGTGCCTCGCCAAAATATACCCCGAAATTGCTGAAGCGCTTACAGTAATTGAATCTGATATAGAAGTATTTGCAGGGGCTTATGCGAAAAAAACTCCATCTCCGCTCAGGGATAAAATTCTTGGCGAAGTGCACAAACACAAGCAATTACCTGCTTCGGTTACCCCCAACAAATCATCGAGGCTGGCACCGAACGTGAAGGTTATAGAAATGAAACCAGAGCGCGGTAAAAAGAATAACCGTATCAATTTGCCCTGGGCTGCAGCGGCTGCCGTGCTGCTTCTGTTTGCGGTATGGCAGTTTATGGACAAGTCAGCTACCAAAGGTGAATTGCAAAAGGTAAAAACAGCACAGCTATCACTTGCAAGCGAGGTTGACAGACTGAAGCAAGAATTAATTGCAACAAGCGAAGAATTGGGCAATTCAAACAAGGAACTCGAAGAAGCCTTTGATCCTGCAATTAAAAAAGTAGTGCTTACCAGCGGAAAAGAAAAAGATGAAGTGCAGCTTGCACTATTTTGGAATACCAGAACCGGGCAAATAAAAGTAGACCCCTCTACCCTACCGGAACTCAGCCCTGATATGCAATACCAGCTATGGGTGCTCCTTGACGGAAATCCTATCGATATGGGCATCATTGACAAAGATGCCACCGAAATAATTATTGCAAGTGGCATTACGCTTACAGGCCAGGCCTTTGCCATCACGGTAGAGCCTCTTGGTGGAAATGCGAGTCCTACGCTCGAAAAACTTATCGTGCTAGGATTGGTGACCTAACTCTATTCCTGCACACCAACGTCCTTCTTCAAGTTTGATTTCATTTATTTTAGTTCTTCCCAAGCAAAAGACGTTGAGGCTTCAGGTTGTCTAAGAAATTAGCGGGTATCCCGCAGTTAGTTTACAATTGCAAAGAATTATACACTGAGAAAAATTAAAGAAATCTTAAGGTTTTCATCAACGGAATTTTCCATAAAAAAAATGATCCGCTGCTTGGCAACGGATCACTGCTTCAATTTCAAAACAAAACAACGCTGAAGCTATTCAATCAAAAAATAAAGCGCCTGTTTCATAGCGCAATCGCAACGCTCACTTGATACAATAAATTTAAATTTGAACTACGGCAGGGCGCAGGGTTTCAATAAGCGCTCCCACTTCTGTAATAAGCTCCATGGGTACAGAATTCTGTTGTGCACCCACAACTACATCTTCAATAAATGCGTCGAACGAGGCATCGTTGGCAGGAAGCGCCATTCTTGAATTTATGGCAGGGTCGTGAGCGGAAACCATATCCAGGCCACTGTATGCAAAGCTCGTAGCGCCTGTAGCTACCGCAAAAAAGTCGGTTAGGTTCTTGCTTAGCACCGCAAAGCCGGTAAGATCGCCGGAGCCTACTTCCATAAGCAAAGAGCCAAAATAGGGCGTGAGCCTGTCATCGCCAGCTATTACAAATATGGTGCTGTCTACCACAGAGCGCAGCCCCAACCGGCCTGCTTCTATCATCATTCCGGGGTTCGCAGGGTCGCTCACCATTGTCGATCCTCCCAATTTTTGATAGAGGGTTGGAGCCGGAGGTGTTACCGGATCGGCGTCATCATCGCTACTGCAAGCTGTGAACAATGAAGTTGCCAATAGCGCAACGAGTAAAATGTTTGATGTACTTTTCATGTTTCGGTTTTTATTTGGGTTTAATTGAAAAAGTTTTTCACGAAAGTGACTGATCTGGTAAGTATACCTTGCTTGCCGGTAACAGGACAGCCCGATTCGATTTGGGCTTCTGTTACTTCATATGCCGCAGCCTGAAGCTTACATCCACGTTTTACATTATTCAATACGCCTTGCGTAGTCAATATCCCCGGAGTGAAGGCAAATACCACGGCAGTGCGTTGCTGATTTATGAATACATGGTGAATTTCACCGCTTTGTTTGATAATTGATTTTACCCTGTAAGCATCACCGTCTGTGATGGCTGTAGCAAAATCAATACGGCCAAGTTGCCAGTTTGATGCTCGCGGCGCTGATTGCGCCCCGTTCAATAAGGTGATGATGATAAATGATGCTATTGCTGCGACGCCTGCTCCTATTGTAATGATAAAGTATCTGTTCATGGGGTAGTTTCTTATCAGAGATACGCCCACAATATTCCATCAGATTTCCTATTCATACTTTTATTCTCGCTGTATTCGAAATAACGATCTATGCAGATCAAAGCTCAAGCTTGAAACCTTGCGCAACCTGACGATGGTTCAAATCGATAGTGTTCTTGTACTTCACATTCACAGTTATATGATTTTCAATGCGTTTACGAATTTGCATCAAAAGAAATCTCCACTCGGGTTCAATAACTATCTTCATCCTTCAAAATTTCTGTAATAGGAAATCCTCTTAGTAGATTGGTTTGCAGCATTTATGATGGTATAAATCACATTAAGTTTCCGATCAAGGGCTTTCAAAGTACAGTGTATTTTGAACTTACCTGTTGCGGAAAAGCTACAGAAACCTGATTTGTACAAGAGAATCGCAGCATCCTTTATATTCATATTTTTCAGTTTTATGTCGGCATTTGCGCAAAGCGAAGATGAGATGGAAGCGTTGCTAAAGCAGTCGAAACTCGAATTGTATGCAAATCCGAACGAGACGCTTCAGAAAGCCCGGCTTACTTTGCGAAATGCTAAAACACCTGTACTTGCCGCAAAAGATTACAATATTATAGCCCTCGCAGACCACGTTAAGGGCAATAATGAATTTGCGCTTATGGAAGTATTTGCAGCCAAAACCATCCTGCAGGAGCATGAAGACGATCGGCTTTTGGCAGAGTCAGAAATGGTACTTGGTGGTATTGCTTCAAATTTGGGACTGTATCAGTGGGCCACAGGACGATTTCGCAATGTGGCTGAATTATGTGCTAAAAACAATGAAAATCTATCTGCATAATTTTGCGCTCCGCTAAAACTGTACGAAGCATTTATAGCCGCTGATACCGGAAATACGACAATTGCTCCGGCCATATTACAGGATATTGAACCGCTGCTGGCTGCTGCAAATAATGATGTGATTGCTCAATGGCAAAAGCAAATGGCTGCGGCGCTTATGAAATCAGGTCGGATAGATGGTGCTTAACCAATTATATCAAGTGGACTGCTTGCGCAAACCAACCAAGCCGCCACCAACCTGCACCGCTGTGAACTGCTAATTCTCTCTTCGCAAGCCAATTTTGATAAACAGCAGCATCTGCAATCTGTCGAAAACCTTTTCGAAGCCTTGTCTATTGCCGAATTGAATGATCATCACCCACTGCGGAGACGAATATATGAGCTTCTCGCGTCAAATTATTTGGCTTTGAATGAACAGGAAGCCTTTCAGAAACAGGCACTAAAAGCACTGGACGCTGGTGCAAAGAGCGATGAAATGTACTATTTTGCGATGAACACACTCTTCAGGCTGCAGAAAGTACACGAAGCGCAGGAGCTCTCAGCATACCAGAATCATCAAGGAAAGATCAGAGTGGTATATTTGTAATGGTGGGAATTTTCAAAACAAGTGATTTATACCACCAATACGCATAACAACTAGGCCAGCTATTCACTAATTAAAGAGCTTAGTTGGGTTTATGAGCAGCAATATATCATCAGGTCCCATTTGGTCAATTTCTAAAAATCCGTGCATGATAAGCGTTGATTGATATGCGTTGTAATCCGACACATTAAATAATGTTCCTTTATTCACAGTTCCGTTCACTCGGTATGTTGGTATGAAGGTCAATCCTTGCTTTGATCTTAACTCGGTCCTATTTCCATACCTGAAATAAAGTTCAAAGTTACCAGCAACAATATCCTGCAAACAAACGAAGAGCGAGTCGTCAGAGAAACGATTGGTAAGCCGATCTCGTGGCGCAACGCCCATGTCGATTTCCAGGGTGTCATTATCGAAATAATAGGTATTCTTGACATACTAATCAGCCGAAATCCACGACAAACGAGTATCGTCAAATAATTTGGTCAAATCAAGATTCGATGCGTCCTTTGACTCCCCATCAACCCATAATGAAGTTTTAACTTCGTCAAAACTCGGGAAGTACAACACACCTTCTTTCCCGCTGATTTCGTAACCTTTGCAGCAGCTTATCATAGCAACTGTAATAAAATCATAATTCAAAATTTTACAAATTTCTGCATAAACTAATATTCAATTTGAGACCAAATTATTGACTTGAAACAGACTGAAAAATTTGAGCTAAACCCAGGGTTGAGATCAACTTATAAATCTCCGAATCAAGATAACACTGCCGGCATTCACTAAAAGTCCAGAAACAATCTGCTGTATCAGTGAGCAAATGAAACAGAATCCCGAAGGCTATTTCGCGCAGATAATACTTCCGAACAAAGAGCATAGCTGCATACACCGGTATAACATAAAATGAATGCAAGGGATGAAAACCGATGCTGCAACGGTGCGGATCGAATATGGGCGCGGTGAGCAAATGGTCCAGGTCGATAAGCATGGTAAGCAAAAAAATAACATATACCTTTTGCCAATTTTCACGAAAAAATAGCCAGGCAATGATGCCGGGCGCAAGCAGGTGAAGGGAATAGTGAAGGATAGTTTGCATTGGGCCGAAGGTAGCGGGAATGGATGCGCGTCAGCACCATCATACCGAAATTTATATCCTGAAAGAATTACAAATTATCTCATAACAACAGCCCTAATAGAAAACAAAAAAGGCTCCAATCAGCGCCTTTCTCTTTACAATGGCAGCATTTTTACCGATACGCCGGGCGATATGACGTAATACTGCTTTTCTGATTTCACCCCTTCTTCAGGATTTTCAGGCTCTTTTGGTTTGGGTGGCAAGGGCATCAACAGCGCCTATGCCATCTAAGTCAGGGGCTACAGAATGGATTCGTTTACCAAGAAATCGTATGCCTTGCTCATTTATATCTACAGGTGCTCCAATGCTTAGCTGAATGGTTATTGAACTATATCTACAGTCCAGTGAAAAAGGGGCTGCAATAAGGGTAAATCTCTCCAAGGCAATGATTTAGAATAAATTGTTAAACCCAAATCCGGAGATTTGAGTTCTAAAATTTTTTGAGTTTCTAAATATTTATATTCCAAAAAGATTATTTCGCCATCATAATTAGTGAGTAAAAATTGATGTTGATCAGGGTCAATTTCCAAATGAAAATCTTCCATACTGTCATCGTCATATTGAAAGATAAGGTAATTGTGACGGTGAACGAATAAGCGCTTCAAGTTCAAGTTGACAGTATTTGCATCTTCGTCATTCTTTGTTACTTCGAAAATTTCGTAAGCTCCATGTAAATAATTACGTGGCATATTGTCATCATTGAATAGCCCATTTAGGATGTATGGAAAAAGCGATTCAACAAAAAACACAAAAATGATTGTTGTTTTGAAGGCAATTCTTTTAGGGCTCGAAATAACCAAGTTCTTTCCGGTTGCACATGCTAAAGACGCAGATTTATTCAATACAAAAAAATGGAATAAAGCATTCATTGACGGAGCAAGCAATAAGCAACATAGGAACAACAGGAATGAAGAATACAGCTTTACAGAGATGTCAAACCCGAAATTGATGAATACAACATTAAGTAGGACTCCTGCGAGCGCAAAAAGACCCATGATTCTTGTGCTGCGGAATAGTAAGAAAACTGCCGGAATTATCTCGAGCAGGCCCATAAAAACATTGTAGGTGTGCGAAGTACCCATTGTGCTCCAATACAATATATCTTTATCGAGCAAGCCGAGTGGAGTATACAAGGTGTTCGGTTCTGGGAGATAAAACTGCGCTTTGAAAACTTTGTCAATGCCATATTTTAGCATGACGATAGAAAGGTAAAAGGTCAGCACCAAATGAATGGCTTGAACAAATCGAAGTGAATGCCTTTTCCAGACATGGATTATCGAGAATACCACAGCAAGGAATACCCCAACCAAGAAT
Organism: Flavobacteriales bacterium; assembly: GCA_038207425.1. GTDB lineage: Bacteria > Bacteroidota > Bacteroidia > Flavobacteriales_D > Cryomorphaceae > JBBQZU01. Next base: position 10,620 of record JBBQZU010000041.1, on the reverse strand, counting down.
AAGAGAACTACCAGCAAATAGAGCGTTGTAGAATCAGACGATACTGCAGAATTGGCTACATAAGCCAGCTTGAAAAGCGATGCAAAGCTCAAAATCACATCTTCAAAAATACACTGTGTGATTTTCGACTGAACCTGCAGGCCCCGGAAAGAAAAAGGGATAAAAACTGCACCCAAAAGGGCGAATAAAAGCAATCCCTGGTGTGCCAATATTCCAAATCTTCTCATCGCGAATGCTTATTTTCTAAAGCCTATGAACACCACACTGTCAATGGTATGGCGAAATTCAATCGGGTATATAGCTGTTCCATAATTCCTTATTAAAGTAGCGGTATTCCTTCTTCTCAGAACTTCGTGGTTTATTATAGTGTCCGTTTTATAGTTGAAATCTGAATCCTTGAGATCTTTATGACTTGATAAAAATGGATGACAAGAATTAGATTCTCTCCATTTCATGACAGTAATGGAATCGTTTACAGCGATAAGGGTATCCAAAACAACGACAACCTCTCTATCGGGCAAGCCAAAATTGGTGCGACTGATATCAAATAAATTCTGTTGATATGCTTTTGCAAAAGTAGCACGTGAACCACCATGGCTCTTATGAGCGATGACTTTGGTCTGTGCCTGACACATGGAGCTGGTAAGCAGTAGAATAAGGAAGATTTGTGTTTTCATGATACCTTTTTTTTTGTTGTTGTTAAATTTGTTGTTTTAAATCGGCCTCCGGGTGCATCATCTCTTACTCTAATAGATCGCCCACTATTCCGCAGCGAAGAACCCTACATCACAAAGCCAGCACCTTTACCTGTCCATCTGGCGAAATAAGCAGAAACTCCTTTTCCTTCTTCACCACTTCTTTGGGTTGTTCGGGGTCTTTGGGCTTTGGGGTCAGCTTCATCACCAACTCGTACTCTATCTGAATCACGGGTTCCAGAATAGAGTTGTTGATCACAAAATCATACTCCTTGCTCATTATGGGAAGAAAAAACTGGGCCTGGGTCATCTGATTTGCCTTCGTTTCTCCACTCGTTTTGTTGAATTTGGTTGAGTGGTAGGTAGTGTAAGCACGGTACTGCTCTACGGGATAGTACATGGCAAAACCTTCGGCAAGCTGCCGGTTTTTATCTGTGAAATCTTCGTTCATCAGCTTCTTGTAGCGCTCAATTTGCGCTCTGAGTGTGGCTTCGCCCTTGGCCATCATTTCAGCTTTCTTCTTTTCCATATCGTCTATAAAGTAGTCTACACGCACCAAGTCGTAGATTTCGCTTTGGGCGCAAATGGTGACGAGATGCTCAAGTACACCCGCGCTGCGGTATCGGAAGTGAAGGTTTTTCTTCAGCTCAAATCCCTTTGGAATCTCATTATAGGTCGTTTTTGAGAAAAGCTTTATGACTTCATCTTTTTCGTAAATAGGCAGAAACGAAATCATGTCTACAAAGAGTTCTGCATCGGCTTCTGCTGCTAGTAGGCCCGCGCGTATGGCTTCGATCTTGCCACCCATTAGTGCATCTGCTTCGCTTTGAGATTCGCCCACTTGGGTCAATGTGAAAATGGCTAGGTAGGAGTCGGCGATGCAATTGCTCAATCCTCGCAACCGAAACTCCACTTCGCCCAATCTGGGGAGCATGGCAAGGGCAGCCATTTGTACCTGTGCGTGGGGATGGGCAAAGTGGACATTGCTCATTTCACGGTAGTCATAATTGCCCTTGGCTTGCCCGTGGCTGTCTTGGGCAGAAAGACAAATTATTATGGCTATGCTGAAGATCATTGTTTTCATATTTCGTAATTTTTGTTTCGACAAATCACCTGAAAACCGCTTTAAGAGGCTTGTAGGTCTGCTGTTTTTTTATTGTAATTGATTTTACAAGCTACCTACATCCCATTTACAAGCCTATCTTAGTCGAACAGATTACATTTACCGACCTGCATGGCCACGGATCATTATCACAGCTTTACATTGCTCAAAAAAGAGATACAACAGCACGCTGCGTACAAGTTGGGCATCACTAAAGCCCTGGCCGATTGGTCGCTACAAGACATTCGCGATTTTCAGACCGATCTTGAAGCCGTTTGCAAATCAGCGGTAAGCGAAAAGTGGGTGTACACGCATTTTAAGAACCAGAGTGAGAAGCTTCCGCGGATTGATGTGCTCAATTTGCTCACGGCATGGATTGGCTACAAGAATTGGGATGAATTTTTGCGAAAGCATACTACAGAGAAGCCCAAACAAAATAAAACCCGCGCTGGTGTGGTCGGTTTCACAGGGATCTTATTGCTCGTGGGTTTCGCTTGGATGGTATTCCCGAGAAAGGCCCATATGGTCATCGTATTCAAAGATGCCTACACCCGGAAGTCTATTGAAATTCATGAACTGACCCTTAAAATAAACAACCAATCCATGGCCACTGCAAGTATTTCTAGTGATCTACTGGGCGATACCCTGGTAGCCGATGGGCCCTACTACAAGCAGAAAAAGGTACGGATTCCCACCGATCTTGGCGATACGCTGATGGTAGAATTGCTGCCTGATGACTATGCCTTGATGCTCAACTTCTTTTCTCGGTCTGCTGCCGATGACTTGGAAAAGCGCAGGGTTCAGCTTATGGAAGCCATCCACCCCGAAGCAAAGATATTTCAAAGCCATCCGCAGTTTGACGGCATTGAGCTGCTCAACCGCGAAGAGTTTATGGAAAGGCTCATTCTGCCTATCAACAGTCTAAAGAACCTTGAAATACAGCACATCATATACAAGGATGAGAAGATATACCGGCTTCAATTCTTACAAAAACCCGACGACAGTGAGATCAATTAAAGCGGTAAACGCATTGCTAATGCTGCTCTCTATTATGGGACTCCAAGCGCAAAGTTCGGACTATACTACCCTTGAAAAAAGGTTTGTCAAAAAGGAGCCAAGCGCCCAAGACACGGTCGCTTTTCGGGAGCTCGGTGAGCAGAAAGTCCGCCAACTTTTTGATAAAAGCCAATTCCACTCACAGAACTACAGCAATGCTTCAAACCAGGCCTACGTGAAGCGGCAAATCCCCGATCTGTTTTACCTCCATCCGGGAGATTCGCTTGATGTAAATGGATTGATACTGACCATAGAGCAGGCAAAGCTCAGCAAGGCCCAAGCCATTGAGCTGCACACCAAACCCGCAAAGGGCTACCTCGGTATCACTCAAACCCTAAACTCCGACCCGAAATTCACTTTTTACCTGATGCTCATGCAGGTACCCAAGAATTTTGGAAAGGAACAGGAAATGGTTTGGCAAGTATTTCTGCACCGGCCTGAACAGCAGGTGGTGAAGCCGAACAAGAGCGGAAAAGTGAAGGCAGGGGAGTAGTTTAAACCTTGGCTTTTGGTTTTCTCGCTATAGCGCCATGTCCATAAACCGGCAGACGAAAGGATCGATGTATATCAAAGTGATCAATTCCACCGGCTCTCGATTACAACACTGCGGTGCAGCCTTTAGATGGCAAGCAGTGAGATCGCTCGTTCATCGCTAAATTCGATTTTTGTCCTTTTGCACAAAAATTACCCGAGCTGACTTTCCACTTGATTCGCAACCGTTTCATGCCCAACATCAAGCATTTTTTTTCACAGTGCGAACTGCACTGTAAAGTAAAATCCCCGCCCATCTGATGGAATGATGCCGGGTCCGGGATAGGACTCCGCGCGCCGGGTGAAGTAGGCTTCGTTGAGCAAGTTGTTCACATTGGCTTCCAGTGTGAACCGCTGTATGCGGTAGGCCATCGACAAATCTATAACCTTATATGCAGGAATAATTCCTTCCACAGCCGTTGATGTCAGCACGGCATTGGTGGCGTCAGTAAAATGCGCGGCGGTGTATCCCCCTTGAAGGGTGGCAGAATAGCGGTCGGTTTTGTAGGTAAGCCCTGTGCGAAAAAGAAAAGGCGGCGCCATCTCTACTTCCTTGTTTTGGATGGAAGTGTCTTCGCTGTTGATATACCGTGCGCAAATGAGCGATGTGTTTACAAAAATGGAGAGCTTACGCCCGGGTTTCCAGTTTGTAAATGTTGAGATAAGCAGTTCTGCGAAAGCTTCTGCACCCAGCATGCGCGCGTCGGAGATATTGCCCCTGTAGCGGTAATCAATGAAGAGGGGGGGCTGATCGGCACGCAACACCTGGCCTATCTTGTTCTTGTAGGAAATCATGAAGATGTTGGCATCATAATTCAAAAAGTCTTTCCAGTTTCCTCTGATTCCCGCATCAGTGGTGAAGCCACGTTCGTCCTGAATGTCGGGGTCTACCCTAAAATTTGGGTTTACAATTCGCAAGTCTGTGAAATTGATGGCCCGGTAGTTTTGTGAGAAATTCCCGTAAAACTCAATATTGGGGTTCATCTTGTAGCCCAGTCCCAGGCCGGCCAAGAAGACGGTGCGGCGCCGCGCATCGCTTTCTTGAGTTCGAATTTCGGAGATCAGGTTTCCCGCTGCGTCAAATACGCGCTGCTTAAAGTATCCATCAGAAAAGGTGCCGATATACTCCATGCGGATGCCTGGGGTGATGGTAAATTTTGGTGTTAGATAGGTGATGTTTTCCGCAAAAAGGGCGTAGTTGAGATTGTTGAAATCATAATCAGAGCCTTCAACATTGTTGGGATTCAGAAAGCGAAAGTCAGGACCTGAGCCATTGCTGCCATCGCCTTGCAAGGCATTTGAACCGCCGCTATAAGCCCTGGAGCCGATGAGTAGAATCTGATTGGTTTTTCCTATGGCGTAGCGCTTGATCAGGCGGAGTTCAGAGCCAAAATTCAAAAAATCGCCTGTGATCAGGGTGCGGTTTCCGCCGTCGTCAAATACGTTGATCCGCTCCAGATTGCCGAGAGACTTTCTACTTGCTTTTAGGCCGAAATTGCGCCAGTTGAGCTCCGTACTCTGGTTGAACTTATACGTCGCGGTGACCGCGGCTAGGTTCCAGTCTACGGCAAACCAGTTTCGGCTTCGTACGGACTGTCGCGGATTTTCTGAAAAGAGTTTGTCGGTAAGGCCCCCAGCCTGCTGCGCCTGGTACACCATTTTGGTTATATCCACATTCACGCTCAGCTTATCTGTGGCCTGATAGGTGATGCTGGCATAGGCATTTTGGTAATCGAAACCTGCGTTTGGTCGGTAGCCATCACCGCGTTTGTATTGGTAGTAACCATAGTAGTTGAGCTTGCCCTTGGCCACCGTGCCGCCTATGCTGTTGAAGGAATTGAAAAAGCCCCATGAACCAGCGCTCTGCCGGGTAAGGAATGAGAATTTACGGTCATCATTTCCTTGTTTGAATCTGAAATTGAGCAAGCCGCCAAACTGGGTGCCGTATTGTAAGGATGCGGCTCCCCGTAGGATTTCTATTTGCTCTAAGGCTTCGGCAGGGGGGGTGTAATAGCTTTCAGGATACCCAAGTGCGTCAGCGCTGATGTCGTAGCCGTTTTGTCGTGTGTTGAAGTTCGATGTGCGGTTTGGGTTGAGTCCTCTCCCACCTATACCGAGCTGGAGCCCGGCCTGATCGCTCTCCCAAATATTGAGCCCTACAATTTTTGCATAAAGCTGACGAGCATTGTTGGTGGCCGCGTTCATATTGAGTTCCCGTGGTAAGATTACCTCGTTTTTCTTCCCGGCATAGATACCAAAGTTTTCGAGAGAACGCATCCGTGTCACCCCTAAATCCCGATGCTGTTGGTCGTACACGGTGTATTTCGGAAGTTCCAATACATCAGGCTCCATCGCAAAATCTATGCGCATTTCATGGGCATATAGATCAACGGTTTTGTCCACGTTTTTCATGAAGGCGGCCTGCACCCGCAGCAACCATTTACCATATGGCACGGTGTCAAATACAAAATCGCCGGCATTGTCGGTAAGCGTTTCGAAGGCCGTGCTGTCAATCGATACAAGTGCATCGGGTACTGGCATTCCTTTTTCATTGACCACCTTTCCTGAAAGCCTCGCCATGCGCATTTGGGCGTGAACTGGCGATGCCCATGCAAGTACCATGGCCAATTGTAGCAGGCGCAGATTGATGATGGAGATGTTGACTTTATTTGTCATGGTGCCGGCATGATCCAATCTTTTGCTTTCCACCCATCGCTGATTTGGGTCAGGTCGCGCTGTGGGTCGATAAGCAATTGGCTCGGCCTTGCGTTGAGCGTCACGTACACTTCTGCGCGCACTGAAGGATTCTGAACGCCCTGAGAAGCGTAATGTTCTCCCAGAAAGTGGGCAAACTGCAGGATCATATCGGGTTGCATGGCCATTTGCTTTTCCTGGTGTGGATTGAGAAAGGTGCTGTTTACGACGATACCTACTCGACCAGACACGCCATCTTTCACGTAGAAAGTGGCCGTGCCGGCTTTCTCCATCAGCATTACCCGCCAGGAGAACCGGTATCCTTCTTCGGTCCAGAAGATATTGCCAGGGTAGAGCAGGTTGCGCCAGGGGAAAAGCAATTGGAATACGAAAAACAAGGCTGCCAGAACCACAACCCCGCGAGAAACAGGTTTGAAGTTTTTGAGAACTGCAGCCGTAGTTTCGGTTTTTTGCCGAAAGGCCGCAAGGTGTTTTGCGCTGAAGAAGAAATTGCGCAAGCGTTTAATCAGTGCAATATGCCAGTGCTCAGAGAAGAATATCAGTGTGGCGGCGATCATGACCAGAGGAAATACGCCGATTTGAAACAGGATGCCTGTGAGGATATGGAATACCACTACCATGGCATATGCCCACGGACGGCTTTTTTGCCAAAGCAGAAAAAATACGATGGTGCTGTCGTAGATCATCCCCACCCAACTGAAAATATACGGAGCGGCAGCCCATGCAAATAATGGGCCGAGCACTGGGATGGAGTCGGCGGCGGGCAGCCATATTTTGAGCGGAAGGGCTTCAATGAGCCATGTGTGGTTGATCTTTGCCAGACCGGCATATATGTACACGATGGCGAGCATCATCTGAAAAATAAGCCCCCAAAATCGTGGAATAAATTCGGTTTTAATGGAGGGTTTTCTCAATACATCGAGAGAAAAATACCGGTGCGCAGGTGCGAAAATGAGCAAGCAGAGTACGATGCTCACAAAATAGTAGTGGTTAAGGTAGTATACCAGGTCTATGAGCTCCGTATATGTGAACCCCAGGAACAAGACCAGAGCTGCGATGTGGTATTGCCAGCCCAGCATAAGCGCAACAGCAGCGACAATCATTAAAGCGTGGATGGCATAAAGGGCAAAAGGCGAAACTACTTCCACCCATTCAAATCCGAAATAAGTAAAATGAAAAACCGGCTCGATGTAATGATCGGCTACCCAGCCGAGCGCAAGAAACCGAATAGTACTCACTGCCATTAAAAAGCCAATCGCAACCCGGAGGGTCACGATTGGCGCAATGTGCACTGGTTTGTTCAATGCTTTGGTAATACGGTGTAGCACTTTTGTACAGGCTATTTCATTAATCTCCATCCCCGCTGCTGAAGGTGATCGCAATTCCGAGCAAGGATGACATATCACTCTTAAAGAAGCGGGTTTGTTTTTGGATTTCAGTGTGGAGCGCGATACCTGCTTCGGGTTCGGTAGATACCTGTGTGGAGAATGCCGGGGTCATTGGCAGTGCGTCCAGGGCAACATGCACTTGGGCAAGCTGCTCTTTGGTAGACTGGATCAGTGCCGTACCACCCACCACGGTCTCAAGATAGTCTTCAAACCCAAGACCATCCGTACCTTCGGCGGCCATTCCATACCATATGCGCTCGATTGTTTCCAAATGCAATTCCAAGGTTTCAAGAGATACTCCGCTGTAGCGCGCTTCCACGAGTTGGGGCGCAGCTTCAACTTGTCCAGGGCGAAGGCCTAAGGGAAGGCCCAATTTGAAATTTTTCAGGGCTTCGAAACTGCGCACAAACTCATTGTAAAATTGTGATGTGCTGCTGCCCACATCAGTGCCATTGTTGTTTACAAAAGTATCGCGGTATCCTGATGTCCATGCGGAGTGAACAGCTTGCACGCGCTCTTGGATATTGAGTACCAAGGCTGCGAGAAAATCTATGGCTATCTGATCGTTAAATCGTTCGATGCTTCCATTTCCATTTTCGCTTGGTGCGAAGAGCATGTATTCCACCGCCAAGAAACCCCGGGCATCGCGGTTAAAGTCATTGAGATTGTAGTTTCCGGTCTCTAAAATGGATTCTATTTTATCTTGGCTCACAGGGAAGGTGCCTATCTCTTCGATCAAACCTTTCCGCAAGCCCATCTCACCGGCTGGGCCGAAATTAAACGCATTTGCCGATTGCCAGGAGCGGTAGGCTTCTGCCCAAGACACTTGCGCAGCGGTTAAGTTCTCTTGGGATATTTCCGTCTGTAATGCTCCCGCGCCTGAGGAGAGCGCTTCCATTTTCTCAAGCATATCTGCATAGGCAGCAACCACTATATTGTCGGCATAATTGGCGAGCATGGCCTTACGGTCAAAAGGGCCTTGCTGGTCGTTCTCGTCCGGTTCTGTGCACGCGTATAGCGCACCTAAAAGCAGCAAGCTTAACATTATAACCGGATTAAAGTGTTGCGTTTTCATCTTTTGTAGCGCGTTAGAATGCTGATGTACCTTCTTAAGAATTAAAAATTATCTTCCTTGTACCGTTACCCAATTGAATCGAAAATCGTCGATTTGTTGATCTGTAAACCCGTATAAGTTTTGGAGTTTGGTGATGACATTCTGCAGTTGTTGCAACTGGTTCAGCGGATCGGTGGCAAAGGCATACACGGTTGATGGGGCATCTGCAGGGGCATTGAGATGCACCAAGGTTTCATCAATCTCTGCATCGGTGATAAGTTTTGCACTTGAAGGCATCGTCTTCCACCCATGCATAAAGCCGATCGCTTCGCCAATAGAATGCAGGGCTCCCGCCTTCTGATCATCTGATGGGTCAGATTCGCTCAGGCTGGATGTAGCTCCGTGGCAATAGTTGATAACCGTGGCGGCATTGATCCGCTCCCAAGTGAGTTTCAGGGCGTTTACGGCTTCTTGTTTTTCGGCATCGTAGGCGCTTCCTGCTTTAGTGGCTGCTTGAAGCTTAATGAAATTGCTTTTCATTTGGGTGTAAAGTCCAGCACCATCTGCCTTGTCGCGGCGGGCGGCGTAGTTTGCCATAAACCTGTCGGGAAACTCAGCGTTGGCGGCGTTGTTGGTATTTGGAAAACTGGGGTGTGCGCCAAAAATGGACACCATCTGGTCCACAGTTTCGGCAGAGATGGGCCCGGAGATCAAGGCGGTGAAATGGTTGTAGAGCACCGCTCCAAACTGGCCTTTTTCGATCAGTTGCTCCATTTCAAGTCCGGTTTCATCAAAAAGATAGGGGCCGTATACACCACCTTCGCCAGTCATATCGCCGGGCGTGTATGTGGTGCCGCTCGAATTTGCGAGCTCATTCATATAGCCTGTGGGGCCTTCCATTTTTTCTACAAAGTATGTGGTAGACACGTCGCGCACCGATGGAGCGCCAGCGCTGTATGGAGTTGTCATGGCATCTAGCGTAACCACCGTGCCGGTATTGCGGCCTTGTTTGGCTGCGGCAACCTGGGTATTCAGGTTTGTGAGTACCATGGTTTCAACGGTGGTATTGGCATCGAAATTGGCACCATCATAGGCTGCTGGTATAGGCAGGGGGTCTTTTGTATTGTTATCTTCTTCATCACCGTTGCAGGATGCGAAAAGAAGGGCGGCTGTGGCAAAAGCAAAAATTTGTAGTTTCATGGGGAATACTTTCTGTTTGAATACGGGCCAAAAGTACAGGTGCCGTCACGCGTTCACAATACCAGAAATGTGGTAATTTATAATCAGTCTAAATTAACATAAACCGTTCACTTTCTCAAAATTCATATTTCCTATACTTACCAATTTTACCTTCCGAAAGTAAATTTTGTCTAACTTTTTCTAAAGAATTTTATCATTGGTTATTGGTTTGACTTGATAGCTATCAGGATGAAGTACAGTCGGGTCACGCAAGGGAATTTCACCCTCAGGTTCCCACAGAACCGTACGTGAAAGTCTCCCTTCGTACGGATCTTCAAGTTCAGTTACAAGTGCAACAGTGTATTTGAATATACTATTTGTAAAAAAAAACAAATAGCTGTAACAGTGCCTCACCTCATTCCACCGTCCCATCGCTGGTTGTGATTCGTGGTGAAGCTAAACTTGCTAAGCCCTTCGCTCCTCCCAATTTCCAGGGATTCATCACTACTACGACTTAGTCCGCCACCATTGCCTCATGCTATTCTTGCATGTCTGCTTCCAGGAATTTGGTTTACAAAACGGCAATGACTTCTCTTGTTCCATAAGTTACCCTACATGGTATTCCTGCCCACTTTACCCCGGATGTCGCGTAAACAGTAATCAAGTCGTCCTTTACGCTTTGTCGCAACCTAAACGTGAGAGATTGCTTTTGACATCGTCTATGCTGTTACGAGGCTTAATAGTGGGTTCAATTTATTCAGCTCTACCACGAACACCTTCGAGGATCGTTGTCCCCGTTTTTAACCTTATCGTTCACCACAAACTGTATTTCCACAAATGCAGCATAAGGCGGTTTGCAAAGTACTCTTGACAGTCCTATGCGGAAGGCCATTCAATTGC
>JBBQZU010000040.1:0-22767 GCA_038207425.1 Flavobacteriales bacterium | reverse complement strand
GGGTGTTTGAGTTTGGGGTAAAGGTTCCGCTGCCGCCGCTCCAGCTTCCACCGGTGGCGCCAAGTACTGAGCCGTTTAAGGTTATTGTCGCATTGTTTGAGCACAACACGCCATTTACGCCGGCATTTACAATAGGTGCCGGGGTAACGGTGATTACCATTTGATCGGTCACCGCATTGCACAAGCCATTGCCTGTTGTAGTAAGGGTGAGTGTTACCGTGCCTGTGGTGATTTCTGCCGGTGAAGGAGTGTAGGTGGCGCCAAGGCTGGTATTGCTAGGGGTAAAAGTTCCGCTGCCTCCGCTCCAGGTTCCGCCGGTGGCCACTGTAACCGATCCGTTCAAATTTAAGCTGGCATTGTTAGCACATACTGTACGGTCGAGACCTGCATTGACCGTGGGCGAAGGGGTATAGGTGATGGTGACCTGCGAAGTAACTGCGATGCAGGATCCATTGCCTGTAGTGGTAAGAGTGAGCACCGCAGTTCCTGCTGTGATCTGCGCTGCACTCGGGGTGTGGGTGGCGTTTAGGGTATTGGCATTGGGGGTGAAAGTGCCGCCCCCACTCCAAGTTCCGCCACTTGCCACGGTTACAGCTCCGTTAAGAGCGGTAGAAGAATTGTTAGCGCAGCGCGTTTGATTGGTTCCAGCGTTTGCTGTAGGTGAAGGCGTAAAGGTGAAGAGCACGCCATCTGATACCGCATTGCAGGTTCCATTGCCAGTTGACGTAAGCGTAAGGGTTAGGGTGCCGCTACTAAGTTCACTTACACTGGGTTGATACACCGCATTGAGCGTGGTGGAGTTGGGCGTGAAAGTTCCACTGCCTCCGCTCCAGGCTCCGCCAGTCGCGCCTGTCACTGAACCATTGAGAGTAATACTTGAATTGTTTGCACAGAAGGTAGCATTTGGACCTGCATTTACAATAGGTGCCGGGGTAACGGTGATTACCATTTGATCGGTCACCGCATTGCACAAGCCATTGCCTGTTGTGGTAAGGGTGAGTGTTACCGTTCCGGTGGTGATTTCTGCCGGTGAAGGAGTGTAGGTGGCGCCCAATGAAGTATTGCCTGGGCTGAATACTCCGCCTCCACCTGACCAGATGGCACCAGTTGCCAAAGAAATATTGCCATTCAGATTCACTGTTGTGTTGTTGGCACAAACTGTTCGGTCAGTGCCAGCATTTACGGTTGGTGAAGGCGTAAATGTCACATTCACAAAGTTGTTCACAGGCACACAACTACCGTTGCCAGTTGAAGTGAGTGTAAGCACAAGCGATCCTAATGCAATTTCAGCTACTGTTGGATTATACAAAGCATTTAACGCAGTTGCTGAAGGGATAAAAGTACCCGCACCACCGCTCCAAATTCCTCCGGAAGCTATGGTTACTGATCCATTAAGCGTAAGCTGGGCATTATTGGAACAAACCGATATAGCGGCCCCTGCATTCACCACGGGGGTGGGAGTAAATGCAATATTCACCTGGTCAGATACTGAAACACAGTTTCCGTTACCACTGCTGCTCAAGGTAAGCGTAAGCAAACCTGAACTGATCTCGCCAGCAGTTGGAGTGTAAGCATTGGTAAGAGATGTTGCTCCATTGCTGAAAGAACCTAAACCGCCTGTCCACACACCACCAGTTGCTCCTAAAACTGATCCGCTTATATTTACAACTGAATTGTTTGCACAAACCACTACGTCACTGCCCGCATCCACAATAGGTGCATCGGTGAAGGTTATAGTTATCTGGTCAGTTACTGGGTTGCAATTTGCATTTCCGGTAGTAGTAAGAGTTAGCGTCACAAAACCGGCGCTCAGTTCAGCCAAAGAAGGAGTGTAGATTGTAGAAAGGGCTGTAGTAGAAGGGCTATAGGACCCGTTTCCACCCGACCATATACCACCTGTTGCGGTGCTTACCGATCCTGCCAACGTAACCGCCGCATTATTTCTGCAAATAGTTTGGTCTACCCCGGCATTTGCGGTTGGTGAAGGTGTGAAGGTAAATACCACTTGATCTGTTACAGCCACACAATTTCCATTGTCCAAAGATGTAAGTGAAAGCGTCAACGAACCGCTGGCTATCTCCGCAGCTATGGGAGTATAGATTGCATTCAAAGTTGTTGTATTCGGCGTAAAGCTACCGGCGCCGCCTGTCCAGATACCAAAATTGGCTCCTACGAGACTTCCGTTCAGACTTATTGCCGGATTGTTTGAACATACACTTCCGTCAATGCCTGCATTCACGATGGGGGCATTTGTAAAGTTTATGGACATCTGATCAGTAACGGCCAAGCAAGTACCATTACCTGTAGTGGTAAAGGTAAGCGTTACCGAACCGGCCAGTAGTTCCGGCAAGCTTGGGGAATAGACTGCATTCAGTGCGCTCGTATTTGGAGAATAAGTACCTGTTCCACCTGACCAGATACCACCGGTTGCGCCAGTTACCGAACCGTTTAGTAACACATTGGCATTGTTCCTGCAAACCGTTTGGTCACTGCCTGCGTCGGCAATAGGTGATGCTGAGAATGTAAGCAGAATCTGATCCGCTACAGACGAGCATCCACCATTGTTCGTGGTGGTAAGGGTAAGGGTCACTGAACCATTGAGAATATCAAGCACACCTGGGATATAACTGGTAACGAGCAGTTGGTCTGAAGGCACGAATCCTCCTGAACCACCAGACCATTGACCTCCGCCTGAGATTGTTACTGCGCCGTTCAGGATTACTGTGGAGTTATTGGCACATACAGTTTGGTCAAGTCCGGCATTGGCCGTAGGCGAAGGGCCAAATGTTATTATGAGTGAGTCTATTTCGGCAAAGCAATTGCCATTGCCGGTAGAAGTGAGATACAGCTTTACGCTGCCATCCAGAATTTCTTGAGCTGTTGGGATATATGATGGGCTTAGGATGCCTGGGCTTGGATTAAAAACGCCAGTGCCCCCACTCCATAATCCACCCGTAGCTATATCAATGAAGCCATTCAGGGTTACTGTAGTATTATTACCGCATGCCACAATATCAGCACCTGCATTCACAATTGGAGCAGGATTATAATTTATAGTTACCTGGTTGGTTACCGGAAAACAATTTCCAACAGAAGTCAAAGTGAGAACAACCTGTCCTGCACTTAAATCTGCAAGGCTAGGGTCATATATCGCATGAAGTGCAAATTCATTTGGAACAAAGGCCCCAGTTCCGTTGGTACTCCAAACTCCTTGGGTAGCTCCACCGCTAACGGCTCCACCGAGCTGGGTAACTCTGTTTGCGCATACCTGCTGGTCAGGTCCTGCATCAACTACAATAGGAGCCGAAAACTCAGAAAAGTAACCATATCGACAACCTGAAGAGGCACCACCATTGATAAGACCCATAGCAAATGGTTCTTCAGAGTTCACCAAAAGATTTGCATTTCCGACAGGAATTTCTGCTGGTGAAAAACCAATTCTTGCACCCATCCATTCACCTCCTGTTCCTGGAACCACACTAAATGCCGCAGCAGGCACCAGCGTTGTACTTCCGTTTAAAACAAAGGCATCCTCTGCGCCAGAGGGCACGAGGATATTCAAAAAGAAGCTTTCTGCGGTAGACCGCACAAAACTTATCTGCTCTGACCCGGCGCAATTAAGCGGAGGCAAAAGTGCCATACCCGATTCGCAGCCAAATCCACTGACGTGAATGCAGTAAAAAGGCTTATTTCCGGATATGTATCGATAGTTTGCAGTTCCGATATTGACTCGGTAGGTTTGTCCGGCAAACAGCGTTACCACCGGACTACCATCAACCGAAATTAATGTGTTGTTTTGGGTAGCTACAACAAAAGCATTTTCATTTGCTCCTGAAGCAGCAGGGTTTAAACCACCCTTTTGAACAATATAATCGGTGCCAACAATTTCAATAGGCACAAGCTGATCACTTTGAAGGTCAAGGCAACCAAAACCAGTTGGGTTTACAGAATCATCCTTTACCGAAACGGCAATGGGTTTATTTGCGACAATTGCCGTACCTGTGGGGTTATTTGTCGGTGCAATTGCTGCGTTGGCACCCACAGAACCAGAATAAGTCTGACCCCTGTTTAAGCTGATCGAAAACGTTTGAAATGCAGGCTGTCCACCATCCAAAGCGGAAGTGGGGTATACAAGCACTGTGGTATTGTCTTCGGTTGCAACGATATCAAATGACGAATAGGCCCTTGGGTTGAATCCGCCATTGGGCCAAATGTTTTGCATGGGTACATAAAACTCTTTTCCCAAACCAGTCAATCCCTTCAGCGCGATGATGTCAGGGTTGTTGGTAGGACTCACTTCATAGATGGCTGTGATGGGAGCCGTTGATTGTATGAGAAGACCTGTATTTCTCACCAAGTTTGGTGGATGTGTCATGAGTGCAGCGATGTGTGCATTCATGTTCACTGTTTGGGATGAGTTTGCAGCAAGGTTCACCACGATGGGATTTCCCGCATTCCAGCCAGGGTTGGCAGGTATCGAAATTGTAACGGTCGCAGGGACTGCCGATGAAGAAAGCCGCACAAATACCGGCGTCTGACCCGCGTGGGCGTTCGTAATCCACGGCGGAGCCAACCAGAACTCTGTGCTGGTTTGACCTACAACAGGCTTGACTATCGATATCATGGCACCGATAGTCAAAATGAAGACAATAGTAAAGTTACGACACACTTGTCGCACTGCGTTTAGGGGGAGGGTATTCATCTTGAAACGAACGTTTTGTTAAAAAAACAATCCGAAAAAGCGCTAAAACTCAGACGCGATTTCGGTTTCCCTATACGGCAGTGTTTGGAAAGGGTTACATGATCATTTGATTAAGTATGAAAATCATGCTTTATATAGATAGCACACTATAACACTGATAATCAGATGTAAATTGCGTGCAAAAGATGGTGTTTCAGTTGATAATTGTCAATGTGTTCGAGTAAAATCATCAGGAACGACAATAATCAAATCACCTGAATTCTTCCATTCCTGACTGAAAGAAACATTGGCTTCGGAGTAAACCTTAACAGTATAGACATTGAGCTTCTTATCCGCATTCTTAAGGTACCAGTATATCCCTCCGTAATTTGCAGAGTGGTAGTCCCCATTAAAATGTAAAAATGCTCCTCCTTTCTTGCGGTTCTTTAAAATCCTTTCAGCCATGGTGGCATCTTTCAGGGCCTGTGCTTTGACAAAATTCTGTGGATCAATACCTGTACCCATTCCGCCGCCATGCATCATTTCCATCATCTCACTGTATCCTGGTATGTCCATATTGAAGGCAATTGGCAAAGGCGCAAAATAAGCTTTGGACTCAGCGCTGAAACTGGTCAAAGTATCGAGCCCATATTGCGAAACGAAACCCGCATATCTGCGGGGTACGTTGGTTGCAATGAAGGGTATCTTCTGCTCCTTAGCGAGCTTCAGCAGAGGCTTATAGTCTGTTTTATAATTTGGCCAAAGCCGTGCATCTGCTTCAAAACGCTTGTCGTTTACCCTTCCGGAAATGTATTCATCGAGCATTACCTGATTGTCCGTTTCCCACATTTCGCCGCCCATTACAAGCGTTATTTTATGAGCAAGGGCCTCAGCAGTACGCAACTGCAACCAATGAATTACAGGGTGGTCATGTAGCTCTCCGAACAGCACCACATCAGCCGAGGCCATGCGGTTTATTGCTTCCGTAAAATCGGCATTCGTGCCGTCACTGTTGTACATTTTGTATACCACAGGTTCACTTACTGCACTCTGAGAATTGGCCGAAAGGCCCGCTGTGCCAATAAAAATTACGGAGAGTAAAATTCTCATGTGCATGGTGGATGTTTTTTTATCCGACGAGTTTACGATTTTTAATTCTGCCACCCACTCCTGAATTAAATGGATAGCCTATTTTTGGCGGTATGAGCACCATACTGGTTACAGGAGCAAGCGGTCAACTGGGTAAAGCTATTGGAAGGCTTAGTTCCGACATGGACTTTATCTTTCTGAACAGAGCTGAGCTTGACTTGTCAAGGCCTGAACAAATTGCGCATGCACTCGCAGCATATTCTTTTGATGCACTAATAAATTGTGCAGCTTACACAGCGGTAGACCGGGCTGAAGACGAACCCGATTTGGCTAAAAAAGTCAATATCACGGCCGTGCAAGCATTGGCCGAAGTATGCCGGATCAAAAGCGCAGCACTGTTTCACATATCAACAGATTACGTATTCGACGGCAGTGCTTCGTTGCCCATTTCAGAAGATGCTAAGCCAAATCCAACCGGAATCTACGGCCTTACCAAATGGCAAGGAGAGCAAGCCATAAGGGCATCACTAAATGAGCATTGCATTATAAGGACATCATGGCTTTACGGCCCTGACGGAAAAAATTTTTTGAATTCAATACTCGCTCTGGCCGTTAATCACAATACACTTCGAATAGTTTGCGATCAAGTGGGCACTCCAACTTATGTAGACCATCTTGCGCAAGCGGTACACCGAATAGTGCAGATATATTTTGATGACCCAGTAGCTTTTCCATGGGGCACCTATCATTACAGCAACTCAGGGGTAGCTTCATGGTACGATTTCGCGCACAGCATATTAAAGTTGTCACACCTTCCTGTAAATGCAGTACCAATAATGAGCTCAGAATACCCCACGCGTGCGCCCAGGCCAGCCTACAGCGTACTCAACAAGAAAAAAATAAGGGATATATTTGGCATCGAACCGGCTCACTGGCGCGATGCACTCGAAGATTGTATGAATAAAATGAAAATCAATCCTGCTTTATGAAGCTGCTTATCACCGGTGGCGCAGGTTTTATTGGTGCCAATTTCATTGATTTTCTGAGTACACGCAGCCCTGAAACTGAGATTGTAAATCTCGATCTTCTCACCTATGCGGGCGACATGGCCAATATGGCTTCATTTGCCGAAAGGCCGGGCTTTACCTTTATAAAGGGTGATATCTGCGACCGAGAGCTTGTTGAACAACTTTTTGATCAATATCACTTTGATGGAGTGATACACTTCGCAGCTGAGTCGCATGTAGACAATAGTATACTTGGCCCTGAAGCTTTTATCCGCACGAATGTACACGGCACCTTCACCCTTCTCGACATTGCCCGTAACCATTGGATGGATGCCCCGCAAATACCCAAAACAGGTAAGGAGCATTGCCGTTTTCTGCATATAAGCACTGATGAAGTATATGGCAGTCTGGGCACTGAGGGTCTTTTCACAGAACTTACCCCTTACGCGCCCAACAGCCCCTACAGCGCCAGCAAGGCAGCAAGCGATATGATTGTGAGAAGTTACTTCCATACCTATGGATTGAATGCAGTTACTACCAACTGTTCGAATAACTACGGGCCTTTACAGCACGATGAAAAACTTATACCAACCATCATCAGAAGTGCCCTGCATGGCAGGCCAATTCCTATTTATGGTGATGGTATGAATGTGCGCGACTGGCTTTTTGTAGCCGATCATTGCCGAGGTATATGGCTTGCTTTTAATGATGGGAAAAGTGGGGAAACCTATAATATTGGCGGAAACAATGAGCGCACCAATATTTATATAGCTAGGACTATCTGTACTCTCATGAACAGGTTTGTGCCTAAATCAAATGGCTCGTATATTGACCTGATAACTTACGTTGCCGACCGACCGGGACATGACCGCAGGTATGCAATAGATTCAACTAAAATAAGCACCAATCTCGGATGGAAAGCTGCGGAAAACTTCGAATCCGGAATTGAAAAAACAATAAATTTCTACATACAAAAATACACCTGACCATGGACTCACGAACACTCGAAAAAGCCAAATCGTGGCTTTCGCCAGAATATGATGAACCTACGCGCAAGGAGGTTCAGCGCCTTATAGACAATGATCCTAAGGCGCTGGATGATGCCTTTTATCGGGATTTGGAATTTGGCACAGGAGGGCTTCGGGGTGTGATGGGTCCAGGCACCAACCGAATGAACAATTATGTAGTTGGAATGGCCACGCAGGGGCTTGCCAACTATATAAATAAAGCTGAAACAAGTGGCAAAAAGAGCGTGGCTATAGCCCATGACTGCCGCCACAACAGCGATGTGTTTGCACGAAGGGCCGCCGAAGTACTTGCAGCAAATGGAATCACAGTTTACCTTTTTCCTGAGCTTAGGCCAACGCCGGTGCTGTCATTTGCCGTAAGGTATTACAATTGCACAGCCGGTATTGTGGTTACTGCATCGCACAACCCGCCTGAATATAATGGCTACAAAGTATATTGGAGCGATGGGGCACAAATTGTATCTCCCCAAGACAAGGGCATTATTGATGAAGTGCGCAAGGTGCAATCACCTTTGCAGGTAGCATCAAAATTTGATGAGAGCAAAATTGTTATAATTGGCCCTGAACTCGACGAAGCATATCAAGTGCGTATGTTGCAAGAGATTGTTCACCCCGAAGCAGTCCGTGCCAAAAGTAAAATGCCCATTGGATTTACCAACCTGCACGGCACTTCGGTAACACATATTCCATCGTTTCTGAAGCGTATGGGCTTTGAAAATGTACATTCGGTAAAGTCGCAAGAGAAACCCGATGGCAACTTTCCTACAGTAGAATCGCCAAACCCTGAGGAGCGCGCAGCACTCGACGAAGTACTGAAGCTCGGCGAAAGTGTTGGCGCTGAAATAGTACTTGGCGCTGACCCCGATTGCGACCGCATTGGAATTGCTGTGCGCAACCTGAATGGCAAACTTGAGCTTCTCAATGGAAATGAAACCGCAAGTATACTCACTTATTATCTGCTCGAAGGGCTTAGCTCTTCGGGTCGCCTTCCGGCAAATGGTTTTGTATGCAATACCATCGTAACCACTGAACTAATAGACCGGATAGGTGCGCATTATGGGGTAAAAGTATACAGCACATTGACCGGCTTTAAGTGGATCGCTGACAAAATCAGGGAACTTGAAGGAAAAGAAAAGTTCATAGGTGGCGGCGAAGAAAGCTATGGCTTTATGATTGGCGACGCTGTACGCGACAAAGATGCAATAGTTACAGCGGGCATTCTATGCGAAATCGCAGCCTGGGCCAAAAACAAAGGCTCTTCCTTTTATACTGAGCTCATTGGCATGTATGCAAAATTTGGTTTTTATCGCGAAGCACTCGTATCGCTGGTAAAGAAAGGCAAAGATGGAGCAGCAGAAATAAATGCCATCATGCAAGGCTACCGTAGTAATACGCCTAAGACATTGGCTGGGTCTGAGGTTCTTGAAATGCGCGATTATAAAACCGGAATCATTCGAAATATGAAAACCGGAGAAACTAGGCCTACAGGATTGCCGGGTTCCAATGTAATTCAATTCTATCTGGCTGATGGAAGCAAAGTAACTGCCCGCCCGAGTGGCACAGAACCAAAAATAAAATTCTACTTCAGCCTAAACACCACTATAAACGGTATAGTTGACTATGAAGAGAAAAAAGCCCAACTTGAAAAACGAATCGCTGAGCTAAAGCAAGATTTCGTTAACTCGTAAGATGGGCTGGACGGAGCAGATCGAAAATGGTTTTTACGGGGTTGAAAGTTTCTATTGGCACTTCTACAAAAATGGTGTTCCAGTAATGCATCGATCCATTCCAAAGTCCTGGTAGTTCAAGAGCATTTATATCACGGCCGTAGTAGTTTTTAGAAACTACCATGCCTGTATGCTCATTGCGGTAATTGAGCAGGTTAAAAGGGCGGCCTGTGCAATCTTTCATCCCCAGCACAAGGTCTACAGGATTAAAGTGTGATGCACTCTCAAACAAATCACGTTGTGTACCGTCACTCAAATCTACCTGCGACCTTTCAACAATTTGAAGTGACAGGTTGCCATCGGGCTCCCGAACAAGGAAAGGACCACCGCCGGGCTCGCCTTCATTTTTTACCATTCCACACACTCTCAGAGGTCGATCCAGAATTACGCTCAGTTCAGTATCTGTGAGATGTTGTATATCTTTGCTAAACCATTTCTCCATAAAACCAGCACAAGCAGCACGGTCGAAAACTCCGCTATCCAATTGTTTCAGAAAACCGAAAATACCTTGCTGCACTTCTATGAGTACACCTGCCAGCAATTCCTTGTTTACTACAGTGGTTTCTTTCTGACTGTCAGGAACTACGTTGTCAATATTCTTAATAAATACAATATCGGCATCAAGCTCATTCAGATTTTCGAGCAGCGCACCGTGCCCAGCAGGTCTAAGTAATAGCATACCATTCTCATCGCGCACCCAGCTATGGTCTGAAGTGTATATAGCCGGGGTATCGGTGGATGGTTTCTGAACACTTGTTTCAATGTGAAATTTCACACCAAAATGAACTTCAAGACAATTCTTTAAATCCCGGAGATGTTGTTCTACCTCCACGCGCATATTATCAGGCACGGTAAAATGTATATGGGCTTCGCCACCTGAAAGTGCGCACAAATATGCTTCGTGAAAATGTTCTTCAAAAGCAGTTCTGGAATGGCCGTCAGGGTATCGGTGAAATTTAATAAGCCCCTTAGGCAAAGCGCCGTAGTTCATACCATCGGACAGCAACAGAAGCTTTACCATTGATTGGCGCTGCTCCTCAGGTTTGCCATACATTTCGTTCCAGCGGTGCTCCAGTTCTTCATAGAAAGGGTATGCATACAACCGGGCAAAAAACCCTTCAACAGCATCCGTCACTTTACCTGTTTCAAGAAAAGTGAAGAGGTCTTTAAACATGCGGCTGGCAGCGCCGCTGGCTGGCACAAATTTCAATGCCTTCAGCCCTGTTTGCTGTTTGTATTTTTTGCGTAGGCTATCCCGTTCTGCCAGATCAAACTGTTTTATCTCATCACCGGAGGTGCAGTTTGCCGAAAGGTGAATAAATGGAAACCCATTTACCAAAGCCTGTCTGTAAGGATCGAGTGATGCCGGGTCAATACCCCGGGCTTTCAAAAATTCAATGTCTTGTAATGATAGTGTTGCAATCATAAATATCAAAGTAGGTGGTGTTTCAAAAATAAAGATTAAAGCCATTAACCAAAAGAAATAATTCATTCCCCATCGTTTTTTATTCGCCTTTCGGCAAATGGCTATATTCGCGCAAAGGATTTTTATGAGTAAAATTCTCCTTACCGGTGGGGCCGGATATATAGGCTCGCATATAGCTGTGGTTCTTGCAGATCATGGTTTTGAGGCTGTTATAGCCGACAACTATTCCAATTCATCCCGATGGATCCCGGAGCGTATTGCCCGCCTTTCAGGAAAAAAAATCACGGCCTATGATGTTGATTGCCGTGATCTGAGTAGTCTTCAAGAAATTGTCAAAAAGGAAGGTCAAATTTCAGGTGTCATTCATTTAGCAGCAGTAAAAGCCGTTGGCGAGTCAGTAAGCAATCCTTTAAAATATTACGACAATAATATTGGATGCATGACTTCCGCATTACAATTGATGGAAACAACTGGCATACGGCACCTTGTATTCTCATCCTCATGCACAGTCTATGGCTCATGTCAGACCGAAGAAGTATTTGAACAAACTCCCTGGGCGCGCGCCTACAGCCCATATGGGTACAGCAAGCAAGTTTGCGAACGAATGATGGAAGACTTGGCGCTTGTAAAGAATAACTGGAAACAGGTAAGTCTGCGCTACTTTAATCCAATTGGTGCGCATCCTTCGGGCATACTTGGCGAGCTTCCTATAGGCCCTCCTAACAATATAGTGCCTTACATTACCCAGACTGCCGCCGGAATAAGGGAGCGGCTTACCATTTTTGGTGATGATTACGATACGCCTGATGGCACCTGCGTGCGCGACTATATACATGTAATGGATGTAGCTGAAGCACATGTGAAGGCACTAAAATACATTCTGCAGGAACATGCACCGGCTATAGACCAGTTTAATATAGGAACGGGTGAAGGCGTGAGTGTAAAGAAACTCGTGCATTTCTTTGAGACATCAACAGGTGTAAAGGTGCCGCAGATTGCAGGGCCGCGCAGGCCCGGTGATGCAGATGCAATCTATGCCAATGTAAGCAAGGCGAAACGTATACTCGGGTGGAAATCGCACTATTCAGTTCAGGAAGCTCTGAGCCATGCCTGGCAATGGGAACAAAATTTAAAGACATGAAGCACCTTTTGAGTTGGTTTGCCATTACTCTGCTTTGCTCCAATATTGCAAAATCGCAGGAGGAGCCAAAAAGAGAATCGAGGATAATTGCGCAACCAGACAGATGGGAGGATAAAATTGTCATTGAAATTACAAACGATATGTGGCTAGACCTCCCCGAAGGGGTTGAGCTTCGTACGTTTTCACCTGGTTTTAAAGCATATTTCTTTACCGATTACCAATTTGGCGAAAGCGCATACAGCTTTGCTTGGGGAATTGGAGTAAGTGCTGACAACGTACACAGCAATGCCAATTGGGTGCGCACTAAAGAAACTGCCGACACACCGGGGAGCCTTGTTCTCACTCCTTATCCCGACGAATACGAATACTCGAAGAATAAATTTGTGACGACCTATATTGAACTACCCATTGAATTTAGGCTTATAACACAGGGTCGGCGGCCGTTTAAATTTACAACGGGTTTCAGGATTGGATACCTCGTTCAAAACAACAACAAAATCATTGACGACGAAGGCAAGCGAAAATTTTACAACTTCGAATACATTGAGAAATTACGCTATGGAATTTCATCCCGGATAGGATATGGTAGAGTAGGCATAACGGGATTCTACTCCTTGGCATCATTGGTTGATGAAAAGAATGGGAGTGCTGTAATTCCGGTATCATTTGGATTGATATTTACCCCTATCAAATAAACCATCCGTTTACAACAGAAAGATAAAGCGACAAAAATCCCACCCCTGCACCGGCATAAACCTCTGCCGGTGAATGTGCCTTCAATACAAGGCGGGCAGTGAGAGTGGCACCCACAACAACAAGCACCAACGAAAGCAGAATTAAATTGCCATAGTTGTGGAGCTGAAATAACCCGATTGTGGAACCTGCCAGACCTGCGATACCCGTAGCATGGGCACTGATTTTCCAGCGAAGGTTTATAATGGTGATGGCAACAAGTGCCAGAATGCTACCCAAGAAAATCGAGTAAAGAGGCAAGGGTAGACTTCCCTTTCTGAGCAAATAATAGCCAAGAGCAAAAAAGAACAAGGTAGAAATAAAGGGAGCCAACCGCTCTGCGCGTTTTGGCATTTCCAGTGAACTGATTACACCGTACCATCGCAAAAGGAGCATATTAAGGCCCGGAAAAGCAATTGTACTCAAAGCAACAACAAACAAGGTAATGCGCAACATGTCAGGGTCGGTTGTCCCTCTTATATACCAGTCAAACTGAGCCGCTACAAAAAAGCAGGCCAATGGCATGATTAGAGGGTGAAAAATAGCCGATATTGTAATAGCCCATCTTCGCATGTCATCAAATTTCTTTACGCAAGCGGGCTACAGATATATTAAGCTGCTCACGGTACTTAGCCACGGTGCGCCGGGCTATATTGTATCCTTTTTCCTTAAGTAATTCTGTAAGTCGTTCGTCGGTTAAAGGTTCGCGTTTGTTTTCTGCCAAAATAGCATCCTGCAAAATCTTCTTCACTTCGCGTGTCGATACTTCCTCTCCGCTATCAGTGGAAAGCGATTCACTAAAAAAACTCTTCAATAAAAAAGTGCCATACGGAGTCTGTGCATATTTGCTATTGGCCACTCGAGAAACGGTGGAGATGTCAAGACTTACTATCTCCGCAATATCCTTGAGTATCATTGGCCGTAACTTGGTTTCATCGCCAGTGAGAAAGTACTCACGTTGAAATTCCATGATGGCATTCATGGTAAGCAAGAGGGTTTGCTGTCTTTGTTTTATTGCATCAATAAACCATTTCGCAGCATCAATTTTTTGCTTTACAAATAATACAGCTTCCTTTTGCTTCTTATCATGCTTTGTAGCTTGGGTATATCCTTTGAGCATCTCTTTGTATCCATCGCTTACGCGCAGCTCTGGGGCATTTCTTGAATTCAAAGAAAGCTTCAGCTCATCATCATCTGCAGAAAGAAGAAAGTCAGGCACCACGTGTTCTGTGCTTTTCTGGCTGTCAGTTGTGCTGTTTCCGGGCTTGGGGTTGAGTCTCGTAATTTCTGAAATGGCTACACTTAAATCTTCGTCACTTATATCAAGCCTTCTGGTAATTCGGTCATAATGCTTTTTTATAAATGAATCAAAATGATCTTCAAGTACCTGGGTAGCTATGCGCACTGATGGGTAGTGATGGTCTTTGCGCCTTAGTTGCAGCAGTAAACATTCCTGTAGAGTTCGCGCGCCAACTCCAGGAGGGTCCAAGTCTTGAATTAACAGCAGTACTTCTTCAAGTTCCTTTGCTGTAGTGTGTACATTTTGAGAAAAGGCAAGGTCGTCAACAATATTCTCGAGCTCACGCCTCAGGTAGCCGTCATCATCAAGGTTTCCTATAATCGTTTTGGCAAGTTGTTGTTGCCTTTCTGTAACCTTCCTAAGGCCGAGCTGTTGTACCAACTGGTCTCTGAAGGTAGCAGTTGAAGCAAAGGGCAACGTTTTTTCTTCATCATCAGCACCTTTATTCTGAACTGATAGCTTATATGATGGCGTGTCGTCATCATCTACATAGGCGGAGAAATCAAAATCTTTTTCGGCATCTGTGCGTTCGGTTTCATCCCATTCATCATCATTGCTATTCTCACCTTCTACGGGCTCTTCATATTCATTGCCTTCTTCCAATGCCGGATTTGCTTCGAGCTCTTCTTTAATCCGCTGCTCAAGCTCTATCGTTGGTACCTGAAGCAACTTCATTAATTGAATTTGCTGAGGCGACAGTTTTTGAAGCAGTTTGTGTTGTAAGCTCTGTTTTAACATACTAAGTTCTAATTGTTGCCAGTCAAGTCATTTATACTTTTGGCTATACAGGTTTAAAGTTCGTAAAAATGGGTTGTTATCAGCGTCAATGATGTACTACTATTATTCTCCAACGACCATCTGTGTTGTATTTCTTTCCCTTATATAGCATACAAGCACCTCCAATAACTGCAAAAACGCCTGCCAAGGTGTACACTTCCCTATCAACTATAGGGGTACGGCCTGTATTAAAGGCATTGTTGGCAGCCGAGAACAAAAACATTGCCGGAATAGCAAGCAGAGTACCCACCCCAATTTTATGTACCGACTGCACCTTGCTTCTGTCAGCAAGAGCGTCAATATCGTGCAGTAAAAATTCAACCTGTTGATTTACGAAGAATGAAGAATCGCTGAATGAAGCAAGAGTAGCTTCATTGAAGTTCTTTTGATAGCGAGGTCTGAAGGTGATTGGGTCACCAACGTAATACCGTATTCGGTTTTTTGTTCCGGGTTTTTCGAGCAAAAGAAAAGGTTCCATTTGCCCAAAGCTCTGAATGCCAATGCAAAGACCCAAAAGAAGGAGTAATAACTTGATAGTGTTAGGTTGCGCCTTGCTCATGTGTTAAATGTAACGGATACAAACGTTCTTTGGTTCTGTAAAAAATCTCATGGCTTCAAAGCCCCCTTCGCGCCCCATGCCTGAGTGCTTAACCCCACCAAACGGAGTGCGCAGATCGCGCTCCAGCCAACAGTTTACCCAAACCATACCTGCCTGTAATTGCTCCGCAACTGTATGTGCTCTTTTAAGGTCAGCTGTCCACACCGAAGCTGCAAGACCATATTGAGTAGCATTTGCTGCTGCTACGGCCTCCTGATCGTTGTCAAACACATCGACGGTTACCACAGGGCCAAAAATTTCTTCCTGATTTGTTCTGCATTGCTGTCCAAGCCCTTCAATTACTGTAGGCTGAATAAAATAGCCCTTTGAAAGTTCACCATCCATGATAACCCTTTCGCCCCCGCAAAGTACTTTACCACCTTCTTCCTTAGACAAGTGAATGTATTGCAGTATTTTCTGCATGTGGCCTTCGCTCACTACAGCACCCATTTTGGTGCCTTCCATTAAAGGATCACCCAAGGCCATGCTCTTTACTTTATTTACAAATGCCTCAATAAATCGTGGGTATAAACTTCGCTCAATGAGAATTCGCGAACCGCACAGGCATATTTGACCCTGATTAGAAAAAGAACTTCTCAAAGTAGTACGGAGCATTTCATCAAAATCACAATCAGCGAAAATTATGTTGGGATTTTTTCCTCCTAATTCTAATGATAATTTTTTAAACTGCATACCGGCAGTACTTATTATACGCCTGCCTGTTTCAGTACCTCCGGTAAAAGATATGGCCTTTATGTCAGGGTGTTTAGAAATGGCATCGCCAGCTTTCGATCCAAGTCCGTGCACAATATTCAATACCCCTTTCGGGAAATTCACTTCATGCGCCACCTGAGCAAGCATATAAGCTGTCATAGGAGTTACCTCTGAGGGTTTTGCTACCACTGTATTTCCAGCAGCCAAAGCGGGCGCAATTTTCCAACTGAAAAGATAAAGAGGTAAATTCCATGGCGAAATACAACCTACTACGCCAATTGGCCTTCGCAGAGTATAATTAATACCTAGGCCTTCGGTATAATGACTTTCACTAGCATAGTGCATTGTTGCTGCGGCGTAAAATTCGAAATTGCTGACCGCTCGGGGTATGTCCATAAGCCTTGCAAGTGCTATAGGTTTACCATTATCCTTAGCCTCAGCTTTCGCAAATTCTTCGAGTCTTTCATTTATCCCATCAGAAAGATTGAGCATATGCCTGAATCGTTCGGCGGGGCTACGATTTGCCCAGCTTTGGAAAGCCTCAAGTGCAGCTTGAGTAGCCATGTCAATATCCCTTTGGTCACTGTCGGGAATATGCGAATACACTTCCCCTCTGGAGGGATTTATGTTCTCGAGCCATGCACCCCCTGCTGCTTCTAGGAAATTTCCGTCTATATAATTTAGTATGCGCTCCATCGGGTGTGAATTTCGAAAATATTGATCAGTTTTGAGAAAAAAAGGGGCCATTAAAGCACATCTTATTTCAGTGAGTTGCAAGAACCAGGATGAAATCAATTCAAAACGAGCGAATTTACCAACCATCCTACACTGGTTATCACTTCAAAGACAATTGTTAATTATGGTTAAGCATTCCACTAAACGCTTCACAGAGCGAGTAACTTTGTAACAAGTTGAAAAAAACGTTCATCCCAGTATTAATTCTTCTGATCAGCGCAGCCCTTATAGGTCTCGTGGCCATTCAGCTTTATTGGGTAAAAAATTCTATCGCGCTTCGCGACGCACAGTTTCGCAAAAATGTAAAAATTGCACTTTCTGATTTTAATCACGCGCTTGAAAAGGAAGAAGCATCAGAAAGACTCAAGAAATTCAAAGTTGGCCAGAAGGTATTGCAAAGCATTGACAGCCTAAGAGCGGCAAGACCAAATGCGGGAGTAATTCTCAAAAGCGATGGCTCTAGTGAAGATTCAACGCTATACGTAAGTCCAAGCGGTGATTTCACATTCAGGTTCAAAGAATCTGTCCATAATTCCCGTTTTGGCCAGCCATCAACATACGCAAATGCTATCGGCAATGCTGATACGTTTCCGAACAATGCTGCGGCTGTAATTTCAGATTTCAACTCATCCCAGACCGACATTCTTACCGAGCTTATCACGAATATACTTTCACTGCAAGCAGAAAAAAACTTCTTCTCAAAATACACCCACGGCCATTTAGACAGCCTCCTTCATAATTGCCTTGAGGAGATCGGAGGCATAAACGCGGCTTATGAATTTGGCGTATTTAATGTATTTGATCAGCCAATTGTAGTTTCAAATCAATCAGAATCAGAATTGATAGCAATTATCGAACACGGATATAAGTCGCGTTTATTTCCAAATGATCTCGTGCAGGACCCGGTTTACATAAGGGTATGGTTTCCACATCAAGACACTTATCTGCTTAAAACACTTTGGCCGCTGCTATTTTCCTCAACAGTCTTTATGCTCACAGTGATTCTGGCATTTAGCTACACCATACGCACCATACTCAGACAAAAGAAAGTTTCTGAAATCAAAAACGATTTCATAAACAATATGACCCATGAACTCAAAACACCAATTTCTACAATTTCACTGGCCTGTGAAGCGCTAAGTGACCCTATTATGTCATCTAGCAAAGTGAGAGTTGATCATTTTGTAAAGATGATAAGTGATGAAAATAAACGCCTTGGGGTACTTGTTGAAAATGTGCTCAGAAGCGCAGTACTCGACCGGGGCGAAGTGGCGCTGAACAGGGACAAGCTAGATATGCATGAAATAATAAGAACAGCAATTCACAATATCGAGTTACAAGCTTCACAAAAAGGAGGGGTAATACGAACCGCATTAAACGCCGAAATGGCAGTGATAAAAGGTGATAAGATTCACCTGACCAATGTAATCTACAACCTGCTCGACAATGCAATAAAGTATACTTCACATAACCCGGAAATACTCGTAATAACACGAAGCTCAGATTCCTGCATCACAATATCAGTAACAGATAACGGCATTGGGATAAAAAAAGATGATCAACAACGCATTTTTGAAAAGCTATTTCGCGTTCATACAGGCGATGTGCACAACATTAAAGGTTTTGGTTTAGGGCTCAGCTATGTCAAAATTATTGTTGAGAAACACCACGGCACGATTTCTGTGCAAAGCGATTTAGGAAAAGGAAGTACATTCACCATTCAATTACCATTCGACTATGAACTCTAAAACACGCATACTACTCGCTGAAGACGATCCTAATTTAGGCTCACTTTTACAGGAATATCTTGAAGCAAAAGGCTTCGAAACAGTTCTTTGTGTAGATGGAGAAAAGGCTTTTAAAACTTTTGCCAGGCAACAATTTGATTTTGTGATACTCGACGTGATGATGCCGGTTAAGGATGGATTCACAGTAGCGAAAGAGATAAGAACCATAAACCATGAAATTCCAATAATATTCCTGACGGCAAAAAGCATGAAGGACGATACTTTAAAAGGTTTCAGCCTTGGTGCAGACGATTATATCACAAAGCCATTTTCTATGGAAGAATTGTTGGTACGCATCAATGCCGTATTGAGGAGAACAGACGCCTTTCGCGAAGCGAATAATGACAAGAAAAGTCATGAGTTAGGTTCATACGTATTCGATTTTGAAAGGCAACTTCTGAAGCGAAATGATA
This sequence comes from Flavobacteriales bacterium, assembly GCA_038207425.1. Classification (GTDB taxonomy): domain Bacteria; phylum Bacteroidota; class Bacteroidia; order Flavobacteriales_D; family Cryomorphaceae; genus JBBQZU01. The sequence continues at coordinate 3,612 of JBBQZU010000040.1, read as the reverse complement.
CAGAGGTAAAACTCACAACCAAGGAGAACGAACTTCTACACCTACTTTGTCTTAACAAAAATGGTGTGTTAGAACGCAACTATGCGTTAAATGCTATATGGGGTGACGATAATTACTTTAATGGCCGCAGCATGGATGTTTATATAGCGAAGCTGCGTAAACACCTTAAAGAAGAACCGGAAATAGAAATACTCAATATTCACGGCAAAGGATTTAAGCTGCTCATAGGCCACTCATAGGCCTTAAAGGCTTGAAGTCCTTCCTCCATCTACCGGAAGGTTAATACCGTTGATATATGAAGCAGCCGGTGATGCCAGAAACCCAATGGCATTAGCGATCTCTTCTGGACGACCTACCCTGCCTAGAGGTGTGCCTTTTCCCATTTCAGCGACCAGTTCAGTTATAGTTTTGCCAGTCTCTTGAGCTTTTTTGGCAAGCAAATCAGTAAGCCTATTGGTTTCTGTAGCACCGGGCAATACATTGTTTACAGTTATTCCAAATTGGCCCAATTCGTTTGCTAAAGTTTTTGCCCAATTCGCCACAGCACCCCTTATGGTATTCGAAACTCCCAAGTTTGCCAAAGGCTGTTTTACTGATGTAGAAATTACGTTGATAATACGGCCATAGCCCTCCTTTGTCATACCATCTACCAAAGCTTTGGTTAGCAAATGGTTATTTATCAGGTGCATTTCAAACGCCGCCCTGAAAGAGTCAATGTCCGCATCAATGGCTTTTCCGGCAGGTGGTCCTCCCGTATTATTGATCAATATATGAATAGGGCCAGAGTTCTGCACAGCCGTTTGTGCAGCGGCTTTAACTTCAGCAGCCGAACTAAAATCAGCAACATAATAGCAGTGTGCCCTTTTAGAAATGTTGCGAAGTTCATCAATTACATCTCTAAGCTTATTTTCATTTCTTGCCAACAGAACCACGGTTGCTCCCTGACGGGCCAATTGCAGTGCTGCCGACTTGCCAATACCTTGGGTACTTCCCGATACCAGGGCAGTTTTACCCTCAAGTGAAATATTCATTTGCTCCATCATGCGAAGTAAGTAAGAAAACCTTAAAGGTATACTCGCGGGAAAATCTATACAGAGCTATTCTGTTGGTCCCGTAACCTGAAAGACAATATGACGTTTCTACTTGTTATGAAGAACATCTTAAGATTGACAATATCAGGCTTTATGATTTCGTCGTTTACTCCCGCGTGTATCAACTTTGACCGGCTGGGGCCAGAAGATGAAATCACAGAATCACCTTTTGTGGAAGTTGATCTTAGTCACTATGACTTGAACATTAAACTAATGTTGGAAGATAGTTTGACTGGTGAAAGCAACATAGTTTGGAATCCCAATTTTGGACGACTGGAAGTGAGTGCGGGAAATGGAATTGACTTCTTCATTTTTGAAGATGGACAGAATATTAAAGAAAAACGAGAAGAATTAAAACGAGGAATATTTACCTGCAATCTCTACGTAGAAAACGACCGCGAGCTTTTATACACACTTTCGTTGCCCGATGGTACATTTACATATTACCACTACTTTGCACACTTTGAAATAGATGGGCACAATTACGTATTCGAAAGCAATCCCCTTGTAGAACTTTCGCAGATACAAGTGGAAAGAATAAGATCGATAATTCTAGAGACTGTAAGTGTATCTACAGATTCATCAGACAAAGATTTGCTCCCTTCATAGAATTTGTACCTTTAGTCGCCGATTAGACCCACCGCTTAATGAAAAAATGCTATTTCATCACTCTTTTTTCCATGGGAGCAGTTGGACCTTTTATGGCCCAGGGAGAAACGATGATAATCACAGGAATTTATCAGGGCAAGGACCTCTATATCAAAAACCCTTTTGCAGCAGATGGTGCAGGTTTCTGCATTTATGAAGTTTTGGTAAATGATAAATTGTCACGTGATGAAATTAATAGCAGTGCCTTTGCTATAGATTTTAACATCCTGGAAATCGCTAAAGGAAGTCCAGTTGAAATTGCACTAAAACACAAATCAGGCTGTAAGCCTTTCGTTTTAAATCCGGAATCACTAAAGCCCCAAAGCACATTTGAAATTCTATCTATAAAAATGGATAAGGCCCTATTGCAATGGACAGCCGAAAAGGAAAGTGGTCCTTTACCTTATATTATTGAGCAATTCCGCTGGAACAAATGGGTTAAGATAGGCGAAGTACAGGGTGAAGGAACTCCGGAATTGAATCGCTATGCATTTGAAGTTGCACCTCACAGTGGCGAAAATAAGGTTCGTGTGAAGCAAGTTGATCATACTGGAAAACCCCGGTTTTCGGAAAGTGCAAGCTTTGATGGCAAAGTTACCAAAGTGAGTTTTGAACCTAAAAAAGTTGATGATGTCATCACTTTCTCGAGCAATACAAGATATGAGGTATTCGATAAATTCGGCAACCTAGTGCGAACCGGCTACGGCAAAACGCTCGACGTGCTAGGCTTGAATAAAGGTGATGATTACTACATTAACTACGATAATTCATTTGGAGAGACTTTCCGCAAAAAATAGTTGTCCTACTATTTCTAGTAATCGAGTAATAGGTCCGTGACTTCGTCATCTCCACCAACTTCGACCGTTTTAATTCCAAGGTCTTTTGCTGCAATCAAGTTTATACCGTTATCATCTAAAAATAATGTTTCAGCAGGTTTCATTCCATTGGACTTGAGCACAAATTCATAAATCTCCTTTTCAGGCTTTCGCATGCCAATTTCATGGCTATAATAGATTTTGTTGAATAAGGAATTAAAGTTAGTCCAACCATATCTGGTATGAATGTGTTCTTCAAAACGATCCTGGTGAATCTTATTGGTATTGCTTAAAATGTATAATTCATAGTTCGTACTCAGTCTCGCCAACATTTCGAATCTTGCTTGAGGAAAGCTCCCTATGAGCGCACACCACGCTTCTATAATCAAGCTTTCATCAGCGCAAAGTGTTTCACTCTTCAAATAATTCAGAAAGTGCGCAGTAGAAATCAGGCCCTTTTCAAATTTCTGGAAAACATCTGATTGTATTTGTTTTGAAAATGACATCTCAGGCTCGGCAAGACCAAGATTTCTGAAAGCATTAATTGTAGCTTGATAATCGACTTTCAGCAGCACTCCGCCTAAATCAAAAATGATTGATTTGATATTCCATTGATTCACTTTACAAAATTAAATGAATGATTTTGATAACGGCTCAGAATATTATACTTTCGCAGACCAGTTCGGGGGATTAGCTCAGCTGGCTAGAGCGCTTGCATGGCATGCAAGAGGTCACCGGTTCGACTCCGGTATTCTCCACTAAATTTCACATAATACCGTCTTATCAGACGGTATTTTTTTCTACTAGAGCTTTTATTCTGACTTCCCGCGAAGCAAATTCACGCGTATTCTTAGTCACTCAAACAGGTCGATAAAAGATCAAAACATCATCAAGACCAGATGGCAAATCTTCTTCACGGGTAGTCATTAAAAAACCCGCGCCTATTAAAAGGCGCGGGTTCTTATTTTATTGGAACTTTTTAAATCTAGTTCTTAATCACTTTGTATACGTGTGGTATACCGCTTCTGTCAATGTGTTGTATAAAGTACACACCCGCA
>JBBQZU010000039.1:0-23411 GCA_038207425.1 Flavobacteriales bacterium | reverse complement strand
AAGTCCTGCTGTTGACTTTAATTCTATACGATCAATTTTCCGTGGTGATCTCAGGCCTATTGCTGCACCAAAAAGTTCTTCTTGTGCCATGCACAAGTTTAGCTATTTCTGAATCAACCCACTAAATATGGTATAGGACCTAAATTTTAGTACATGCAATATTTGCTCGATATGAATATTTGCGTATTTTTTCTGCATGGAAATCGGAATCTCGATGAAACTATCAGGACAAAAGGATTCGAAAACTGCTTCATCTCTGAAATAACAGTTTTTGAGCTCCGATTCGGGGCGGAGAACAGCGATAATCGAAAAAAATCGCACAAGGCTGTCGATAAATTCGTCAAAGGATTGACAGTCGTTCCTATTTTCGGGATACTAGAACAGTATGTAAAAAGCAAATTCTCTTTACGAAACAATGGAACACCTTTGCACGCTGAGTTTAATTTGATCATTGATAATACTGCACTTGCAAACGAATTGACTTTAGTAACCGACAAGACAATAGACTTCCGACATATAAAAGACCAAATGCTTGAAAATTGGGCAGAAAGGAAACAGCTTGCCTGTATCTGCACCTCAGAAAACATCTGGTGGGTGTTAGCTTGCAAGACTTTGCTCTTCGTGGGTGGCCCTGATGGGTCAGAAAGGATAGATGCTTAAATGCGCTACGTTCCTTAGCTCCGTAGCGCACTTCGTATTACAAAAAAAACAAAAAAAGCCATGGCACATAAAAATACAGCATACTGTTTTTAGCTTAGTGCCAGAATATGACCATTACCAATCAAATATTCCGGTTGCTTTCCGGACCGCTCACCTTCCTTTTATTGCTGTTGCTTATACCTTTTGAGGGCAAAGCACTCTATATGGTAGCATGTATGGGCTGGATGCTTGTATGGTGGTCAGTGCAGGTAGTGCCAATGGGCATTACAGCCTTGCTCCCTATGCTGCTTTTTCCGGCATTTGGTATCGATAGTCTCAAAGATGTAAGCTCCAATTATGCCAACCCTATCATCTATCTGTTTCTGGGCGGGTTTATTCTTGGTATTTCCATTGAAAAATGGAACCTGCATCAGAGGCTTTCATTGGTAATTCTAAAGCGCAGTGGAAAAACACCCAGGCATATTATCATTGGCTTTATGGCCGCAACTGCGCTGCTGTCTATGTGGATAAGCAATACCGCAGCGGCAATGATGATGCTCCCCATCGGTATGTCGCTTATTAATTTGGTTCAACCTCAATTCAGCAATCAGCACATGCACCTGAAGTTTTCAGTATCGCTTTTGCTGGGCCTGGCCTTTGCGGCAAATATCGGGGGCATGGCCACCCTAATTGGCACACCGCCAAACCTTGTATTGGCAGCCCTTGCATCTGAAAGGCTTGGTATGGAAATAGGGTTTGCCGAATGGATGTTCTTTGCAGTTCCGTTGTGTGTGCTGCTCTTTTACTTGGTGGTGATTGTAAATACCCGTGTGCTTTTCAAGCTTTCGGCTGAGAAGCTCACAGGGCTTAATGATATAGTGTGCGATAAACTTATTGAGTTGGGCAAGCCATCATTTGGGGAGCGCATGGTGGCTATTGTATTTTTCTGCACAGCGCTGCTGTGGGTGCTCAGAGCGCCACTGAGCCAGGTGGCATCGCTGAGTTGGCTCAACGATACGAGCATTGCACTGCTTGCCGCTGTGGCTCTTTTCATACTACCCGGTGGCAAGAGCAGCCCACTGCTCGTATGGAAAGATACCAAATCGCTGCCCTGGGAAATTCTGCTGCTTTTTGGTGGGGGTATTTCACTTGCTGCCGGACTCGAATCATCGGGAGTGGTACAAATATTTGGCGAAAGCCTTACCGATATGCAGAGCCTGCACTGGTTTGTGGTGCTTCTTGTCGTTACCACTGCTACTATATTTCTTACTGAAGGCATGAGCAATGTGGCCCTTGTATCCGTATTTGCGCCGCTCGCTATCACTATAGCACCTGCGCTTGGTGGGGCGGGCATCGATCTGGCTATACCGCTCACACTTGCGGCGAGTTGTGCATTTATGCTGCCTATTGCCACTCCGCCCAATGCAATTGTATTTGGCAGTGAGCTTATCAAGATCAGTCAAATGATGCGTTCCGGGTTTTTGCTAAATATCCTGAGTGCGCTTATCATTGCAGTTTATTGCTACAAGATGGTACCACTAATCTTCGCAAATTGATGGCATATTCGACAAAATCAGAACTTCAACCAAAGAAGGCAGCGTGGCACTACTATCTCGGCCCGGGCTTGCTCTATGCCGGAGCTGCCGTGGGGGTTTCGCATTTGGTGCAAAGTACACGTGCCGGCGCGGAGTATGGATGGTGGCCTCTATGGGCTATTATTTTTATTCACCTGGCCAAATACCCTTTTTTCAAGATGGGGCCGCAATACGCCATGCGCACCGGTCAAAGCCTTGTACAAGGTTATTTCAATCTGGGCTGGTGGGCCGTGGCGCTCTTTCTGTTGTTTACCATTGGTACCATGTGGGCCATTATTGCAGCCGTTACATCGGTTACCGCCGGCATTGCAGCATTTGTGTTTGGCCTTACGGCAAATGCCGCCACCATCAGTACGTTTATATTAATTATTGGCGCGGCCATGCTCCTTATCGGGAAATACCGATGGCTTGACCGTGTGATGACATTTATAGTGCTTGTGCTCACCATCAGCACTGTGGTGGCTTTTGCAATGGCAGTAGGCAATGCACCCGAAAATTATATAACCACATTGCAACCGGTATTGGGCGGCGCATCGCTCATTATGCTGGTAGACTTATGGGTTGGATGCCAGCCCCGCTCGTTCTTTCCGTTTGGCATTCGATGTGGGCTCTGGAAAAAAATAAATCTACAAAAGGAATTTTTATATACCGCCGAAGCATAGCCGATTTCAATTTGGGTTATTGGGGCACAATGGTACTGGGAGTTTTATTTTTGGGAATGGGTGTGTATACACTTTACGGCAGTGCTGAAACAATGCCCGAGTCGGGGGTGGCGTTCTCGCGCGTGCTACTGCAAATGTATACCTCGCAACTCGGTATTTGGTCTTTGCAATTGTGGCTGTAGCAGCGTTTGCCACCATGTTCAGCACTACCCTTACCTGCCTCGATGCCATACCGCGCTCACTCGCCGAAACTTGGAATATTGCCACCCACAGCCCCGGCGCTTACCGCTACACCATATCACTGACCGTTGTAGCTGCAGGTGCGCTTGCGTTGTTGGTAATCTGTAATCCCGGCATGGTTACAATGGTCGATCTCGCCACCGTATTGTCATTTGTAAGCACTCCTGCCTATGCATGGCACAATCTTAAAACTACCCAGAAGGAATGTGCTTCGCGTGGTACATCTATGAAGGCTGCACACCCGCTTTGGTGCTACGTTTCCATCGCTCTGCTTACAATACTTGCGGCGGCATATTTTTGGGTGATCTGAGGGTGTTAGTATTCCACCGGTTCGTGGTTGGGCTGTGCGGCGCATCGTTTTTCAATGCACACAATATGCTTTATAATAACCAACTAGGGAAATATTTTATGTAAATATCCATCCGTCGGCGAGATACATATTGAACAAATATGTTGTCCACACTACATTTAAAAACAGCGTGAAAGCTAGTAGTATTTTGTACAAAGTTCGTTGCCAGAAATCCTGAAAAAGCCATAGCAGCAAAACACCTGATAAAATAAAATACCCCAGGTCAGCAAAATCCCAATTGGTGGAATAAGGAATAAGCCCCAGCATTGACACACCTGTAATAAATAAAATAGCGTAAAATGAAGAGCGGAAATCCAGAAGAATAGCTTGAAAATACCTGAAAGAATAAATTAATAGAAAAATCAAAAAGGGGCTGCACAGCACGTATCTCGACAAACTGTTAAGCCCTCCATTTCTGAAAAGCAGAATAAATAAAAAGGTACCAAACAAATAAATCAGAGATAAAAGCTGGAGATAATTATGCGGTGTTTCTTCTATTGCGGCGCCAGTTCTGCGAAATGATTTAACCAAAAGATTTACAATGAACACGAGAAAGGGTATGGCAATAAAGAACAAGACTCCAAGATTCATACTGAATCCTTCATGCGACCAGTCATGAATATTATGCGGGAGCCGCAGCTTGTGGTCCCAATGGCTTTGAACTTCAAAGAATTTGGTGAAGCTGCCTGTTTCAAAAAGCGACTGGGCGAAGAAGACCACGAAAGTGCCAACGAGCAACGGAAGCGCTTTAAAAAAGATACTTTTCAAACTACGCTTAAAATTTCCATGGCCCAAAAAGAAAACGAAATCTGTCGCAACAATAGCAATGACCAAAAAAGTATAGGTTGGTCTTGTGAGCGCCAGCAGAAAAAAACCGATAAAATACAAACCATACTTTCCTCTCAGTAGTCCATAAATGCCAATTGAAGCAGTTATTAAAAAAGTGGCTTCAGTATACGGCATGAAGAATACCACTGTGGTAGGCAGCCCAAGGATAAGCAGCAGTTTTACAGGATCTGAGGCACCAACAGATTCACCGCAAGATTTTAGCAATATCAAAACTCCAATAGCAAAAAACAAATAATTCAAAAACACAATTCCTTCAGGGGGTAAATGGCTCAAATACCACAGCAGTGGAAAAAATGGAAAAAAGGCAAATATATGGTTCAGTTCAGCCGACCTGACCTGATAACCCACCTCTGAAATTACATAATAATAGTAGCCATCCCAGCGGATATAATTCTCCTTGTTCACGTCAGAATAGGGCTTCTGAAGAAGCGTTATTACACCATCAGTATTTGACCAGTTGCCGGTGATGCGACCAAGGGTATTGTCAAATACTGCCTTGTTCTGAAGCATGAAAAAAACCAAAGCTGTAAGCGCAAAAAATACTATCAAAATCAGAATAGGTCGTCTCATCAGATTATATTGCTTAATAGATTGATCACAGAGCGTGAAAGTATAAAAACTTACTTATATCAAAATGATGGTAGAGAATTCGCACTTCATCGCAACCATAATACGCCCAATAAAACCCATACAGTCCTCCTTTGGCAAGCGCATAAAATGAATAGCTGCTATCTCTTTAGAATTATTCAAAAAACCTATACACCATACCAGCCCTTCATTCAAAGCTTTTTATCAGCATCATTTCATAATTATTGAAGCCAAATCCTAAGGAATTGCCCTGGCAGTGCAGCTTATTGGTGCATACCGAAATATTTCAGTGCATCTATAAATTGCAACTTTAATTGAATCTCAACCGGCTCTCTGTGCACAATTTTTTTGTCAATTTGCAGCAATGCCTTGGGAATATTTGATGAGAATCAGCGACATTTACCGAAAGGCTAAAATATACAATGCAACCTGCAACAATTCTGGCATGGCTCTTCTCGGTGGTAATTTGCGGAAGCGTTCATGCACAGGAAAGGCCAATGCCTACAGCAAAAATTTGTGGTATGAGTCTGGAAAGTCCACCCCGGCCCATCAGCAAATCAGATATGGTTGGTGTGCATGCATCAGGTAGTAACTGGGTGGCAATAATTCCTTACGGCTACTCAAGCGATAGCGATCCTCTGGTGTATTTCAATAGTAATTTTCAATGGTGGGGCGAGCGGATTGATGGCACGATTCAATTAATCATATTGGCTAAAGAAGCAGGTTTCAATGTAATGCTTAAGCCCCAGGTGTGGATGCAACGAAGCTGGATTGGCGATTTTGACGCGGGCAGTGAAGCTGATTGGTTGAAATGGGAAGAAAGCTACCGTGAGTATGCGCTCACCTATGCTGCACTGGCACAAAAGCATAATGTGGGCATTTATTGCATAGGCACGGAGTACAAAACTGCAACAGCCCAAAGAGACAAATTCTGGAAATCGCTAATAGCTGAAATTCGCAAAATATACAGCGGCAAAATAACCTACGCTGCCAATTGGGATGAGTACGAACAAATAGGTTTCTGGGATGAAGTAGATTACATTGGTATAGACGCATACTTCCCACTGATGAAGGATGATGAGCCCCTTATTGCTGAGCTTACAGCCGCATGGATGCCAATAAAAGAACGGATGCGGCAGCTTTCAAAAACCCATCAAAAACCGATATTACTCACAGAATATGGCTACCGGAGTACGAGCGGTGCCGCAGGCAATCACTGGGAGTTGGATGGAAAACAAGTAAACCCGAATGCACAGCGAAAAGCCTACCTGGCACTCTATGATGCTTTGTGGCATCAGGAGTGGGTGGCTGGAGGGTTTGCATGGAAATGGCATTTCAAAACAGATGCCGGCGGACTCAACAATTCGCACTATACCCCACAAGGCAAGCCTGCATTGGATGTAATAAAATCGGTGTACCGGATCACGTTGGAGTAAGTCGGAAATACTTAATTAAGAATTTATCAAAATCGAAAATCCTAGAGATTTAATTCCATTCTACGCCTTGTACCCCAATAAATATTAACGTCCAGAAAAAAGAGTATTTCGATGCACTCCTAATGAAATAAGTAGGGAAAAACATGATTTTCTTCCAAAAATGGCATTTATCAACCAGGGTAAAATTTCACCTTCGAAAGATTTAATTGTGCCTAACATTTGACATTCTGAAATGTGCAGCCATTTCAGTTTACTTTCTTTCTGCGAAATACCAATCCACCCAGGCATCGACCTGTTTTACTGAATTCGGGCGTAGCACAATAATATGGGCTGCATCAAGGAGAAACATAGTTGGTGTGGCAAACACGTAGTAATCGGTTGCCACAGGGCTCTCCCACTTTTTGCAATCGCAGTAACTCAGGAAGGGAAAGTTATTGGCAAAACCGCGAAAGGCCTGCGGGTCGGTATCCATTGACACGAAGACCACTTCCATGCCAAACGGTTTCCATTTGCCATAACGCGCGGCGATCTGAGGGATTTCTTCGGTGCACTTAGGGCACCAGCTTGCGCCAAATACAATCAGTTTGTAGCCTGCCTTGAGCTCAGAGAGTTTTGTTGGGGCACTCACGGGAGCGCCATTCTGGATATTCTCGCCTGCAAAAGCAATGTCAGGCGCAGTATTGCCCTTCTTCATTGCTCGGTAGGTTTCGAGCTGCTTGGCGAGGTCATTATTCAGTGTGCAGCCGCTCTGCGTAAGGGCTTTAATAGCCAAATACTCTGCAGGTTCGAAGAGGCTGTGGCGTTCTAACAAATCGAAAAGGTAATTGGTAATTTCGTTGAATTTTTGTTCGTCCTATTGAAGGTTTGCCAGCAGGTAGTCAGCGCTGGTATTCATCTCCATATGAACCGAATCGAGGCCATAACTCATATTTTCGAGCAGCCAGTAATGGCTTTCAATAGCTTCTTTGAGGAGGCCACTTTTGTAAAAGCGCGGATCTGTATAGTCCATTTGCCTAAAAGCGGAAATAGAAGCAGGTATTTAATTGGTACGATATTGAGCGATGGTACTCACTGAGCGGACCAACTTACGCACAAGCAGAAACCAACTTACATAGCTCTGTGGGTCGAGACTTGCCAGAAATGCCTTGTCATCGCTTTCTATACGCTCTAGCTCGTGGGTTATTGCCTTGCGCGCATCGCTGTGGGTTACAAAAAGCGTGTCGAGCCCATAAATATTCTCCAGATAACTCCATGCGCTGATTGCTTGCTCGCGACGAGGTTGTTCTACCGCGTATTGTATAAAAGCCTGCTGCTCTTTGCCGGCTGTGCACTCCACGCGGTTTGGGTCAGGGAAGATGCCACCAATTAGCGCAATATCTTCTCCTGAAAGCACCACGAAATAGGCTTTTTTGTCTGCGTCCATCAGATAGCCCGTGCTGCGGTCGGAGGGTTGGCAAGCTATGGTGAAATGACCTTTTGCATCGGACTTCGTTTTTGCAATGGTGCACGTATTCAACCAGGAAAATCCCATAAGGGCTATCTCTTCATTGGCGTATGCTGGGAAATGGCCTGATAGGATTTGGGCGTGGGTATTTTCAACACCGAATCCTACCAGATTCAGGATAAAAAAACCTATCCATTTTGTGCGGTTTGTCATGCCATAAAGATACATTGTAGGGGTGGCAAAACCCGGTTTGAGTAGATTTGAATTTAGTATCTAAAAAGGAATTAAATCGGGGTTTAGATTCATTTACTTTAAGAAAGATCAATCTTTAATACAACGCACACTGAAGCCACTGGCCCTGTTGTGGCTGCCCACGTCGGTACACCCGGTGTCAATGCGAACACGGCGAGAGAGATGTCCGCTAATACTGCTGGTCCGATATCGGCCTGCTAAATCTACACTTCCAAGCTCGCCATTGTGGCTATAGCGGCGACCTGCTGCAGCAAACTTTATAGGAGATTGAAATGCAGCCGCTACGCTGCTGTTATTCCAACTTGATATCTCTTCATTCCACTGGGCTTCGGTGGGTATCCTGAAGCCTGAAGGACAAGGGTTGTTTATTCCATTTCCGCCTTGCCATAGGTTGTTATTTTGCGAACTCCGCCAATCTCCCGGGCTGTCGGGTGCAATGATGAAGTAGCCATTCAAAGGAGAGTCGGTGCTGCTGATGTCGGTTGCGAGAAGTGAATTGCGGCACTGGTGCCCATCAACGAATCGTCCCCATTGGTATAGATCGCCATAGGAAGCCTTGTCCGTGCTGCTGGCAGCTAACTGACTGGCCCCCAAATTGCGGTCCATCCATGATTTGCCCGTAGCAGGATTGGTTACTTCAATAATTTCCGTTGGGGTGCCTGTGCAATGCACAATACCGGGAGGATAATCTGGTGTATCTGAATTTACCAACCGGCTGAAACTGCAAATTTGCCCACCAATATTCACTGCAAAACTTGCAGAACCACTCGTAGCAGGTATGCCTGAAATTGTGAAGATGAGCATACCATTTCCATTGGCGAAAGTACCTGAAGCCAATGTTGCAGTTAGGCCTGCAACTCCCTCAGAAGTTATGGATTGTCCGCTATATACTCCACCATTTCCACCCAGGTAAGCAATTGCAGTGAATACATAGCTTGCAGCCATGCCTTGTACCAACGATCCATTATTGGCTACAGAGCCACAATCTAACAATTCTATGTACCCTTGCTCTAATTCTTCCCTTATGCAACGTACTGAGTAGCCATACGCCCGCTGCTGCTAAGTCATGTAAGCATTGCTGTTGCCAAATCCGAGAACGCCTGAAGATGATTCTGAGACGGTACTGCTCCAATAAATTCCCTGTGAGCCAGTATTTGTAATTTCACCCTCCTGCGATGAGCGAAGGCCAGCAGCGGTTAACTTTAGCGCAGACTGAAAGGCACCTGATTTATTATTGCTGCCCCAACTTAACCGCTCTGCGTTCCACTCTGCACTTGTTGGAATTCTGTAGCCTGCAGGACATGGATTATTTACGCCATTTACACCCTGCCAAAGGTTGTCATTCTGTGCGCTAAGCCAATCAAATGGGCTCGCGGGTGAGATGATAAATTTTCCGTGGGCTGGTGCATTTATACTGCTCAACGCGGATGTATCTGATGAGTTGCGGCATTGATGGCCGTCGCTGAACCTACCCCATTGGTAAAAATCACCATAGGCATCTTCGTCATCAGGAGATTGAGCGGCCTGCGAAGCACCCAGATTTCGGTCCATCCAGATTCGGCCTGTGGTCGGGTTAAGCACATCCACAATCTTAGAACCACCAACAATACAATGAACAGTGCCCAAAGGATATTCGCTTGATGGCATTCCTGAGAATGTAACTTGGTTAATCAATGATAGTTGATAGTTGACGCTACTTCCATCGTTCAATTTCAATTGCATGATTGGCACACCATCTGAAGAAAATGAAATGCTGTCAATTTCCGACACCTTGTAGGCGGTGGTGTTTCCATTGGTTAGATGAATATCTTGGTTGTACTGAGCAAATAGCGCCGGACTCAAAACAAGGGCGGTGATTATTGAAGCACATTACATAATACTTGAATCCATATTATTGGAGTATTAATCTTCCAGTAATCGTTTTAGAGCCGGAAATTACCCGACATAAATAAATTCCTGATGCTAAGCCATAATCTCCGGCTTCCCTACTTATGATAGTTTTATAAATATGTGCTCCTCGATAGAGCTCTTCAATGAGTTTGCCACTGCTATCGATTATTTCAATCAAAAGATTGCGATTCCTTGCACCGGTATATTCTAAATGGACAACATCAGATGCAGGGTTCGGAAAGATTGTTAGTGCTTCGCCCGAATTCACTGCTGTAGTGAGATCAAACTGGTAGGAGTCAATATCGGCGATATTTCAGGATATAACATTGCCGTTGTTTTGATAAATCAACAATAAGTTTGAGTCAAACTTCAAGCTTCTTACAGCAGTCAAAACGTGCTCTTCGACTTCACCACTATGAAGGTTTAGCAAAAGCTGCTGTCCGTAAGCGCCTGTAAAAGTGGTACTAATTAGTATAATAAAAAGAGAAAACCTTAATATTGTGAGTCGCATGACTCATGCAAGTTTTGGTTAGAAGCATAGATAGGATTAATAGAATTATCTTAGCACAATTTAGCTGAAACATTTACAAATTCGATATTTTTAATGTTATCGAAATGTTAATAGACCAGACCCTTCTTCACCGAATAAATTCAAGTGATCTGCAACCAGCACTGATTCAGCTTCACTTTGCACATTTCGCTAACACTTAGTCTCTGAAACCCGCGCGGTAAAATCATCATCTAAGCAGGCTACACATACCCCTTTGCCTGCAAATTAAACAGCGTAGCGTATTTACCTGCTTTGGCCAATAGTTCTTCGTGGGTGCCGACTTCGAGCAGGGTGCCATTCTCTAAAAAAAGAATTCTATCGGCCATGCGCACTGTAGAAAACCGGTGGCTAATAAGCACGGCAGTTCTTCCCTTCATCAACTCGCTGAAGCGGATAAAAACTTCATTTTCGGCGCGGGCATCGAGGGCACTTGTGGGTTCATCGAGTATGATGAGTTGTGTATCGCCCATGTAGGCGCGGGCAAGGGCAATTTTCTGCCATTCACCTCCGCTGAGGTCTACGCCATTATCGAATCGCTTGCCGAGCACTTGCTCATAGCCTCCTGGTAGTTTTTCTACTACCGTATCGGCGAGGCTGCGGCGGGCACTGTCAGCTATAAGTTCCATATTGTCAACAGCCGCAATCTGCCCAATGGCAATATTTTCCCGTGCTTGCATCTGAAATTTCACGTAGTCCTGAAAAATAACACTTACGTTGCGTCGCAGATCGTAAATATCATACTCTCGCAGGTCAACTCCATCGAGCAGTATGCGCCCCTCGGTGGGGTCGTAGAGCCGGGCGAGCAATTTCACAAGCGTGGTTTTTCCAGCGCCATTTTCGCCTACAAGGGCGAGCTTCTCTCCTACCCTAAGCTGAAAACTGAGATTTCGGATGGAGTATTTCTCGCTGCCGCGGTATTTAAAACCCACATTCTCAAAAGTAAAACCTTCGCGTATTGGTTGGGGCATGGCCCGTTCCTTTCCGGTGTTTTTAATATCGGGAACTATGGCAAAAAAATCGAAAAGATCCTGCAGGTAGAGCGCGCTCTCGGCAATGCCGCTGAACCGGTTCATCACCCCCTGCAGCATATTGCGCATTTGCAGAAATGCACCCGCTAAAAAAGTAAGCTGACCAACGGTAATGATACCACGCACGGTATCGGCGGCTATGTAGAGATAAGCCCCATAGTATGCCCCGGTGCCAAGCACGGAGAGGGTACTACCCCATATGGCCCGCGAGATAGCCAGCTTTCTGTTTGCAGCGTAGTAGGCTTTTGCCAAATGGTCGAAGCGGCGGGCTATAAAATCCTGCAAATTAAAAATCTTCACTTCCTTGGCTGTCTCGTCACTGGCGCCAATGAAGCGCAGGTAGTCGAGCTCGCGGCGCTGCGGGGTCCAGCTTCGGGTAAGGCTGTACCCTACCTCGCTAAAGTGGGTTTCGCCCAAAAAAGAAGGGATGATGGCCAGAACTAAAATTACCAGCAATATGGGCTTAAAAGCAATGATTCCTGCGGCAAGAAACGCGATGGTGATTACATCTTGACCCTGTGTAAGCACTTGGCTCATGAGCACCGTGCGGCTATTGGTTTGCCTGCGGGCGCGCTCCAACTTATCGTAAAATTTGCTGTCTTCAAACTGATTGAGGTCTAGAATTGCCGCATGGCGAATTATTTTCACGGAAGTGTGGTTGCTGAAAAGATCGCCGAGCAGACTATCAAGCAAGGCAATGCCCCGGTTTATCAAATCGCTGGCAATGGCAAGACCAAACTCGAGAGCCACATATATCCAGATTAGGTAAAGTGAGTGCTCCGGATTGCCGATTTGAAAAATAATTTCGTCTATGAGCAGCTTGCCAACCCACAGCATAGCCACAGGTATGGCGGCCTTAACGATACGCAGCAGCACATTACCGATGGTCATGGACTTGCTGGTAGCCCAAACCATTGCAAAAAAACGGGGCAGGTTGCGGAAGGCGCTCAGCCTATCGGCGAAACTTACAGGCGGTTTGTCATTTTTATCTGACGGTTTTCTGAAAAAATTGAAGAGTGAAAAATGGATCATTTGCGGGTGCAAAGGTACGCACGAAAATGCTTTTGAAATTGCACGAAAGTGAAGACCGTCTGATCTGAACCTAAAAATTAACTACCTATCAATTGGTAAATTGTAACTAAGCCGAAACTCAGCAAATGGAGCGTTGCCTATCACAGCATTCTTTTGTGGCCTGCGGTGGTCGCCAAACTCGAGTATGCTCAAGCGAAGGTCCAGCTTATCATCGCTTGCATACTGCGCGTACTGTCGATCGAGTGAATACCCGAGCCGCCCTTCAATAAATACATTGCCCGCAAGGCGCCACCTGCCGAATAGTGAAAGATCAATGCTGGTGCGCTCGATATAGCTGCCGCTAAATTCAGGATCGGTAAGCGCATAGGAAGTGATAAGGCCGAAATGGCTTATGCCTGCGGTAAACCTTTCAGACACGTGATAATTAATTTTTCCATAAATAGGAAAAAGGCCGCTGATGCTCCATTTACTGGAAATACTCCATTCCACATCGACCAATGGCACAAGCAGCGGACCTGACAATTCCTGGTTGTACATAAATCCATAACGAAGGCGCAATTTTGATGAGTAGCGTTTTTCAAAAAGCCCTATAGCCCCGAATTGCCATGCAGCGCTTCCGTGACGATGAAAATTATTCATAAACCGGGGCACGAACAAAAGCTGAAAAGCGCGGGTAGAATCAATGCGCTGCACAATACCTGTTTGCAAAATAAGTCCTTGCAATTTTATATCGTTTAGCGCCACATCATTGTTCAACTCGCTTTTTACCTGGTAGGTGTTGTAGGTAGCATTGTTGTACCAAATGGTTTTTCGCGAAAGCGGCACGGGTACTTTGATATTTATGAGTATGGCGCTCTCTGTAGACTCGGCGGAGGTATCAACATAGGCTACTGAAGGTGTTTGCCTTGTAGAAAATGTGAAAATGTCTATGGACTTCTGCGCTGTTGCAACAAGAGTGAAAAGCAGGCAAATAATAACGGTAAGAAATTTACGCGGATTGGCCTTCATCAAAGTGGGTGGATAACTGCTTACAATGATAGCGACTGACATTGGCAAGCGCAAGCAGATCATTTATTTTCCATGGTTGTCAATCTTCACATTAAAACCCGGAGCCTTATACTCTTTGGGAAGGTAATTTGGCGGAATGGTGGTGGTGCTGCCATCGCGTGATGCGCGGTAATGCGGCGACATAATTTCTATGCCGCGCTCATTGAATACATCCTGAATATTCTGGTGCAAGGCAGATTATATTAGGGCTTGTTTGCTTGCTTCCCTCGTGTAACCGTTTATTTGGTACGCCACGTAAAAATCGTCGAGACTTGTTTGCAGCACAAATGGTTTCGGTTCATTGAGTATCATTTCGGTTCTTCCTGCTGCATCGAGCAATGCCTGTTGCATATCTTTCCAGGGTACATCATACCCTATGGTAACTGTGGTGTGCACAATAAGCCCCTGCTCACTGACTTCACTGCTGTAGTTTACAGTATTGCCGGTAAGTATGGATCCGTTCGGAATGGTGATTATTTCATTTTTGATGGTTCTAATTCTGGTTACAAGCAGCGATTTTTCGATTACATCGCCGGTTACTTCTGCAATTCTTATGCGGTCGCCTATTGTGAATGGGCGCTTATAGGTAATGACCAACCCGGCAACCATATTGGCAATAGCCGATGAAGAACCCAATGAAAATAAAACTCCTATAAACACCGAAACCCCTCTGAAAATATTGGAATCAGAACCGGGTAAATAAGGGAAAATAAGAACGAACATAAATGCGTACAGCAAAAACCTAACGATGCTGTAAGTAGGCATCGCCCAATCAGCGTGAAAGCCTGAAATTTTCAATTTTCCGGTTTCAATTTCATGAAATAAATATTGTACAAATTTGATGATATACTTCATCACCATATAAATAACGAGTATGTTGATGAGATTGGGAACATACGCCCAAATGGAAATAAGAATACCCATAAATGGCGACAATACAAGGTCAATTAGCACATCAGCCCAATGGCGTGAAAATAGAAAGATGCTAAACAAAGTAGGCAACGTAATATAAAGCAGCACTACGTACAATGCCCAGCGAAAAATATTTATCAGAAACAATGTTGCTTTCAATTCCTGATCAGCCGATAAAAAGGTATAATCTCGGTAATTGAGATTCTTCAGGAGCCTGTCCTTATTTACCTCAATATAATTTATAAGCCGGCGCTCGCCAATTCCTATAAGCCATACAATTAGCCAGCCTAGAAGAAACACCAGTAGCACAAGTGCCAAGCGAATTAAAACATTGTAAAAACTATTCTCATCTTTGGCCAGTTTCAGCGAATTCTTGATGATGGTGGCGTACTCTTCAGCCATTGTTTTCAATGGTTTTCCATACCAAAGGGCATCCGTTTCGGAAACGGTCATAATTACCAAATCACCATAAACAATATCATAGGTAAAGTCGGTCTGAACCATTGTAATAGAGTCAATTTGTAAAAAGTCATCATCGTACAATTTATCAAGCTGTTCACTAATCCGAATACTTCTTTCTTTGGGTGACTGTGCGCCTGACCGGGCATAAATTGAGAACAGGGTGCCTCTTTGCAGGCCTTGCACAGGGTATCCGCTCACGATTTGTCTGAGGGAGTCGATCTTCGCTTTTTTGGCGGCGACATATTGCTTGTCGATAATATCAATTGACAAAAATTGTTCCTGCACCTGCGCGGCCCGTGTAGAATCAGGCCGTGGCAATCCCGTTGGTGTACTTTGGGTATTGACACCTGAATCATCTGGTTGAGATACCAACATGCTTTCACCTGTTTGTGCTTGCGCAGAAACGATAAAAAATACTACGGAAACGATCACAAAAACAGATCTAACCATTCTCATCACAGGGCTGGAATAAACAGTAGCTTTTGATTTTGCTTTACAGTAGTAAACGGCATCAAAAGCTGTTACCAAATGCAAACGCTTTATTGAAATATAGGGAGGCAATCTCAAAATTCAATAGCCAATGCTGTAGAAGCGAAATGCTCATTTTCCCGATCCTTTACGGAAGAGTTTATAAGCGATAGACCGAAGGGATTTGAAGCAAAACAGGGTGGCACAGCTTCCTGATCATTATATAATATCTACGTACAAGTATTGATTTACAGGGGTAGTTGAAGATGAGCTATGCATACGAAAGCGCGAGTTGGCGAAATTTAATAAGGCAAACATGCCAAAATACGTGCTTTAGAATATTTAACTGAAACCTAAAGCGAAATGCTTTCAGGAATTAAAATGCCTAATTTTCTTTTTGCTTTTTACTTAAATCAAAATTAAATATGGAATTCACAATCAAACCATTGTTGTATTGGAACACATTTCTTCCTTCCACTGCTCTACCAAGCTGAACGATTTGGTTCAAATATCCCGCTTCGAGTCTGAAAAGGCTGCTGAAGTTGAATCCCAACAAAACTCCTATCCGGTTTTGATCGAACACATTCTCATTTACATTTTTGCCAAAGCCTATAAATATTTCATCATAAGCTGCGATATAGGGTGTTTTGTCACCAATGGACAGCGCCTTCAAAGGAACCTGAAAGCGAAACATGTACCTAGCGCGGTTGGTGTATACAAATTCGTCTTCTCGTGTAAGGCTCTCATCGCTATACCTTCCCACCCATCTTTGCTCAAGCATAAACCTGCTGGAAAGGTCTACGATGGAAACTTTGTCGGTAATAGTAACCATTTGGAAGGCCCTGTGCTCTGTAAAATCTTTGCCGAAACCATTGATGGCAATATCACCGTAAGCAAAGGTTTCAATCCAGGCGTAGCCGAACCTTAGCTGAACTTTTGGGTGTATCTGATAGTTCACCCCTACCCTAAACAGGCTTTGCTGCCAATCGGTAATAAGGTTATCTCTACGAAATTGGTATTCGCTGTGTATTCCAAATTTCTCGTTCAGCCGAAACGTGCCGAAATAGTTATACCAGCCGATGGTATTGCGGTCGCTGATTCTTGAATTTTGAGCAAAAGAAGTGATGCCCGAAAACGAGAACAGGGCAAAAATGACGAATGACAGAATGATTCTCATAGCTAAAAAAAAAGCGCAACCCCAACTGGCTGCGCTTCCCGCTTTAATGAATTCTTATTTTCCGGGATCGAATGGAAGAGACGATTTATGAACGATGATTCTGAGTTTACCATCATCACCTTTACGGAAAACCCAAGTTTTATCAACCATAACGGTATTTCCTTTAGGATCGGTAACCCATACATTGCCCATAGTAATAGCGGTAGAGCCATATATCTGGATACCTTCGTTGCCTTCGCCGGCATTGTCATAGCGGGCGCTCGCCCATGGCTTAATTGCAAAGCCTTTGTCATCTGGATAGTCAGCATCACCACCTACAAAATAAGCCAAACCGCCTTTCTTGGTATTGCGGAATGTTTGCGTACCTGAAGCCAAGGTAGGTTTGAAAAACACCTTGCCATTGTCATAATTGTACGCATCGGTGAGTACTTGCTCAGCATAAGCACGGTAGTCGCCACCTTCTGTATGTAATTTACCAATCTGCACAAGTGCATCACACCATGCCTGCTGCGCGGCATTTACTTCTTCATAGGTAATAACTTGCTTTGCTCCCGCCTCCACATACTGAAGTCCAAGATCACTAGCTTGCTTGGCAACCAACTCTTCAGCAGTGGGCGTGGCCTCAACAACTTGCTCTTGCGGTGGTGCTTCTGTGCATGCTGCAAAAAATAGGGTAGCAACTGCAGTCCCTAGTACTAACTTTCCTTTTGACATATATAATGTTCATTTTGGTTCGCCTACTTTGTAAAACGGTGTTCGGCATTTCCGGTATTTCTGGTTGGGTATTTACTTTTCGTGAAAACAACATAGCGATAGGCAGGAGAAGAATGAAGATGGAGCCAAGTAACATGGGTAAATTAAAAATGAATCGAGCGAATCAAGAAAAAATTCAACATCTCTAGTGCCGGTATCTAAATTCCTTGCTACGAATTGTTTATTGTTGCAAAAACATGACAAACTTAGAAATAAAAGTCCGATTACAATCGCTTGTCAATTAATTATTCATTGGTCGCAAAAACCGCGCTGGAACTGTATTTTAAAACAGATACCACTCCTATACACCGTGTTGAGACTTTAAAAATCATGAAGCGGTGACGCATTACCGCGTAAAATATGATAATAATCGACTCCCGAGCATCCGCGGCAAGGCATGAAACGAGCGAAAGCGGCATGGTGAAATTCTTAACTTGAAACGAAGCATGTGTAAAGCATAGCCTATCGGCAAATGAATGTATGGGCTTTCAAAAAAAGAAAAACATACACCGCTTTAAATGTCAATCAAAAAATATTTTTCCATGTGGTGACAAAAAAAGAAGGGGCCAGCATGAATGCAAAAAAAAGTATAACAAAAACCATAGGAACTTTGGAAGGATAGAAATATATTCACCTCTAAACATGGCCGATGAAGTTTGGCCAAAAATGTGACTTATGGAAACGATAAGGGCAGCCCTCTTTGAAGATTTAGGCGCAATAAGCAGGAAAGAATTATTAAAGCGTACCAAGAAGTTTTCAGGAAGATACCGCGTTGAAAATGCGAAAAAATTCAAGCTTTCAGAATGGCAGAGCGAACCGAAACTTGAATTGGGCGATGAAGATAAACCCCTTGTAAAGCAAACCCTTCAACTCGGCGTGGATGCCTTGGCCACCTTTCAGGATATACTGTATGCGCAGGACCGATGGTCGCTGCTTGTTATATTTCAGGCCATGGATGCGGCTGGTAAAGATGGTGCTATAAAGCATGTGATGTCTGGGGTTAACCCACAGGGATGCCAGGTTGCATCATTCAAGGCGCCCAGCGCATTAGAACTGGATCACGACTTTATGTGGCGCTACCAGAAGCACTTACCCGAAAGGGGGCGCATAGGCATATTCAACCGCTCCTATTACGAAGAAGTGCTGGTGGTGCGCATACACGAAGCCATTCTTCAAAGTCAAAAGCTGCCAATGGAGCTCGTGAAAGACGATATTTGGGAAAAGCGTTTCAAAGACATACGCAATTTCGAAAAGTACCTGAACCGCAATGGTACTATTGTGATCAAGATATTCCTGCATGTTTCAAAAGAAGAGCAGAAAAAGCGCTTTATTGAGCGCATAGACAATCCGACAAAAAACTGGAAATTCAGCCCATCAGATGCCAAAGAGCGCGGATACTGGGATAAATACATGGCAATATACGAAGATATGATTCGCAATACGTCAACCAAAGATGCCCCTTGGTATGTGATACCCGCCAACAAAAAATCATACGCCCGCATAGCCGTTGCTTCCGCAATTATAACCGCCCTAGATACCATGAATCTGGAATACCCCAAGGTGAGCAAGGAAAAAATTGAGGAGCTGAAGGAGATTAAAAAAGCACTGCTCGCAGAAAAGGATTGAGAATGGAGCGTGATTGACATGCAAGCCGCACCCGATGGAAAAGTTCAACACAGGTAATAAGGCGTTAAAAAACGAGCGCTAACCAATAACACTGCTTTTTTACCAAAGCAATAGGCCGAATTACACTATGGTTTAACCCGGGTAATTGCAATGAGAGATTTGCAACCTGGGGTTTTTGGGAAGCGTGATTTAAAAAATGCAAATTTGTACATTCGTGACACACCGTGCGAACCTGCGATAAGATAATTCTTCCAGCCAAAGGCCATTTGGCAGGTTGTATTTTCCGAGATGTTTTTGTCAATTTACATATGGACGTGGTTAAGTGTAATACCTGTAGCTTGCGTGAACCGACCTGAAAACAAAGAACGAAACCGCTGTTGGCAGCTCACCGCAATCGGATACGCTCTGAAATTGCTCCTGCGGGAATGGTCAGGGCGAAACTTTTAAGCTGTAAGTATCGCGGTTGTGTGTTCCGCCTTATGTGTTTATAGCCGGCTGTTCCTGAAAGCTATGTCTGATAACTGTTTTTGCTTTGAATAACCTGAATGTAGTTTTTTCTTCTAATTTAGCAATCAGCTAAAAGCATTAAGTTTAATTACATTTAAATTTAATGACCATATAAAGATGAAGAGTTTGAATTTTTAACCGGCTGAAGTGGTCGCCAAGCAAAAGACCACAATAACATGAAAGCTCATGCTATAAAATTGAAAACCGAATTTTTGATGGTTATCCTATTATTTATTAGCAGTTGTAAAAATTGAGAAATAAAATCCATATCAGATGAAAATGACGGTAGAATCAAAGTGTATCTTCTTGGAACATTTCATTTCGCGCAGACCGACTCTACCTATAATGTTATGGACGAAAAGCACCAAAAAAGCATCGGTGAAATTAATGATATTATAGTGGGACTGAACCCTGACAAAATATTCATTGAAAGTATGCCAGATTTCGAAAACGAACATAAAATAGACAGTTTATATACAGCTTATTTTAATAGAGAAAAGGAAACGAATAACCCAAATGAGATATGGCAGATAGCATTTAAAACAGCCAAGCGACTTGGACATAAAAAGTCATACCAATGCGACCATCCGGGGAATTACGGCAGCCTATATGTAGAAATAGAAGAATATGCAAAAGAGCATGCCCAGATGAATATTCTTGAATACGATGCCAAAGGAGTTACCAAGCCCAAAACAAATACCGTAAACACAGATTCCATGGCGCATGCTATGACGCTCATGGAGTATATGAAATGGATAAACAGCAAAGCAGTACAATCTACGGCTCACGCTCATTATGTAAACGTCTTTCCGCAAATAGGCCATACGAATGTTTGCGACTACAAAGAAAATTATCTTTTGTGAACGGAATTAACAGCAGATTGGTACAGACGAAATATTTATACCTATTCAAAGATTATCAACCAATTAGACTACAACGAAAAGGCTGTATTCTTAATTATTGGAAATGACCATATTCCAATTATACGGCACTTATTTTTTAGAGTAATCCATATTTTAATGTAATAGATGTGGATAAGTGGTTGAATTAAAATGACAAGAAAGGAGCGGTATTGGAAAATATGCTAAGTTCAGTGAAAGCACGTTTTACACACCGATAAATATTCTGTTGTCCATAGCACTTCAGCTAACTTCAATTAGAAAAGCAAAAGCCAAACCTTTAATTATGTGAAAAAGTATTTGAAACGACGAACTTTATGCCTGCTTCAAACAACTTAGAAATATTTTATCCAAAAAGTCGAATTTAATGGGGAGAATGGCTCGTATAAAATCATGAAATGAAACAAGCTATTTGGTTACATTACTAAACGAAAAGACATGTGAACCAATAGTTGATTACAACTAAGCGGTTGGTGAAGCTCTTTATTTTGGTTGGATAGACAGTCGGGTAAAATCCTTGGATGATTCCAGATATATTCAATTCTTCAGCAAACGAAATAAAGACAGTGTTTGGTACAGGGTTAATAAAAAAAATACAGCGACTTATGGAAGAAGAATATGTGATACAAAAAGGGCTCGATAGTATAGAAACTGCAAAAAAAAACACGGTTTCTGGTCGGTTTTAGATGAAGCTGAAGCGCTTATAATCCCTATTGATTTGGATCAGGAATTTTCTAAAAGTCCAATGGCCACAGCATACTTTTTGAACCTTAGCAGAACTAATATCCGCGATATTCTGCAATGGGTAGTTCTTGCTAAAAGTGAACCCACAAGACAAAAGCGAACTATTGAAATCGTAGTGCAGGCTTCCCAAAATCAGAAGCCAAAACAGTTTAGGTAAACGGGAAATTGCATGTAGCGACCAAAATGTAGTTCGGCCTGACAGGCAAAGAATGAAACCGCCGTGGCAACTTTCGGCTTATCCCGGCTCCAATCGGTTTCAGCCGCTATTTGACCGAAGTTCAGGGGAGCCTTTTTCAGAACCGGGCCTAATTACATAGAAACCTTTGAGCTACAGGTAAAGCGGCAGTGGGCTTTGTACTTAAGACTTGCACTTTCACTTCAAAAATATAAGTGATTAGGCAGACCGATTCAATTTCGCGCTGTTCTTTTGCTTCCCATCAATACAACAACATCAATATGAAACAGATCGCTAGAAACCAGAGAAGATTAAACCATTCTACCAGGCCGTGTCCATCTTTTCAATTTTTTTCCACCATACATTTTGCACGTGTCACTATTATATAACTTTTACCCATGCTCATGTAATAGCATCAACCGATACTGTCCATAGTTTTGTACACGTAAATTGAAGGTTCTCAAGCGAGTTCTGCGACTGCCTCTTGGTATTAAAAGCGAACCACGCCTGTGAAATGCTTTCAAGTAGGCAAGGAATATTTCCTCAACCTATCTAATCAAAGATGAATTATTATGTCCATACAAACAATTAATCCGAACACAAATAAGACGGTAAAGTCATTTGAAGAAATGACGGAGAAAACGGTTGAAGCTAAGGTGGCAAAAGCCCAATTGGCTTTCACAGACTGGAAAGAAACGAGCTACCAGCAACGGGCTGATTTACTACATAAAGTAGCTAAACTCATGCGAATCAAGAAATCTGAACTTGCCAAAACTATCACCTTAGAAATGGGTAAGCTCCTTTCCGAAGCAGAAGGAGAAATCGACTTGAGTGCTGATATAATAGATTACTATGCCGATAACGCAGAAGGTTTTCTTGCCGATAAAGTACTTGATCCAGAATATGGAGAAGCTATAATTCGAAATAGCCCTATCGGTGTATTGTTAGGTGTGATGCCATGGAATTTTCCTTACTATCAAGTAGCACGCTTTGCAGCTCCTAACATTATGGTGGGCAATACCATATTACTTAAGCATGCATCCATAGTACCACAATGTGCTGCTGCTATCGAAAAACTATTCGAAGAAGCAAAAGCACCTGAAGGATTATATACCAATTTATTTATTACAGGCAAACATGCATCAGCATTGGTTTCTGATAAAAGAATAAAAGGTGTTTCCTTAACAGGAAGTGAAGAAGCTGGTGCAAGTATTGCCATGGAAGCCGGAAAACATTTGAAAAAGGTTGTATTAGAGCTAGGCGGTAATGATGTGTTCATTATACTGGAAGATGCCGACATGGAAAAAACAGTTGAGTGGGCAGTTGTAGGCAGGATGAATAACAACGGTCAATGTTGTATAGCCTCCAAACGGTTCATTGCCGTGGAAGCAATAGCCGACGAATTTATTCAAAAGTTTAAGGATAAGTTATCAAAAATGAAAGTGGGTGATCCAATGGATCCCGCTACCGACTTAGGCCCTTTAAGTAGTGAAGCAGCCGCAGTTCATTTAGCCGATCAAGTAAAACGTTCTGTTGATGAAGGTGCAAAAGTCTTATTGGGTGGTAAACGTGCAGATCGTGAAGGTGCCTTTATGGAACCCACCATACTTACCGATTTGAAACCTAGCATTGCTGCTTATCATGAAGAATTATTTGGACCTGTAGCCTCATTCTATGTGGTGAAAGACGACCAAGCTGCCATTGATTTAGCCAATGATTCCAATTTTGGCCTTGGAGGTTCTGTATTTACACAGGACATTCAACGAGGAAGAAGAATTGCCGATCAAATTGATACAGGAATGGTCTTCATCAATCATCCCACTTGGACACAAGCAGATCTTCCATTTGGCGGAACAAAGCATTCAGGCTTCGGTCGGGAACTATCAGAATTAGGAATTCAGGAGTTTGTAAATAAAAAACTGATCCGTGTAAGTGGATTAAATGATCCATTTTAAAAAAAGTAATAAATTAGAAAAACCTGATATTAAATACTCAATACATGTTAAATATTTAGCAACTATAATTTAGATACTTTGTATATTTTTCTCTCTATATCTTCAAAGAAATAAAATGAATTAACCTCATGA
>JBBQZU010000038.1:0-24237 GCA_038207425.1 Flavobacteriales bacterium | reverse complement strand
TGTGCTTGCAGGTGATAACCTTGTGAAGGACAAAAAATTTGATGATGGAATAAGTAAGTATGAAGAAGCGCTAAGCATAGCACCTGAGCGCAGCGATATACAAACCAAAATCAACAACGCAAGAGAAGCAATGCTCGCAGCCATGGAAGGCGAAGCCATTGAAGCTGCCTACAAAGATGCAATCGCTGAGGCTGACGCTGCCTACGCTTCTAAGAGTTATGATGAAGCTTTGAGCAAATATCAATCGGCAAGCGGCATAAAACCCGGTGAAGCATATCCAAAGCAGAAAATTGACGAAATAAACTCAATGGTTAACGCGCTCTCAAAAGCCGATGAAGACCGCAGGAAGGCAGCCATCATGGACGACTTTAACAGAATGGTAAAGGAAGGCGATGGGTATTTCAGCAAGACAAGTTATACCCTTGCACTCACCGAGTATGAAAATGCACTTAGCCTTATTCCCGATAGTGAGCAGGTACTGGAGAAAATAGCCGCTGCAAATAAAGCACTTGCCACTCTCAATGCGGAGAAATCGGCAGAAGAAGCCTATCTGTCAATCATAACAGAAGCCGATGCAATGTTTAAGGCTGAAAGCTACGAAATGGCCAGAATGAAGTACAGCGATGCATTCGAGCAAAGGCCGGGTGATTCATACCCAACAAAACAGATAAGTGAGATAGACCGCATACTCGAAAACCGACTTTTCGCTGATGAGTCGGCCAGAACAGCGCAAATCGATAAGAAATACCAGGATGCAGTTGCTCAAGGCGAATCATATATGCGCGACAAGGTTTATGAAGATGCCATACTTGCATTTGAAAATGCTCTTGACATAAAACCAGACGAAGCCTACCCACGCACTCAGATAGAGCGCGCAGAGCAGCTCATGCTGGAGCGCGATGAGCGTGAAAGCGAACGACGCAAGCGTGAAGCACTTGCTTTGGAAGAGGAGATGAGGCGCAAAGCTAAAACGAACCCTGATTTTCAAACCGTATCCAATAACTCAGAGCGACAGGCTGAAGCCTTTATGCGTGAAGCGCGACTTGCAGAAGAGCGCGAGAAATACGAGCGGATTAAAAAGATTAAGATTGACGACAATGATATGCGCACGGATTGGGAGCTTAAAGACGAATTGGATCGACTTGCTGTTGCCCAATCGCTCAGTGCTTACACAGAAGGAGAGTCAGAGCGTATGAAGAATGCTCTAAAGGATTATGAAGAGCGGGTAGCGAGATCGGAAAGCAACAAGGAAGTGCTTTACACCAATATGAACCGCGCATCTGAAATTAATATGGTGGGCGTGATGGATGCATATACCCAAATACTTCAGCAGATTGAAGTGCAGACAGATCGCAACAGCGAGTGGGAGCGTATGCAAGCAGAACGAATAATGGGCGGCCGCGAGCTTACTAAGATACAAATCAATGAAATAGAAACTTGGAGCCGCGAGAGTTACGCCAAGCGTCTTCAACTTGGTGAAAAGCTGCGCGAAGAAGCCGTAAAGCATTACAGCGGCAATGTAATGGCCGATATGGAGCGTCAGGAAAACAGCCGCAAACTTGCAGCCGACGCAGCCGGCATAAGCGAGGTGGAAAACAGAAGGGCAGAAGAGAACCTTCAAAAAGTACGTCAGGTTGGGGCCGATCAGCAAGTGTATAAAGAAGGCCTTGAGTCAATAATGCACGACCGCAATAAGGCCAAAGTAGAAGCGGGGCAGCAAGCTGTAAACGCTGAGAAAGACCGCACCACAGGCAGCCTAGACGAGCGCAGAGTACTCGCCGATGAAAAACGTATGGCATCACTCGAAGAATTGAGAAAACTACAGGAAAACAACCCCGCAGCCTATACCGATGTTTTTCGTTCTGAACTTGCCCAGTTTTATCCACAGGGTGTAACCGAAGAAAGCTCAACCCTTGGTAATAAGGTGATTATAACCAGGGTAGTGGTGAAGGGTAACCGGGGTGATGAATATCGCAAAGTACTTGACAAAGCGGGTAGCTACTATTTCAAAAATGGCCAGAGCATTTCAGAAACTACCTGGAACCGCGAAACCATTGATGCCTTCTACAAAAAAGATTAAACATGAGCGAATTGCGCAATGGAACTGTGAAGTTTTACATAGATGAAAAGCTTTATGGATTTCTGAACGATGATCAAACAGGCAATGAAGTTTTTATTCCCGTTGCAGGCCTTATAGACGAGATTCGCAAAAACAGTAAAGTATCATACCGACTTCAGGAAGGAAAGAAAGGCCCCGAAGCGGTAGACGTAATGCTTAGAAAGTAGCGCAAGGGACGGAAGTAAGACCAATAACAAGACAATGCACCTTCCCATTATCCAAGGAATACCAACAATCAAAACGCTTACAATAAATCCATTCAATGCGCGTCCCCTTTTCCTTCATACTTGCTTTTGCAGTTTCTATGTATAGCCTTTCGACAAAAATACTTGACAATGATTCGGAAAGGGGCGGTGAAAAGTACAGCGTGGTTATTAAGTGCGATGGCCTAAAATCAGCAAAAGGATTTCTGATGGTTGCCGTGTTCGATAACGAAAATAAATTTTTAGGTAAAGAAATGTACATCGCAGAGAAAATAGCCGTGACCACTGCAGGTGAACTTACTCTGAACATCCATTTGCCGAAAGGCACCTATGCTGCAGCCATATACCATGATGCGAATGGCAATGGAAAGCTCGACAGAAATATATTTTATTATCCCACCGAAGCGTATGGTTTCTCAAACAATGCCAGGGGAGTTGCGGGCCCACCTTCGTGGAATGATGCAAAATTCACTGTGGAAAACGATTTGGAACTGCGCATTAAGGTGCAGTGACTTTTTATACCTTCGGCTGAGATTAAATTAATTTCATGCCCACATTCACAGGTACCAAATGGATTGATTATTTGATTTTTGCGGGTATAGTTCTCCTGATTTCGGCTATACTCTTGCGGGTACTGCGTTTCTTACTTGGTCGCGCACTTTCCAGATCATCTGAACAGCTTAGGGTTGACCCAACGAAATACCATTTCCTCAAGAATGGATTGAACTTTATCGTATATCTTTTTGCTGCAATAGTAATACTCAATACCATTCCGGAACTAAAGAAGTTTGGTATTTCGCTCTTTGCAGGAGCGGGCATACTAGCAGCCATAATAGGTTTTGCATCTCAGGCGGCTTTTTCAAATATTATCAGCGGTATTTTTCTTGTAATATTTAAGCCTTTCAGAGTGGACGATATAGTACATATAGGCGACAGAGTAACAGGCAGAGTCGAAGATATTACTCTCAGACATACCGTAGTACGAAATTTCGAAAACCGCCGTTTTGTTATACCTAATTCTTTGATCAGCAGCGAGATAATTCTTAACTCTACCCATACAGACGAGAAGATTGCCAATTTTATTATTATAGGTATTAGCTATGATGCCGACGTAAATAAGGCAATGGAAATTATGCGCAGCGAAGCTATGGCCCATCCACTGCTCATTGACAACCGCACTCAGGAAGAAATAATGGAAAATCTGCCTGTAGTAGTAATAAAAGTTATTGCACTCAGCGAGTCGAGCGTAGATCTGAGAGCTACTTGCTGGACTAAAGATTTTGTCGATGGATTTGAATTGCGCACAGATTTGCTGAAATCAATTAAACAACGCT
The DNA here is from genome assembly GCA_038207425.1 of Flavobacteriales bacterium. Lineage (GTDB taxonomy): Bacteria > Bacteroidota > Bacteroidia > Flavobacteriales_D > Cryomorphaceae > JBBQZU01. Next base: position 20,581 of record JBBQZU010000038.1, on the reverse strand, counting down.
TCGACCATGAAGGAATTGAAATACCTTTCCCGCACCGAACTATAGTTATGAAAGCCAATGGCAAGGTTAATTAAGAAACCTGCAAACAAACTCGGCACAGCTCCGGGCTCGTTCGTATTTGTGGGAACTCAGCGACATGAAACAGTACAAATTGATATCATCAGGTTTAATAAAGATGTTGCAGAGCAATTTCAGAATTTAAGTCCTGCAGATTGTAAAAACTATCTCACTGACCAACACATCACATGGATTAACATCTTTGGGATTCATGACCCTGCAGTGATGGCAAAACTCAGCGATGATTTTGATTTGCACCCGCTGCTTATTGAGGATATCATGAATACCAATCAACGGCCAAAATTTAATGAATTTGATACCAATATTACATTCATTTTGAAAATGCTGCACCTGGAAGAATCAAATGGTGTAGTGCGTACAGAACAAGTAAGTATCGTAGCCGGTCAGAATTATCTAATCTCATTTCAGGAGGAGCGCGGTGATGTATTTGATGCTGTTCGCGATCGCATCATAAAGCCATCAACCCGCATCAGGCAGCGCAGGGCTGACTACCTCGCATTTGCGCTTATGGACGCCATCGCCGATCATTACATACTCTGTATTGAATTCTTTGGCGATGCCATTGAAAACCATGAGGAGAAAATGCTCGGATTTGTGGACCGCGGCGACGCGATTCAGATTAATCTATACAAAAGGGAAATTAGCAGCTTGCGACGAATCATCAGGCCTGTTCTCGAAATAGCTGCACATTTCGAGCGCAGCGAAAGTAAAATTATTGAAAACCGAACCCTGCCATTTATTAAAGATTTTAATGACCACATTGTGCAGGCCACTGAAGCCATCGAGATCTATAAGGAGTTGCTGAATGATTGTTTTGAGTTGTACAATGCAGCATTAACCCACCGACTGAACGACATCATGCGGGTGCTTACCATATTCTCAGTAGTGTTCATACCACTTACGTTTATCGCTGGTGTGTATGGAACCAATTTTGAATACTTGCCTGAGCTAGGTTATCACTATGCCTATCCCTTGTTTTGGGCGGTGCTTTTAATTACGGCTATTGCCATGTTGTCCTGGTTTTACCGAAAAAAATGGCTTTGAGCCAAATTCTTACCTTCGAACTTTTCAATTTAATAGAACCCTATGAAAGTAATATATGCCGCTGCTATCGCCGCAATCTGTTTCAGCGCCGCAACCACTCACACGGCAAAAGCCCAAACAATGACCCCTGAATTGCTCTGGCAGCTTGGCAGGGTGAGTGCCGTAGGGATGAGTGTCGATAATAAAAACCTGGTCTATAAGGTATCTACACCGGTTATGGCTTCAAACTCATTTGAGTCGGCATCTTTCGCACTTGAGTTGAGTTCAGGTGAAGTGCGGCCTTACGGCAAAAGCGAAAATCTGGTTCCGGACACCGATATTTCACCTGATGGCAAATGGAAAATTACAACCAAGGATGTAAAAATGGAGTCTGTTTTCGGAATTGATATTTACCCCGATCTCAGCTCCAGCAAGGCTATGGTGTACAACTCCTTGCAACACCGGCATTGGGATAGTTGGGAAGATGGTGCCTACAGCCATATTTTCATCGAAAGCACCGGTGGAAAGTCCGAAGCAATTGATATCATGATACAGGAACCTTTCGACTGCCCGATAAAACCATTTGGCGGAAGCGAAGACTATACCTGGAATCCCGGTGGAACGGCTGTGGTGTACGTAGCTAAAAAAGTGCAGGGCGTGAAATACGTAACCAGCACCAATACCGATCTGTACAGCTACGACCTGGTAACGGGTACAACAGCAAACATAACTGTTGATAATACAGGATATGACACCCACCCGCTCTATTCGCCGCAAGGCGCACTCGCATGGCTCTCTATGGCTACCGATGGAAATGAAGCTGATAAAAACGACCTGAAGGTGATTCTGAATGGCCGAACCATCAACCTAACAGCGGAATGGGATGGTACTGTGGATTCATTTATTTGGAATCAGGACGGAACAGCCTTCTACTTTACCGCTGCCGCGAGAGGTACCGTTCAATTATTTTCTGTAGCTCTGCCCAACAAAAGAAATGTGCCCGAACCCGTAAAACAAATTACCAATGGGCAGTGGGATGTAACATCGCTTGTGAAGCATACCGGCAAGGAATTGATTGCCGGCCGTACCGACATGAACCATGCCAATGAACTGTACGCCATTGATGTGAAAACCGGAAATATGCGCCAGCTTACACATGTAAATGACAAGATATACAGTAGCATAAAACTGAGCGGAATTGAAGCCCGATGGATACCTACAAGTTTTGGCAAAGAAGTATTTACCTGGGTAATTTACCCCCCTGATTTTGATCCTTCCAAAAAATATCCTACCCTGCTTTATACCCAGGGTGGGCCGCAATCTGCTTTAAGTCAATTTTACTCCTTCCGCTGGAATTTTCAGGTCATGGCTGCGCAAGGTTATATCATTGTTGCACCAAACCGTAGAGGCATGCCTGGCCACGGAGTGTCATGGAATGCACAAATATCAAAAGACTGGGGTGGTGAGAATATGAATGATTATCTGAGTGCGATAGATGCTGTGGCAAGAGAACCATTTGTGGACAATGACCGGCTGGGCTGTGTAGGTGCGAGCTATGGCGGCTATTCCGCTTTTTATTTGGCAGGCAACCACAAGGGAAGGTTTAAATCATTTATCTCGCATTGCGGCATCTACAATCTGCAAAGTATGTATGGAAATACCGAAGAGTTGTTTTTTGCCAATTGGGAAATGGGCGGCGCTTATTGGGAAAAAGACAATAGCGCGGCACAGAAAAGTTTTACGGAATTTAGTCCAATCAATCACGTAGCCAAGTGGGATACACCAATTATGATCATACAAGGGGGCAAAGACTACCGCGTACCCGAAGGCCAGGCCTTCGAGGCATTTACCGCAGCTCAGCTCAGAGGTATCAAAAGCAGGTTTCTTTATTTTCCTGAAGAAAATCATTGGATACTTCAACCACAAAATGGATTACTTTGGCAAAGAGAGTTCTTCAAGTGGCTCGACGAAACACTTAAGTCTTAGCGAGGGTAACATGTCAGCTATAAAACTTTCAGTAGTAATCATTACACACAACGAGGAACGAAATATAGGCCGTTGTCTTGAGTCGGTAAAAGGTGTAGCCGATGATGTGGTGGTGCTGGATTCGGGCAGCACCGACCTCACTACCGAAATATCTTTGGAGTATGGCGCTAGGGTGCATCAGCATCACTTTGATGGATTTGCAGAGCAAAAGAACAGGGCCAATGCCATGGCAAAATACGACCACATCCTTTCGCTCGATGCCGACGAAGCCCTCACCGAGCCACTGCGCAAATCTATAATGCTTAAAAAACACGATTTTGCAAAAGCCGGATACCGCATTAAGCGGCGCACCATATTTTGTGGAAGGTGGATAAAGCATTCAGGCTGGTACCCTGATGACAAACTGCGGCTTTTCGACCGCCGAAAAGGGGAGTGGGTAGGAGCTAAAATTCACGAAGCTTTCATCTTGCACCAACCTGCAATAACGCCTTTTCTGGAAGGAGATATGATGCACTACTCCTTTTACACCGTTGCACAGCATGCCAATACCGTAAACAAATACTCCACCCTGAAAGCCGAGCTTGTAAGCGAGCAGGGTCGCAAGGGAAATACCTTGGCCTTGCTTTTTGCTCCCGGAATAAAATTCATAAAACATTATATTTTCAAACTTGGGTTTTTAGATGGATGGCAAGGGCTCGCAATTGCAGCAAATTCGGCACATGGCGTGTTTTTGATGCACCTGAAGCTAATAGAAATGAATAGCCAGGCCCATTCAGATAAAAAAGTGAAATCGTGATGCGATAAATACTTTTGGTTTCCTACAATAGGCCTTTTTCTATATTTGCCCAAAAACTATACAATACCTCACATGGGAAACAACTTGTTGAAAGGAAAGAAAGGAATCATCTTTGGCGCACTCAACGAAATGTCAATTGCCTGGAAAGTAGCTGAAAAAGCGCATGCTGAAGGCGCCCAACTGGTGCTTACCAATGCACCGATTGCCATGCGAATGGGCGAAATAAATAAACTGGCCGAAGCGTGTAGCAAGGCCCCCGTTATAGCAGCCGACGCTACAAGCGATGAAGACCTTGCAAATCTTTTTGACAAATCAATGGCTCACTTCGGCGGTGGGGTTGATTTTGTACTGCACTCCATTGGCATGTCGCCAAATGTGCGCAAAGGGAAACACTATACCAATACCAATTACGAGTTTTACCATAAAACCATGGATATTTCGGCCATGAGCCTGCACAGAGTATTAAAGGCGGCTATGGAGCGCGATGCGATCAACGAGTGGGGTTCGGTAGTAGCCCTTAGCTATATTGCTGCGCAGCGGGTATTTCCTGATTACAATGATATGGCCGATGCCAAGTCTTTGCTTGAATCCATTGCCCGCAGTTTCGGCTATCACTACGGTATGAAGAAGAAGGTGCGCATAAACACCATTTCGCAATCACCCACCGTCACTACTGCTGGAAGCGGGGTAAAGGGTTTTGATGAATTTGTAGCATACGCCGATGCCATGAGTCCGCTCGGCAATGCGGGCAGCGAAGACTGCGCAAACTACGTAGTGGCTATGTTCAGCGACTTTACGCGATACGTAACCATGCAGAACCTATTTCACGATGGCGGATTTAGCTATACAGGAGTTTCGCAGCGGGTTATTGAAAGTTTCGCGAAGAAGTAAGGAGCGGTTATTTGTTGTAAAGCACAACTGGCAAACCTTCCTTTCTGAAAATTTCAGCGAGTTCGCTGAGCATCATTGCTGTGGCACCCCATACCGTTTCGCCATCAATATCAAAGTATTTTACGCTTAGGGTGGCATTCACTACCTGCACGTGAATACTCTTTTCGCCGATAAGGCTTTCGTCCAGCAGGCAACTGATAGGTGTTTCAATAATGCGGGCTACTTCTTTAGGTTCGGCAATGAATACCGGTGCATAGGGCACGAAAGCGAGGAAAGGACTCACCAGAAACCGGCTCGGCGGAATATATACTTCCGTGAGCATGCCAATCGGCATCAGGTCATTATGGGCAAAACCAATTTCTTCATGCGCTTCACGAAGGGCTGTATGCCAAAGGTCGGCGTCAGATGCTTCCGGCTTTCCTCCCGGAAAACTCACTTGACCGCCGTGTGCGCCCGTATACGGTTGCCTGAGCGTAAGCACCGTGTGGAGTTCATTCCCTTTTGGGTAAAGGAGCACCAGCACAGCCCCCTTTCGGGCACCTGGATCGATGCACATCGCCTCATGAGCCTGAGGCCTCAGGTAGTTCAGCATTTTTTGCTGCGCTTCCCAGCCGGGCAGGGGTTTTTGAAAGGCAGCCTGAAGCGACAGCAGTAATTCATCCATTGGGCAAAGATAGGTTGCGGCTTGCGTTTGCCGGTAGATGATAGCAGCCAACGGAAAAATACTTAGGATAAAATTACATCAGTGTAAAACGATTTTCTTACATCGCTTTATCATTTAAACCATTACTTAACCACCAATGTCGTGAGCTACTCAACCTACAGCTATCCCCCCCCCGCAAATTCATTAGTTAACCGGGCTGCAACCAGCACCCTGATTGGGCTTATACTGATGATTTTCTATTCGCAAATAAATACAGCTAATGCACAGACTCCGCTGAGTTTTGGGCAGAGTTATTTTGATTCTAAATTGGGAACTGCCATGTTATGCGGAGACTTACATGGTGCTTCAGTTGGAAAGCAAATTCAGTTGAAAGATTTTCATTCCGGCTCGACAAGTCTGACAATTGATCCAAATGCACTATTTCAATGTGGAAGATTTAAAGTCTCCTACAGAGATATTGAACTGAATTTTCCGGGTGGTTTCAATGCACCCGACTTAGGGGCGCAAAGAAGGGATGCGTTTTGCAATGTACTTCAACATATTGAGTCAATTATTAGTATACCACCTGGCGCTAACCCAACTATAGAAGTAACACAAAGTTTTGATTTTTTAAACCCAATTGCGGTTGGAACTTCCATTCTCGGAATAGGAGGGCCATATTATCCTGCTAATTTTAGATTTGATCCAGGTATTTTTGTAGGGTACCTGCAACAATATATTCAGACAGGTTTTGACCCTGATCCAGCTTATCCTTTCGATGCGTTCATTACAATCAACTTTGACAAAATTTATTTTATTACTCGATCATCCTTATCCCTAAATTATATCTTGCCAAATGAAACACCCAATCCGATAGAATATCGTCACGATTTATTTTCTGTTCTATTGCATGAAATGACCCATTGTTTGGGCTTTTTGGGAGAAATGGGCGAAAATCCAAACAGTTTGAACAAGAATCTTTTTTGCAAGAATGTAGCCAACTCCTTTACTAAATATGATTGGCTTTTTGGTTATTATGGTGAAATGCCCGTACCTACGACCTTATTTTCTAATAAATTGTTACAAGGCACACTACAAAATCCAGTTATCAATCAAACCATTAACCAAGAGCAATACCCACTCAGAAAAGGAAGAGTGTGGATAAATGCACAAGGGCCCCCTATGAATCAGCCTATGTATGCTGGGCATCCCTAAGAAGGAGTTTTTTCACTTGCTAATAATTTTGGCTCAGGCAGTGTATTGAATCACCTTGAAGGCATGGATATATTCCCAACACGGCAACAATTCAGCCCTGGTCGGAATTATTCATACCTAATGAAACCAACGATTACCTTTCAGGAAGCGCGCAGAGAATGAACCTTACCTGAGTTGAGAATGATGCTTCAATTGGACTATAACTTAAACCAAATTTGGGCAATGCAAGTTGCACCAAATGCCCTACACAACAATTTCATAGGAGTAAATAACAAGCCGCCTTACAGAAATCACGCTGCTTCATCAACCAAAAAACTTTGTGAGAATAAACTCTACACTACAGGAGCAAATAATGCAATTATTTTTCCTGAATTGAGAACTCCTGATGCTCAATTATCAAATTCAAATTCTGTTCAGAATCCTACGCAATCATCCATAAGTATAAATGCAAATGCCATTGTTAACTCACTAGCTGATGATGACAGAGATTTCATAAGTGTTTTACCGCATACTGTTTTTGGCATAAGAAGGGTAAGTTCAAATGGCAACAACCACGACCGAGTAGTCTTGGATCCAACCGGTACTATTTTCACATTTACGCCTGCGCCCGGCTTCTTTGGTGGGGCCGGACTCGGATTTTACCTTTGGGACGGTAAGGAAATTGGTGCCATGGAGATTATTACAATTGACGTAACGCTGCACCCGTCAGTTGTAATAAACGATCTTGAAGATGTTTTGATTAATGGTGACTTCGAAGACGGAACAGAAGTAAGAACATTTGAAAATCCTGATATATATTATTCACCTGCTTTCAATATTTCAGATGGCAATCTGCATTTCGGTGCAATTAACTCAGGTGCCCATCCGTTCAGTCATATTCAATCTAATTTCTGGGGTGGTTTTAGGGTAAAGAATTCGCACAATAGCAGTTCTGTATAGGTAGTGCCGAATAATTTACCGAATCAAGTATTTGGATCATTCGGTTCACCTATTCACTCAAGCCCTTTCTTTTTATATCCATTCCCATCAACAACTTCTTCTACAAATATGCGATATGCCGAATGGGGAAATTATTTGGAATTTTCGCTAAAAACTCCGCTTATATCCGGCAAAGACTACACAATCTCGTTCGAATTAGGTTTGCCCGCCATCTTTGACCCAAATTTTCCATCTCCAATACATCAAATAGGAAATATTATGCAGAATTGAGAAATTCAGTTTGCATCTTCACCTCATCCGTTTGATCCATATACGGTGCACTTTGCTATAAGCCCTGATATTGCTGTTGAGAGTACTACCCAGGGCTACGCTGAACAATCTTGGCAATCATACACGCTGACATTCAAATACTGCGGAGCCACTCCAGCAACTAAAATGGTATTTAAAAAGCTATCTGGATCTCCAGTATTGGTAGATAATGTAAGTTTAATCAGAGTTGCTGAGCAACCTGAATTTTTGGTAAATGCCGGTGAAGACCAGTACCTATTCCCTGCCTGTAACACTGCCCAATTAATATCTTCAATATCGGACCCAGGCTGCAACGTTGCATACCAATGGATGCCAACTGGTGGTCTCTCAGCGCCAGATATCGCAAATCCACTTGCAAATCCAACTCAAACTACGACTTACACAATTACTGCCACTGATCTGATTTCGGGAAATGTTTCAATGGATGAAGTGACTGTTTACGTAATCACCGGCTCACTTACAAATTACGGAGATATTGTCATCTGCACCGGGGGAGGACTGTTGGATTTAAATGAGAATGTAAACTATCCCGGAGGTGAATTCACCATAGTAATCAACACTATAAACCAACCGATTACAGATGGGCTGCTTAATCCGTCAGCGCTTGCATCTGATACATATATCGTGAATTACACGATTCAAAATGGAACATACTCTGAGAGCACGAACTTTCAAGTTCAGGTACTGGATTACTCTGCTGCTACAGTGACCCACCCCAACGGTCTAAACGCCTCAACCGGAACCACCATACTCACCGGCAATCTTCAATTCCTTGAAGATTGAACCATACAATTTGGTGCTACTGTAACCATTAATGGAGGTGCTACGGTGAAGTTACAGAAGGAAAAGGAATAATCATTATGCCCGGCGGAAAACTCAATGTGGTAAACAATTCACTCCTTACCAATATAGAGTGCGACCCACATTGGCTTGGTATACGGGTTAGGGGCAATCCAAACTTCTCACAATGGGGAAGTCAAGCCAACCAACAGAGTTTGCTAAATCTGCGCAACAGCGAAGTGCGCAATGCGATAATAGGGGCTACCAATTACCTTATTAACTACAGCGCGTCCAACGGATGACGAATTTTCACACTTAGCGCGACCTTTAAGAATTGTCGAAGAGCGGTGCATCTGCAGCACTATGCGAATACACATCCCAATACCGGAGCAGTACTGCCCGTTTGGTGCGAGTTTTACAACAGCAACTTTATATGGGATGAAAATTTTCAATTTATAAATGAAACAAATAACCCTATGATGGGATTGGCTGGTGTGCATAGAATTGCCATTTCAGGTTGTAAATTTACCAATACCAATACCAATACCAATACCAATACCAATACCAATACCAATACCAATACCGGACTTTTTGCTTTCCCAAACAATCATCCCAAGAAGTGTGCAATACTGGGGCGCTCAGCCAGTATAGTATTAAGCCGAGGTTGCAGTGGAGAGCCTCCCTATGCCATTGACCAAAATGGCAATTGCACCACAAGCAATGTGGCCTCCAGTATAGAAGGATTTAATTATGGTGTTGTCCTTAGCACAGGTAGTCTTTCATCTATTACCAATACTACATTTCGCTGCTACAGGGGTTTTTGGGACATCGGGTCGAATGTAATTCAGATTACCCAGAATACTTTTACCCATTTGCCAACAGCACTGCTTCCTTACATGACACCGCCACCTACCCCCATATAACCTTGTATGGCCTACACCATATGGCGTGTATTTGGAATGGACAACCGGTTTCTGGTTTGAAGGCAATACCTTCATCTATCCCGGCATTGTAAACGAAGCGGGCCTTATAGTTTGTAACTCCGGCTCTGCTTACAACCAAGTGTACCGCAATACTTTCAATAGTACGCGCTTTGGAGTGGTGGCTTACGATGCCAATCGTGGACTAAACGGCAGCTCGGGGCTTAAAATAGAGTGCAACAACTTTACCCAAAACAACCGCGGAATCATTGTATTTCCCACCACCACTGCACCCCCATCGGGTTGGGGCATCTCGCATACGCAAGGAATGCCAGCACAAGGTATAGATGACCCACTTCCTGCCGGCAATTACTTTACCACCACCACCAACAGCGTGCAAAACAACCTGGACTTTGTGACGTATTACCGCCATGCCAGCGAGATGGTACCACCTGTGATTGGGGGGGTGGTATTTGTAAATTTACCGGGTCAGAACGATTGTCCATCCAGTTTTGGCGGAGGGCTGTACGAGAAAGAATTGATGGCTACATCGCATAAGAATGTGGCCGATAGCGTTGAAAATGTGCTTTCCATAATAATAGATGATGGCAATACCGAAGCTCTTACCGACGAAGTGATCTACGCGGATTATGCCGCAGCCGTGGAACTGTATTATGATTTGATGCAGGTTTCGCCAAATCTGAGTGAAGAAGTAATGATCGAAGCCATCAAAAAGGAATACGAATTGCCCGCCTCGCTTCTTACGCTTATTCTGAGTTCTAATCCGCATGCTGCCAAATCTGAAAAGCTCCAGCGGGAGTTGGATGAGCGTATGCAACCCTTGGCCGAATACCAGCTTGATATGATCAATCAGGGGCTTGACCTCGTATCGTATAAGGAAGGGCTCGAAGCACGCGAAAGTTACCATCGCACAAAGTACAGTGCATTGATCGATCAATTGGCAATAGAAGCATTTGAAGATACAACCGGTATTCACCTGATTGATGAAATTGAAGCCATCATTGTGGGTTACGAAACTCCGGAGTATGCCTACCTGCTTGCTGACCTGTATGTAAGAGCTGGTAATATGCCTGCTGCCCAAAACCAATTGAACCTAATCGCAGAAAATTTTGAGCTAGATACCCGTAAGGAGGCCGAATACCTCGACTATCAGGTGGTGTACGGCATATTAATGGCCTTGGCCACTTCAAGCGACACGGTATCAACCATTGCTCAAACAGACATGCTGGAAGAAATAGCATTTAAACATTCTACCCGGGCAGCAGGCCTGGCAGCGGTTACGCTGAGCCAGTGCGCAGATTTTCTCCTTCTCGAAACCCTTGTGGAGCCTATTGATGCAACACCCAAATCGAACCGCAGACCAATCAAAGGGGGGCCAGAAATAAAACTGTGTAAAGTGTATCCAAACCCTACGGCTGGTATTTTGATTATTGAAGTGCCGTTTGGATTTCAGAATGTAGCGTTGCGCATCACTGATGTAAATGGCAGGTTGGTATTTGAGAGTAGAATCATCGAAGGATTGAACACCATCAATTTACGCGAAGTTTCAACAGGCCCATATCAGCTCACTATAAGAAGTAAAGATGGCATACTAAGCGAAAGTCACAATATTCAACTCATAAAGTGATGCGTTCTATTCCGCTTGTTTTACTTTGTATGTGCTGGAACGGAATTCTCCTTGCTCAATTTACCTATTTCAGTCAGCTTACGGGCGTGCAAGGAGATAATGAGACCGAACAGGTGAGTAACATTGAAGTTGTAGATGGCGGATATATGGTTTGGGGAGGGGGAACCAATGACGAAGTAGGATTTTTTTATTTTGTACGCAAATATGACTTTCAAGGTCAAGTCTTGGATCAAACTACGTTGGTTTATTACCCCCAAGATTATCTTTATTCCGGAATTATAAATTCTTTACAATACAATTCATACACCAACGAGTTCATCATGCTTCAAGGTGCTGAAACGCCAAATGGTGTTCAGGGCCGTTTCCTTGGTTTCAATGTGAACTTAGAATTGGTCACTGATCTTTATTTTGATCTCTACACTCCCAACACCTATTTTCTCGGTTTCTTGATCGAAGAAGATGGGTATACCGTGATAGGCGAGCAAGGTCCCAATATCAACTCCGAAGGCACCTTTATCGCCAAGCTCGATTTTGAAGGCAATGTGCTTTGGAATAAAATATTACAGCCGGAGGTGTATCAGCATTTTTATAGGAATTGGAATATCATAAAAGAATCAGATGGATATCTAATTGTAGGAAGAGGAAACACAGGTTCAACTTTTGGATTAATTACTAAAACAACAGCATTGGGCATCGTGGAGAATACAATTTCATCTGTGGACATTTCTATGCCGCGTACATACGGGATGATAGGTTGTAAATTGGCCAATGAAGAAATAATGACTGCTCAAGGTTTTGGCTATGAATGGTTCCCGGAGTTTGGAAATCCGAATGTATATTGGACGAAGCAAAGAGTGTCCAAACTTAGCTCTGAAGATTATGTACCTACAGATGGTTTAGAGTACTTCACGAATTACAAGTATTTCAGAAATGGAGCCAATAAAATGTTACCCACTTCGGATGGGGGTGCACTGATTTTAGGGGGCTACTACGGGTACTTTTTTGATTTTAATTCCTGGATGCTCAAAGTAGATTCCAATGGCAACGAAGAATGGTTTGATGAATACACCTACCAAACCTGCAACGACTGTGAAAATCTTCTTTACGACATCGAACTCGCGCCTGATGGGGGCTGCATAGCCGCTGGCTACTTTATAAACTGGGCCGAAGACCCACGTAGCAGCACATGGTTGCTAAAGGTTGACGCCTGCGGCGACCTGGAGTGGCAAGGCTGCTCACCCTTAAATGTGCCGGAGCGCAAGGCCCAGCGCTTCGCGGTTTATCCCAACCCAAGCGCGGGGCGGTTTACCTTTGAAACTTCTACCCAAACCAGAGCAAGCTCCTACGTGGTGTACGACCTTTCAGGGCGCGTGGTGGCGCAAGAAAATGTTAATGCTGCAGGCAATGCCTATCAAATAGAATTGAATGCTCCTTCAGGATTTTATACCTTGCAGGTAACTACCGATGATGGAAAGATGGAAGCATATAAAATACAGGTTGTGAGATGAGTATGTAATTTCACCCGATTCTCCTCTAGATTTATGCTTTCGGTTTCTCTCTCTATTTGAATTCCGGATTCGGTATCATTTCTCTTTAAAATATCTAACTTCGAATCCACCAAATATCCAAAAACAACAATTATGAAATGGAGAGGTAGAAGACAAAGCAATAATGTAGAAGACCGCAGGGGTCAGGCTGGGGGTGGAATGGGTGGCAGAAGCATGAATCCTATGCTTCTAGCGCCTTTACTGCGATTTGTTTTCACCAAAAGAGGATTGATGATTGCGGGTGTAGTGATCATCGTAATGTGGATCGCCGGCATTAACCCGCTTAGCCTTATTGGTGGCTTTATGGGAGGGGGAGCCCCTGTGCAGACTTCAGCCAATTACCAGCCGACAGCACAGGAAGAAGAACTCGCCCAATTCAGCGCCACCGTGCTTGCCGATACCGAAGAGGTTTGGAATAAACTTATCGATAATTACCGCGAGCCAACCTTGGTGCTTTTCAGCGGCAGCTTGCAGTCGGGTTGCGGAGCTGCTTCAAGTGCCACAGGCCCTTTTTACTGTCCCGCCGATGAGAAACTGTACATAGACCTGAGCTTCTTTCAAGATATGGAGAAGCAACTCAATGCACCGGGCGATTTTGCGCAGGCTTATGTGATAGCCCACGAGGTAGGCCACCATATACAGAAGCTCATGGGTATTACCGATAAGGTTCATAATCTCCGGGAAACGGTGAGCGAAAAGGAGTACAACCAATATTCTGTGCGGCTCGAATTGCAAGCCGATTTCCTGGCAGGGGTATGGGCTCACCATACGCAGCGTACCAATCAATCGCTCGAAGACGGCGATATCGAAGAAGCTCTTAATGCTGCCAATGCCATTGGCGATGACAGGCTGCAGAAACAATCTACCGGCAGGGTAGTGCCTGACTCATTTACGCACGGTACTTCGGCTCAGCGTATGCGCTGGTTTCGCAAAGGATTCGAAACGGGAGATATTAATCAGGGCGATACTTTTTCTGTGGAAGAACTTTGAAAACGGGCTTGAAAAATCCACGTGCCATCGAATACAATTTATTTTAGCTTCAAGCATGCCTGTGTACCAACTCGATAATTACTACGTAGCCTTTCCTTCTCCTGAACTTGCCAACCCAGATGGCTTGCTTGCCATAGGCGGTGCCCTTCGCGAAGATTGGCTGCTCGCAGCTTATGAGCACGGCATATTTCCTTGGTTCAGCGATGGTGACCCGATATTGTGGTGGAGTCCCGACCCGCGTTTTGTGCTTGACCCGCGAGATGTGAGAATTACCAAAAGTATGCGCCCTATGCTCAATAGCGGTGAGTTTCGTTTTACCATAGATCAAGCTTTTGATCAGGTAATAGACCGCTGTGCTGAAATACCCCGCCATGGACAAAATGGCACCTGGATTACGGTGCATATGAAACAGGCTTACAAAGACCTGCACCGCATTGGCATGGCCCACAGCGCTGAGGTATGGCATGGCTTATCGCTGGTAGGCGGCTTGTACGGCGTAAGCCTGGGCGCTGCTTTTTTTGGCGAAAGCATGTACTCCGATGTGCCAAATGCATCAAAATACGCCCTGATAAACCTCTGCGAGTGGCTCTCTGCAAAGGGATTTGAATTTATCGACTGCCAAGTGTATACTGAACATCTTGAGCGAATGGGGGCCACCATGGTGGAGCGAAGCGAATTTCTTGAAATGCTTCGCACCGCCATGAAAAAGCCAACATTAAGGGGCTGGTGGACTGCCGGAAAGTAATTCTTCACCCCCGGCAGCCGGATAAGATTTTCCTGGTTTATACCAATCAATATTGCGGGTGTAATACATAACCAGGGCAAGCGCCACAAACACACCTATACTTCCTACCAGCAACGCGTGCGACTCCAGATTGAGAATGGTGTAGATAAATACATAGAGCGAAGTAAATACACCCCCAAAGAGCAAAGTAGCCGGTCGTGATTTTGAAAGGTGGTAGAAGTAAAAAACCGTGATAGATATAATGGCCACCGCCGAAACAAGGTACGCCATACCGAAAGCGATATGTTCTGACAGAGCGAGAAGCAGCGTGTAAAAAACGCAGATGGCAATACCCACAATGCTGTATTGAATAGGGTGAATTTTCATCTTTTTAATTGTCTCAAAAAAGAAGAAGAAGGTAAATGTAAGTGCAATGATCATAAAGGCGTACTTGGCCGAACGCATGGTTTTCTGGTACACATTTACTTCTTCTATCATACTGAAGCCAAATGAATTGCCGCTTGCATCAAACCATTGGTCTACCCATATTTGTGGTATACTTCGGTTAAAGTCGTATACTTTCCAGCTTGCTTCAAAACCTTCCTTATCAATGTAGTGAGCCTCGGGTAGAAATGAGCCATTGAAGCTCGGTGATGCCCATGCTGAGTGAATATTGACAGCAGTTTCGCGGGCAAGCGGAACAAAATACAGTGAAGCTGATCCGTTTAGTTTAATCTTTCCGCTAAAGTTTATCGGGGCATCCTGAACAAGGGGCACCTTAACGGAAAATCCGTGGGTGAACATTACATAGTCAGGGGTGCCTGGTTCCACGCGGTATTTTTTGTCATTCGCCACTATTTCTATTGCGCTTTTTATTCCCTTGGGGTCGCTTACGCCAAATGAAATTCTCGCATCGTTGTAGTGAATCTCCGATGCTTCGGGTATGGCGGCTGCAATTTCATTGGTGATGAGTGTGCCGTCAAAGCTGAGCTCCGAACCGTAGAGCAAAGCTTTATAGATGCCGCGTTTTCTGACTTGAGGATTCACAGCGCCTTTGATGCTGAGCGTTTCAGGAAGGAGATGTAGGTAGCGCACAGCGGTATATTCTGAAGTTTTGCCCTTGTCAACCACAACTGAGTATGGCACGGAAAGTACAGGCCCTGAAAAAGTTTGTTCTTCGCCCCATTTGCCGCTGATATCAGCAATGGCACCTTGCTGAAACGATTCGCGCTCCGAGATAATATTCCTGATATCGCCGGAAGGTATAAGCAGAAGAACGATAATAATAAGAATAGCAAGAAGCTTTACGGCAGGAGAGTTCTCAAACCATTGGAGTACGGCGTGTATCATAGGAGTGGTCTATTGGTGTATCAAAGCAAACGGAAATAATATTCCGGCAGTAGGCCATTAACTTATTTTGCAAAATTTACAGATGAAAATCAGTTCTGAGCTCTTAATACTATTCCCTGAATGGAATGAATGGATTACAGAACGCCGATGACGCCGATTGTTTATAATTTCTGCGGATCGAATTTCGGATAAAGGGAAGTTTTACGCCTTATAGAAAAACCAAATCTGCGACTATCTGCCGCATCTGCGTGCTAATCTCTGTTTGATTTTTACAAATTGGCAGCAGTAGAATCTTTATTTAGTTTTGCAAGGCATCACGGGTTAACGTTTTTAATAGATTATTATGTGGTGATATTCATTAGCTATTTTTTTCATCTTGTTATTCGCAATCTGCTCGGCGCAAAAATCAACTACAAGTCCATACGAGAGCATTGATAAAATTACTTTAAAACCACCCGATTCATTGTAAAAATCAGTTGAGGGAATTGCAAGTTATGAGGTGGTCTAGTTCTACTGGACAGATTTCTATTCAAACATAGTTGTTTTAGTGTTTGTAAAGATGGGTTTGGGGAGACTCATAACTTTTTATTTTGTTCATAACCTATGCAGCTATCTGGTATTCATTTAGATACGCTTTCACTGGTGGTTGATCACCGATGGAAGAATGGTCTCTTCGGTGATTGTAATACGCAATAAATTCGGCACAGGCATGGTGCAACTCGCGTCCATTCTCGGGTTTGCATAGGTGGAGCTTGTCGTATTTGATGGTTCGCCAAAAGCGTTAGATGAATACGTTGTCTATGGCTCTGCCCTTGCCAAGCATGGAGATTTGTATCGTTTCTTGGCTTTTCAGATAGTTTAAACAGGAATCGGATGTGAACCGGACTCCTTGGTCGGAGTTCATGATCTCCGGCTTTCCATGGGCTTCTACCGCATCGTTCACTACCTGAGTAACCCATGCCCTTTCCATGGTATTGGAGATGCTCCAGCCCACTATGTATCGGCTATGCAGATCTATAATGGCTGTGAGATACATGTGGCCTTTCGGCATAGGAATGTAGGCTATGTCGATAGCCCAGGCCTGATTTGGGCGTGTGATGGGCACGTTGCGCAGCAGGTAGGGATATTTGTCCTTTGTTGGATCGGATATGGTCGTTCGAGGTTTGCAGAAGCTCGTGCGTATACGCATGAGGCGCATGAGCGTGCGCACATATCTTCTCCCCATCTGGAAGTCGAGCTTGATCAGCTCCTTACGCACCCGTCGGGTACCCCGCGTGGGGTCTTCCAAATGCAGTCTATCCAGCGCTTCCATCATTTGTAAGTCTCACTCATTGCAGGCCTTGGACGCTGTGTAGTAAAGCGTGCTGCGCGCAAGCGACAACAGCCTACATTGGTGTACAACAGATAAAGCACCTGATTTATCATCGATCATTTCCCGGCGTGTGTCAGTGGGTATCATTGAAGCTTTTTTTTTAACCAACCCCGATCCATCTTCAGTTCGCCTATTTCTCTATAAAGTTCCGATTGCCTGACCCGAAGGCTCTCCAACTCTTCCTGATGCGCCTTACCATTGTCAAAGACCGTATCGGCTTTGGCCAGGAATTCCTTCTTCCAGGTGGCAATCTTGTTGGGGTGTAACTGATGCTTTTGAGCTAACTCACTTATGGTTAACTGCTCTTTTATAGCCTCGATGGCTATCTTTGCTTTGAAACTTGCTTGAAAGGTTCGTCGTTCTTTTCTCATTGTTCAGAAAATTAAGGGTTAATAATTTCTTGCCCAAAAAAACTAGACCATCACATAGACCAAATCGAAATTTTCATTTAAGTCGCTAAATTTTACCAATTATGGTAGGGAAGAACTACTATAAATGATGATACTATTTAGGGGGATAATGGAGTTCTTTGGAGAAGAAATAAATCGAAGAAACCAATGGCTTATCCAGCAGAGTTATATACGTATTTCGCCTTAGAAAACAGAACTGAAATAACCAATGTGCTAGCGGAGCTGAATACTAGAAAAGTTGCAAAGAGTTTATTCGCTCTTGTGGAACCATATCTCTCGGATCGCTCCATAGGCGCTTCTAGGTGGTTTTGTTTTCAAATTTGCAATCGACCACATATGCCACCAGCAATTAGTCAAATCGAAATCGAGACAATTAAAATGATATATCATGATACTAAAGCTTAGGAGGTTTTGATATTGAGTACAATAATGCAAGTGACCCAAACCCAAGATAGAAGTTGCGAAGTGACTTGGGAAAGACCGGCAAAAAAGGCAGGGGTGAGTCGGAAGTCTTTGGCGGAGTTGAAGCGGGAAAGGTCGCTTGTTTCCCACAAAAATTAGATATGAGACAGAACGAAAAATAATGGTCTGAACATCGGCGGGAAGCCCTTTGCCGAGTCCTTGATACTAATTGCAATGGACGAAAGACAAAATCTCCTGTGCATCTCAGAGTTGTTAATTCTTCACGAAGATTTAACAATTCCAGAGATATTAGTTCCATGATAACCTCGTTCTTTGAAAAGGTCTGAGAATGAGTACAATTTAACGTGTATGCTTTGGAACGACATGGTTGTCGAAGCATCAGAACGTAATAAATCACAATAACGAGCAAAAACATGAAATCTATTCACTTTTTCACGGAGATTGGGCCGAACTTGCAGCAGGCGGTTGGTCAGAATTTTGGGCCTCTAAACAGTTCGAAATTTAACGTCTCTAGCATGCACTCTTGGACAGGCAGCAATAATCCTAAAGCATTTGCAGTATTTACAGGACAAATAGTGTATCAAAAAGATGTATCCAGCATAAATACTGGTCTACTGAACGCTATATTAAAAATATCTGATCCAAAGGGACTAAACGATCTCCCTTTGAAATATATTGTTTACCGAGGGATTCTTGAAAGCAGTGTTCTTCAATCTGACCATTTGAGCTTTTTGGATATTACAGACGAAAATCACATTGTCAGGCAAATACTTGAACAAGATTTACCAAGTGCCACTGACTATCTTTCGTTGGGTTTGGGAATCACCGCCGATACCCCGCCAGCTGTCAATCAAACCTTTCTTTCCAGCGATGCTGACTTGGAAAGGCTTTTCTCTAGTTCTATAACTGGTTGGGAGGTGAAAGCAGGCACCGTTTTAGGCGAGTTTCAAACCACGGCTTTTGGAATAGATGCAATTCAGGAATCTGGCTGGAAACGACCTCAGGTCAAAATATTGAGAGAACCCTTGATCTCTGAAGGGAATACAGTGGAAATAATCTTACCCGCAAGTGCGGCAGAAATAAAGGCCGAGAAAGAAGCCATATTGAACTATATTGACCCCGCATGCCTTTATTCGCTTTTCTACACCAAAGGAATACAGACGATATTGCATGAAGAACCAAGAAAGATGCAGCAAGTTTACGACGATATTTTAGTATCGTTCTTGAATAGAAACAGGGTTTATTTGGATATCCGAAATCACAATGATTTCTCACTCAATTTTTATGATGACAATACCAATATCTCATTCAAAGACAGTTCAGAAAATCCGCAAAACCATCCTTACGAATATTCCAATTGGCCTGTTCATATTATTAATGACGAGAACATCAAAAAACCGATAGGAGACGAGAAAACTGAAATTCCGCTCGCTCTACCAACTGGTACCAATACCTTAAATACTTGCTTTCTCGTTCATGCGGCTCTATATGAGAAGAAAGTAAATGGAGGGCTTAATAAATATCCCAAATACCAAAACGGAGGTGCGAAATTTATTGAATTAAGGGCCGATAGAGATCAAACTGATAGGACAACTTTTTTTAGTCTTAGTACATTTAAAGACGCTAGTAACAGTGAAATAGTCTGTGCTTATTTCAGGTTGTTTTACGCGAAACAATGGGAAGAACAAGGCTCCAATGCACCTGCACCCTTAGCAAACGACATAATGGATAATATTTTTATTGCAGAAAATATAGCAAACTACACGGAGAGATTGGAAGGAGCGAGCATGAGGCACTGGCTCACAGGAAGAATGATGTACATCCCAAGAAAATTATCAAACGGTGTTCGATCTTATATTGACTATCCGGGCATGTACTATGCAGGAATTGCGATTGATAATTTTTCCATTACGTTCTATGCCATTCCGTTCGCAGTAAATAGTAGGCGAAAAGGAATTGTTCCGCCAGTAGCTCTTCCAGAATCTACAGAAGCAGGCTTCCTTCAAACTCTTGTATCTGGCGGGTCCGGAGATTTCAAAATGGATAAGTTCCCTGTTACAGATCCTGAAGAAGGGAGTGTTCAAATATTGAATATATACAATCGTTCTGCGGACCCCCAAACCAAAAAGTTTGATGAAGAGGCTTTTGTTGGTCTGAGTTTAACAAGAATACAATACATTGCAAACATTTCGGATCAGTTGAGTGCCTTTGCCGACAATCTTCACCCCATATTTTTGAAAGTTAACAACAACTCCTATATGGACTTTGGGCAGATAACCCGAAAGGAATTGGTGCTTGTTGGTTATAATAATCTGGCTGAACTGAAGACTGAGAATATTTCCAATACTTATTTTTACTTTCTGGGTAAGAAAATGGGGCGCTTTGGTCATACTGCTGCTGTGGCAATCGAAATACAGTTTGCAGAACAAATCGCTGGAATTCCAACAGGATTCGAGATTGGGCATGACCAAAATGACCCCTTAGAAAGAGAGAAATTTGCCGAAATAGGAATGGCCCTCAAGCTTGTTAAAAGTTTC
>JBBQZU010000037.1:0-25006 GCA_038207425.1 Flavobacteriales bacterium | reverse complement strand
CCTTTCGTTATGAACTTGTTACGCCCGCAGCGCTTAACCTTGAAACGGCTTTAAAACAACTCCTGAATAACCACACAGACGCTCCAGTCAATGCCGAAGGCTAATACATTGCGCGTTTTTGAGTATGAGTCCATTGTCTGGAAAGAGGGACGTCGGTACCACCGCGAAGATTTTAAAGAAGGCCATTACAAGGCTTTTGAATCCTACTTTCTCGCCCATGAAAAGACGCCATTCTTCGAACTCATCCCCCATGGCGTGCGGTTTAAATCGTACGTTGGCGCCATTCACATCGGCAAGTTGACCATCGAAGTGCTGCCCAAAGTGGATCGCAATGCCGCTCATGAAGACCATACCACTCAAATGCAGCGCGTACTGCTGGATATGCTGAAGGAATGCACCTTGCTTACCGCAAAAGAAACGGGTCACGCACCGCTAAAACTCCGCGCCAATTCCATTTTGCATTTGTATTTCGAATTGTTTCTCACGGAAGTGGACCACCTGCAACGCCGCGGATTTTTCAAGCAATACCGCAGCCGTGAAGGTCAGCAGAAGAGCTTGAAAGGGGCTTTGGTTTTTTCAAAACACCTTTCGGTAAACCTGGTGCACAAAGAACGATTTTACACGCGCCACGCCACTTACGACCACAACCACCTGGTATTGCAAATCTTGCATGAAGCGCTCTGCCTGATTGATCAGATCGCCGACAGCGTCCTGCTGGGAGACGCCATCGGAAGGCTGAAACTCAATTTCCCGGAAGTGGACCGCCTTCGGGTAAACGCCGCCCATTTTGACCGGATTCCCGCCTCCCGCAAAACGGAGCCTTACCGCAAAGCCATTGAAATTGCCAAACTCTTGTTGCTCAATTTTCGGCCGGACATCACTTCGGGCCGCAATGATATGCTTGCTTTGATGTTTGACATGAATGTACTCTGGGAAGAATTCATTTTGCGAAAGCTGCAACGGGCAGCCAGCGCAGAATTTCAGGTGCTCGGTCAGCGTTCAAAGCCTTTTTGGGAAACCAAAACCATCCGCCCCGACATCGTACTCATTTCCCGAAAGGAACCAATTACCACCTGGGTCATCGACACCAAGTGGAAAGTTATAGACAGCCACCAACCCGCCGATGATGACCTGAAGCAGATGTATGTGTACAACCATCATTGGGATGCGCAACGAAGTATGTTGCTTTATCCGCGGTCGGGGGTTCAGGAAGACGTGCGCGGGAAGTTTAGGTTGGCGTTGAATGGTGGGGAGCATGCTTGCACCCTCGCTTTTGTCAATATTCTAAAGCATGGCCGATTGAACCCGGGTATTGGGGAGGAAATTTTGCGGAAGCTGGAAACTGAAACTCCAGCGGTCTGAGTCGGCTGTGTAGCCAACGACGAGGTCACCTTTTGCAAGGCCCTGTTCACTTGCGACAGGCTGCGGCAGCAACGCTTAACGTCCCCCGCTTACACCCCCGGATTGATCCGCTCAACGTTGCTTTCAAAAATCTCCATAAATACGTTCGTCTCCCGATCCCACTTCGAATCTTTCAACGAGACGTATTCATATCCGAGCCTGCACAAGTGCAGGATTACTGGGATTTTCACGCGGGAATCTTCGTTGAATTTCATGGGCTACCATAAGGCGCATCTTCTTTCATCGCCTTTGTATGGCGGAAATTTGGTGCAGGCCAAATATAACGGATTAATGCATGGGTGTAAATCAATCCTTGTCCATCATCAAAAGTGCATAATCTCGTATTTTGGTCAGCATGTAAAGGGGTAATACCCTGTCCAAAAAATTATACCCTTCCATTTATGGAACGCTTCTTTCTATTTCAATTTTCTCAAGCCCGTATTCTTGACCAGAGAAGTCATTTGGGTAATGGCAATTTGATTGAGTTGGGCGATGCGTTCAGCCTGTTCCAAGCCTTGTTGGATCAATACAGCATTGATACTTTCCAGATTGGAGAGGACTACCAATTGTTCCAAGGTGGTCTCATCGCGCATGTTGTCCTGCGCATCTGGGTTTTCGGCCCGCCATTCAGCGGCTGTTTTTCCAAAGAGCGCCATATTCAATAAGTCTGCTTCGGTGGCATACACAAACTTCGTTTGTTTGGAAGACAATTTTTCCGGAATAAGCCTCTCTTTAATGGCATCGGTGTGGATGGTGTGGTTGATTTTGGCAAGGGTGCGTTGCAGGTTCCAGTCGAGCTTGTGACGATTTGTTTCTTCATCTTTAAGGCGTTGAAATTCATTGATGAGATAAAACTTAAACTTAGCGCTTATCCATGTTGCAAACTCAAATGCGATATCCCGGTGCGCAAATGTGCCACCATAGCGTCCTGATTTGGAAATGATACCTATGGCATTGGTTTCTTCTATCCATTTTTGAGGGGTAAGCGCAAAGCTGTTGAACCGGATTCGTTTTTAAAGGCATCGAATTCGATGCGTTTAAAATCAGGATTTTTCAATTGTTCTAATAAACCACAAATTCAAAGTTACTTCTGGTTCGTATGAAGTTTTAAATGATGTAATTCGTGCTGTCTGCATCCCGATAACACGCCATATCAGCAAGTGATATATAGATATAAGATTTGTTGGAGTAAAAGGCAATTTTACTTCCAATTCAACTGGTGGCTTACCCACGATTTTCGCGCTTTCAAATATCTACAAATCGGATGCAAAAATTTCGCGAAAGCCCTGCTAAAAAGATGCATGACCTAGGGCACATAACCGTGGTAATACACATTCAAACCATCTGGGGAATCACACATTCAGTGGCCGAAAGTACCGCAATTAAAGATGCTACCGTGATTGGTGAAACTTTGAGACATACAAGTTCAAGAATTGGCTTATTTGATTAGGCCGTTTATCAAGGCAAAGAGAATATCCCTCTCAACAAGTGAAAAACCTACACCGATGCTTTGCCAACTGGCAACGGGCCGCTCATCTCATCGAGCCTTGTACCGCCCTTGATACCAAAATCAAGCGTGCGTATTGGGAACGGAATGGTAATGCCTTTGCTGTCGAAAGCAGCCTTAATAGCGAGTATGGCATCACTGCGCAGCCGGGCGTGGTTGAGTTCGTCTACTTCGTGTGTCCATAGCCTGATGGAAAAGTTGATAGAACTATCGGCAAAGGCGGTGTAGAAAAACTCCGGCTCCTTGCCGGGAACCAATCCTTCAAGCCCGCCCACCGCTGTGAGAACAACATCCTTCACCAATGGCAGCTTTTCACCATAAGACACCCCTACTTCCAGGTCAATGCGCCGCATGCCATAGGTGGAATAGTTGATGATGGGGGTGTAGAATACCGACTTGTTGGGGACAATTACGTACTGCCCTTGAGGGGTTTCGATGATAGTGGCGCGAAGGTTCAATTCTATCACCTTTCCCAAAATACCATTGGTTTGAATGATATCGCCAAGGGTTAGGGGTTTCCTGAATGTCATCAATACGCCCGCCAAGAAGTTGGCTGCAGTTTCCTGAAAAGCAAAACCCAATGCAAGACCTATAATACCCGCGCCAGCCAAAAGTGATGTAACGGTTTTATCTAAATGCAAGATGCTCAAAGCGGCAAAAACCCCGGTGGTTATCACTACAAAGAACACCACGTTGCCGAGCAGTGCCACAATGCTGCTATCGGCCGAAATGCGCGGGTTTACCTTCTGTATACCGGTCTTTAACGCCTTGCCGATTAAGACAAATATGATGAGAAAGAGCAGTGCCAATATCAGGTTTGGCGTCATTTCAATGAAATTCTCAAACCATCCGGAAACCTTGTTGTATATAAGTTTACTTGCTCTTTCGAGTTCAATTATAAAACCGAGTGTGGTACTGATCATTTAAATATTTGTGATTTGAATGGAGCGATACTGTTTCGATAATTGCGAATATACGAATTATCCTTTAGTGGCCTGATGGCTCTGCTCCAACTGCCTTGCGAATGTTTGCAACAATACCATAAAGCGAAGTGGCGCATGTATGGCATATAATACGCTGACAATTAATTGCTCAATAAAAAAATCTCAAAGCACGCCCGCTCAATTGTAGGCTTCCCAAAATTTAAACGAATTGAAAGCAAAAAAATCCCGCTGACCTTGGCATATCAAAACCGAAGCGGAACAGGGTTGCACCGCGAGCAAATAAACAGAAATAGATATTGACCGTAGCAAATAAATCCATGATTCTACGTTCAGAATCGCCCGGAATAAAATCATTCTCAGAGGCCTTTAGCTACATACAGAACATGGTGCCGGATTGCTTTGCACCATCTAAATCAAAAAAAACCATATCCAAACCTCCCGCCAAAAGAAGTTACTCCATCACTCCAAATGATCGTTTATATTCTTAATCTCATCTTCGAGCTCCACAGCCCGCGCCAAGGTTACGCCTTCAAGATTGATGTTTGATGAAATTGCAGAATAAGCCTTCAGGGCTGCCATTCTGCGAATGTCGGCGGCCCATGAAAACACGAAGAGGGGCTGCTTCAGCCAGCCGCTTTCAAAGTAAGGCTGCAGGCGCACTGCATCGGCAATGGTAAGCCGGCCTGCAAATAGATTGCGCAAAAAGTCGGGACAGTTGTCGCGCATGGCAACACGCAAAAAGGAATGCACTTCAAACAATCCCTGGAGGTATACAGCATCTTTGGTAAACACCACCTTGTCCTTTACGGCCCTACCTCTGAAAATCCTTTGGGCTGAGCGTACCGATTCGATTTCCGACTGACCTTCGTTGGGAAAAAAACGGAACAGATCAATAAAATCAGCACCTTCCAAAGCCATTTTCACACCAATAACTCTCAAGGCCACCCTGCGCAACCGGGTAATATCCACGGCATTGGAAACCAGTTCGGCCAGCCCTGCTTTGCCTTCCTGTGTTCTTGTGGTGCGCGGGGCACCCAGTCCCCTCGATTGCAAATTGGGCTGCTGCCTGCCGTTGAGCTGTATAGCGGTATGCACATGCGCTTCGTGAGAGAGCAACTGTTCTTTGTCAAGCCCAGAAAATACGTCGTTACCCCGCAAGCGAATGCGCGTTGCACCGGCAAGTGCTTTTGACGACATGTTTTGATCCAGTACCACCTGAACAGCTCCAAGGCCAAAAAATTCATCCACCATTTTTCGCAACCATTCGGCAAAATCTTCCGCTGAAATATTGAATTCGGTTGTTTCTATATGCCTCTTATCCATGAGCCTGCCGGTAACTTCAAGGAGCATTTTTACTCCATCCACGGCCGTAATATCCTGGTATTTATACGCCATAGCGGGCCTGCCATAAATGCGGCAGGAGTAATGCGTGAATCCGGGAGTGCCTATATTCAATAGCATGGGCCCTGCATCGGCGAAGGTTGAAGCTGTTTCGGCCAAAAATTTCTCTGCAGGGTGGCCTGTATCGCACTGAGATGCGATGGCATCGAGCGCAGCGATAATGGATTCTACCTTGGGTATGCCCAACTTAATCTCCGGCAATTTCGGGTTGCCCTTGTGCCATCCTTCTAAAAATACATCCTCAGCTTCAGCAGACCAGATTTAGGCATCCAGCACTTTGATCTTTTTGGACGCGATCACCAGTTCCATGTCAAGTTTCCCTAAATTTTCCTCGTTGATTCGCATATTGACTTTATGAAGGGTTTCTGCGAAAGGTACGCTGTGATTTGAACTGTTTCACACAAGATTATGAAGAATGATAAATTTTAAATGTCTGCCATTTATGCCTTCAAAATTGGCGGAAAGTTAACATCGGCTGAGTATCCATACCCTCCTAATAACTACCTTCGGCATGCCATATAAAATACCAACGTGTATGTGCCTAACCAAAAGTCATCACCTTTCTTTTGTCGCCATATTTCTGCTGGTTTCGCTCTCAACCTTTGCTCAACCCGCCGATAAAGCACTGACCATAGGCACCTCGGTTCAGTTAAATTCCACATACCTGAATGAAACACGCACCGTCAAAATTTACATCCCTGAAGATTACAGCCCGAATGACACTGCAAATTACCCCGTGATTTATATCCCCGACGGAGCGATGGAAGAAGATTTTATTCATATAGCCGGCCTTGTGCGATTCAATACACAACCCTGGATAGCCCGCTTTCCGAAATCGATTGTAGTTGGTATTGAGAACACAAACCGGAAGCGGAACTTTACCTAAGCGGTCGCCAACCTTGATTTTCTTGAAAGTGCAGGGCATAGCAAAACTGGTTTTGAACCATACGGACAATCTGCCACGTATATCGCCTTTCCCGAGAAAGAATTGATTCCCTATATGGTGCGCACATTTACAGGAAAGGGAAAAAAAACCATCATAGGCGAATCGATGGCGGGGTTATTGCCCACGGAAATCCTGGTGCGGCACAGCAGCGTGTTCGATGACTATCTCATTATAAGTCCCCCGCTGTGGTGGGGTGAGCAGTTGCTGATTAAGTAAGCCGAAAGCATGCCCACTGATGGCATCAGCGGCGATGTAAGGGTGTACATCGGTACCCCGAATATGGACGAAGACAGGCAGATGTTCGAAGATGATGAAGCACTCTAGGTAGCGCTGAAATGTAAAACTACGCTCAGTGTACATTTCGACTACCTGCCCGAAGAATTGCGCGCTACCGTGTTGCATCAGGCGGTGTACAATGCCTTTAAAAAATTGTGTCCGGCTGCTGCTTATTCAAGGTAGACCGACATTTCCCTTAGTGCTGAAGATTTTTCCTATAATACTATCGTTTTCACCACTATACATTATTTTTGGTGCATGAAGCACATCTATAAAGTTCTTTTGATAGTAGCAGGATGCTGCTTTTAGGAATTGTACTCGCCATGGCGCTCGCGCCGGGCTATATCAAAGACTATATCGAAGAAAACGACCAGGAGCTGGTAGGCCGGAAAATCACGCTCGGTAAAGTGCATATAGATTGGTTTACGGGGCGGCTTGGTGTAGGCAATCTTGTGATGCAGGAAAAAGTCAGCACCCAAACCTTTATCAGCGTGGGTAATTTGGATACAAAAATGGCCATCGGGCAGCTTTTCAAATCGCATATACACATCCCCTACTTCACCATTACGGGGCTTCAGGTACAGATAAATCAAGTGGGCAATGAATTCAATTTTGACGATTTGGCGAAAGCCGGTACCGACAGCAGCAGCACGCCTGCCGAAGCAGAAAGCGAATGGCGTTTACACTGGAAAAATTCTCTCGTGCACCAAAGCCAGCTCACTTACCGCAGCGATATAGCACCCGAAATTCGCACCGACTCCCTGCGCCTTTTCATACCTGCAATCACCCACGATATGCAAAGCATGGATGTAGCGCTGGGTTTCCTGTTGGGCTCAGGCGGTAAAATCACTACCAATACACATCTCGACCTTGCCGGTGAAAGCTACGCGGTGAATTTCGTATCTGATTCTGTAAGCCTTGCCATCGCTGAACCCTATTTTGCGGAAGCTATAAAGCTCAAGGGCGTAAAGGGAAGCCTGCATACCAACCTGAACATATTCGGTTCATAGGCCGATACGGATGTACTCAACCTTTCGGGAAATATCGATGTGCGCAATTTCGCAATGGTCGATCCGCGCGGCGATAACCTGGTGGCTTGCAAAAAACCCGATATTGAAGTAGTTTTCATGCGGATGAAGGATGCGGTGTACAATATCGGCCATATAAAGGCTGCCGGACTTTACGCCATCTATGAAATGTACGACGAGGGCGACAACTTCAGCCGGCTGCTTATAGCCGATACTGTGGCCGTAACAAACAGCGAAGGAGAAGTGGAACTCGACTACTCCTATCCCTTTCTGGTGCTGGCTTATTATGTTCAGGATCTGACCAAATCATACAATGAATCCATATACCGAATTGGCACTTTTGATATCAGGGAGTCAAATATTCAATTTAAGGACTACACCCCTACCGATCCATTTCGCTACAGCCTAACCGAACTTCGCATACACGCCGACTCGCTCGCATCAACCCGCAAAACCATAGATGTGGCAATGGGCTCAGTACTCAATAATACGGGCTTTTTTGAAGGCACCATCACGGCCTTTAAGGCAAATCCCGCCGATATGGACATAGTCTATACCATCAAGGGTACAGGGCCTACCCCATTTGCACTCTACACGAGCTAATACGTATCGTACCCCATAACGCGGGGCGAATTGCTCTATTAATGCCTTACCAAAATACGCGACTCCAAAATAGTAAGCACCAATAATATGGTGATTAAAGACTTCACCTTCGGCACCAAATCTGACGATAAAGCCTTTTACGATATGCCCGTAAAACTTGCCGTAAGCCTTCTCAAAGATCTGAATGGCTAAATACATATAGACCTGCCCATAGAAGGCGATCTGAAAGACCCGAATTACAACCTTAGCAAGTTCATCTGGAACACGCTCAAAAACATATTGCTGAAAGCGGTTGCAGCCCCCTATCGCCTTTTGGCAAGGGCATTTGGCAGATGAAGAAAACCTGAAACAACTGCACTTCAATCTGCTGGAGCGGGAGTTGAGCAAGGAGCATGAAGGCCAGCTCAACGACCTTTATGAAGCGCTCAACGCAAAGCCCGATTTGAATGTGGAGTTTAACCGCGTTACCGGCAAATACGAAGAATCCGAGCGATACGCCATTACGCAGGCTAAGCGCAGGTTTTTGTTTGATGAGGACGTGGACGAAGACCTTGACAAAGACCAGCGCAACCAGCTTCGCAATCAGGACATCAAAGATTCTCTTTTTGTGGCCTGACTTGATGCGCGGGTAGCTGCCGTAGATCACGACTTGCCCGTACAGCGCAAATGTGTGCTGTGCATAGGCGAAGAGAAATCAATGGCAGCAGTAGACAATGTAGGTGCCCGCCGTTCATAATCTATCAAGGCCTACCTTTCGGAAAATAAAAACCTGGAGCCGGTGCGGATCAGATTTGTGATCGTTCCACCTGATTCGCTCATTACCAGCCGCAGCACAGCAATATACAACATTGGCTTTTGGGTGAACGAATAGTACGGCGCAGCCTTACGGCAAAAGCTGAAAGAAATCAGGGAACGATATGGCTTTGGAGAACCACAAAGTTGCACTCGTGCCTGTACTTGATGGGTATTGCTGATGTTTGCTCCGATGATGTATTCCAGTTTTGATCCTTGCCAATACTTCGCGTAAGGGTGCCACCGCCCGATACTACGACCTGCGCCGAATCAATGTTTTTCGCGCATGCAGGAGCTTCTTCGCTCGCCGAATCGCTTGTAATCATTCCTATGCGCTTTTTGACTCCCGCCGGTACTAAAATCGTATCGCCCTGCTGATACCCGAAGCGGTACATGGCGAATTTCAGGTCGCGGTCCGACCTGTTGTCGATGTTTTTGGTGGTCTCCGTTTCACCATTGCAAGAAGCTAAGAAAATGATAACGAACACACTGTGTAGAAAGCTTTTCATAGGCCGGGGTTGTTGGTACAAAATAAATGCTTTTCTGTTCATAATCGACTTGCACAAGCATAAATCTTTATTAACTTTGCGCTCCTTTTCGGGGTGTGGCGCAGTTGGTAGCGCATCTGGTTTGGGACCAGAGGGTCGCTAGTTCGAGTCTAGTCACCCCGACAGTAAGGCAAGGCCGCTTCGCAATGCGAAGCGGCTTTTTTGTTTTTTATCCCTTCCCGCCAATGCGAATGTAGAACATTCAACTACTGTGAATTTAATATTACGTGAATTAACATTTAAATACTATTAACTGTATAAATGAAATTAAAAATGAACATGCCACCACAGTTTTTTCTATAAACCTGTTATATTAAGTGTTTTATAAAATTCAACATTAATTATTTACTAATTATATGTATGCTTATTGTAAATATTTCGGATAAAAGAGCATTTGATCCAAAACATACCGAAAGAATGGATTCATTATAAAAACTACAAATGAAGACATTTAAAAAATTGAATATAAACCATTTAAATCATATTCAGGATTATCCCTTGTAAAACCGATTTTTTAACAACCTATCAGCGATTATTTCAAGTAAGTGCATCATTTTAAACCTGAAGTTAACACAAAACATACCGATTGATAACCTCACGTTAATTCATCTTCAGAACTGTGAGTCTACTTTCGCAGTCCAATTCGTTTTAACAAGTGGAAAGAATTATTCAAGTGCTGTTTCTCCTGTTTTGGAGTACAGGTACAATAATGGCTCAGGGAACGATACGCGGTAAAATTACCGATGATCTGGGTGAGTCAATCATAGGTGCTGCTATCGTTTTAAAGAGTGACCTGTCCGTAGGCACAGTGACAGATTTTGATGGAAAGTTTTCATTGGAAATAAAATCTAACCAACCGGAAACGATCATCATATCATTCATTTCTTACAAGAGAATAGAAAAAACGGTAAATCCTAAAAACGGTGAAGTGGTGGTTCTCAACTTTTCGCTTGAACCGGAAAGTTTTGACATTGGAGAGGTGGTAATTGAAAGCAAAGCCAACCGCGCAGGCGATTTTTTCATGGAGAAAATTAAACAGAACTCCGCTACAAGCATCGATTATATATCATCTGAGACCATCAATAAAATAGGCGACCGCGATGTGAGTTCTGCCGTGCGCAGGGTTTCGGGGGTATCAACGGTAGGTGGATTTGTAGCAGTGCGTGGCCTCGCCGACAGGTACATCAAAACAACGGTAAACGGTTCTAAAATACCAACGCTCGATCCTTTTACAAACAATATCAATCTCGACATTTTCGCCACGGGCCTTGTTGACAATATTGTGATCACAAAAACTTCGAGCCCCGCATTGCCCGGCGATTGGTCAGGGGCTTATATATCTATTGAAACCAAAGACTACCCCGACCAGCTTTCCGTTGATTTCAACGTAAGTTTTGGATACAATACCCAGGCAACATTTAAAGATGTAATAAGTGGAGCGCGCAGCAGCACTGATTGGCTGGGCTTCGATGACGGCTTGAGAGGCATAGCCGACGGCGTTCCGTTGGAACAGGCAAACTTTCCGAATCCTATTAACAGCCCGAATCTTTACCAGCAGTTTCAGTCATTGGGTCTTCAGGGTTACTTGAACTCTCTGGGTATCGTTTCTACCACGCCAATAACCCAGGGCGGCGATTTTCACCGGCTTGGTTTGGTAGAACTCGGACTACTCGGTGCAGCAGAATTTAACAACGGCGGAGCTTTCAACAGCGCCTTAAATCAATACAACGAACTGTATCCTAGAACACAATTCTTTCAACATTTCAACCAGGAACTCGCTGATATAGGAGGGAAATTTCCCAATACCTGGATCAATGAAACGCGCCGGGCGCCCATGAATTTTACCCAAAACCTGACCATAGGAAACCAAACAAAACTATTTGGCAAGACCCTGGGTTTCATCGTTGGTTTCAGGTATAGCACCAATAATAGATACGACCCCACATCGGTAATCAACAGAACTTCCATATCAAGAGAATTTGTACCTGCAGATGGAGGGCCTCAGCCTATAGGCAACGAATTGGCTTTTCAGCAACAAACAGCAGCCGAAATAAACAGTTGGAATATTCTCGGCCAATTGTCCTACAAACTGAATAATAATAATAGCGTTTCTTTCATATTTATGCCCAACTTCTTGGGAGAGAGCAATTCGAGAACATATTTTGGACAAACCCTGAACCACCAGCCTGGACTTGAACTTGTACTCGGCGACGACCAGTACTACTTTGAGCGAAAGCAAATAATATATCAGGCGCATACCACGCACTTCATTCCTTCAAGACAGATAAAAATAGATTTTAATGCATCCTATACAGATGGCGAGCGCAACGTTTTAGACTTCAAGGAAACGCGCTACCTGCAAGACGCAGCCACCGACACGCTCTTTTTCCAGCCGGAATTTAACCCAAACAGAAGATTCAGGCTTTTGGATGAGAATCTCCTCGACGCACGTATCTCAGCAGAGATGCCGCTGGAAAGTATGGCGAAGCGAAAAGGTAAATTAACCGTGGGCGGAAATTATGTACGACACGTAAGGAAAAGTTCTCAGCTCATCTATCAACTCAATGGTTTGGGAGGAACCTTTATTCCGAATAATAATCCTACCGAAGCTTTCGCAATTGAGCGATTCGGCATTGAAGGGCGGGAAGACTTCGACCTGAACTATGCCAACGCCGGTTCGATACTCGACAACGACGTAGCTTTTGGTAATATCGGTGCAGCGTTTGCCATGATTGACTTTAATGTAATACCACGACTGAGATTTCAAGGTGGGGTGCGCGTTGAAACCACTGATTTATTTACTGATATCGAAGAGTATTACGAAAGGGGCCTTGAAGCAGGTCATCCCGATCGTCAGTTTATTGCAGGGGTGCAGGCCAATCCCGGCGAAGTACAATCATTTGACGTATTGCCGAGCCTCAACTTTATTTATAAGCTGGGGCAAAATGCTGAAAACCCTACCAATCTGCGGGTGAATTATTTTCATTCATTGGCGCGCCCTGGGTTTAGGGAAATGTCGCCAGTGTCACTTGAAGATTATGAGCTAAGAGGAAGAGTAACCGGAAACACGGACTTGGAGCTGGTAAATGTTCGAAACTATGACCTTAGGTTAGAGTCCTATTTCAAGAAAGGCGACAATATCTCAATGAGTGTTTTTTTTAAAAACTTCATCAACCATATTGAACTGCTCGCTACACCGGGTGGCACCAACTTCACCTGGGAAAATGCCGACAAAACCACCGCCGTCGGTATTGAAATAGAAGGTAAAAAAACCCTGATTGCAGGATTTGATTTAAGGGGTAATGTATCGTTTATAAACTCTGAAACTACTATCAACGGACCGATTACGGTAAAAAGACAAATGTTTGGTCAGGCGCCTTACATCGTCAATGGAATGCTTACCTACACCAACGATAGTTTGCGGTTTTCTATTTCGGCTTCATACAATGTGCAAGGCCGAAAACTGGCTGCGGTAAACATCATTGGCAATGACGTTCCCGACATTTACGAACTCCCGATGAATATGGTAGATATCAACGTCATCAAGCATCTTGGAAAACACTTCAGTGTGGGCTGTAAAGTAAGAAACCTGCTCAACACACAGTTCAGAAGAGTGTATGTTTTTGACAGTGGCTACGAGCTGGATTTCGACTTCTATCGCTGGGGAACCGAATACAGTGTAAACTTTGCCTACAGGCTCTAACCAGGATACGAAATAGGTATGAATAATATATTTTCAGGTTTTATTAAATCAATCTTCATCCTTGCAGCCGCAGCGATGGCAGCTTCCGCCACTGCGCAAAATGATATAGAAGCCCTTTCAGTTGAAATATACTATATCTCTGACGCCAACGATGCGACCGATACCGATGGAGGGCCGCCATTGACGGAAGGTTCAGTAACCTACCGCCTTTTCTTAAAACTTGCTCCGGGTGCCCAACTTAAAGCACTCTATGGCTCAGCAAACCACCCCTTAATTATTTCAAGTACTGAACCCTTTTTCAACAATGAGCAAAGGGGCCGCACCTTTGGGCACCAGGTCCAAAACCAATTTTTGAACAGGAATACGGTTGCACTCGACTCCTGGATCAGTTTTGGAGCCGCTTCAAACCAACTTTTTGGGGTGCCTAAATCGCTTGATACTGACGGGTCGATTGTGGGTGGCGCGAGCAGCGACGGAGGCAGTGAGTCAATTCCCGCCGGAATGCTTGTGAATAATGACCCTATGGCAGAGATACCCCTTACCGAAAGCGACGGCCTAATGCTTGGCGGCGCGCCTGTGGCTCCGCCAGGATTTACCGTAATTCCAGCCAATGCATTCGACCCCATATTCAGGGATGCAACAAGTACTGAGAACACTTTTAACAACACTGGTGTAGTCATGCAAACATCAGGAGTGTTTGGATTTGATAGCGAAAACCGCATTCTCATGGCTCAACTTACCACCAAAGGTGACCTGGCATTTGAATTAAATGTGGAAATTATTAATGCGGATGGCGATGTGGTGAAGTATGTTGCCGTGGAAAATGTAGAAGACACGCAGGAGACTGTAAATAGTTTTCTAAGATACCCTCCACAGTGTGGCTGCACCGATTCCGATTATTTGGAGTTTTCCCCATCAGCCGGTTGCGATGATGGCTCCTGCCAAACATTGATACAATTCGGATGCCTCGATCCGGAAGCTTGCAATTACAATCCCGAAGCCAATTTTAATATACCTAGCCTGTGCTGCTTCGGCCCTGAAAATTGCAATGGACTCGACATAAATATTGTCTGTCCATCACTGTCAATAAATGAAGGTGAAATTGAAAATACTTTTGTTGTATTTCCAAATCCCACACGCGACTTTTTGGCTTTAAATCCCGGAAATATTCAAAACCAGAAAATCGTAATTCTCATCAGCGACTTAGCCGGAAATACTTTGTATCAAAACGAAATTTGGAGCAACGATGAAGCTGCTCTGAAAAAAATTGATGTGAATATTCTCGCTCAGGGAATGTACGCAATGCAAATAATCGGCGACAGCTTTAGCGTTGCCAAAATATTTGTGAAGATGTAAGTAAATACCGAGAATTAACACTGTTAATTCTTGGTGTATTAAGCTTTACAATAACTTAAAATTCAGCGAATATGATTGGCGTCATTTCAATATAACTTCGCAAACAGGCTCAGAAACAAACTCTTTAAACCCCCACTCTAACATGAAAAACCTATACTTCACAGCTTTTCTAACCGCATTCGTTTCTATTGCTGCCTATGGTCAGTGCAATCAACCCGATTTGGGCGCCATCGAAGGCATTGTAATTGAGCGTTACTATACCTCTGACGAGAATGATGCAACCGATACAGATGGAGGCACCTTGGCAGCAGGTTCCATAACCTGGAGAATATACGCCGATCTCAAACCCGAATACAGGATGCTTTCTATTTTCGGTTCACCAAATAATGAATTGAGAATTGAAGTTCAAAGCCCCTATCAATTCTTCAACAATGAAGACCGCGGCGATATAACCGGAAGCGCTATCATGGCAAACAGGCTAAACGACAATACGGTTGCACTCGACTCATACATTGCCGTAGGTGCAGCTTCAAATTCGCATTGGGGTGTTTTGAAAGAACTTGATGCTGACGGCAGCTTTATCGGAGGCTCTAACAATGATGGTGGCAGCGAAGGTATTGCGGCCGGTTTGCTATCCAATACCAACCCACTTGATGGAGTTGCTGTAACCGTAGCAGATGGTTTGTTGGAAGGCAGTGTGCCTGAGGTAACACTGGTTCCGGGTGCAGGCGATTTCGAAATGTTTGACAATACAAACAGCTCCAATATATTGCTCACGCAAAATTCAGCCTACGCAGTGCTTGGTGGAACCGCAGGACCTACGCCTGACAATCATCTGCTTATAGCCCAGCTCACATCCAATGGAACCATTACAGGCTGTATCAATCTCCAAATTGGAATTCCACAAGCGCTTATAGGCAATGGTTTTAACTGCAAATCAGAAATAAGATACTTTGCCAGTTTAACTCCCGAAGATTTGGCACTTGGCAATGGCACAAGTGTAGTATGGGCTGCCGCGTCAATTGCTGAATTGTGTTTTGTTTTAGACCCTACTGTAAATGTGCGCGACGTAGCGAAACTGCCAAGCTTTGACCTATATCCTAATCCAAGCAGCGAGAGTTTCTACATACACCTGTTTGACAATACATCAGATATGCGCTACGAAATTGTAGACAGCTACGGCCATGTGGTAAAACAAAAATATATAGGTGTAAATAGTCCCGGAGCGAATATCGAAATATCCGTGAATGACCTGGCCGCAGGAATCTATCTGGTAAGGGTATACTCAAACGGTGTAGCCTCAGTAAAAAAGCTCGTTAAAAATTGATTCAACCTGCTGTGATCGTCATGAATGCAACCATCAAATTTATTTTTCTTAGCCACATTGCAGTGTATTCACTTGCGGTAAGCGCTCAGAGAGGCCTTGAAGGCATAGTCGTTGAACACTATTATGTTTCAGATAAAAATGATGCTTCTGATGAACAAAGCGGTATGACC
Source organism: Flavobacteriales bacterium (assembly GCA_038207425.1). GTDB lineage: Bacteria > Bacteroidota > Bacteroidia > Flavobacteriales_D > Cryomorphaceae > JBBQZU01. The sequence continues at coordinate 9,004 of JBBQZU010000037.1, read as the reverse complement.
CTGAAGGAAGGATCAACTACCTACCGAATTTATGTTGATCTCGCCCCCGATTACGTGATGCAGGTTGTGTATGGCAGTCCGCTGAATCCTTTAAAAATAGAAACGACCACCACCTTTTTCAACCACCAAGACAGAGGCAATGCTATGGGTACCGATATTTCGGTAAATCGCCTTACCGAAAATACCCTCGCACTCGACTCGTGGATCACGATAGGTGCTGCTTGCGGAACCCACCACGGCGTGCTGAAGGAAGAAGATACCGATGGAAGTCTTATTGGTGGCAGCAAGAATGATGGTGGAAGCGCTAAGGTGAAAGGTGGATTGCTCATAAATAATACAGAGCAAACAAAAATACCGCTTTCCGATGCAGATGGTATGATGCTTATGAAACCGGAGCGTATTGTTCCATTCGGTTTATTATTTGATGAATTTAAATTTACTACTGAATCCAATGCCCTTATTACTGACAACGGAGCATGGTCAGTGCCGGGCGGTGTGAAAGGGCCTACCTCGTCAAACAGGGTACTCATAGCCCAACTTACTACGGATGGAGAACTAACTTTTGAGCTCAACCTTCAAATCAGAAATTCGCAAAATGGCAATGTGGAGCGCTGGGTTGCCAAAAATCCCGCTTGGGACGAATACACGAACCCGAGCCTTACAAGAGTTCGACCAGCAGTTAAACAAACAGTAAAATCTCAAAAAGTCAACTGACCAATTGATAATCACCATTTATCATGAAAAAACTTTTACTCCTTGCTTTTTTAGCCTCGCAATCCCTGTTTCTCCAAGCCCAAACAGGCCTTGAAGATGTAATTGTAGAAGTATACTACGTTTCTGATGCCAATGATGCAACCGACCAACTGGGAGGTAGCCTAGTAGAAGGATCAGTTACCTACAGAATTTATGTGGATCTGGCACCCGGATGGAAAGTAGAAACAGTATATGGAAGCCCTGCCCATGAGCTTTTTATAGCCACTTCTACCTACTTTTTTAACAACAACGATTGGGGTGAAAAAACAGGCCGTGAAATTCGCTCCAACAGACTAAACAGAAATACAGTACCGCTCGATTCATGGATTACAATCGGCTCAGCGTCGAACAACCATTGGGCTGCTTTGAAAACTGAAGACAGCAACGGAAGTGTAGTAGGCGGAGCGAACAACAACGGCGGAAGCGCAGCCATACCGGGCGGTTTAATGGTAAATAATGACCCTTTGGCCGGAATACCGCTCACAACTGCCGACGGACTAATACCAGGGCCCGGACCGGAGATAACCCTTGTGCCTGCTGACCTTGAAGCCTGGAATGTTTTTGGAACTGTAAACAGCAGCGAAACATTCAGCATTAGCAACGGAGCGTGGGCAGTACTAGGCGGTACAGTTGGACCAACTGCCGTAAATAAAATACTGCTTGCTCAAGTTACAACCACTGGCGAACTATCCTTTGAATTGAATCTTAGAGTAGGCAATCCCAATGGAGGATTTGAAGATTATGTGGCCAACACTCCGATGGGGTTGGAATATACATTTCCCGGACTCACCTATCCACTTGTTCCGATTCTGGGTTGCACAAACCCTGAGGCCTGCAATTTCGAACCCAATGCTACTGAAGACAATGGCACTTGCCTCGTGCCTTTGGAAGATTGTACTTTTTGCAACGACACCAACGATGGCCTAGTAATAATAGACACAGACGGAGATGGTACTTGTGACGCCGATGAAATTGCTGGCTGCACCGACCCACTTGCGGTAAATTACAATCCTGAAGCAACTGATGACGACGGTTCCTGCCAGTACACTGTAATATCCGGCTGCACAATTCCTACAGCGTGCAACTATGACCCGCTGGCTAATACGAATGACGGCTCTTGTATTGTGCCGGTGCATGATTGCTCTTCCTGCAACGCTACAAACGACGGCCTTGAAATTATAGACACCGACGGTGATGGTATATGCGATGCCGATGAAATAGCAGGCTGTCAAAGCCCAGCCGCTTGCAATTACAACCCACTCGCCACCGATAGCGACGGTTCATGCCTTGGACCTGTGGAAGATTGCTCAGAATGCGTAGGTTCAGAACTTGTAATTATTGATACTGACGGCGACGGAATATGCGATGCCGAAGAAATTGCCGGATGCACAAACCCTGAAGCCATCAACTACAACCCTGAAGCTACTGATGATGACGGCTCATGTGTACTGAGCACTGTAATTATAAAAAACAATGCCGGGGTTAGCATCTATCCAAACCCTACCAATGGCAGCTTTACGCTAAAAGCCACCAGTGCCAGCCTGGGCGAAAATTCGTTCGTAAGAATACATTCCACCATTGGACATGTGATACTTGAAATTCAGGTACAGTCAGGCCAGACAATAATTGATGGTATAGAAGTAAATCTCGAATCGCTCGCCAAAGGTCTTTACTTTGTGGAATTGATTTCAGGAGAATTTACCGAGGTAAAAAAGGTAATGAAAGACTGATACCGTACTGAAAAAATCAGCATGGAAAGCCGGGGTATCTGCTCCGGCTTTTCACATTTTAGACCTACCAAAAAATAGAATTAGCAAAAAATTAAGGTTCACCCATTTCGGCCTTAATCGCCCTATCTGAAATTTTCCATATCTTCTTCGAAATTTGATTTCGTCTTCGATTTTTTTCGGTTCATGATAAATCACAAACATCTACATCAAAGTAAAAGCCGATAAAAGTCCAAATATTAAATTTTCAGAATGCCTTGACTCGTATTTTACATACTGTAGTACTGATACTTACAATATGAGGCAAGTTCAAGAAACAGGCATACTAAATTAATACTAATTCACATTAATTTAATATTAAACATATTGATAGAAATAAGAAAATACTTAACCATGAAAGGTGCGATAATTAATATTTTGATAGCAGAACGGTAAGCCTGTACACGCACTGCAACCTCATCTTTGTCATCGCCTAAGGAAGGCAATAAACAAATTAATCTTTCACATTTTAACCTTTAATCATGAAAAACATGTTTAATCTAAAAGGAGTTATGACAGTACTTGTTGCTGCTTCATCGCTTACAATTGCTAACGCCCAGGTTTCTCTCGGAGAATCTTGCGGATGTCCACCACTCGCCGGCCGTGCCACAGTTGATTTGTCAACATTGGCTGCAGCCAACGGTAACTTTTTGAACACGAATACCACACTTACCTGCAACAACACCTACCGTCTTAACACAAGACTTTTCGTTCAGGATGGTGCTAAACTATTCATTCAGCCTGGTACCGTAATACGTGGCGTATTCGGTTTGGGCGAAAATGCCAATGTGCTTGTTGTAGCCCGCGGCGGTCAGATATTTGCCAACGGTTCTGAATTTTGCCCAATCATTATTACTGATGAGAATGACCCGCTCGATGGTTCATACTCTATCAATATTCGTGGCCAATATGGTAGCTTGATTGTACTTGGAAGAGCTACAAACAACCTAACGCTTGCAGCCAACGGAAGCGGAACAGCGGTAGCCGATGGTGTTGGTTCAATTGAAGGTCTTGTTCCAGGCGATCCTCGTTCACTTTATGGTGGAACCGATGACAATGACAATTCAGGAATTCTTCGCTATGTATCACTTCGCCACGGTGGAACGAACATCGGAGAAGGAAATGAAATCAACGGTCTTACCCTTGGTTCAGTAGGCCGTGGTACCACAATTGAATACGTAGAAGTTATAGCCAATGACGACGACGGAGTTGAGTTTTTTGGAGGCACTGTTGATACCAAACACATTTCTGTCTTTGCCTGCAACGACGATTATTTCGATTTCGACCAAGGTTTCAGGGGTCGTGGTCAGTTTTGGCTTGGTGTACAATTGCAAGGTGCTTCACCACAAGGTGATGAAGGATTTGAAGCAGATGGTGATGACCAGGATTCAGGTAATCAGCCCTTTACACGTCCTACCATTTACAACACAACTATAATAGGTCGTGGTGCAAACCGTGGTGTTGAGGCCCGTGCTGGTTTTGCCGGTCGAATTTCAAACAGCATCTTCGCTAATTTCCCAACTGGTGTTGATATTGCAAATAATCCTGCACACCCATTTGACGCATTCGATCAATTCCAGGCTGGAAACCTTGTATTTACAAACAATATTTTCCAAGGCGCAACAAACATTCTTCGTGTTTCAGGTGCTGCTCCTGATGCAGTTACGCTTGCTGCCTTCACAGGTGCCGGCAATGCAGTACAAGCAGGTGTAATTGATGATCAGTTTGTAATGAATATCACTACAAATGCTGTAACCAACGCATACAATCCAGTACCGGCTGCCGGAGCTGCCAACAGCCCCGAAAATGCTCCAGTGGATGGTTTCTTCTGCGGTGCTAACTACAAAGGTGCATTCGCTCCTGGCCAAGCTCCTTGGACTGCCAACTGGACATTGACTTCAATTTTGGCTACTGACAATTCATTGGCCAATTGCCCTGAAGATATCACCAATGATGGAGTAGTAAATGTACTTGACTTCCTTGCCCTTAATAGCGCATGGAATACAACTTGTGGTTTGTAATAATTAAAAATTGATGAAGGGCTGTTGCTGCTTCCCCTTAAAGCCAAGGCCTTGACCGCCCTCTCAACAAAACACAAAACGACAATGAAAAATAAACTAATAAATAAAGGCTTGATCATAGCCGCATCTGCTCTACTTGTAGCAGGTGTAGCCACTGCTCAGGGTCTGGAGAATGTACTTGTAGAAACCTACTACATCTCTAATGCTACTGATGCTACCGACACCGATGGAGGTAACCTTCCAGCAGGGTCAGTTACATACAGGGTTTACATCGATATGCTTCCAGGTTATAAACTGCTTACCATGTATGGTGAGCCTAACCATGAGTTGCGATTTGAAACAAGCACCCTTTTCTTCAACAATGAAGACAGAGGTGCAATAGCTCCAAACAGCATACCTACCAACAATATTGGCAACAATACGGTAATGGTTGACTCATGGCTTGGCATTGGTGCCGGTTCTTCTACACTTTGGGCAGTTCCAAAATCAGAAGATAACAACGGCGCCATCATCAACACCGATGGTTTCTTGCAAAATGCTGATCCCCTTGCAGGATTTCCGCTTGTACTGCGCGACGGTCTCATTGGCGGTCCAGGTGCTCCACCAGTTGTAACCTTTGTGCCAAATACCGGCGACTTCTCTGCATTGAACGATGTGAATGATGGTCCGGTAGTGAGTATATTCAACGCTGCTTGGGCTTCATTGGGTGGTACTTTTGGACCAACTGCTTTAAACAGGGTTTGTGTGGCTCAAATCACCACAAATGGTGACTTCTCTTTCAAACTCAACGTACAGCTTCTTGGACCTAATGGCGAAGATGAGCGTTATGTATCTTCAAATCCAGCCGGCTCCGAAATTGAGTTTCCTGGATTGAACTTTACATCGGTACTTTGCAATGTGGATGGAGGAACCGTTTCAACCAACAGCGCGTTGTCGCCAATATGCGTAGGAGATGGATTCTCGAATATCGTTCAGGTTACTGTTAGCGGAAATTCAGGCGTGGGCCGTTTTGGACTGGTTTCACTTCCATCGCAAAACGTTATTGCAACCAACGCTTCAGGTTCATTCAACCTGAACAACTTCCCTGCCGGAAACTATGCAATAGGCCACGTTTCTGTTGAATCGCTCACACAGCTTACCGGTGTGAACAATGTGTCTCAACTATCAGGATGCTTTGATATTTCGAATTTCATCAACGTAAATACCAATCCTGTGAACGGCGGCACACTTACCGTAAGTGGTTCAACAACCATTTGCACCGGCAGCCTGACTTTTTCAGTAACCGGACAAGTAGGAACTACCTTCCGTTTCGCCCTATTGAATCAGCAAGGTACTCAAGTTATTCAGGCCAATGCAACAGGCACCTTCAACTTCACCAGCCTTGCCAATGGGACGTACCGTGTGGTACACGTAGCTTCACGTGGTGTGAACCTGAACAACATTGTGCCTCCAACTTTACTTGAGTGTACTGACGCTTCAAATCAGATTCTTGTTACCAAATCATGTCCATCTACGCTGGTTTCTTCACCGAACCCAACTACAGGTACTTCATTCGCTGCCTTCAGCGTTGCTGAAGCGCAAATGGCTACCCTAGAAGTATATGATATGAGCGGTCGCAAAATAGCCGAGCTTTTCCGTCAGGATGTTCAAGCCAATGCCGAGTACAAAGTAGAATTCGATGGCGCTAACTTGCCAAACGGGGTTTACATATACCGACTCACAACTCTTAACGAAGTTGCAATTGAGAAATTCATGATTGCAAAATAATTTCATCTTGATTGAAGAAGAAACCGCTGTGCTTTCGCACAGGGGTTTTTTTTTGTTCCAAAAAATATGTTTCAACCTACAATTTAATACCACCAGCCTGACCTGTGAATTTTGATAAATTCAGGGTAGAATTCTAAAAATATGCTGGCCGGCAATGCTTACCTTGTTTTTACTTCTAAACAGCAACGAGCCTCTTTGATTTAGTATTTAGTTATCAGGATTTTTTCCACATATATTCGAGTGTTTGCGATGCTTGTGCGGTATTTTAGGTGCCACCTAAATTTTCGTTCAAGCCTTAAAACACCGATGCGAAATGAAGGAATGATTGGAGTAAATACGGTGCGCAACCAAAACGAGCTTACTTGCAATATGGCGAAGAATGCATCCATAAAACGTTCAAATAGCAGATTGAAATTGCATATCCGCAATATGGTGTGTTTGAGGTGCAAGCTCGTGGTTAAGGATATTCTCGAAAGGTTTGAAATAAAGCATTCGTATATTGAATTGGGTGAAGTACGCCTGAAAATTCCGCTCACAGATGAATTGAGAAATCAAATTAAAGTAGAGTTGAATAAATCAGGACTCGAGCTGATGGACGACCATAACTCAGCCAATGTAGAGAAAATTAAAAAAATCATAATCGAATTGGTGCACTATTCAGATGAAATTCCCCGCATAAAAATACCAGAATACCTGCGTGCAAAATTTGATATACCCTACACAAAACTTTCAGCTATATTCTCAGAAACGCTTGGTATTACTATAGAACATTACGTGCTCGTAAACAAAATAGAGCGTATAAAAGAAATGATATTGTACAACGAGCATACTTTCGCAGAAATCGCCTACATCTTAAACTATACAAGCGCCGGCCATATGAGTCATCAGTTCAAACAGTTTACATCCATGACACCATCACAATTTAAAGCTATTAAAATAAAAAGACAGAAGATTCAAAATTTAAAACACTGAAATATGATAATTGCCAGCTACGAAATGTAAGTGAATGTCTGTTTATTAGAGATACATTCACCAAATTATAGAGACCAATGAAAGACCTGAAGCCGAAAAGCCAGAATAATATTGAAAACAAAGTTACCGACCTGCCGAAATCACAGGGGCATGTTGTTGTGGAAATTGTAGAGTATGTTCCAGACGCTGTTATTAGTCGCACGATAATCAAGAAACTCACTGGCAATGTTACAGCCCTCTCCTTAAGTGAGGGCGAAGAACTGAGCGAAAGGAGAATGCCATTTGACACGTACGTTCAGATCATTGATGGCGCTGCCGACATCACAATTGATGGAAAAATATACCATCTGGGTTTAGGCTCAGGTATCATTATACCGGCCCATTCATTGCACCGCTTCAATGCGAGTGAAAAGTTTAAGATGCTTTCTACCGTCATTAAGAGTGGTTATGAAGATTGATGATGAATTACAAAACCTCCATCTACTTAATTATTTCCCAATTTCAAATACCGTTATACTTACAATAAAATTATGTAATTGTATAATCTCGTTATCAAAGAAATACGGAAATTTATGCTGCAACAATACTGTTGCAGTAACCCCAGTAAAATGAGCGATAATTCTAACAATGACAAGAAGTCAGCATCAAGCAAATTCTTCGAATCTTCAAAAAAAACTGATGTGAAACAGGATGCTAAGAAGTCTGACGAAACCAAAGGAGATAAAAAAACATCAACAATGCCAAAAGGCAAACCCGCCAAATAAAATTCCCGGTTTGTAATTTCTTAGAAATGCGATTGCACTCCCAATCGCATTTTTGATTTCTGATGTGAGGTAATAGAAAAGCTCAACCGCCAATGATTCTGTTGTGAAGCATCATACCCGTGCCCAACCCATAGGAGTAGTTGCATCTAAAAATTGCTCAAGAACTTCTTGCCCAGAAATAATTGAAATCTATCAATATTTATAAATTTAATGGCAACTATGCGATGCCGAATTTTAATCTAACGATGAAATTTGCCACCCTTAAAGCAAGCATCCTTAACTGAATATCAATGTGTAAATTCAAACATATTGAAGTGATATCTGCAAAATTTGTTACGAATAAAAAGGCAGAACCTATCAATTTCTTATATCCTAAGGAAAATATTTTTTGCCCTCTTCCACTAATTCCAACATACCATCGGCGCCCGGAATCAGAGCAGCAAATGGCTTTGACTATCAAAACAGGGCAAAATGGCAACCGACAGAGCTAAAAAATAACTCGACTTTATTCTATCCTATTGGTCTTGAAATAATCAGTGAGAAAAAATCATCACCCAACATTCGTAGCCAAAAAAAACAGCAAGTGGCACTAGTCCTAGAAACTACTACAATGCAAGCTCTTCAAAAATACCCTTTCAATCAGACCGCACATTATTACTAGTTCATTAAAACCAAAGAAAGCTAAGAGAAATAAAATTATATGATTATCCGTTTACGTACCAGTATTGCGTTCCCAAAGCTATTAAAACTCTGTAAAATAGGTACTTGCCGAAATATCTCCTATTGATTTTATAACAGAATTCGTTCAAATAGTGCTGCAGGTTCTTGCCGCTGATTTTGTGATAGATACCTAAGAAATTGCGCTTTGCATTACTCATATTGATATGCACCCATTGAAGGGTAGTACGCGCTGATTTCTTATCCGACTCTACGGTATAATGTGCCTCGACAAAATCAGCAA
>JBBQZU010000036.1:0-25145 GCA_038207425.1 Flavobacteriales bacterium | reverse complement strand
ACAAGCTCTACCTCTGCAAACCCGAGAATGGACGCGAGTTGCACCAAGCCTGTGCCGAATTTATTGGGTATTACAATCACCGAAGAGACCATTCTTCCATCGGTGATCAACCACCAGTGAAAGCGTATCTAAATGAATACCAGATAGCTGCATAGGTTATGAACAAAATAAAAAGTTAAGAGTCTCCCTAAACCCCTCTTTACAAACACTAAAACAACTATGTTTGAATAGAAATATGTCCAGTAGAACTAGACCACCTCAATGGCCACAATATCGGTGTGTTTCTATGGCATCTTTATCATTCTGTTGGTATGGATATTTGGATCAGTAGCCAATGAATATTTTAGTGTAGGTTCGAGAATGGATGATTTTTTGGGCACTGTAACCTGCATCATTGCCTTGCCATATTTTTTCGACTTTCTCACACTCGGGCTATTAAAGCGATTTAAATTCATTCAAGCTGTGTATAAGCCTATTTATTGGTTTATGAGCATTATTACACTTGCATCGCTTTACAGAGGCATCTACTATGGTTTGTTGAGTCAGTTGAACCGTAAGTACCTTATTGCAGGCGTATTACTTTTCGTATCTATAACTGCAACATCCATAAAAAGCGTAAATCAGTCGGGAAAAATGGGGAGGTCAGAAATGATGGTGCGAACATTAGGAAGCTCAACTATTGACGGGTACTACAGAGATCAAAACCCCGATCGCTTCAGTACCTGGGCCCATATACAATCAGCCACTATCGAAAATGGAGTGCTGGAAGTATTTCTGGTTCATAAGGTTCAGTACGAAAGACTTATCATAGAATCCTGTGATGATAATAGGGTCTATGTTGGAGACCTCAGGATAATTGAGTCGCCTGTTGAGAAAAACATCGCTTGCCTGGTAGCTTTTTGTGAGCTAAAGATCGATGGAGAGCCCGTGAAAGTCGATCGGTTCTTCATGCGAGAGTTAGCCAGCACGGAACAAACCGGTTTGTTTACATGGATCGATGTATCACATCTTTCCAAAGGCATACACCGGCTTGAAGTATGTGCGAATAATGGAAAAGATGAACATTCACTTGCCGCCAACATACCCTTTTATCAAACTTCAGGCAGTAATCCAAACATAATCGGGCTTGGTGTAAATGACCCGTTGAAAGTAATAGAAGCGCTACCTGCATCTGATTAAGCAGATGCCTTTTTGGATGTTCACAATGATACAAAGCCGATCAAATTTGATACTTCCCCTTTGCAGTGCACTCTTTATTTCGATGTTGATAAAATTGATTGTGCAATTTAGTTTGCATTTAATAGATCATCAATTTGATAAAACAGAAGGCATTGTTCCATCCACAATTTCAAATAGATAAATTCTGAAAGCTTTGGAGAGTCGGGGTCATAAATTGGTATTTTCTAAGTGTTATTGAGTTGTAAAATCAATGTTTATTAGTTCATTTGCTGTCAAACATCAAATTGTTGACGACCTTTTAGCCATGGCTTTAGTAAATGAACTCGAAACCCAAGGAAATAAACTCTTTAAATACCGAGGTTTAATTCCAATCGTCTTTATTATTGCAGGCCTCGTTGCATTCGTACTCGGAAGTATGGAAAGGATAAGCGATAATGATGCGCCCATTTCTGCATGGTATTGGTATGTATGCCTGGCTATTTCCCTGTTCGGATTATTTATCAGAATTCATGCAGTGGGCTGCGCCGACCGCAATACATCGGGCAGAAATACCAAGGGGCAGGTAGCCGACTCCGTAAATAAAACAGGTATGTACAGCATTTTGAGACATCCGCTGTATGTGGGTAATTTCTTTATGTGGTTTGGCATTGCGCTGCTCACCTTTAATTTCTGGTTTATTTTCTGGTTTATCTTTCTGTATGTAGTGTATTATGAGCGAATCATTTATGCTGAGGAGCAATTTCTTATCAGAAAATTCGGTGATGAATATTCGAATTGGGCAGAAAAAACTTCGGTGATATTTCCAAAATTTTCAAACTGGCAAAAACCGCGAAACCCTTTGTTTATGAAGCGAATACTAAAGCAGGAAATTACAGGATTGCTTCTTTTGGCTTTTATTTTTCTATTCTTCAATGAGCTTTCTGAATTTCTAAGGTCAAAAGTGATTTTGCTCGATATGGATCTTTGGATGATCCTGTTTATTGTATCGCTTACCGCTTATATCATTATTAAAATCATTCAGAAAACAACAGGAATTCTGAAAACCTGAGAGCCCGTAAAGCTTCGCGATATTATTTTACAAAAAGAAAGAGTAGCGCGTCCAAAAGCGCTGCTGTAGATTAAAAAATCCAACCAGCAGCTTCAGAGCATGCAAGCACTAGGCAAATAATTCCTGTTGCTCGGCCCAGCATTACGCGGTTGCGCTTCGCAAATTCTACCATTCGGCTGCCTAGCAGTGAATACAAAATTAGCGCTGTGCCTGCGCCTAATACATTTACAAGTGCAATGGTAAGTACCACTGTGGGATCGGAAACATTGAGGCCTTGCCCAACGAGATAGCTGCCCCAAATAAGCCAAAATGGAATTTGCTGAGGGTGAAAAAAAATGGCCACAGATGCTCTTTTCAATACCGACTTTTGATGTGCTGCCTCTCCGGAGGGTTTGTGCAGCAAATTCCATATGCCTAATACAAGAAACACCACGAATATTGCCACAGATACCCAAACCGATACCGTATTATGCAGGTGCAAATACTGGAGCTTGCCTATAAGGAACCAGGCATAAATAAATTCTGAAAGTAAAGCAGCACCAAGCAATAGCGCCAGAAGCCAATATCTTCTTGCTGATGATAATTCGAATATACCAAGGGTAATATTGCCTAGGATCAAGTAACTCGAAAAACCTATCAAAAAAACTTGCCACATCATAGCCAGGTTACTTTACTGCAGTTTGCTTTTTTTGCGGCCCATAATTTTCTGAATTCTCCATACGGCATGTAAGGCACACCCCTAGCATGGTTAATTTTACCTGCTTCATGCATCGTTTTAAAGTGGCCAATCAATACTTTCTGTCCTTTAAAAAATGAAAATCCGGGATGGTAAATATGCGCCGGTTCTGCACCGGCACCATTCAATTCGAGAATATAAAAAATTCGACCCATAGCCAGGTCAATCAACGATTTGCACCGCACATCAAATCTACCAAAATAAAACCCATCAATGTCCTTTCCGATATCATCAAAAACCTTAATAAGTTCGGGTGTAATGGAGGCGCACAAATCAATAAACATAGCACCGCGACAATGATTACCATAAGGCACTAAAATTCTGACTTCGCCCAGAGGCAAAATATCATTCACGGCATTACCAAGTGCCGCGATTAGATTTTTAAATTGCATGAGAGCCCTGTCGCTTTTTAAAATAAGCGACTTTACTGAAGATACTCCATCACCTGTAACTGAGAGCAGTTCTTTGCCGGTGAGAGAAGTGATAGAGCCGTGGGCTTCGCCGGGCTTGCGGTAATAAAAAACACTTAACTCCACGGGATAATCAATATACTGCTGTATAAGAAAATCGACCGTGTTCAATTTTTGATACAACGCAAGATCATCCGAATCGTGGATGAGCTTCACTCCCCAACCGCGCTCACCTCTATCAGGTTTTGCGATCAATGGAAATTTGATGTCAGAGCTGCCCAACTTCGTCAGCAAATCGTTAATCGAATCGTTTTCAGAAATAAAAACCGTGGTGGGATAAAGATGTTTCGGGAGCTTTTTGAAGATGCTCCATTTCGATTCGAAAAACATACCCCCCGTCTCAATACCGGGATTTGATGCAGTGAAAAAGAGCAGGGATCGCTCTCTGATACTGATATATAGAAAGTAAATAGAAGGAATAAAATACACCACTTTTATTGGCCAATACTCCCAGCTTGTAAGTTTAATCCACTTTTGTTTTAGCCAAATCCTGGTCAATATAAGTTTGTCACCACCAATTGTCGTTGCACCATGGTCGGATAAGCGGCCTTTGATTGAAGTGGTTTCCATGATCGTTAACTATCACGTTTCAGCAAAAAATCTCTGATAAATTCAAACCTATTCCAAGGAATAAAATGGTTAGCTTCCTCCAAAATGATGATGCTTGCTCCATCAAAATTTTCCATTTTTCGCATTCCATAATACGCATTCTCTACAGTAACAAGGGGGTCTTTATCACCATGAATAAATGTGATGGGCGCCGTAATATGACTGTATCCTGTGTCGAGAATAAATAGATCGGTCTTAAACGAGAGAATTTCCGAATTTGATGTTCGCAGTGCGCCAGGCACAAGGTATTTCAACGGAAAATTATCGAGTGGAATACGCCATCGCTCTCTGGGTTCATGTATAGGTGAAATGCTGCCAGCCACAACAGTGGTTGAAGAAATCAATTCCGGTGATCGCTGGGCCAGCCATACTACTATTGGCCCGCCAATACTGTGACCTATAAGGTGAAGTGGCTTGCCATTGCTTTCAACTTTGAGCAAATTTCCGATTATTTCGCCTTGTTCGGGAAGGGTATAAGCTATGCCAAATGAGCTAAATCCAAAACCTGGACGGTCAACAGAGATCATTCTAAAACGGGACCTGAGCAAAGAGTCGAGCATAAAATTGCTGAAAGCATCCCAACTGCCAGGCGAACCGTGAATAAAACAAAGTGTGGGTAAAGTATCGCTGCCCACCAAGGCGTAATGAAGGTTTGCCTGCATCAGGTAAAGATTTCGAAAGCTCAATGATATACCTTCATCACCAAATTTCTGTATAGCTTCCCGATCTTCTATGCGCATCTTCATGCCTACTTGAGCCCAAGTGCTGTAGGCAATGATCAGAATACCTGTAATTTGAAGGATTCTATTCCTGACTGGTGAATTTGATTTCATACAATCAGCTTAAAGCATTTATGAAATCAGATTCATGTCGTTTTAAAGAAACGATACTTTGAAAATGGCTGGAAGCATCCTGGTCAAAATATTTCAGTTCGGCCGACTTATGCTCAATTTCACTCGTAGTAGTACTGAGTGTCCTGAGCGTATCCGACCGGTTTATGAAAAAACCGTTTTGGGCATCATCAAACGAATGAAGTTTTTGAAATAATCCATCAGAAGAAGCAACTCCTTTGTTTAAAAGCTCAAAAAAATACGCGCCTTTTAATTTTTTCGCTTCAGGGCTATAAAGTGTTGACGACGAACAGATAGCCGGCTTGTCAATACTATGTGAAATGTCATATTTTGATACCCCATTCCAAACAAGCTCACGGAGTTGCTTGCCCGTGTATACGATAGTGATAAATGGTTCAATATTCTCAGGATTGTATTTCGCCCATTCACCAAGAGCATCCTTGCTGCCAAGCAAATCATACACGATGACACCCTTGCCTTTTCGGTAGCTGGTATTTGACGGGCTATGTAAGGCGAAAGCACCGTTGCGTAAAATGATTGCAGTTCCCATTTCGTTTACTCCTACCCAAGTACCTGAGCCGGTGGGATCGATGGGGCAGATAAATTCAATTCCATTTTTAATTTGAAATCCAGGGTTCTGCGCCTTTTGCCGCAAAGGACTTTCATAACGGTGTGAGATCAAAACCGACGAATTACCCAAATAAAGAAACGTGACTGTACACATTACCTAACCAGCCTGGTACTGAATGGTGGAGTAAGCCATACCAAAATTGGGCGGTGTAAGGTTGATGCGCAAAGCCCTTAAGGCTACTTTAATAAATGCCATATGGTGTATCATATGCTCTACATTGTACACCACTTCGCGGAGGTAGGTAGTTTCAGCTATGTCGATACCTCCTTCTGCATTATGTGATATATAGAGACTAAGTGATTTGTCTTCCAGTTCTGATGCCCTAGCCAATATTGCCTGCATTGCGCCAATAATCGCTTCTTTATCACATTCGAGCAAGAGATTGCGCTCTCTGTTGTGGTAATCAACCAATCCGGAATCGTAGCCCAACAGAGCACATTGCCAAAGCTCAATAATATGGCGCATGTGCTGGCCGATGCTCGCCGTGCCGAGCAGGTCTATTTTTTGGGTAATTTCATCAGGGTAAAGTTGTTGAGTGAGATTGATCATCAGACCAAATTGGTCTTTCACTTGGGTGTAAATCATAGATCAAAAAGTAGACTAATAATGAGCTTCTGTGCTTGTGAACTTATCATTACAAAGCTATCAAAGGTAATTCTACTTTCTTGCCCTGCGCAGTTTCGCAAAAATTTCTTCCACATCGGTTCTTGCTTGATAAACAACAATCAAGCAAGCTGCAATTACGATTAGAGCGAGGCCAAAAAGAAATCCTCCATCGCCATTTGATTCAATACCTACCACACAAAAGATGAGAGGCAATAGCCCCGCTCATAAGACCAACCCCCAACAAAGCGCCATACAAGCGTGTGGCAGGCACCACCAGTAGAATTGCAGCAATAAGTTCTACCACTCCTGCAAATATCCTACCCCAAGGCTCCACTCCCAATGCTTCAAACAATGCCACTGATTCGGTACTTGCAGTGAACTTAAAGTACAAGGTCTGGGCGGGAATAGCAGCAGCAATATAAGCCAATAAAAAGGAGTACTTCTTCATAATTATTTCTTTAGTTTGTACCAATTGATGTCGGCTTGCTTCCTGAGATTCGTTTCATTCTTATTCCATAATGTAAGCGTATTGGTGAAATAAAAGTTATAAAACAGGTATAATTTCCCGTTAGTGATCTTGAAATTTTTTGGGTCTATTTCAACCTTCTCACCAGCCTCGCCCATTGCGTATGCGCACCAACCGCCATACTGAGGCTCGTAAGATTCAGACATGGCAATATATGCTGCTTTATTTGCTTCGGAGCTGAAATAATACTTTGCCCCATTGTGGGTATAGCTGTATTTTTCAATGCCTTTTACTGCTCTTTTCTCAGTAAAATAAGCCACAGGATCGTAGCCCTTAATGGCTATACCATCAGTCAGATTGTATTCTTTTGTTGGAACCGCATCTTGGGCCAATGACATAATTGACAGTGTAAGTGCCGCAAAGCAAGTCAACACTAATTTCATGGATGAACACTTTTGATGAAATGTAAATGTAAAGTACTCTGAACGTTTCAGAAGTAAGGCATACGACCTTTATCGATGACTTATAAAATAAGACAATAGAAAAAATGTTCTTTCCCTATAGCGCAGCCAAGGATACACTCGAAAAGAAAGCGCGAATTGATCTGTGTTTTCTGAGAGACTTTATTCAGCCCGCAAATACACGAAAGCAACGAATGGCTTTATCAATAATTAAATAATTAAAGTGGGCTCAGCCATCAGCAAGCAGAGATGATTTTTTTCTCGCAAATGCACCAAGGATTTTTCCGCAATCATGCAATTTCAATGCGCACTATGCGAAACATCTACACGCACAAAGGAGCTTGCGGTTAGGTTTTTATCTAATTCTAAAATCTTGAAGGATTCTGTTTAGAAAGAGAAAATACCCATGATAATTTTTAGGTCTAGGGTTTCTAAATAGTTTTGAGTTACCGCTGATCAGTAAGAAATTCCAACCTTCCGGTAAATGAAATGCAGCAGCCAGGCGGGGCCGATCATCAGGAATTTTAAATCATCAAAAAATGAAGGCTTTGCTCCTTCAATCTTATGGCCAATAAACTGACCTATCCAGGCCAGGACAAAGACTACGGCGAAAAACATACCGGCGCGGTCTCCAAGAATGGAATAAGTAAATTGTACCAACCACAATAGGACGCTCGATACCGCCATCATTCCCAATGCAATAGGCAGTGAAAGCCGAAGGAAAAAGAATACACCAAAAATTACGAGCAAGGTGCCTACATGAATGTAGGGATGCAAACCTATGGGCAAATGTTCATTGACAAATCCAAATGGTATAAGAGATAATATGCCAATAATGGTAAAAAATATCAGCGGAACACATATCCAGTGTATCGCCTTGTTTGTGGGGTTCTGATGGCTTACTCCGTAGGCATCAAACCAATCTTGCATGGTAGTCATTATGCATCAATTTTGAGATGAATATAGCCAAAGAACCTGAATATCAACATGGCTTCTATTTTTAAAAAAAAAATCCCGACACAGAAGTATCGGGATTCTACTTTGGGTGCCCAGGACTGGACTCGAACCAGCACAAGCATAGCTCACCACCCCCTCAAGGTGGCGTGTCTACCAATTTCACCACCTGGGCATTTTTGAGCGCCAAAGGTAATGAATTGTTCAAATGGATAAAGCAGTTCATAAAAAAATGTGAAGTTGACGAAAGTCATAGAATAGTAGTTTTATCAAATGTATATTTGTAACCGGATATTAGACAATTTAAGGGATTTACTTTAAGCTATGAGTAATCAAATGCTTCATACTCCGAAAGATCAGGGTACAACAGCACTCTTCAAACACCCCGTTCTGGAAAAACTGGCACGTACCCACGTCTCAGTTCCGCTTACAATCTACGTGGTGGGATCTGCCATTTTAATGTATATCAATTTCTCGCGTGGTTATTCTACCCCACTTCAAGGCATCGGGCTATTTGCTATTGGTTTGTTTGTATGGACTTTTGTGGAATACATAATGCACAAGCACCTTTTTCACATGCTTCCTACAAACAAAATAAAAGAAAGAGTGCAGTATACCTTTCACGGAATACACCACGATTACCCTCGCGATAAAACCAGACTGGCCATGCCACCTGCCGCATCACTCATTATTCTCATAGTGCTGTTTTTCGCCTTTAAATTCTTCATGAGCAATAATGTTTACGCCTTTTTCCCAGGTTTTGTAATGGGCTACTCCGCCTATTTGGGTGTGCACTATGCAATTCACGCTTTCCCACCGCCCAAGAACCGTTTCAGTGCCCTCTGGATAAATCATAGTATACACCATTATAAAGACGATCATGTAGCATTTGGGGTTTCGAGCGTACTATGGGATGTGATTTTTGGCACCGTGCCAAAGAAAACCTATAAGCGCAATAGTCCGATAAAACAGGCTGAAAAGCATCCAGAGCAGGCGCACGCGGAAGCAATGGCCTAGGCCATTTGCCAGAAGGCGACACAATATTGAATACCGCGAAACCAGCGGGATTTTTATTTTACAACCCTGCTTGTCATTCCAAGAATTCTCGTCTACCTCACAAAATCATTTCCCGTGCGGAAATACTCGCGGAATATTGGCTGCCCGACTTTCTCACCGTTTACCCACACTCTCGTGAAATCGT
Source organism: Flavobacteriales bacterium (assembly GCA_038207425.1). Taxonomy (GTDB): domain Bacteria; phylum Bacteroidota; class Bacteroidia; order Flavobacteriales_D; family Cryomorphaceae; genus JBBQZU01. Next base: position 15,933 of record JBBQZU010000036.1, on the reverse strand, counting down.
AAAACTTATTGGTGCACTGCTCAATAACCACGCTTGGGCTGTGGCTGCTTCGCACCCAAGCGCCTTCGGGCCACCAAGGTATATTCCTGAAAGCGTAATTGCCATTGTTCATGAGCCATATCGTAGGCGACTCCTTTGAAGCAATCTGGGTGAAAAGCCCGTTCACCTCCACCGTACTTCCGAAGCTTCTGAATACCAATCCGCCAGCGGTAGGGGCATGCTCAAGATGAAAGTTCTCAATGGCAAAGTACTTTGCAGTGGTACACCTCTCAGCATCAAAAAACACAGCTCTCGCATTTTCCCACCCTTCTGAAATGCAATCCACTAGTCGCACTCCGGTGCTTTGTAGTACCTTGAATGAAGTACCTGTGCAGCCTTTCCTGTTGTATACCCTTGTGCTGCGAACTACGGTGTGGTTGCATTGCGAATTGTTATAGCTCGTGCCGGGCCAGGCATTCAAACGGGTTTCGCTGTCAACGCCGCTGCGGAGCACAATACCATCGTGCAAAGAATTGGTAACCAGCACCTGCTCTATACTGCACATGAGGCAAAACACAAAATCAATCGCAGCTTGCTCCTGCCCAGTAAATTCAATATTGCGCACTACTGAATTGAAGCTCGAGCCGATATATACGCCCTTTGCGCCTCCTTCAATCCTGCCGAAATTCTCAATCAGGTAGCGGGTTTTGTTAAATTCCATTGCCTGCTGCTGATTTGCCGGAAGGCTATAAAACAAAGGAATTCCTTTTGCCACTTTTATCGTTGCCCCTTCTCCGCTTATTATTACCAATGCGCCGGTTCGGGGCAGGTGCAGAGTATCAGTAATTACATAATTGCCGGGATTAAAAACAATACGTTGAATGGTTTTACTTGAGCGCACGCTTCTAAATTTTGCGGGTATGTCATCACTTGGATTCAGGAGTAGTTGGCTCTCGCTTCTTTGCAGTTCGGTGCTGTGATTGGCAGCAGTTTCGCTCACGGCAAATGGTGGCTCTGCTCCGGCAACTTCATTTTCTACATCTTTGCGAAGCATTGTGCTGCCGCAGCCCAAGAACAAAAGCAGGATGACAATAATAGTAACTCGATTGAACTGATAACCCATGAGTGATTTTTTTAAAGATTTAAAAGTCATTGAACTGTCCAGTGTGCTGGCAGGCCCTTCAGCAGGAATGTTTTTTGCAGAACTCGGCGCCCGCGTGCTAAAAGTAGAAAATAAACGCGCCGGAGGCGATGTAACCCGCAGTTGGCGGCTGCCCAACGAAAGCCGCGAAGGTATTTCAGCATACTATAGCTCAATAAACTATGGCAAAGAAATATGGTCATTGGATTTGAGCGATAGAGACGACCGCGAGACCATACTTGCTGAAATTGCGACCTGCGATGTGGTAATCTCAAATTATCAGCCTGCTACTGCGCTAAAGCTAGGTATGGATTATCAAAGCCTTGCAACAATCAAGAGCGATTTAATTTACGTACAACTCGATGGCTACTACACCGGCCATCGCCCTGCATTTGATGTAGTGCTACAAGCCGAAACCGGGTGGATGTCCATGACCGGAACAGATGCCGACCAACCGGCAAAATTACCTGTGGCATTGGTAGATGTAATAGCGGGGCATCAGCTTAAGGAGGCTGCCTTGCTGGCCATCATACACCGCATGCGTAGCGGTGAGGGCAGCTATGTACAATGCAACTTAGAACAGGCATCACTTACCGCACTTGCCAACCAGGCTACCAACTACCTTATGGAAGGCGCAGTGGCGCAGCCCATTGGCACATTGCATCCAAATATAGCGCCCTATGGCGATTGGTTCACTACCCTCGATGGGCACAAGGTGGTATTGGCCATCGGCAGCGATGCACAGTTTGAATCATTTTGCGAAAGTTCAGGAATTTCAAAATTGAAAAACGACAGCCGCTTTGCTACGAATGCCGCCCGCGTAGTGCAACGAAGCGAACTTGCAGCATTGATTAAGCCTGTGATCGCTTCGCAAACTTATGCATCATGGCATGCGCATTGGAGTAGCCGTAACATACCTTTCGGTGAAATAAAAAATCTCGATAAGGTGCTGGAAAGCCCTGCTGCAAAAGCTTTAATCAGAGAAGAAATAATAGAAGGGAAGCACACAAAACGACTGAGCGGCAACGCCTTTAATGCTTCGTTTTTGAAGCCTTGAGCAGGCGCTCCTTAATGAGTTTATACACCTTTGCTGTTTCAGCATCGCTGAGCTGCATGGCAAATTTCACATATCGGCCCTTGAAGTCAAAACCAAGCTTCTCACCGCCGAGTACCCACCATCCATTTTCGTAAGTATAGGCAAAGGAGCGCGTGCTCAGCTCGATGGGTTTGAAATTTTCGATAGAATGGATTTCATAGGTTTTGGCATTTCCGTAGGTGAAAAAACTTCGTTTTAGCACCAGTCCATTCACATCAACCCTTATAAGCTCATTTCCACCACGCCGGTAGAGCCATACCTTACCTACCCGCCAAAGATAGTACCCCCAAAAAAAGAGAAAAACGAACAGCATCATTCGCAAGTCGCGGTCAGTGCTGATTGTGAGTTCCCTAATTACGTAAAGCCCGCAGAATATCCATGCTAAAAGCCAAGCAGCAAGCAGCGCTTCCTTCCAGCGCTCAATGCGTCCGAGTATGGTTATTTGAAGCGAATCGGGTTCTGCGCTGAAACTGATCCTTCCGTTGAGCACTTTTACATTCATACCTTTTGCAAAACGTGCTGCTTCAGCACCCTTTCATACAAATTTGTATACATGGGAAGTATAGCATCGATGTTGAAATCAAGTGAACGTTTCTTGGCGTTGGCTTTGAACTCGTTCAATAGGCTTTCGTTGCCCAATAATTTCAGTGCATTCTCCGCCATTTCGTCTATATCGCCTACATTGCTTGTATAGCCTGAGAAGCCGTCAATATTCACCTCGGGCAATCCACCGGTATTTGTACTGATTACTGGTACACCGCTCGCCATAGCTTCGAGTGCTGCAAGCCCAAAACTTTCAGACTCTGATGGCAGGAGAAAAAGGTCAGAGAGACTAAGTACTTCTTCAGGTTTTTTCAGCTTGCCTAGAATGTGGCTATGCTCGCACGTACCCAGCTCACGGCAAAGATGTTCTACGCGGTATCGGTCGGGACCATCGCCTACAAGAATTAATTTAGCTGGAAGCACATCTAAAATTTTGCGGAATATCCGCACCACATCGTCTACCCTTTTTACCGGGCGAAAATTACTGATATGCGTTATAATTTTCTCACCATTCGGTGCATACTCTTTTCTGAAATCCTTTTCAGGTTTTGGCAGGTAGTTCTCCGGGCAAATGAAGTTGGGGATAACATCTATTCCGCGGTTTACGTGAAAGTGCTTGTAAGTATCGGCTTTCAGGCTTTCAGAAACGGCGGTAACTGCGTCGCTTTGATTTATGGCGAAAGTAATGGCCGGCTCAAACGACGGGTCGCGGCCCACCAAGGTAATATCAGTGCCATGCAGGGTAGTGATAAATGGTATGCGGATGCCTTGCGACTCAAGTATGCGCTGAGCCATGTATGCAGCAGAAGCGTGGGGTATGGCATAGTGCACATGAAGTAAATCGAGGTGTTCGTTCTTCACCACATCCACTAGTTTGCTCGCAAGCACCGTTTCGTATGGCGGATAATCAAAGAGGGGATATTCTGAAACGTTTACTTCGTGGTAGTATAAATTCTTTGTAAACGAACCGAGCCTCACAGGTTGGTTGTAGGTTACAAAGTGTATTTCGTGCCCCTGAGCCGCAAGTGCTTTGCCCAGCTCAGTAGCTACCACACCGCTGCCACCGAAGGTAGGGTACAGCACGATGCCTATTTTCATGGAGTATAAATTAGGTTGCAAAGATATGTTTTTGAATGGGCCGCTTTCGCGGAATGAAAGCTACGCCATATCAGAAACCAACAATGCAGCCTATAGGTTCTTCGCGAGCGAAGATTTGTATTGAGAAAGCAATACGTTGAAATCGCATGATTTAAAATGCCAAAAATACTTAAGACGCTAACCAAACATTTGATCAGAAACAAATTTGTGTAATTTCGTTGCCCTTCTGAATAAAGAAAACCTTCACAACGTCAAAATCCATGAAAAAAATTACCCTATTTCTAAGTTTGTTTGCAGCTATCCTGATTGCTGCTTGTACAAGCGATAAACCCGCGAGCTCACGCTACACTTATGAAACTGTAGCCGGCGACCCTCTTGGAGCAAAAATCCATACGCTCGACAATGGTCTTAAAATTTACATTTCGGTAAATAAAGACGAGCCCCGCGTGGTAACCCAAATTGCCGTGCGCACTGGCAGCAAGCAAGACCCTGCTGATGCTACCGGATTGGCCCACTACCTGGAGCATATGCTCTTTAAAGGCACGGCAGAAATGGGTACCAAAAACTGGGAAGAAGAGAAAGTTCAGCTCGATATAATTTCAGATTTGTACGAGAAGCACCGCGCTGAAACTGACGCTGAAAAAAGGAAACTCATCTATGCACAGATTGACAGCGTGTCGAACCTGGCTGCGACTTTTGCCATAGCCAACGAGTACGATAAAATGGTGGCATCACTTGGTGCAAAAGGCACCAACGCCTATACTTCCAATGAAAAAACAGTATATATAAACGACGTACCATCCAATGAGCTTGAGAAATGGGCTATGATAGAATCAGCCCGATTTAAAGAATTGGTATTGCGTCTGTTTCACACTGAACTTGAAGTGGTGTATGAAGAGTTTAACCGCGGTGAAGACAGCGACCAGCGCCGGGCTTTCTTTGAAATGCTGGATGGGGTTTTCCCAAATCATCCTTATGGTCAGCAATCAACCATTGGCACAAGCGAGCATTTGAAAGCCCCTTCAATGGTGAAAATTCACAACTACTTTAAAGAGCGTTACCAGCCGAATAATATGGCCATAGTGCTTAGCGGCGATGTAGATCCTGATGCCGCAGTGGATGTTATAAAAAAATACTTTGGCGATTTTAAAGCCGGTGAAGTTCCCGCATTCACTCCTGTAGTGGAAGCACCAATTACCGAGCCGGTGGTTCGCGATATTACCGGTGTGGAAGCAGAATTTGTTATGGTGGCTTACCGCCTGCCAGGAATCAATAGTGCTGAAGCAGTGAAATTGAAAGTGCTTGATGGCATACTCTCTAACGGTCAGGCCGGATTGATTGATCTTGATCTCGTGCAAAAGCAACAGATAATAAGAGGCTACTCGAGCACGTATATGTTGAAGGATTACAGTACGTTTTATTTGCAGGGAGTACCCCGTGCCGGCCAGGAAGTGAGCGACGTAGCTGGTTTACTTCGAGGACAACTTGACCGAATTAAAACAGGCGACTTTGAAGATTGGATGGTTGCCGCAGTAATTAAGGATATGAAACTGCAAGCGCTTAGACGATCAGAATCAAACTGGGCGAGGGCCGGCAAAATGGTCGATGCGTTTATCTATGAGCAAGACTGGAAAGCAGTAACAGACGAATTTGCCGTGATGGATAAAATTACCAAACAAGATATTGTAGATTTTGCGAATCAGTGGTTTGGAGAAAATTACGTCCAGGTAAACAAGCGATTTGGCGAAAGCATGGCTGTGAAAGTTGAGAAACCAACCATCACCCCGGTAGAAATTGACAGAGAGAGCCAATCAAGCTTTTACCTCGCCTGGGACAGCGTAAAATCGGGCCGGGTGGAGCCCCTGTTTATAGATTACAAAACGGCTATTAATATTACATCACTAGGCAATGGCATTGAATTTAACTCAATTAAAAACGAGAACAATGAGCTGTTCAGCCTGTACTATATACTCGATATGGGCACCGACCACGACAAGGTAATGAGCCTCGCGGTGCAGTACCTTCCATATTTAGGCACATCGAAGTACAGCGCATCGCAATTGCAGCAGGAATTTTTCAAACTGGGCGTGAGCTTTGATGTGAGCTCCTCGCGTGACAGGACGTATGTGAGCTTAAGCGGACTCAACGAATCGCTCGAAAAAGGACTGGAGCTGTTTGAACATGTATTGACTGATGTACAACCCGATGCCCAGGCCCTGGCCGATATGAAAAGTGGAGAATTGAAAAAGCGTCAGGACGCCATGAAAAACAAGAATCAACTGCTCTTTAGCGGTATGATGAATTATGCCCAATATGGCACTTCGAATCCATTTAAGAATATTATTGGCGAAGCTGAATTGATGGGCATCAGTCCTGAAATGCTCACTGATAAAATCAAGCAAATTAATTCATATAAGCACCGTATTTTCTATTACGGTCCGCAGGCTCCTGCCGAAGTAATTACAGTAGCTGAAACTTACCACAAGGTACCAGCTACACTTCTTGACTATCCTGAGCCGCTCAATTTTGCTGAGCTTTCTACAGAAACGAATCAGGTTTACTTTGCACATTTCGACATGGTGCAGAGCGAATTGATGATGGTATCAAAAGGCCCGCAATTTGATGTGAATCTTGTACCCGTGGCCAACCTGTTCAATGAGTACTTCGGCAGCGGATTATCGAGCATTGTATTTCAGGAAATAAGAGAATCAAAGGCCCTTGCTTACTCGGCCTATAGCGGATTCTCAGTACCTCAGCGCGCTGATCGCTCGCACTATGTAACTGCTTATATTGGTGCACAGGTTGATAAACTTCCTGAAGCCGCTGATGCTATGCTTGCTCTTATGAGCGAAATGCCGAGAGCCGATATTCAATTTGAAAGTGCCCGCGATGCAGCCATGAAGCAAATTGAAACATCACGTACCACTCGGCAAGCTATTTTCTGGAGCTACCAAACCGCATTGCAGCGCGGCCTAGATTACGACCTTCAAAAAACAACATATGATGCGCTGAAAACCATGGACATGGATAAAATGCAGGCATTTTTTGATGAGCAAATCAAGGGCAACTCTTACACCTATTGTGTAATTGGCAACCGCAATGCTGTGAACCTTGACACGCTTAAAAAACTTGGCCCCGTGAAGGAACTCACACTCGAAGAAGTATTTGGGTACGCCAGGGGAGATGATGCCTCGCCACTGGTGCGCAAATAATAGTATTTCAGATTATTCATTTAAAGGCCCTTTCAACTATGAAAGGGCCTTTTTTTGCTCCACATGAGAGCTATGAAAATAGCAAAGTAATGAACCCAAAAACTGCGCTAATGCCAATCCAAGTAATGATGCCAACTTTAAACCGATGCATGGCAATAAATGAAACTACAACCCAAAACATGGATAGCCAATTCAATCCGGCTATACTTTGAAAATTCTCAGGAATGACCACAGCCTTCCCAAGATAGATAGCAAGGTTAAGAACTACCCCAACTACAGCAGCAGTAATGATGCTAAGTGCATTTTGGATATGTGAATTATTCTGGGTGCGTTCAATAAGTGGCGCTCCGACTAAAATGAAGAAAAAACAAGGCAAAAAAGTGTAGAATACCGAAGTGAACAGACCCAAAGAAGCTGCATAAAGCGAAAAGCCATAGTGGTTGTATCCTGCCATAAAACCCACGTAGGCCAACACCATTACCAAGGGTCCCGGAGTGGTTTCGCCAAGGGCGAGTCCATCAAGCATTTGGAGGCTTGTGAGCCAATTTAATTTCTCAACACTGTACTGCGCTACGTAAGGAAGCACCGCATAGGCTCCGCCAAAAGTTGCAAGCGCGGCTTTGGTAAAGAATGAAGACAGATTGTACCAAAATGGAAAATCGCCGATGTACAAATAAAAAAATACAATGGGCAAAAACCACAGCAATAGAGCTATTCCTAACTGTCTAAGTACTCTCTTAACGCTTGGCGCGGCATCGTTGACGGGAGTGAATTTATTTATCATAAATTCAGCCTCATTAGCACCTAATGAGGCTACAGGCGAATTTTTGGCGCCCGTAGAAAGTACTTTTGGGTAGTAACGTTTGGTCAAGAACGCAATGGCCAATGCCCCGATAATAATTAGGAGAAAAGGTAGATTGAAGAAGAATATTCCTATAAAAGAAGCGATTGCAATAGCGTAATGGAAATGGCTTATCAGTGATTTTTTGCCGATCTTGATTAACGCCAGTATTACGATCGCGATCACGGCGGGCTTGAGCCCGTCAAAAATAGCACTGACCCAGGGTAGCGTGCCATAGAGCACATATATAGTGCTCAAGCCCAACAATATAAATATGGAAGGAAGAATAAAAAGCGTACCTGCTATGAGTCCACCCATCCTGCCATGCATAAGCCAGCCGGTATAAGTGGCAAGCTGCTGGGCTTCAGGACCGGGAAGCACCATACAATAATTCAATGCATTGAGAAAACGTGAATCACTGATCCACTTCTTTTTTTCTACAAGGTAATCATACATAATGGAGATTTGCCCGGCAGGGCCGCCAAAACTTATAAATCCCAATTTTGTCCAAAACAGAAATGCTTCGCGTTTCGATGGTACTGATGAAGGGGTTGAATCTTTCATATCTGAGAATGTAATTGCTGAAATTTATTGGCTAGTCCAATGGTCGTTTTCCATTCGTAAGCCTTTAGAATATGAAAAAAAGACATGAGCAAAACATAAGACTTATAATCGAACCCAGGCCCAACTCCCAATTTTGCGCCTGAGTTACCATTTTTTACATAAAAACTTGGAAAAGCTCCAACACCAAAACTGATTGACTTACTGAATTTCAATTTTAGCGTGGGGCCACCAACATTGACTGACCAAATATTGTTACCAGCCGTGGCTGCGATCATTCCTTCTAATTCCATTTTCACCTTCGGCTTTTGTTCGTTCGACTCTTGTGCCGATGCGAGGAGCGCACAAAGCTTGCAAATAAAAGGCAAGATAATACTTAAGAATTGGTGTTTCATTATCAAAGGCTTTGAGTTTGCGGTAATACTTAATAGGCAAAAATTCCGAAAAGTGCGCTCACAAAAAGCTATAAAACTACGGGTACTGACTTGAAGTATAATACGGTAAAACTAAATACTATCCAAAGTATAGCTTATACGTCAATATACCATCGAAACGCTCCCGGCCCAAAAATGACTTCAACTGCGAGGTAAAAAGCCAAGTTGATATTCAAGCCCACAACTGCCGCGGTAATATTGCCCATTACTTTTTGCAGATGTACCAACCCTGATCATTTCTCAAAGAAAGGGGCACTAATTAAGATGAATGCAAAACTTGGAAGGAATATATAGTAAGCCGTGGTGACTAGGCCACCTGAAGCAGCAAGAAGCGATCCGCCCGAATGATTGAAAGCTCTAATTAAAGGATATAATATCTATAGATTTTATAGACTTATTATTTCACATTGTTTATATCGATGACAAAAAGTGAAATGGCGCTTTCGTTCCGAAGGAAAAGCGATAATTGTCTATTGTGAAGCTCTGGCTTGCGCTGAACTGAGCGATTACAGTATCAAAGCCTAGTGGCAAATATGCTTGGTGAAATCCAAATATGCATTTAGGCTATTGCCTACTGCGTAGCAAATTAAGAATGTATTGTTTATGCTGCTTTACGAAGTATTCTAAGTCTAAATTTTTAAAAGGGAAAAAAGATAGGAATAAGAATGGTAGACAGTATCCACAGCCCAAAATTAAGGGCGGTTCCGACTTTTAAGAAATCGGAAAATTTATATTCTCCGGCGCTGTACACCATGGTATTGGTTTGGTAACCTACCGGGGTCATAAAGCTTGCTGATGCGGCAAACATGACAGCAACGAGAAACGGCGTGGGACTTAAACCCATTCCTTCGGCTGTAACAATTGCAATAGGAGTCAGTAGCGCAGCCGTGGCATTATTGGACATGATTTCGGTAAGCAAAGAAGTGGTAAGATACAATCCTGAAAGAACTGCTACAGGCCCCCACTGCCCGAGATTATCAGTGATAAGTTCAGCTACTTGAATATCGAGTCCTGAATTTTTCATGGCAGTTCCCAGACTCAGCGCACCGGCCAATAAGAAAACGACCTTCCAACTTACTGCTTCATAGGCTTGCTTCATACTTAGCGTACCAAAAAGAACCAATACAACCACTCCTGCAATTGTACCTACCATAATATCGACAATATTGGCTGTAGCCAGCGCAACCACTGCGAATATTACACTGATTACTAATACGAATCGCTTGCGTTTGAAGTCAATCATCGGGTCTTCAGAGAGCAGTACAAATGGCGCGTCTTGTGCAGATTCCTGTTTTTTCAATTCAGCAATAAAGTGCTTTTTGACCTCCGCAAGAATTACGTCTCCGGCTTTTAAATCCACATTGTATAGGTCTTCGTGAATGATTTCTTCACGGTGTCTTATTGCCAATGGTATTGCTCTAAACCTCCTTCTAAAGTCCAATTGACGCATGTTCAAACCTTCAAATTCGCTTCCTGCAGTAATTACCAGTTCGACCAATGCTGAATTTTTTCCCTTCATGTCTTCACCTCCCATGCGCATGGCAGCTTGCACATTCACCTTGGCACGGTCTTTCAGATTCTTTATTTTTCTGATGTCGCAATTTACCTTCAGTACATCACCCATCTGAAGTATAAAATCGCCAGGAGGCATACTGAATCTTGAGCCATTGCGTCGTACCTCGATAATATCAATTCCTAACTCCTTCACAAGGGCAGTATCCATGATTGGTTTACCCACTGCTTCTGCATTCTCGAGAAGTTCTATTTCCGAAAGGTAATCGCGCATTCCGAATCTGGTATCCATGTCGCCTTTCTGCCTTCGGTCGGGCAAAAGTCTGATACCGATAAATATCATATAGAGAATTCCAAATACTAAGACGATAATTCCAAACTTAGAAAATTCAAACATTCCAAAACCAGGCAATCCTGCCTTTTCGGCAATGCCGCTTACTAGAATATTAGTCGAAGTACCAATCAGTGTACAGGTGCCGCCAAATATGGATGCAAACGACATGGGGATGAGCATCTTTGAAGCACTTCTGCCGCTGGCATGAGCAATTTGAATTATAACCGGAATAAATACTGCAACTACAGGGGTATTGTTTATAAAAGCCGATACCAATGCAACAAGAAACATCATCAAAATAATGCCCTTTGTAAAACTCTTCCTGAAGGTAGCTGCAAGTTTGAAAGCAACAACCTGAAGCGCCCCTGTATTGAGTAAAGCTGCACTCAAAATAAACATAAATGCCACTGTAATAGTAGCCTTATTACTGAAGCCTGCCACACCGTCTTCAGGCGAAATAACACCGGTAAGCACGAGTACCACAATGATAAGCAGTGCCACTACATCAATTGACACAATCTCAGTAGCAAATAAAATTAATGCTCCGAGAATAACGAGCAAGGTTATTACATCATGACTCATTTTGGACTTTTTTCTGTTTAAGCTTAATTTTGTGCACTATCAGGAATCTTATAATATCGCGGTTGTAGAAATCTACCCCGGTGGGTCGTTGCTGAAACCATTTTAAAAAACCAGCTTCAAAAACAAAATATCGCGAAAGATCGATATTTGCGCCAAAATAAATCCTGTTTTGATCGAATCTATTGTATATGATTTCTTCACCAAAATTAATGTGAATTTCATTGCTTAGTTTCAAATTCAGCGCACCCGAACCTACATCCATCAATTTATAGCTAATCCCGATCCGATACCTCGCTCTATACCACTGTACGAAGCCATCAGTAAGTTCATCGTTTTCAAATTTTCTAAAGAACCGGGATTCCAATCGATACCTGTGATCCAGTCTCCATCGGGGCGACAGTGTGGTGGCTCCATCCACTTGAATATGGGGCCTAAGTTCAGGCACTACGAGATTGCTCTTGGATTCTGGGTCATTGGGGCTTTGAAGAAAATAGGTAAAACCTGCCGAAACATCCCAATCTTTAGCAAACTGGTAATGAATATGCGATCTTAAAACAAACTGATGCCGCGCATCAGGATTGCGAAACCTTCGCTCTTCCACTTCTGAGACCAAATGCCACTTAGGTGAAATTTCTAGTTTGTTGTAATAGGCAAACCAGACTAGTTGTTGGTTGGTCACATTTTTTTTAGGTGCATCCTGCCCTGCCAATTGAATCGACAATATAAGTGAAATTGTAAAACTTAGCAGAATTCGCATATCAGTCACAAAAATACATAATCTATATAACCAATAGGGAATAATCTTTTTTTCATAGAAAATCGTAGTATATGCACGCTGCGGGAAACATGGTTACATAAACCATGGTAAATATAGTTCCTTCAAACAGGAGTACAAGTTGCTGACATAGGCACTTTAGAAACAAGTAAAAGTAATGACTCCGCACACTTGAATTCAAAAAAAAGAAAACGCAAATCTACCTTTGCAATAATTTATTAATCAGAGCCATTTCTCGATTGACGATACTAGCAAGTGTAGCCCGTTTCAATATATCGACCGTTGCTGCGCGCAGTTCCATAAATACATCACGAATGCCGCAGGTAGCTTCATCCTTGCATTCGTCGCACCTTTCATAGTAGGTATGCGTTACACATGGAAGTAAAGCGATAGGCCCGTCAAAAATGCGCATTACATCGGCCAGGTTTATTTCTTGTGGCGATTTATGGAGGTAGTATCCTCCACCCTTTCCTTTTCGGCTCGAGAGCGTGCCGGCATTTTTAAGTTCGAGCAATATAGCTTCAAGAAATTTCTGAGGAATATGCTCCGCTTCGGCTATATCTTTTATTACTACCGGAGCCTTTGTATCGCGCTTTGCGAGATGCACGAGGGCTACAATTGCATATTTGGTCTTCTTTGACAGCATCAGGCAAATATAGCAGATAGTTGCCCATGATAAGACGCTTGAGTGCAACGTTCAATTCATAGATAGCAACAATTTTCTAACAATTCGGGCTGATGCTTTTGGATAATTGAGTAAATCGCCAACCATGGCCGAAGCGGTAGGGTGCCCACCTGCACCGGGGCCTTGCAATAACAATTGTCCGGCAAATTTACCTTCAATCACTATTCCATTAAGCTCTCTGTCAATGTGATAAAGCGGGTCTTTACTATTTAGCAAGGTAGGCCGTATATCTATGGTGACTTTATCGTTTACACATTTGATACCAGCTACGAGTTTTATCTTCTTATACTCTTTAGCAGCAGCTTGTACATCGGCCAGAGATATGTCGCGTATACCATGCCACTTCACCCGCGATATATTCACTTTATCGCCAAAGGCAGTATATGCCAGAATGACTGACTTGTAATAGCTATCCCAGCCATCGATATCAGAAGTAGGGTCTGACTCCGCAAAGCCACGTTGCTGCGCTTCAGCAAGCGCTTTGGCAAATGGCAGATTATCTTCGCCCATTCGGGTTAGTATATAATTACAAGTACCGTTTACTATGCCCCTTACTCTTAGTATTTCTTCTCCGGCAAAGTGTTCGCGTACTGTTCGCAATACTGGTATAGCCCCACCAACAGCGGCTTCATAAAGCAGTCTGCCGCCAAATCGCCCTTCCAGTTCATATAGTTCAGTGAGGTGGGTTGCAACCATTTTCTTGCTGGCAGTGATATACGTTTTGCCTGCGGATAGTGCCTGCTTTGCGTATTCGAAGGCTGCATCACTATCGTCAATGGCTTCGAGAATCACTGAAATGTTACTTTGCGCAAGGATGCTGTCCACATCTTCCGTTACAAGCAGCCGGTTCAGCTCTTTGTGTTTTGCCGAGTGTTTAACACCTACTTTAACCACATCATATTGATGCTGATGTTGAAGCTGAATAAAAAGGGCTTTGCCTACAGTGCCGTAACCGATGATGGCAATTTTCTGTTTCATAATACAAGTGATTTGAGTGATTGGTATTTGAGTGTTTCAGGTAAAAAAGATTCTATGATTTCGGTAAATTGGGATGTTTCGGTGAGAAAACCGTCGTGCCCATAGAGCGATGAAATTTGCACCCAGTTGGCATTTTTAATTCCTTCAGCAATCCGCAATTGTTCTGCAGGCGGAAAGAGCATATCAGATTCAATAGAAATGCAGAGAACCCTTGCGGTAATGTGCGTGAGTGCAGCTTCTACTCCACCCCTTCCTCGGCCTATATCATGGCTATCCATGGCTCGGCTGAGTATGTGGTAACTGTATGCGTTAAATCGGCGGGCAAGCTTTTCACCTTGGTACCGCTGATAGCTCACCGAAGGATGCAAACCTTGGTTGTTTGCTTTTTGGGTTTGCGCATAGGTTTCGTATTGGCGATATGAAAGCAGTGCGGTTGCTCTGGCGGCCTTCATACCTGCCATACCGGCTTGTGGGTCGGGCAATCCAAAAGTTTGATCGGCTTCAATGGCCATGCGCTGCGCTTCGTTGAATGCAATGCCCCAGGGTGAATGAACCGCATTCGTAGCTGTAATGATAACCTGACTGAATCGATCAGGTTCCTGCACTGCCCACTCAAGTGCCTGCTGGCCGCCCATTGACCCCCCTACAAGCAGGGCTATTCGGTCAATGCCAAGATACTCAGAGAGAAGCCCGTGGGCCTTTACCATATCGCGTATGGTAATTTCGGGAAACGTGCTGAAATATGGGGTGCCCGTTTCGGGATTTAGCGAAAGCGGCCCTTCAGATCCATAGCAAGAACCTAGTATATTGGCGCAAATAATGCACGAACTATCGGGATCAAATAGAGCGGATTTGCCAAATAAACCACCCCACCAATCTGATACGTCAGCGCTGCCGGTAAGTGCATGACATACCCACACTATATTGCTGCCATCAGGAAATGGAGTGCCCCAGATCCGGTACGAAATTGTAGGTGAATAGAGCTGCCCTCCGCGCTCAAGATCCAACATGCCGCCTACCAAAAAAGTACCGGTTACTACATTTCTATTCTCAGCCTTTGACAGCCTGCCTTCTGCTTGGAGCGAAGGGCTGATAGTATGATTTGTATTGTTGCTCTTCATGCTATTGTTTGTCTCGTTTATATTTGAAAAGGGTTGGAAAAGGGAAATGTGAAAATGCAGAAATGCCCAGCCGAAGGTGCTTTCAGCGGGTGTATTTCACAAAATTATGATCAGTGGAAACTACGCAGCCTTAGCACATGCAAGAGCACATACACACTTGCATGACGTGCATGCAGGTGGCGGTAGAAGAGATATGACGAAAGTCGTTGTTCACTGTAAGGCTTTTAGCCGGGGTCAAAGTTAAACTTACATCCTTGAAATATGCAAGAGAAATTTTGAATAAAAATATATCCTACTGTATTTCATTCAATTAAAATTTACTTGCACCCGTATAATAACAGCAATTATATACAAACCTGATTCTGAAACCACCGTTCAACCGATCAAAAAAGCGCTATTCTGACCCGTAAAATGTTTGGATTGAAATGCAGAGAAAAACATTAAAATAATATGTCCGATTCGGGTAACAACAAAATTCAAATTTCTTCATGTCCAAACTGATCATACACCGAAGCAACGAAAGAGTGAATCTTATCAGAAATTACGCAGTGCTTCTGGATGGTAAAAAAGTTGGTAAAGATATAAATTGCATTTTCAGACAACATCATTGACCAAGCCTATACAAGCAACAAAAATTCTGCCTGAAGGATCTGCACCAAGAAAAATTGAACAAAAGGAATAGAGTTAATTCATTACGACTTTTCAATACCCTTCTTTCACCCTCATAAAAAAAATGGGGGGAAACCCCCTTGTATACAACCATTATGATTCCAATTTTGCGCCAGAAATAATTCAGAATTCTGCAAAATGTTTTAATCGTGATTATTTATAATATATTAATAATCAACATTATAAATATAATAAACGATGTCAGAAATATAAAAATTCAAGAAAATTAGATCCTTTGCCATTAATTGTAGGTAGGTAGCTTCAAAGCGCCTAGATGAAAATAGATCATTGCGATGTAATTTTCGATGTTTCGATAGCCTCTGGCAGATCTTTTTATTTCCTGAATTTTGAGATTAATTCTCTCGGCGAATG
>JBBQZU010000035.1:0-26408 GCA_038207425.1 Flavobacteriales bacterium | reverse complement strand
TCTGGTTGGGGTGTAACTGATGCTTTTGAGCTAACTCGCTTATGGTTCACTGCTCTTTTATAGCCTCGATGGCTATCTTTGCTTTGAAACTTGCTTGGAAGGTTCGTCATTCTTTTCTCATTGTTCAGAAAATTAAGGGTTGTTAATTTCCTGTCCAAAAAAACGAGACCAGCTCACATAACGAGCAAAAATGCAGTAGCATATATGGAACTGCATATCCGCTCTAACTTTTGAACGGAGTCCTGAAAGCTTGGAATATTGGCTATCTTACTTCGGAAGTAAGGAGTTAGTTGGAGTCGTTCGTGGTTAATTCCTTCGGGAAATACATAACTAAGTCCTACAAAACTTACCCATATACTGCGAAATACAAGATGAATGCTAAGCGCAGCAATGAGCCAGTAAGAACTGGTTTTGAGTAGCGTGATAACGAAATCATCCGTATAGGTTGTGTAAAACCAAAAGCCCGACGTTTGTTCCTCTAAATAAAAATGAAGCTTATCCAAAAGCCGCGGTACCTGCGTGAGGGCAAGTAGAATTATTCCAGAGATGAGTATTTCTGGTTCCCAACTCCCTTCCTGTGTTCGCTTCAGCCATTTTGGGCTATCTTCTTTTAAATTTATACTTCAAACTAAATTAGTGCATACTTGCGCAAAGGCATGAATGTAGATGATTTTTTTGAGAAGAAAGATGCCACTCTTGGCTATTGATTCACGACTAAATTTTATTGCTGAAATTGTTACCGGTTAATGAATCTTTCAGGACTTCCGATATAATCGCTGAGCGGCCTTATAAGTCTATTGTTTGCCCGCTGCTCCATAATATGCGCACACCAACCCGTAATGCGGCTCATTACAAAAATCGGGGTAAACATCTCTATCTCGAAGCCCATCATGTAGTAAGCAGGGCCTGCGGGGAAATCGAGGTTTGGATAGATATTTTTTTCGCTCACCATCGTGTCTTCAAGAATATTGGCTATTTCAAGCCATTTTTCCTGACCGGTAAATTTGGCCATGCCCTCGGCGTACTTTTTCATGGTAGGCACGCGCGAGTCACCATTGCGGTACACGCGGTGTCCGAAGCCCATTACCTTCTTTTTTTGCTCAAGCGCATCGAGCATCCATTGGCGGGCTATTTTCGGATCGTTGATTTCCTTGAGCATATGCATCACCTGCTCGTTTGCACCTCCGTGCAGCGGGCCTTTCAATGCGCCAATACCACCGCATACCGCGCTGTACATATCGCTTGTGGTAGATGTGATAACGCGCGTAGCAAAAGTTGATGCGTTAAAACTGTGTTCCGCATAAAGTATCAGCGATACATCAAATGCCTTCACCACTTCGGGCGCAGGCACCTTGCCGAAGCACATATGAAAGAAGTTGGCACTTATGCCTAGCGAGAAATCAGGAGCAATGTATGGAAGCCCATTCTCATGGCGGTAGGTTGCGGCAATAATCGTAGGGATTCGCGCCAGCAAACCAATGGATTTATCCATATTGGTAGCCGGCGAATCGTCCCAGATGCGCTTATCTTCCATACCCAAAAAGCTTACTCCTGTGCGGAGCGTATCCATAGGATGTGCCCCTTTCGGGAAATGTGATATCGAAGCAAGCAGAGCACTGCTTATATTGCGGTAGCTTTTTTCTTTGTCAGAAAATGCCTTGTTTTCACTGCCGCTTGGCAAATCATCATGCACAAGCAGGTAAGCCACTTCTTCAAAGCTGCAGCGCTCGCATAGGTCCTGCACTCGGTAGCCGCGGTAGGTAAGTGAGTTGCTCTCAGGCATTACTTTAGAGATGGCAGTTTCGTCTGTTACTACTCCAGCGAGGCCCTTGGGGACAATAATTTTTTCAGTCATGGTGGGTATGGTTAAGTGGTAGGTTTCTTAAAGCTCAAAATTATACAACTTGCTGTCGTATGTATTATAGTCTTCGTACTTTAATACTTCATACAGCCTTTTGCGGGTTTGCATACGGTCCAGCATTCCTTCCTGAGTGCCGTCGCGCTTTATTGCAGCCAGGCCTTCTTCCACAGCCATCATAGCCAGACGCTGTGTTGTTACCGGATATATTACCAGGTTGTACCCTAGGTTCTCAAGTTGGGTTTTGGTAAGTAATTTAGACTTGCCAAACTCGGTCATATTGGCAAGCAGTGGTACATTGATGGCTTTTCTGAATGCTTCAAACTCGTTCTCGTCGCCCATTGCTTCGGGAAAAATCATATCGGCCCCTGCTTCCACGTAGGCTTTGGCACGTTCAATGGCCTTGTCAAGTCCTTCCACTCCGCGGGCATCAGTGCGCGCTATTACTATGAAGTTAGGATCGGTTTTAGAATCGGCAGCAGCGCGCACCTTTTGCACCATATCAGCGGTGCTTACCAACTCTTTATTGTCAAGGTGTCCGCAGCGTTTGGGATTTACCTGGTCTTCAATATGGCATCCGGCCAGCCCGAGATAGATGAGTTCCTTGATGGTTCGTGCCACGCTCATGGTTTCGCCAAATCCGGTGTCGATATCCATGATGGTAGGCAGGCTCGTAACGCGCGCTATGGATGAAGCAGTTTGAGATACTTCAGTGAGCGTTGTCATGCCGATATCGGGCAAGCCGATTGAATTGGCCATCACAGCACCCGATACATACACACCGTCAAATCCGGTTTGCTCAATAAGCATGGCCACGAGCGGATTGTACGCTCCCGGAAATTGAAGCAATTTGCCCGATTTCAGAGCTGCCGCAAAATGGGCTCTCTTTTCTGAAGTACTCTTATCACTGATAATCATCTCAGAATATTCCTTTTTGGTTTGGTTTGTTCTCAAGCACTTTGTCAAAAGGCATCTCTACGGTAAGCGCCATTACTTCGGCTGCACTGAGCTGAGGTAGGCGTTCTGCCAAATTTATAAATCTATTTCGCTCAGCGGGTGCAATGATTCCATCGGTGAGCATATCGAATTTTCCAATATAATTTGGCCTTTTGAATGGCCGCGCTCCAGCAGGGTGGGCATTGGCGCGCTCTATTTCGTCTTCAATCTTGCTGCCGTCTTTCATGGTAATGATCACTTTGCCACCAAATGCTTTCAGGTCTGGATTTCGATCGTGGTAAAGCAAGGTCCACTTTTCTTTTTCAACAGTCGATATTTTTTGCCAAAGTGCTACTGTTTCAGGCCGCTGAGCTCTTGAAGGTTCGTATGATTTTACATGGTGCCAGGCACCATCTTCGAGCGCTACGGCAAATATGTACATGATGCTGTGATCAAGTGTCTCACGCGTTGAGTATGGATCAAACTTTTGAGGGTCGTTGCTGCCCGTACCAATCACATAATGTGTATGGTGCGATGTTTCAATAAGTATATTGTCAATTTGTGAGAAGTCTGAAATTTTATCGCGCATTCTCGCAGCCAGGTCTATAAGCGCTTGCGATTGGTATTCGGCTGAGTGCTCCTTGGTATAGGTTTCGAGAATGGCGCGCTTTTCTTCGCCGGGCTCGGGGAGTGGTATGGTGTACTCAGCAAGCGGACCACTTAGTATCCAAGCTATTACGCTGTCTTCGCCTTCGTATATTGGCGATGGGCTTTTTTCGCCGCGCATGGCCCTGTCTACCGCTTCTATGGCCAGCTTTGCTCCATGAGCTGGCACATAAGCTTTCCAGCTCGATATCTCTCCCTTGCGGCTTTGGCGGGTGCTTATTGATGTATGCAGCGCTTGTTGAATAGCCTGATAGGTGGTTTCAGTGTCAAGGCCAAGCAAGGAACATACCCCGGCTGCTTGTGCCGGACAGAGATGAGCCACATGGTCAATTTTGTGTTCGTGAAGGCATATGGCTTTTACGAGATTTACGTGCACTTCATACGCCGCTACAATTCCGCGAAGAAGGTCCTTACCGGTTTTTCCGAGTTGCTGTGCTACGGCAATTACTGCGGGTATACTGTCGGCCGGGTGCGAGTAGTCGGCAGCGAGGAAGGTATCGTGGTAGTCGAGTTCGCGCACCGCTACACAGTTGGCCCAAGCTGCCCACTCGGCGTGTACCTTAAAGTCGCGGGGCATTCCGAATACATTTGCTCCGCGGTCGCTGCGCTGATGTGCAAGTGTCTGAGCGCGAGCATTTACCACCGGGGTGCGGTTCACTGATGCAATTGCAACCGATGCGTTGTCAATAATCCGATTGATTACCATATCGACTACTTCATCGCTAATGACAACATTGTCAGTAACCATACGGGCCAGTTTCCAAGCCAGTTGGTCTTCTTTTGGGAGGTTTACTTTTGAAGGATATACTTTTACTAAGTGGTTTTTCATGGTGGGTGATAATGCTTAGGTTTTTGCGGCGCAAAGGTAAGCATTCACCTCAATTAACTACTTCGAAAATGGCCTGATGGCATTTCGCTTTTTAAACAATCTGCTGCGTAAGTTATCTTGCTATCAAAAGCTTTTCGCGAAAAGCGGTCCTGGTATCGGTGCGGGCTTCAATAACATAAATACCGGGCTTAAGCTCATCGAGCTCCATTGTTGTTCTGGTCGCAGCAGTATTTTGCGTAAGCACCACTTTTCCCGAAAGGTCAAATACCCGCAGTTGCAAGGTGCCGTCAAAACCTGTTGCATAAAGCTCGGTGCTGTAATTTGCAGGATTGGGGTACAGAGAAAAAATTCCGGTTGCAGCCTCAGAAGCCAGCTCAAATACCGGGCTTTCGCCAAATGTCGCTGCTGTAGAGCATTGCCCGCTCTCAAAAACCCTTACATTTCGGAAGTAGGAGTTGCCCGATGGCGCGCCTGCAACATTTCCGGAAACGAAGAATAGCTGACCCAGGCTGGTGCCCGTGTAAAAACTACCAACGGGTATGGAAAATGCTACATAAGCAGAACCACTGTACGCGCTGAAATTATTGATTGTTTGCGGATTGTTTAATGTGCCATATACCTTGAATATCCTAGAAGGAACAAGGCTGTTGCTGCTATTGAAACCTACGCCATGCAATTGTGCCTGAGCGGTACTGCTGAATTCAAATTGCAGGATTGTATTTGGGGTTACTGTGTAGCCGAGGTTTATTGATCTGCCCGAATTGTTTTGCAAAAACAGAGTACTTCCTGAGTTTTGTACCTGCGAAGTGCCGGTGCTCAAGCTCGGAGCGTAGGTATTAATTGCAAAGTTTGAAAAGTTCAGCGGCGTGCAAACTTCCGGTTCAGGTTCTCCTCCACCTATTCCTGTGCAAGTAGTAGAAAGACAGGATGCGTTGTTTACATAATTTCGTATTCTGTTCGCCGGTTGCACGCCAAATCCATTGTTGAAATTGATGCCCACTCCGCCAATCAGATGGCAATAGCTCATGATGGTTCCACCGTTGGTAGGCAGTGAAGCAGTGCAGCCTTCGGAATAACCGGCTTGGGGCCCACAGCCATCGAGTGCGGTATTATTGCCATTCCAGGAACATGCGTGGGTATGTGGCGACGAGAGGTTGTGGCCAAGCTCATGGGCTACTACCATTGCATCCCATGAGTAAGTTGGAACATTGCTGTAGCTGCCGTAAACACCGTTGTAGCTTACGCCAAAATTTGATGAACACACAGCAGTGAGATAAGCTACTCCTCCGAAATTGGACCTTGACAACATTGTTGTAAGGTTGGCATTCGGTGAGTTGTTGGTCATTTGCTGAATATAGGTCAGGGCCGTCCCACTGTAAGGACTGCCATTTTCCCAAAGAAGCAATTCAGCCAGCACCAAGGTGATATCGTCATTTGCATACAGTGTCGTAACTTCATTAAATAGTCCTATCGCATAGTCTATGGCATTTTGCGGCCCTCCAATCCAGTCAATCAGGTTTTTTTCAATTTCTGCCTTTACCTTCACGCATCGCAGCGACTTTGGGGCTGATACAAATTGGTAGTCTTTGTCTTTAATGCTCTCCTCTGTTTCCAATGCTTCGCAGCTAAAGTCTGTACCGGGGTTGAAATGATCAATTTGATATAGTATATGAACCCCCGACGGAGTTTTACCAATGGTGTAGGTTTCGGAATGAACGGAGATTAGCCCCCTTACTTCACCAGCCGTGATGGTGATTGCTGCAAATGAATTATCGAATCCTCTTATACTGCCGCGGTACAGCATGGGAGTGTTTTCTGGAGTTATGGTTCTTGTATCGCTATGTATGATAAGCTCGCCATCGCGGAAGTCAAACTCAAAGAGGTCTATGAGCCATGGATTGCCACTCTCCTGATGAATTTGGAGCGAAATAAACGAGGGTCGTTTGCTCAATAGTTCGTTATTCGCTTCAGGCTCAATGTCCAATACTACGAGGCTGCTCAATACTTCCGGTGAAATGGATAGCTCACTAAGTTGTTGGTATGAAATGGTTTTTTGAACTGCGAACAGATTGACAGGTTTAAAAATAATCCCTGCGCTTCGGAGAGATTCAACTTGTTTCTGCATTCCATCTTGGCCAAAAGTTGGGGCAGATGTATGGGTTAGAAAAAGGAGCATTGCGAGCTTGAAAGAAGCTTTCAAAGAATGATTTAAATTCATAGCACTTAGTTATACATGACAACGGTTAAAGTCTCAATACAAATACTGTTTGAGTACATGCAAATTTGATTTGTTTCAATGCTTTATCAAAGCAGAATCGAACCTATTCGACCAAAGCCAGAATGGTTCTGCTTAAAGGCACCTCAGCAGGGGTGGGCACAAAAAAAGGAAGCGATTGGCTTCATTTTTTTGTACGTGCGATTAAACACTATTTTGTTGTCAACAGCTTTTCGCGGTATATCTGGCCATTTGATCCTATCCATTCGGCAAAATATACTCCGCTTGAAAGATGTGAAAGTGATATACTTACCATTGTTGTGTTAACCACTTCGCTGGCTACCACCATTCCGGCAGTGTTGAATATGCGGTAGCTTTCAATTTCAGCCCCGCCAAATGCCAGTATCTCTACATTGTCGCGGGTTGGGTTTGGGTACATTCTATAGCCTTCACCTGAACTACTGCTCAGGCTGATGTCAGCTATTTCGAAGTTTGTAAACACACCTGCAATCAGCGCAGGGGTGCAATCTCCAGTTTCATATACCCGCACATTGCGCCATTCAGAGATACCCTTCGGATTGCCGGCATAATTTCCTGTAAGGAAAAACAATCTTGTAAGGTTGGCACCTGTATAGTACTGACCCACAGGTATCGAAAACTGCACAAAATTATTTGGAGTATAGGTGTTGTAGGCTGTGATGGTTCCCAAATCCTGTGTGCCGTAAATTTTAAATATCCTGCTAGGGTTTACCTGATTGGTATTGTGAAAACCGATGCCATGCATTTGGGCTTGCTGGGTGCATCTGAATTCAAACTCGAGAATGGTGTTTTCGGTAACAACATAGTTGAGCAGTATAGCTTTTAAGGAGTTGTTTTGCTGGTATAAGGTAGCGCCGCCATTTTGCACCTGTGCAAAGCCTACGTCAAGACCACCGCCGCCGTATGAGAGCAGGGGGTAATTATTGAAATCAATTGGGGTACAACTTGCCGGTTCTTCAACTGTGCCTAAGCAAAATGGCAAGCTGGTATCGAAGGTAAATTGACCACCGCTTGCCAAAATGGCACCTCCATTCACTTCACTGAGGGTAAAACTTCCATTTCCGAATTGGCAGCACAGACCATCTCCATATATGTCGAACATATTCAAGGTATAACATCCATCAAGTGCGCACAGCGCAATATTGAGCGTGCTACCGTCGGGTTGTGCAGGATAAGTGCCTCCTGATGCGATTATATTTAAATTAACATCTGTAATATTCCAGGATGTTTCTTCTGGGTAATTGTCGAAAGTGATGCCCAGAAGCAATTCATTTTCAGTGCATGCGGGCGGTGGTGGTGCTATAGCAGCGACTGCTGCTCCGGCATTTACACGACCGTAGCCGTAGGTATTGTCAAACCCTGTTGTTCCCATATCGCTTGCGGTAGTCTGCAAGGTGCTGCGCACTTGCGCTTCGGTAAGGTCAGGATTTACAGCTATAAGCAGGGCTGCTACCCCTGATACCACGGGGCATGCTGCTGAAGTACCACCAAAGAATGATTCGTAATTACCGGAGTTATATCCGGCAACGCCCATGCGGTCTATTGTTCTAACTGATGCACCTGCCTGACCAAAGTCCGCATCAGATGGAGCTACAAGCGAAAGTTGAGGCCCTGCATTTGAATAGTTGCTGTGGGTGCCTATGTTGGTTACGGCACCTACGGCTATTACATCAGAGCGGTTGGCGGGGTAGTCTATGCATGTTTTGCTCCCATTGCCTGAAGCAAATACTACAATGCATCCTTTGCCGCCTCTGCCATTTGTGCGGGCACTGCTCAAGGCAGAGTTTATATTTGAATAGCTCACTGTGCAGGATGCATATCCCCAACTGTTGCTCATTATATCGACGCCTTGCGTTCTAGCCCAGTTTATACCGTTTGCAATATTTTGGGTGGTTTCACCGCCCCAAAAGATATTTACTGAGCGCAATTTTACATTCGGCGCAACGCCGCGCACCCCTTTGGCATTGTTATGCGTAGCAGCAATAATACCGGTGCAGGCCATTCCATGTGCATCACTGCTGTAGCGGGGTGTGCCGCTGCCGCCAGTTACGGGGGTATTTCCACTGAGTATGCGTGTAGCGTTGCTTTCGTCTACCAGATCTTCATGCGCTTCGAGGCCATCGTCAATTACTGCGATTACAGTGGTGCTCAATCCCGTGGTAACAGCCCATGCCGGAGGTGCGTTGCAGTCTATTCCGAACAATCCGGCGTAGCCGTTTACCACCTGCCCTGTATTGTTCATCTGATATTGCTGTGGGTATAATGGGTCATTGTATTTGGTAACCTTTGCGTAAAAGTCAGGGTGGGCCCAGATTGCCATACCTTGCTCCACAAGTGTGTTTGTAAATTGAAGTCCTTTTATGGGGTCGCTTACGCGAAAAATGCTTGTGCCATATTCATCACGGTTATAGCTTGCTCCGTATTTTGCTCCCAGCGCTCTCACTGCAGGAGACTCGGGGCCCATACCTTCTGCAAATTCTGCAACAACTTCATGCGTAAGGGCCATCTTGAAGCCATCACTCAGCATAAAACCTGATACAGCAGAGTATAAATTTTGAGATCCTAAGGTGAGAGAGATATCATCAATATCAGCCTGCTTGTATTGGCCACTAAATGTGAGTAAAGCCCTTCCCTGTATTTCGTGGATTTCGAAATTAATGGTGTTAGGTAAATTTATTTGTGCTACCCGGTCGGCGATGGCAGGATTGAAATGAATTACCAATGTAGATTCATCGGCGTGGAGTGCGAGCTTTTCGCCATCGGCATGGTAGTATAGCTTTTCAGCATTCGACGATCCAAGTAGCGGAATGGAAATTAAAAATAAAAGGGTGCAGAGCTTGTGCATTGATTCGGAGTTGATAGAACGTTAAGAGTTTATAAGGCACAAGTTAGCCATTTCTGATGTAATCGACAAGTTGCAAGTATGCGTATTTTCACTTGATAATAAGCAACTTTGCCGTCACCAGAATTGTGAATTCATAGTCATGTGGAGCAGATCCGGCTTGATGACAGCTATTTGGTATTTTCCTGAGATTCAGCTTTGGCTTTGGCTTTCTTTACCCCAATTGGCAAACCTACTGCCAAATAGAGTGATTGATTTTTAACATCACTACCACTATCGCTTATTACTACATCTACCAAGCCATAGTAATACCCCACTGCGATGTTCACTCAGTAATTAGCATTTAAACGATAACCAAGCCCCCCGCAAATACCTGCATCAAGGGGGGTGGAATTTTTTCCTTACATTTTTGTTATGCGTTACATCATTTCTCTGATCAGTGGTTGAATTAAATTCGTCATTGGCTTTGTAAAACAATCCAAACATGGGGCCTGCTTCCACAAAAATTCTGTTTTTGAAGGTGTACTTGGGCATAGCGGGAGTATTAAAGTAGCTAAGTCTTCGGTCTATAGTTCCCCCGATCAAGGCAGCATCAAGCACCGGATCATTCAGTGTGTATGCAGGTAATCCGGAAGCGCCCATATTTGATTTAACCATCAATCCGGTATGAATTATGAGCGGCTGTTGGGTTTTGAGTTTGATACCAAAGTAAAATCCAAGGTTGAAAAAAGGGGCTCTGTCGCTCTGCTCCAATCCGGAAAGTTGGGCAAAGTTTAATCCTCCATCCATTCCAAACTCAATATTTCCAGAATTCAAGTTATCGCCAAAGAGCAACGAAATTAGGATTTGGCTTTGGCACTCGATGGTAGTACTGAAAAAAGCTATTAAAAATCCATACCCTATGTATGATCCTGTCATCTTCATAGTCGAATTCTATTTGATTTAAAGTTCTTAAAAATATTGGAGCTGCAAGAAGAGCAAAACTACGGAACAACTTTGTGCGCAGCTTACAGGCAATTCCCGCGTTTTATTTTGCCCCAGCAGCAAGTAAAGTTTTATTTTTCTGTTCATCATTTTAATGCGAATTCTTGATCTCGTACCCGGTTTAGGTAGGCTTTATTTCTTAGGCCTTCACCAGAAATCAAAAAACCAAATTCTTCAAAATGAAAAGTTTCTATTGTTTTATTGCCCTTACACTTTCTTTTTCTTTGGCAAATGTCCAATCGAATAAAGAGGACATCGCCATTAGCCAAGGTATTTTTGGCAAAGAGAAAAAAGCCCTGGTTGCTCAATACATGACGTTGGCGCCTGGGAAGCAAGCAACATTCTGGACGCAGTATGATCAATATGAAGTAGAGCGCGCAGCGTTAGGCCGTGAGCGTATCGCAATTATTGAAGATTATGCAAATAGCTATGCTACTTTAGATGACGCAAAAGCAAATGAGCTCGCTAAGAGAAAGCTTACAATGTTGACTAATTTTACCAAGTTGCAGAAGAAGTATTACAGCCTTATGGCCAAATCAATTGGTGGCAAAGAAGCTGCAAAGTTTATGCAACTCGAAGATTATATCGAGAATCAAATTCGTCTTTCAATTCAAGAGTCGATTCCTTTTATTGACGAGATCAAGACCAATTAACTGGGTTTTAGTTTCCTACTTTAATGACCGAAATGTTCTGAGCATCAGAAAATTTCGGTTTTTTTGTGCAAATATTGCCACAGCCTGCAATCCTTTTCACGACGGATAGTGGTTTGAAAACTTGGCTAAATGATATGGAGTAGGTTTAAGATTGATGGTTTTCGAAGATTCCAGAATCAAACTGATGATGGATATTGGCTTTGTAAAACAGTCAAGCGACATATATTCAGGAGCTGCTAAGACTTTTTAGAAAAATGATCCATGCTTACAACAAACAAAGTAATAGAACTTTCAGCCGGGCTTATATCTCGAAGAATATGTTCAAGACAAGCCCAAGTGAAAACAATCTGGTAACACTCGCTTTCGTATCACACTGGTAATTTACATTTACTTCGAAATGTACAAAGGTGAAAATGCCAATGAACTGCCCGTTGTACATCTATACCGGTTTATGGCTTCGAATCGTGAATCATAGCCCATCTCACCTTTCATAAAAGGCACTGATGACAAATTCCTGAGCTTTACTTCACGTTCTATTTCCAAACGGTAGCGCATCCGGTAGGAAAATTCTCCATCATCGCCAATAAAACGGAAGTCGTTTCGCAGTCGATTGCTTATTAATACAATGTTATTTATAAGTATTCGGCGATGGTATTCAAAATATGACGAAGTTTCTGAATAGCTCGCACCTTCATCGTCAAGGCTCCGACCCCGCAAATATCCCACTCTGATCATATTCAAGCGAAGGGTCAGTGACCGATTGTCATCTTATAATCTTAGCTTTTGATGCTCATTTACCTTCCCCCATACACGGTCCATTTGATAGTTTACACTTCCTTCGCGGTATGACGTTTCAATATTTCTCGTAATCGGAATAAATAATGAAAAGCGCCACTCAGGTGAGAACCTGAGCAAAACATCCACCTCTGGCCAATACTTTTTGGTATTGATATTCTGTGCCTTAACCTTAGCTGGCGTAAAGAGCGTAACTGATATTGCGATAATTGCATAGGGTAATAGCCGGGGTGCAAATCTGAATCTTTGGCGAAAATTGAAAATACTATGTATGTATAATGATTCTAATACTTTCATTTAATGCAAAGGAATGTATTGCAATGGAACAGACGCTGAGGCGGCTCAAATTTATAAAAGCAAACAGTTCTGTCAAGTGAAAAATTATTTTAAATCCTATCGAGTTGCAATGGTCATCAATAATGAATGTCAATCATTTATATTTTTAGAAACACCTATCTAATTCGAAGGAAGTTCAATTTACCTGCCTGCAAATTGTACTAAGATGTTTTCAGAATTGACTCTACAGCAATATATTGAGTGAGATACACACCACCAGTCAAATCATGGAGTAGATGTGAATTTTTGAACTGATCCATAATCGGTCCTTTTAGCTCTGAAAGGTGAAATTTAATTCCACTGTCTTTCAATCTTTGATTTATACTTTCCAAACTCTCAAGCGCTGAACTGTCAATTGCGCTTATTGATGAACAAACCAGAATGAAATGTTTCATCTCGACGTATTCCGCTGCAATTTCATTCACCTTGTCTTCAAGAAACCGCGCGTTTACAAAGTAAAGATTCTCATCAATGCGGAGCGAAACGATATTAGGATAAGTGATAACCTCATGCCTGAGTACATTTCTGAAATGTTCGGTACCGGGTATTTGACCCACAATGGCTGAATGTGGAATTGAGGTGCGGTATAAGTACAAGCTTATTGACAGCAAAACTCCGCTAATCAACCCCGGCTCGATACCGAAAACCAAGGTAATTAAAATGGTGGCAGCCATGGCTGCTGCATCTTGCTTAGAGAATGCATAAGTGATTTTTACTGCTTTTAAATCTACCAGGCTTAATACTGCCACTATGATTGTGGCACCCAGCACAGCATTGGGCAGAAAGAAAAGCACCGGAGTTAAGAAGATAGTGGCGAGTGCAATCCCAATTGCTGTAAATGCTCCTGCAGCCGGTGTTTCGGCGCCTGCATCAAAATTTACTACTGAACGCGAGAAACCACCCGTAACCGGAAATCCTCCGGAAATGGCAGCGCCTACATTGGCGGCACCAAGCGCAATAAGTTCTTGGTTGGGATCAATTCGCTGACGCTTTTTCGATGCAAGCGTATGTGCTACAGAAATGGACTCTACATAGCCTACTGCCGAAATAAGCAGAGCAGGAATAAGTAGGTTCTTCCATAGTTCGCTGTCGAATTGTGGCAATTTCAATGCAGGCAAACCTCGGGGGATATCGCCAACAATCTTGACTCCTTTGGCATCAAGATCAAACCATACAACTGTCAAAATCGAAAAGGCAATGGCGATTACCGGCCCTATCTTGGCGACGATGCCCGCACTTCGCTTACTCATTCCAATTCGGATGAGCAGCGGCGCCAATTTGCCTCGAACCCAGAAAAGAAAAAGCATTGACGTAATGCCTACTGCAGCCGTATGCACGTTTAATTCACCCGCATTCTTGATCAATGACTTTAAAATTTCCAGAAAATTATGCCCTTCTGAAGGTATGCCAAGCAAAGGGGTGAGTTGGCTCGCGGCTATTTGGATGCCTGAGGCTGTAATAAACCCTGAAATTACAGGATGACTCAGAAAATTGGCCAGAAAACCAAGCTTCAAAAGGCCAAGCAGAATGAGAATTAGTCCTGAAATAATTGCTAAAGCAATGGCCGCATTGAGATAGGCCGAAGTGCCCTGCTCTGCAAATGGAGCAATGGCTGCAGCAGTCATCAAACTTACCACGGCTACCGGCCCTACAGCCAATGCCCGTGAAGTACCAAAAATCGCATACAGAATGAGTGGTGCGATAGAAGCGTACAAACCTATTTCGGCCGGCAAACCTGCCAATTGCGCATATGCGAGTGATTGCGGTATTAGCATCACCGTAACGATGAGTGAAACTACCAGATCATTTACTAGCGTCTTGCTATTGTATTTTGATCCCCAATCTAGTACCGGAAAGAATGACCTGAACATGTTATCTTATATTGCACTATTGATGCGCCACATCGTGGTTTATTAATCAATAAATCGCCTTGCACTGCCGAAAGTAATTAATTACAGTATACCTGAGCAGAAAGGCAACGAATCTGACCTGTCTTTATGCCCATTGAGTTACTTTGGTCACATAACGTTGGGTACAATTTTGATTTTTAAGCACGCCAATTCAAGATACCCGGAGAAATTTCTTCCATTGCTTTTTAAACTATTTTTGAGCGGCAAAATTTATTTAGTATATGAATATTATTGAAAAACTTCGCTTAAGCGATACGCTTTCACCGCTTCCTGATGGTGAACTAAAGTTTCTTGCGGACTGTGGTAAAATTATAGAACTTGCCAAGGGTGATTCGTTATTTTGTAAAGACGAGCCAGCCGATGAAGCATACTTTATCCTTTCCGGAAAAATTCGGGTTTACCTTGAACAGAATGCTGAAAAGCGAGAAGTTGCCATCTTACTTCCGGGCGATATTTCGGGCGTGTTGCCATACAGCCGCATGGTGAAGGCAACGGGCTTCGGTACAGCAGTAAATGGGTCGACAGTATTGTCGGTGCACCGCAATTGCTTTCGCGAAATGATCAATGAACATCCGGAACTTACAGAAGCTCTGGTTCATTTTATGGCATCGCGCATTCGCACATTTACCGCGATGCGAATGCAAAACGAAAAGCTTATTTCCCTTGGAAAACTCTCTGCGGGTTTGGCGCATGAGCTGAATAATCCCGCAGCTGTTATGGTGCGAAGCAGCGAAGCACTAATCAACCACTTGCGCCTTGTGCCCTACAATTTTAAAATGGTTATGAAGGCTGATATCAAGCCCGATGTTGTGGACGCAATGAATGATTGGCTTTTTGATATCATCGACAACCCTAAAGCCAGGCTTACACTCATCCAGCGCAATAAGGTGCAGGATGAGCTTGGCGATTATCTTGATGACCTGGGTTTTGCAAATCCGTATGAACTGTCAGAGACACTCGTAGAGCACGGCATTCATCTAAATGACGTTGAACGAATACGTTCACTCACAGGCGAAAATGGATTTGAGCCAACATTGCGCTGGGTGGTAAGCAACCTAACTACAGAGCAGCTTGTAGGCGAAATACGCGATTCGGCTCAGCGCATTGCCGGACTTATCCAGTCCATTAAGGAATACTCGCATATGGACCGAATCAACGATCGTCAACTGGTCAATTTAAACGAAGGTATGCGGAGTACTTTACGCATGTTGCAGCACAAAGTCAAGTCGAATAAGATACTTGTTGATGATCAACTGGATGAAAATATACCCATGATATCAGGATTTCCCGGCGAGCTGAATCAGGTTTGGACCAATATGATTGACAATGCTTTGGATGCCATGGAAGAGCAGGGTGGGGGAACCCTCGTTGTAAAATCAGAATGGTGCGAGCCTTTTGTTAAAATATATATTCAGGATTCAGGCCCCGGTATTCCGGAAGAAATTCAAACCCGTATTTTCGATCCATTTTTTACCACCAAGAAAATTGGGAAAGGAACAGGTCTCGGGCTTGATATTGTAAATAAAATTTTAGTGCAGCACCGCGCCGATGTTCAGGTAAATTCTAAACCCGGAAGCACTATATTCGAAATTTCTATCCCGGCTGTAGAAGCCATCTAATTGCACTATGAGTAAGCAACCGATTGTATTTATTGTCGATGATGATGCCCAGGTATTGAGGGCAATAGGACGCGATATGCGTCAACAATACCGAAAAGATTACCGCATCATGAGTACTGATAGTGCAGGTGAAGCACTAGAGACTCTTGCGGAGCTCAAAAAACAAGGCGAAGTAGTCGCCTTATTTCTAAGTGATCAGCGCATGCCTGAAATGCTCGGAGTGGAGTTTTTAGCGAAAGCGCTCAATTTTTATCCCAAAGCACGGCGCATTCTGCTCACCGCGTATAGCGATACTGATGCCGCCATACGTGCAATAAATGAAGTACAACTCGACTATTATCTGATGAAGCCGTGGGATCCGCCTCAGGAGAAATTATACCCCATACTTAATGACCAACTCGATGAATGGTCAGCCAATAATACCGACAGCTTTCATGACATCAGGCTTTTGGGCTATCCATATTCGCCTAAGTCGCATCATATCAAGGATTTTCTTGCTGGAAATTTATTCCCTTATCAATGGCTCGATGTGGAAAGCGATCCTGCAGCAGCCGAAGTAATGATGCTCCATAACTTATCCGCCATTGACCTTCCCGCGGTAATTTTTGATGATGGTGAGGTGATTTTGGGTGACAACCTTGCGAATATAGCTGCCAAGTTGGGCTTACATCCATCGGCAAGAGAGTCGCTTTATGATGTTGCCATTATTGGAGCAGGTCCCGCAGGTTTAGCTGCCGGAGTTTACGGGGGTAGTGAAGGTCTTCGCACCCTGGTAATTGAAGCGCGGGCACCGGGAGGTCAAGCAGGTACCAGTTCGCGAATTGAAAATTATCTAGGTTTCCCAAATGGACTCAGCGGCGCTGACCTTAGCCGACGGGCCGCAACACAAGCCACCCGGTTCGGAGTAGAGTTTCTGCTGCCGCAGTCCGTTCAATCCATTGGCCTTAAAGATGGTTATAAAGTGTTGACCCTGGCCAATGGAAATATTGTACACAGTAAATCTGTGGTAATTACAACCGGAGTTTCATACAGAATGTTGGAAGCGGCCGGACTTGAAAAGTATACCGGTGCCGGGGTATACTATGGAGCAGCAACTACCGAAGCTTCCGCTTGCAAAGACCGGGATGTATATATAGTAGGAGGGGGCAATTCAGCCGGACAGGGCGCTGTATATCTTTCCAATTTTGCGCGTCATGTATTTGTCCTTTTAAGGAGTGATAATTTACGCGATAGCATGTCTTCTTATCTTATTGACCAAATATATGGAATAAACAATATTACCGTAGAACCCTTTCGGGAAGTAACAGGCGCGTCAGGTGATGATAAACTCGAAGCACTCTCCATTTTGAATAAGCAAAACAATACGACTGAAGAAAGACCTGCCGGAGCACTTTTCATCTTTATTGGAGCGAAACCGATTACAGATTGGCTACCCGATGACGTGCTCAAGGATACACGCGGTTTTGTACTGACCGGCCGTGACCTTGTTTCACATCCTGAATATAAAAGCCGTTGGAAACGCAGCCGCGAACCACTCGCCCTTGAAACATCGGTACCCGGAATTTTTGCTGCTGGCGATGTGCGCTCAGGTGCTATGAACCGTGTAGCGTCGGCCGTGGGAGAGGGTGCAATGGCTATCTCTTTTGTACACCGCTATATTGCTGAAATTTGAATTTATGATCGTTTATAACCCCAATAAGCACTTTTTCGGAGACCTTATGAAATTTTTTCCAATTCATAAAAATGAAACTTGGTTTATAAAATCCAAATCCTTTTCTATTTTTATTTCTTTAAATAGTTCTACAAAGTTGTCTCCGTTATCCAGTAAAAATATAATTAAAATTTATCAACATTTTACATAAAAAACACAAGCACAGATTAAAAGTCTGTGCTCGTTTTATTACTTCTTAGCTAAATCATCTTTCATTGCAACGTAAACCCAGTACCATGGAAATAATAATAAGGACATAATAATAATCCAAATTTTCTCTTTTAAATGGCCAAAGAGATACATAATCAATATGGCAATAATACACACTAAGACTGTTCTCAATACTCCTTGAATGATAATCTTACGTCGTTTTTGTAATTCCATGAGAATTGTTTTTAGTTAAACCATTGACTAAAAGCACTGAAAGCTGAAGTAGCTACACCACCGCCTAAAGCAACGAAAGGATTTGCAGTTGAAAATGCTCCTATACATGCTCCATAAATATCATCCACACCAACTCTGTGCCAATTCACAGGTGCTTTTGAATTTCCCTTAACCCGATCAAAATATCCCATTCATCCTTGTGCAGTAGGAGCCCAAAGATAAAGAGAATATCTTGCCACACTTGACATTACTTGAAGACATCCCTGAATATCTTCATTATAAACTGAGTAATCAAATGTATCCTCCAGATTTTTAATTTTCTGAATTTTCTGAGCAAGTGTTATATTAGGAAGCTCTGCAATGCGCTGTAAATTCTTGAAATAATCATGAATTACAGGTTCAGTAAAAATTTGCTTAAAACTTTCCGGATCATCACGAAACATTTTATAATGATCTATGATTGCATTCGATAACTGGGGGGATACTTCAAAATAATTGAAAACATCCTCGGTGGATTGAACGCTGTTAAGAAGCAAATAATCATCAACGAAAACGATTAATTGATAGTTGTGATCAATGCCTGCAAAATCATATTGATTTTTGGCATTACCAGGGTTAACTCTACTTTTTGATTCCGGAACATTGAAATCATCTTCAGAGAATTCTTTTTCGGAGCAACCTCCTAAAAAGATTTAGGAAACCATAATTACTGATAAACTCAGTATGTTAAAAAACTTGAACCTTTTCATGTTTTTTGGATTTAATAATGCCTACTCATTACCTTTTTCGGCTGCCAGGATAAAAATAAAATTATTTTGCAATATAAAATTAATTATTAAATTTCAAACAGAAAAATACTGTAACAATCTTTATCATATTGGCAACCAAATACATCTAAGCCGAAGCTATACAATGGTAAAGCTTATAAGGGGTGTACTAATATTTGATGGCTTCGCCACTCTGGTGTACCTGCTTTCCTTATTGCCGGGTTTAGGGCATATGATGGGTTTTGACAGAAGTATATTCAACTTTTTAGGAATTGTGCTCAGTATACTACTCGTATTTCGCGCCAATACTGCCTATGACCGCTGGTGGGAAGGACGCAAACAATGGAGCAACCGGGTAAACCATTGCCGCAATCTTGCCATTCAACTTCACGTATGTATACCCTATCATGACAAAGAATCTCGAGATTTCTTCAACAAACAGATTGCAAACTTTTGCACTGTCTTCAAAGAGCATCTCAGAAGCGGAACAATTATCTCTGAACTTTTGAACCTTTCGGCAAACAAAGCCGCTCATTACAACAATTTGAAGCATGGACCAAATGCCATTTCACTCGAAATACAGCAGAGGGTGCAGAGACTGCATCGAACGGATCAAATTTCTGGTTTCGATCATATCAATATCAAGATTCATACGCAGGCATTGCTCGATATTCTTGGAGCCTGTGAGCGAATCAAAAAAACGCCTATTCCGTTTTCTTATGCAGTATTCATAAAGATACTTATTGTGGCGTACTGCACTTTGTTGCCATTCAGTTTGATGACCGACCTTGGTATGACAGCAATTCTTATTACCATGTTCGTTTCATTTGCATTTTTGGGTGTTGAGATGATAGCCGGTGAGATTGAAGACCCTTTCGGCCTTGATTGTAACGACCTTCCTACAGGTACCATAGCATCCAATATTCACAATGACATATGTGAGATTTTCGGGTTGCAAATAACAACAGAAGTGGAGCCTGAGCTATATCAGAAGATATTTTAGTGCTTTAAGTCCTTTGGCTGAGATGCTGCGAAAGCATTTTATAGAAGATGGTCACTTGCTATTTTTTTGGCAATTGATAGAAAAAATTTTATACATTGTTATATAAATCTCGAAGCCATGATAGAAATTAAAAAGTCTTTTCAGCACTTGTCAAAAGAGGATTTAAATCAACTTCTTGACCTTCCTGTTTGGCTCGCACTTTATGCAGCATATCATTGTGATGGTAAGCTCTCACCAGTTGAAAGAGCTGAAGCCATTAGACTTACTCACTTGCGTTCGAATAGTGGACCTAAGTCGGCAAGAGAAATTTACAGACTTGTTCACAACCGTTTCGCACATCGCTTTGATAGGCTGGCAAGCCGGTTGCCATATGAAGTTGATGACAAGCTATTGTATATCAGGGTGCAGCTAAAGGCGGGAAACAGTATTCTAAAAAAATTGGACCATGACGTGGAAAACAGCATCAGAGAAAGTTTGCTGAGTTTTTACCGCAATATTTTTCATGCCGATAAGAGCTTTTTTCAATATTTTACCCTACCAGTTTTCAAAGGCCATTTGGATATGAAATTCGCTCTTAAAGACCATATTTTGCCAGAATAAGTTGTTGGTCTTGATTGTAGAAAGTTTGACTTGCTCCTAAAAGAGATTTCCTGGATTGTAAATTAAAAAATGCCAGTGAGTTTGTTTTTACTTCACATGCTCCTTTTCGGGTGATCACAATGAATCTCTACCCAGACAGACTGCCTTTTAGTTTGGTAAATAAATAGAATTCAAGTATTTAGCGTTAATATGCACTTCTTTTCATGCAATCACGTGCGAATGATTGGTTTAAGAGCCCTGATGCCGCGATATGCAAAAGCACAAAGCAAAGCCCAAGGTTGCAGTTCTATAGATTCACGCACAGCACAAAAGGAGAGTGATATAGCATCTAACCAGTATTGATCAAATAATATCGAACGAATAGGGTATTCTCTAAAATGCTGAGTTATGTAGAAACCAATTAGCACACTAAAAAAAAGCCTTCCGCGTTCGGAAGGCTCTAATGGTTGTTGCTTAATTCAACCTGAGGCAGCCACGTTCCACTCTTAGTCCTGTGGCATCTTTCAACTTTAACCGTTGGGTACTTCAAAACCCTGAAAACACTATGATTTATTGCGCTAAGATATTGGTTGATATTTTTATCCACAAGGGGGTTTTCCCCCTATTTGTTGGGTTATTTTCTTCCTTTTGTTTTAAGTAAATTTTACTTTGCCATGCTACAACATTTACGCATCTTGCTCATTTTCAATTAAAATGCCGAAATTGTTTTAGCCAAGCGTTTTTTTTTACATGAATACATAGACCTGCGTTTTAAATATCTTTTAAAAAAAAACACGAACACCGCCTAGAAGCGGTGTTCGTGTTTTGACATTTTCTGAAGCCGGCAAATGCCGTTTCAGTATTATTTACTTAGCGATCATAAACTTAGCGATCACAACTTCATGAGAAGTTGTAAGTCGGTAGATATAAACACCATTTGGTAGACCCAGTCCATCGAATTCTAATCTGTATTGAGCATCAGCTTGAGCTACCTGACGGAAAAGCTCAGTCACTTTGCGACCGCTCATATCATATACTTCAAGAGTAGTATAGTCTTCAGTCGGTACACTGAAGGTAACGAAGGAAGCACCTGATGTTGGGTTTGGTGATGATGTAAGCGCAGCTGCTGTGCAACTGATCTTGATAAAGGTCAATATATTGGAGTTTACAATACATGCCGGGAGAACTGGTGGTGTTATACTGTTGAGATCAACTCCACCTCTGAATGTAATTGCAGTCACTCTGTATGTTCCATCGGCGAGGTTGCTGAAGTTAAATACACCTGTTTGATTGACTGAAATCACAATAGTGGCGTCAGCATTGAGCAATACAAATCTGGTATTTGGACCTACATTTCCTGCCAATGTAACACTGATTTCACCTGAACAAACCAAAGGCGGATTGCTTGTGGAAAGTGTTCCGCTTACAAGAAGTATTGATCTGATGCTGATTCTATTCGACAGATCAAAACATCCGCTTAGTTGAGAAAGATTCGTAATATTCGCAAGCTGGCTGATGTTTTCAACTGAAATGTAGCCGCCCTGATAGTTACCTGCAGGAAGGTTTTCAATATTGAAAAGACCTGTTTGACTTACAGCAACAACGTCCTGACTTCCTTGCTCAATGATTCCGAACAGACCTTGGCCAACGTTTCCACTAACGGTAAGTTGTACCAAGTCAGCTACACTATCTCCTTTGCAAAGCACAGCAGTTGTACTGGTAGTTGAAACTGTTCCACCATTTACATTACATGGATTGATTGGTGTACCCGCACAAGTACAGTCTTCGCCAACAGTATCATTCCCTGTACTAGCGTCACCATCATCACAAGAGTCACCTACGTTAGCTTGGAGCTCAGGACAGTCGAATATGGATGTGCCCGCGCAAGAGCAGTCTGCCTGAACAGAATCGTTCTCTGTATTAGCATCACCATCATCACAAGCATCACCTATGTTGGCGCTGAGTTCAGGGCAATCATAGATTGTTTCGCATGATACAGCCAGAGAATATGGACCTGCTGCAGTACCGAAACCATGCACCAAAATGTAGTAGGTCGTTCCTGCTGAAGCTGTAAATGAAACTTCAGACTGTAGTCCGCAGAAGTCATCGTTGCCGGTAACACAGATCAACGCGTCACAAGCACCCTCAAATACGCGAAGTTTTGAGTCGAATGTTGTTCCGCTTCCGCAAAGGCTTGCAATAACACTGGCATTTTCAGTAGCTGTCAATGCATACCATACACCGCCATTTGAGCCGTCAGAAGTTCCGCAGAAGCCAAGAACATCGGCTGCGGTGCCTTGGGTAGTACCACTTACTGTGTCGCCACAAGAAATTGCATCTGCATCGCATGCTGTATCATTGGTTTGAGCAGGTGTTCCAGCACAAGTACAATCAGCTTGAATTGTATCGCTGAAAGTACCTGAGTTACCATCATCACATGCATTACCAATGTTGGCCTGAATTTCAGGGCAATCAAAGAGTGTGCATGAAACAGAAAGTGTAAATGCACCTACAGACGATGAAAATCCATGCACAAGTATGTAATATGAAGTACCTGCAACAGCAGCGAATGTAACTTGAGAGTTCAATGAGAAGCCTGGGCCACAACCAGAGAAATCATCGTTTCCACCCACACAGGTAAATGCATTGCAACTTCCGGCGTAAATCCTGAGTTTGGTATCAAATGCTGAACCACAGGTATTTACTACAATCTGACCGCTTTGAGTAGGTTGCAATAAATACCAAAGTCCGCCACCGGTGCCATTTGTTGTGCCACAAATAGGAACGTTATCAGCGGCAGCTCCCACTGTAGTGCCTGAAATGATATCGCCACATTCAATAGGCTCTGCACCGCATGCAGTATCGTTTTCAGGAAGTGCAATGCCTACGCAGGTGCAGTCCGCAAGAACTATATCACCGATTGTATTCGCATTGCCATCATTACATGCATCGCCTATATTGGCGGCAAGGTCAGGACAGTCGAAAAGGTTGATAGGAGTACCTGCACAAAGGCAATCTGCGTTTATTAAATCATTTCCTGTAGTAGCATCTCCGTCATCACAAGCGTCACCTATGTTGGCCAGTAGACTTGGACAATTAAAGCAAGATGGTTCCTGACTTGGAAGCCCGCCTAAAGCGGCATAAGCGTTTGCACATATACTGTCCCATACATTATTACAACAAAAAGGATCATTAGCAATTACGGTTGCATAGGCAGCGCTGTTTATATCAGCAGCACATCCCGGGTCTGCCGTACAAACAGGATCAATAGGTGTTCCGACACATGAGCAGTCTCCTTGAACGGCGTCATTTTCAGTAGTTGTATCACCATCATCACAGGCATCGCCTATGTTAGCGCTCAGCTCTGGACAGTCGAAGATTGATGTGCCTGCGCATGAGCAGTCTGCGAGTACAATGTCACCTTCAGTAGTTGCATTGCCATCATCACAGCCATCGCCTATGTTTGCGCTTAGTTCAGGGCAGTCGAATACCGGTGCACAAATAGCAGAAACGTTGCGTGTGTGCACGGTAGCTCCGCCGCCTGTTGTTGGACAGTCAGGGCCAAAAGTGCTGTAGAACCTTACGATACCATCAAACGTAGCGACATAACTAGCAGCACCAAGTCCAAAGGCAAGAATATTGAGGTTTGCATCCGTAATGGTCACGAAATACGTCGGTACCGAAAGACTAAAGTTGTAAGTATTTCCAGTGGTTACGGTTATGGTCGAAAATTCAGCGGTCCAAGCATTTGTAATGGTTGAAGTTGGACCATCGCAAATTGGGGTAGCAGAGCCAAACGCTATTCCGTTTGTACAGCCTGCAAATTCTACCAAGTTACCCACACATTCGCAATTTGCGGTAACCACATCACCAACTGTGAAAGGATTGCCATCACTGCACGCGCTTCCAATGTTAGCATTGAGGTTTTGGCAGTCGTATGGTGTTCCAACGCACTCACATTGGGCAGTAATTAAATCATTGAAAGTTCCGGGATTTCCATCGTTGCATGCAGCACCAATATTACCTGGAATCGCAGGGCAATCAAAAGCAACCTCAGTTACGTTGAGGGTATATGCCGATGCCTGCGGGGCTGGGAACGTAGAGATCAAAATATAATAGGTGGTACCGGCAACAACAGGAATATTGTTGATTGCACGACCCGTACTAGATGAAGCTAGGTGAAAAGCTACTGTTTGCGAGAACGGACAGCCTGTAAATACATAAACTCCAAGCCAGGTTCCGTGACCTGTAGGAATGGTGATATTGATACCGGCGTTACTGGATGGAGTATAAGCGTATACTACATCATCACCACCAAGATAGCTACCAGTTAGCGTACCTGTTGACAGAGCCGGGAATAGGGCCGGACCCAAAGGTAAATTTACTGATTCATAATCGTCGCCGTAATTCGCTGTATTGTCAGATGTAGAATAAGGCAAGGTTGAAATCAAGAGTGGTGCCTGGCAAATAGCTGGGTTGAGTGTTGTAAATGAATATGAAGTACAACCTATCGCAGTGCCATTGGCATTAAAAGGTACAATGTCAACTTGATACAACGTAGTTGCTAAAAGTGGACCTACATTCACCGAAGTTACAGCACCTAGCGTGGCATCGTATATTACTGATGGTCCACCGGTAATTTGAGTTACGGTTACTTGATAACCAGTAGCTGCACCGGAAGCAGCGCTCCATGCGAGCAATCCATTTACAGCGGCATTCGTGCTGTTTGGAACAGGTGAAGTAAGGGCAGCGTTGCATGCAGGAGGTGTTGTAGCCAATTGATTAACTACGATATTATCTGCGTATGCCCACCAGTCGCCAGAAGCCCACACTCCCAATAGTCGAATACGGGCACTGGCTCCGTTTGGAATTAGAGCTCCCGGAATGGTCTGCGAAACCGCTGCGCAGCTTCCAGATGTGGTATGGTTACTCTGATCAATGGTGTAAAAATTTGTGTAAGTTACTCCACCATCAACAGAGTATTGAAGGCTCAGAGATCCCCAATTACCTGCTGTAGGAACATTGCCTGTGGACAACGACCCTCCAGCCCAATCGATTATTTTGTATTGGAATGAAACGGAAATATCTGTTCCATTCGAAGTAAACAAAGGTGCTGCCAAACTTCTGTTTGATGTGCTCACACCGAATATGTTCGCTCTAATACTTCGCGAACCTGTGCAAGGAATCTGATTTTGGTTTGGCGGTGTGACCGGTACCGTGAATACAGACCAGCCTCCTGAAGAAGTCCACCCCGTGGGGATTAAAGTACTCGCTTCAAAACCTTCATTGACGGCAATTTGTGCCGTAGATATTCCTGCGCTTAGCGCAAAAATAAATGTAAAGACCAAGGCGTTACAGACCCCAGTCCATTTTGTAAAATGCATCTTCATAGTTGTTGATTTGGTTAAAAATTAGTGTTATTCGTTTTTTTGATTGTTTAGAAATGACTAAACCTAAAAAAACTTGCACCAAGTTACAGTATTCAAAGTTAAAATGCTACTTTTTGTAGATAAATAATATTTCTTGTTAGTTGAATTTAAGTATGAAGAAAAAACCCCGACTCAATTAAGAGCCGGGGTCTGTATTTCAAATTAAATCAGATTATCTCGCAATCATGAATTTGTGGATGGTTACACCGTGGTCTGATGTGAGACGGTAAATGTAAACTCCATTAGGAAGTCCAGTACCATCAAACTCTACACGGTATTCAACGCCTTGCTGTATGTCTTGATTGAAAAGAGTCTGGATATTTCTTCCAGTCATATCATACACGTCAAGCACAACTTTGCCGTTAAACTCTGTGTTGAAGATTACCAAATTGTATCCATTTGATGGATTTGGCAGGGAGTTCAACTCCGCATTGTTGGCAACAGATGGTAAACCCGGCGCTTGGCACTGAATAACAGCAATAGTGAGTGGGTTTGATAGGTCAAAGCAGTCGCCAGTAAGATCACCGGCATTTGCACCTACTACAGCACCATTAAGTGTTCCTACATAACCCAACCTCCAGATAAGGTAAGTACCTGGCACGTTGAAGCTGAATGGACCACTGGTAGTGATAGTCAAAATGGTAAGGTCTTCTGATGTAATAACCCATGCCACATTCTGACCGTTTGCACCGCCTGCATCGCTTACGCTAACTGGTACCAAAGTGTTGATGCAAACTGGAGCTGTCTGACCAACTGTGGTTGATATAGTTCCACCGTTAGCAAATTGCTCTTCCACTTCAAT
The DNA here is from genome assembly GCA_038207425.1 of Flavobacteriales bacterium. GTDB lineage: Bacteria > Bacteroidota > Bacteroidia > Flavobacteriales_D > Cryomorphaceae > JBBQZU01. The sequence continues at coordinate 51 of JBBQZU010000035.1, read as the reverse complement.
AGAGTTAGAAAGGTCGAAGCAATCTCCAGTGATGTCAGAAGCGTTGCCGCC
>JBBQZU010000034.1:0-26830 GCA_038207425.1 Flavobacteriales bacterium | reverse complement strand
TGCGCACATAGAAATGGCAACAATGCCGGACAAACTGTGCTTCTTGCACCTATTCATCCGCTGGCCATCCATATCTGCAAAGAAATCAATTAACCGAACTGCCTTTTTTCATTATCTCTATATTTATCTGATTATCAGTTTAATTTACGAAATACTACGCTCATTAAAAAGTATGAAACACTCATATTCAAATGATTATGAACATTCTGATTATTGGCAATTATAAAGCGTTTGCCCTGTTTTTGAAATGCTTGCAATTTGTTTGCGATAATAAATGCTATGCTAGTCCGTCCGTATACGCTTACTTGAAGCAATTGCGACCGTGGTTCGATCAAATATCCGGTCTCCAAAGTACCTTCGATTGAGCTTGTATCAGAATTCATCCAGATACGACTGAAGGTTTATGCCCCGGATCTGGTGGTAGAGTCCTATTAGTGTTCTCTTCGCATTGCTTATCGCCGTGTGCACCCAACGGAGCATTTCATTGGTGGTATTCATGCTGGCAATCACAGTGATATGTGCTTCGATATGCTTGGCAATGTCTACGTAATTGGTGGCTTTGTCGGAAAGCACAGTTGTCTTTTCATGAAGGGTTTTACTTACAATCCCACTGATAGCGTCGGCATCTCCAGCATCGACCACTTTCATTTTGAAGAATCTGCATAGCGAACTCTTCTTGCCTGTTTCAACGTATTCAAGCGGTGTAGATATGGCCATCACCACCACAGACTTCTTTCGCTGGCTGCCTTTGCCCCGCTTGAGTTTATGTGCTTTCGGAGAGGCTTGGGAAAAGTAACCTTCAACCAGCTCTACTATATCGCTCAACCCATATCGCCCGTCGCGCTTGCCCATCGCTTTACGAATTTTGCGCATTATTGCCCACACTGGCTCATAGCGTTTCATTCCAGGATGTCGGCGCATTTCGTGCGCGCAGATAGCCTTTTTAGTCATGCCCATATATGCCATGCAAAGTTACCATGTCCGCACGGGAAGCTTGCAGTCCTGCACCACAGTGCTGCAAAGGAGGGTTGTTCTAAAGTAGCATGAAGCGCAGTTCCATTGGTATATAGCCTTGATCCAATAGTGCTTGGTGCCACTAGAGCGCTTGCACACAATGCCCTCATTTTGTCGCTTCACTTTCATGTCCGTACGGCAACTGTGCTCATCTGGAACTCGCTTGTTGAAATCTGTTATCTTCTATCTCGTTGTTATTTGATTGCAAATCAATCAACCCACGACGTAACCTATGTTTACGTGCTGCAAACAGGCGGACTAGAATAATAAGTGCTATCTTTGCGGTTCGAATTTTAAAAAATTTCATTCTTAACTTTAATTTATGACGACCAAAAATTTAAACACCTCGATTAAAATTGTTGCTTTCTTGTTGATTACTATTGGATTTCAACCAGTCAAAGCACAAAAGTTTTTCATAGGATATGGACTAAGTGTCTACACAGATTTAGCGTTTCTAAGTACTTCAGAAGACCTCGGTGGAGGAAGTTCAAACGAGTTGGGCATAAGCCTTCTATCAATCAGTGCCGAGATGAAGTACAATATTCACGAATTTAACTCTGAAACCGCACTCAGTATCGCTGCTTCCCCAAGAATAGGAATGATGACATTCGGTGATTTTGAAGGTTTTGGTAATTTTAGTATTCCTATCTATGCTCAAATAGACTTCGGGAATCTCTCCACGTATGATTCAAAGAAAAACAGTGGCTTTGGTCTTGGCGTAGGTTACCAGTTCGACAGGTATAATCTTTTTGGCGGTGAAGGCTTCTCCGCAGGTTCATTGGCCCTGCGTGGTGGTTACCGCTACTTCAATCGTAACAACAAAGCGCGTGAAATTGCAATTAAATATGCGCTTCCCACCACTGTTGAGATCGATACAGAAATCTTTGACGCATTTGGGGACTCTGAAACAATACCTGTTGAGTTTAACGTGAGCACAGTTCAGCTCACGTGGATTTTGTACTTCAACTACTAACGCCCGATGTACCGTATTTTTTTTCTGCTGCTATCGTGTCTTACTGGGTACTCTGGTGTATCCCAATCGCCAGATTTTGAAACTATAGCTAAAACTGCGAAAGCCTTGTATCCAGATGATAATTTTGTCGTCTGGAAATCTATTGACGCGTATTCGTTTTCGAAATCACCTGACCGCAGCAGCCCGATTACCGCAAAGCAGACCGCCAATCGCGAAATAGTTAAACTGAAAAACGGTAAAGACTTAGTGTACAGTCAATATACCAATTCACACTCTGTTATCCGGTTTGTCAGCGCTTCCGCATACAATAAGAGCCGCGACAAGTTCACGAATGGTGTCGTCCACACCAGTTCCATTGCTTATGAAAGTGGAGGTATCTTTCACAATGATTATTTTGTGAATCCCATTTTCATCGCCGGATCATCTGAGAGCAATTTGTACCAATTGAAATACTCGAAAATCGTTGATGATTATAAGTTCCTGAGCTTTATACCGCTATTTTCAAATTATGGCACATTGGAATCTGAAGTTTCAATAGACGTACCGTCGTGGATGGGTATCCGATTGATTGAGCGAAATTTTGAGTCATACGAAATTGAAAAAACAGAAGCCAAGGCTTCAGATGGCACCAAATCGTACATCTACAAATGGAAGAATATTCCAAACTTTGAATCAGAGCAATACAGTGCTTCGTCACTCCATTACATACCCCATGTGATCCTGGTTTATGAAACCTACGACCGCAATGGCAAGCCGGAAAAATTAATGCCGAATACGGAAGACCTGTATGCATGGTACCGGGATCTCGTAAGCCAGATTGAAGACGATCCTACTGCAATCAATGATCTTATACGTCAATTCAAAGACATCCCGAAAGGAATGGAGCAAATTTCTGCCGTAAACGAATGGATTTCAGAGAATATTAGATATATCGCCTTCGAATCGGGCATCGCCGGATTTAAACCTGATGCCTGTCAAAAGGTATATCGAAACAAATATGGAGACTGTAAAGGAATGGCCAATCTCTGCAAGCAGGTATTGAAAGGATTGGGTTATGATGCACGCCTTGCTTGGATAGGCACGCGGAAAGAGGTGCCATATACATATGACATACCTTCACTAATGGTTGATAATCATATGATTACAGCCGTGAAACTTGATGGCGATTTTATATTCCTAGATCCAACCGAAACATGGGGGAAAAGCCATTGGTACGCATTTCGGATTCAGGGGCGGCCTGTATTGATTGAAAACGGTGATAGTTTTCTAATTCAAACCGTTCCGGAAAGTGACCAAGAGTCAGATAAAATTACCAGAACCTGCACCATTGATTTTAATCCCGCCACGAAATTCGCAACCTACACCATCGAAGAATTCCTATATGGGGAGCCAAAAAAGTACCTTGTTCATGGTTATAACGGTCAGCTTGCAAGTAATCGGGAAGATGCGCTGATTCGATATCTCAGAAGAAACGATCAAGGTACATTTAACCTTCTGGAACATGAAGGCCTTGACAACTCTTTGGACTTTGTGAGACTCAAGTATTCATTTACTACCGCTGAAGGAATGATTGATTTAGGCAATGAGATATACCTTGATTTGGATCCTTCCGATGATTTGGAAGATGCAAAACTGGCTAAAGAGCGTAAGTCTAATTGGTATTTTGACGAGCGGTATAACAGGTCTACTAAAATTTCTTTTAAAATTCCGCCAGGCTACAAGATCAATCACCATCCCCAGGATGTTAACATTCATTCTGAAGATTTCCAGCTTCTTGTTACCCATCAATTAAATCGTGATTTCGTGGAAATTGAAAAAAAATTCAAAGTTCGAAATGGAGAAATTTCTAGCCAAAACAAAGCTGCCTGGGAATCAGGAATTCACGAACTTAAAAACTATTACGAAGACCGCTTCATACTCCTAAAAGACGAATAATCCTTATTTACTATGACAACATTTCAAACAACAATCTTAAGTGCTCTTGCTTTGTGTTTTGCACTGAACGCGGAAGCCCAAAATAATAGGATGATAAGCCGCGAAACCATTGAAATATATGCAGGTACAGACGCTTATATGGCAGCCGTCCCTCTTGAGATACCCGCGAAGCATCAAGGAGCGTCGGCAGTGGCGTTAGGCAATATTTGGGTGGAGAATATCGAAGACAAGGGATCAAAACTATTGAGAATCGCCCACCAACGCCTGCTTATAAAATTGCAAGACAAGGCGGCCGTAGATGATTTCAGCACCTTTGACCTTGACAGCAGATCGGTGCGCGTGTTTGGAATGCTGGATATGAAGAGATATGCACTAACCATTCGTAAAACTGATGGTACCCTGGAACAAGTTTTTTTGGAGAAATTAGAAAAGAATGCCGATGGAAAAGTTGCTATCCCAAATCTTTCAGTTGGTGACATTCTGGACTTCGGTATGCGAACTGAAGAAACACTGATCGGAGACGGCTGTTTCAAAATGTCAATAAGCACCCTTTCAGAAACTTTCCCATGCCTTTATGGTTATCAGCGATTTGAGTTGGGGCGAGGGTTTTTTGTAAACTTCAAAGGACTCAATGGCGCGCCAGACCTGAAGCTAAACAACGAGTTGAGCAGCAGAACAAATTTGGTTTATGAACTAAAGTACGCTGAAATGCCTCCTTCAAATAAAGAAATTTGGGCGCCGGAGTACCGCACTGACCCTACCTTCAAAATGCAGGTATGCTACTATCCAGTTCGTGACGCCAATCAAAAGGGCGCTTTTCTTGGTGAACCGGCTACTGTAAAAACATCAGTTCCCGATGCAGAGCGGGAAACGAGGCTCAAAATTGTATATAAAAATTACTTTTTCCTCACACGGGATGAACGCACAGCGTATTTCGATAAGTGGTTCCAAAAAAACTATCCTACGGGGATAAAAAGCAATGAAGCCTATATGAATGTTGCTTATTACCACTACCGCTATTTCACTTTGATTTTCGACCCGATAGGAGGGTATTTCAAGAAAGATTACAATTCAAGGTACGTCAATAATGATTACTTCCTAAAGGTAATGATACAGGCTGCTCAAAATCGTGGTATTCCGGTAGAATTGGTGTTTAGCAATAACAAGTATTGGGGTGACTGGGATGAAGTTGTAACGTTTTATGAAGTAGGTGCGATATTGCGATTTAAAGCGGATGACGGTTCTTGGATGTATATGGAAAATCCCACGGCCTTTCAGACATCTGATTACTTCAACTATAGATTTCAAGGTCAGGAAGGTTTCGCTTACGATGGAAAAAAATTCCAAAAAATTACCGTTCCCATAATACCTGCATCGAAGAATCTAAATTCGGCCATTTGCAAAGTGAATCTGGACCTGGACACCCGAAAAGCTTCACTTGATCTCAGATCAAGCTGCAATGCCATTTTCAAAACCAATATTTCTTATGCTGTTTTGGATGAGACCGAATACCATAATGATGCTGCTGCAGCAATGCTTCCCGCAGGACAACCCGACGCCATGTTCGAAAAAAGAGGCGCCGCACGTATGCAGGCGAGAGCTGAAGAAGTAATGAAAAAAGATTCGAGTGTGAAGCTTGATAAAATGAAAAAACTCCGCAGCGAAGATTTTGATGTGGATACTTATGAATCATTTGAATTGATCAGCTCAGGTGTTCAATCTGAATACGACAGCCTTATCTATACTGAGCAATTCACCATAAAAGACGTCATAGAGAAGGTAGGTCCTAACTACGTGATAAATCTCAAGCGAATTGTATTTGATCAGGTTTCCTTTACCGATGAGGAGAAGGCTAGCCGCAAAGCAGACGTCTTCATTAACTATCCAAAATCGTACAATTATGAATACCTAATCACCATTCCTGAAGGATATACTGCAGCCGGTTTAGAAGCTTTGAATAAAGAATATGATTCGGAATACGGAAGGGTGAAATTCTCGGCAAGTCAAGCGGGCAACCTTATCTACTTAAATCTCGAGAAGGTGTATAAAGAAATTTTTATTCCTAAAGAGAACTGGATTAAACTTATGGCCTTTCTGGATCCGGCGAGTAGAATAAACGATGCCAAAATTGTATTGAAATCTAAGTAATTGTTGCTAGTCAACATGCCTTTTCGTTTTCTCCATTATTAGAATAATGGGTTTGATCTGCGACCTGTTTTTCAGGATATAATCTGAATCTGTGGCAGAGCGCCTGGTTAGAAAAATTTGAAGCAACGGAAAGTTTTGGCCATAGCACTTGAAGTAGCAAGTTGAAAATTAGCGAACTATATGCCAATCCTAAGGCTGGTAAAAGTGAATAGCACCTTCCGCTCTCACCGGAGCGAAACTGCCAGTGCAGGTTGCGCAAAGAGATGTGAGGCGGGGTACTTTCTTAGCATTGCGATAACCATTTTCCTATAATGCACCTACACCGTGGGCATGCGCTGTGCATTTTTTATAGTGCTGTAGAACCCAATACAGTTGTGCTTGAGCAATTACAAGGATGCCTTCAAATCCCCATCTCCGAAAATAACTACCTTTGACATCGCTGGCGCAATTATTGTTAAAGAAAATGAAAAAATTATTCGTGTTTCGAACCATCAGCACCCTTCTTCTTGCCTTGGGCATCGCGGCACTCAGCTACGGGCAAAGCACCGAGCGAGACCAGATAAGCGCGGCAATCCTTTCGGGAAATGCCAAGGCAGTTAGCGCATTTTTTATAGCAAGCATTGACCTTACCGTGCTCAATACCGAAGATGTATACAGCAAGGAACAGGCTGAAGTGATTCTCGCAAAGTTCTTTAATGAGAACAAACCCGCCGCATTCGAGATCAAGCACCAGGGCAAATCAAAACTCGAAGACTTCTTCTATATAGGCGATCTGAATACCGACAAAGGCCTATACAGGCTTACGTTTTTCCTGAAAAAGGAATCAAATGTTTTTCGCGTGAAGCAATTCCGCATCGAGCCTGGTGAGTAAGCAGCCTTACTTCAACTTTAGCATATCGCCCGCCACAGGGCTGTAGTTTTTCCCAAAGCCTGAGTATTTTAATATTTTACTCATTTTCACCCCATACTGCTGCGATACATCGCGCAATGTTTCGCCTTTCAGCAATTTGTGGCTTGCCACCCCTGCCGATTTATTTCGCTTAGGCTGCAAGTACACGTGGGTGCCGGCGGCTATCTTCTCATTTTTACTGAGGTCGTTGTATTTGCGTATCTGCCACGGACCCATATTCAGGTTTTGTGCAAGGTTCTCTGCTGTTACATCCTGCGATGCAACGATGTAGCGTATATTATTATCGCTCAGTAGTTGCGGTATGCTTCCGCCAAATTCAAGTACAATCTCCTCTGTATCGCCTTTTGGTTTTTTGGTAGCGGGTTTCTTCGCAGGCTTACCGCTCATGGCTTCCCTGTCGAAGGCTGTAAGGTTGTTCTCTTCAATAATGCGTATGAGCAACTCCGGGTATTTGGGATTGGTTGCATAGCCCGCTTTTTTGAGTCCGTGCGCCCAGGCTTTGTAGTCGTCGGGTTTCAGCTCGTAGAGCGATGCGTAGCGCGACTTTTGCAGGAAATGACTGTGGTCTTCAAAACTCTCCTGCGCCGTTTTGTATTTGCGGAAGCACTCGCCCTTTGCATCATCGTCGTGGTACATTTTAGCCCCGGTCCAGTCATGGCACTTAATACCAAAATGGTTATTGCCTTCGCGCGCCAGGCGGCTGTTGCCATCACCACTTTCGAGTATGCCCTGCGCCAGGGTAATGCTTGCCGGAACCCCATGCACGCGCATATTCTTCACAGCCACATCTTTCCATGTGCCGATGTACTCTGAGCGGGTCATTTTCTTTGCAGGATCGCCCGCCTGCGCAGTGCTTGATGCAAGCGAAAAGGTAAGACAAAGGGCAGCTATGGTAGTTCTTAACATGTTGTAAACAAAATTTACGCGGTTCTAATCCGCTCAACATTCAAAGATAGCGTGGCATTCAGGTAGGCTACCGACTTTAAACGCAGGGTTATTGACAAAAGTCTGTGAATTCAACAATCCGGGTAAATCGCTTCCCCGATTCTTGCTTCCATCGCCTCAATACCTTGCAATCCACCGGTGTGCAGCAGCACCCAGTTTTCAGGGCCTGCCGGCGGCTTTTTCAGGGCTTCCTGCTCCAGGGCAAATGCCGCTTTGGCGGTATATACAGGGTCGGTAATTATTCCCGTCATTTCGCGAAAGCGGCGCATAAACGCAATCAGCGCGGGAGTAGTTTTGGCATACCCGCCAAAATGATACTCCGTGAGCAGGTGCACTTGCTCCATCATCATTTCTTCAGTTTCATCATCGCCTATCACGGTATGCAGATTCCTGCGCACTTCATCGCGCAAGAATGCGCCACCTTTCAGCGCCGATACCCCATATAGCGCGACACCTTTTATATTGGCCAAAGCCATACCGCTCAGCGTAGTGCCCGTGCCACAGGCCACAAAAATACGGTGGGCTTGCTGGTCAATTTCGCGCATGATGTCCATACAACCCTGCACACCAAGGTAGTTCGCGCCCCCTTCGGCGATGGGGTAGAAGGCGCCATGCTCATGCTCAAGCGATTTCACCCATGACCAGTCGTTTTTGAAAGCATACTCTTCGCGCGAGATGCGGTGTATTTGCATGCCTTTATGTGCAGCGGCAGTGAGCGTGGGGTTTGAAAGATCGGCATCCAGCCCGCGGATGATCCCAATGGTGCGCATGCCGCACATCTCACCAACAGCGGCAGTTGCAGCTATGTGGTTGCTGTGCCCGCCGCCAAAAGTGAGGAGGGTGTCGTGTCCTTTTTGCTGAGCCTTTTCGATATTGAGCCGAAGTTTACGCCACTTATTGCCTGAAATCTCAAGGTGTATCAGGTCATCGCGCTTGATATACAGGTTTATGCCGCGCTCATTAAGCAGCGCGAAAGGCAGGTGCTGCAAAGGCGATGGAATCTGCAAACCCGATAAATGTGATACAACCGACATGGGTGTAAAGATGGGATTTTTAGCGGTTCATTCCCCGCGTCGCTGTAGCATTCATTATGCCCAATGCCGGCACTTTGTTCCTATTGACCACAGACTGTTGTAAGATGTAATATGTATTTTAAATTAAGGATGTAGCAAATTTCCCAGTTTATAATAAAAATCCGCTTTAAAGTCATACGTTTGATAAGGAGTCTGAGCGTGTTAAACGTGCAGTCCATCGGTTATTTACACATCACTAAATCCAATCACTATGTTGCGCTCTACTTCAATTACCTGCTTCTTTCTTGCTGCCATCATGCAAATTTCTGCACATGATCTGAAAGCAAATACTTACACTACATACACAGGCACAATTGCGCCTGAGCTCGCGGGCTTAACAGACCCCGAAAAAGAAGTTGTCTGCCGCTATTTCCTAGCGAATCATAGCGGCACAAACAGCACCGATATTTATGAGTTGTTTCTCAATAAATTTACTTTCCATGCCAATATGGTTTGGATTAAAACGGTGAATCAAAAGGTGAGTATATCCTGTAATTTGCCCAATGAGCAGTTATATCTTATAAGAGAAACATCACCGCTTTACCAAGCGCTGGACGTAAGTATTCCCAATGGTTCTTTGGGTTTTTCGCTTATCGTGGCCACAGGAGTTGCAGGCTTTAGCGGAGCAGTATGCGGCGCTGACGGCAGAATATATGCATGCAGCGAAGAAAGCAACAAAGTATACTGGTATCAACCAAACACCGAAGAAGCTGAGATATTTTCAAATGCCCAAGTGGGCAGTGGCGATCTGGCATTTGGTGCTGATGGCCGCCTATTTTTGGCGAGTGCTACACCTCCGGCAGCCTATGAAGTAATACTCGGTGAACCGAACATTTTTCTGGGCAACATCCACCATGGCAGCACGGGCTTGGCATTGCTTGATAATGGCAACTTCATCTTGTCGGTAGCCGGCGACAGCCTCCTTTATGTTGGCAACGATCAGGCCGAAGACCAGGGAGTAGCCTACACACTAAAGCTCGATGGAGTCACATTTGTGCACTCCTCAGGCGATCTGGCATCGGGTTGTGACACCAACAACGGCGCGAACCTAACCTTCAGCAATACCATACCCGAAGCAGCATCAGTAAGGGTAGTGCCAAGTCTTACAGAAGCAATGACCACCATACACCTTACACCTGCCCACTCAAGCTACGCCCGCCTGGAAGTTTTCGATATGCAAGGCAGAAGCGTGCAGGTATTGCTCGACCGGGTTACCGAGCCAGGGCAGGCCTATATCTTCAACTTCGATGGGGGTCATTTGCCAAATGGTGTCTACATCTGTCAGTATATCGCCGATGGCGTAAGGGCCGTTGAGAAGTTTGTGATTGCAAAGTGATGTTTTGTTTGGCGCTATTTCGCTGGTTCGTGGGTTTTTTAGTCCAGGGTCGAAAAAGGCTTTTGGTTTTTGGCGAATGGTTTCTGGTTTTTGGTTCAGTTTTCCGGGTTTAAGATATTCCTGCTTCCAGCCCTACGCGTCAGCCATCCGTCTCCGTAGAGGGAACTGCCCGCAGAGCAACTCTCCGGTTTTATATATTCCGCATTGCAACGGATTCGGTATATGGACTCGGCATTCCTATGGATTCCGCATTGCAATGGATTCGGTATTCCGATGAATTTCAACATCAACTGGCGGCCCTGAAGGGGCTGAATATTCATAACCCACGGCGCAGCCGTGGACTATAAGCGCCACGCACGTAAGCGCCGCAGTGAATTTCCAAAACAAGGATCAATCTTAACACGGGCGCAATCGAGTGGAGTTTTTGGGATAAGATTTGGTTCTTGGGTCTTTGACCGCACCCTAATTCCGCTCACTGTTATCGGTGATTAGAAGGTTTATTCATCCGCGATATTTGAAACCAAAAACCAAAGACACCACCATGCCACAGACAGGGCTGGCCTGTAGGAACGCTTAAAGCCCCTGTCAGGGCAAGGGCAAACCCCACCTGGCCTAAAAACCAAAAACCCAAAAAAAAAAGCCGCTGTCAGGCACACCAACACATTAACCATTAACCATTAACCATTACCAACTACCTCGCAACCACAAACCTCACCGTCTGCGTATCACCCCCAAACGCATACCTTACCATATACATCCCCTCCATAAAATCGTGCACGGGAATGGTATGCAGCGTATAGCCGGCATTCATCTGCTTACTGAAACTGCGCACCTGCTTGCCCTGCGCGTCATATATTTCCAGCAAAAGCGGGCCCGCGGTGGTGAGTATGATGCCGAAATTCACATCCGTGCCCGCCGGGTTGGGGTAGGGCGGCACGTACACAGGTGCACTGATGGGCAACCCCGCGCAAAGGCGGTTGTTGCTCAGGTCTGTTTCTGTAAAACTGCCCCCTGGGTCGAGTATGCCCCCCGGATTGCTCACTTCCACGCATACATAGGGCATGGTAAAATCGGAAGTACGGTCGAAAATAAGCGGCAGGGTATAGGGCATTGTGGCACCCAGTGGGATGGTAAGGTCGCTTTTCGCAAATACATTTGGCGAAAGCCCCACCTGCACATCCATGTCGAAACCGTTGATGGGCACATTGCCGCGGTTGCTCAGCACGGTAAATATGCGGAGCTTGTTGTCCGTTTCTATAGTGGTAACTTCCCTGATTTCCAGATCGAACATCGGTTCCACCACAAAAAATCCCTTCACAAGGGTATCCGCGCATCCTTCGCCGCTGCTGGCCACGAGTTGCACCACGTAGTTTCCCACTTCCGCGAAAAACAATTCCGGACTGCTGCCCTCACCGATATAGGTACCGTTCACGGTCCAGCGCGATTCTTCGGCATTTACCGAAAGGTTGATTGGCGTAAGCGCAAATGGCGGAGCGGCTATGGGCAGCTCGAGTTCAAAAGCCGCCACAGGCGTGGGCAGTACGCTGAACGATCCCGATGTGGTTGCCGTGCAACCAGCGCCTGTGGTAATTTGCATCGCTGCCGTAAATGTACCTACAGCATCGGCCGGGTAGGGCTGTACCGCTGCATTTCCGGAAGGGAAACCCCCCACCGTCCATAGCCGTGTGGCGATGGCATCAGGCACACCGCCCAGCGCCACGGGGTTGGTAAGGTCGGTGAAGAGCGCGGCCTCGCCAAGACAAGCGCCTTCAAAACCGGCCTGTGCGATGGGAGCGGGGTATACCGCCACCTGCCGGGTGATGGATGCCGCGCAGCCTGTGAGGCCGCCGTTATTGCCTGTGGTGGTTAGCGTTACCTCATACACACCCGGGTTGCTGTACAGGTGGCTTGTATTGGGGAAATTGCTGAAGAAGCCGTTGCCAAACTGCCAGTTGTAAAACACCGGGCCGCTTTGGCTCACGTCCACATTTTCTGTAAAGAGCGTAGGCTGGCTGATGCATACTGTCGTGAAATCGAAATCGGGAACAGGGCTACCGAGCACTTCAATATTTCGCGAAAGCGTGGCACTGCAACCCTGGGCGCTCACCACGGTGAGGGTTACGGTATTGGGGCCTGTACCGGCAAATACGGTGCTGCCGAGTACCCCTGTATCGGTGGTGCCATTGCCGAAGGTCCACGCCCATGCGGTGATGGGCACGCCCCCGGGCACGGCGCTTACACTTTCGTAAATTACTTCACTGCCGGCGCATACCACGGGGGCGGTGAAGTTTACAAGTGGCAGGTAGTTTACCGCAATGGTATCGCGCAGGGTGCCAGTGCAGCCGTTGCTAAGTGTTACGGTGAGGGCGATGGGGTATTGGCCCACGGTGGGGAAGGTGGCTGTGGCCGTGGGGGTGGTGGCGGTGCTTACGCCAAAATCCCATTGCCAGGCGGTAATGGTGCTTCCTTCGGGTACGGTGGCATCGGCAAAGGTAAGCTCGGTTGCAGCGCAGGGGGGGCTAACGGTATATGCCGCCGTGGGAGCCACGCCCGCAATCACCACTTCTACGGTATCACGACCCACGCAGCCATTGGCATTGGTGGCTTCTACCCAATACGTGCCATCCACGGCAGGGGTGATGATGGGGTCGGTAGAGCCGGTGCTCCAAAGGTAGGTTTCGGCTTCTTCTGCTCCGGATGATAGGAAGAGGGTGTTGCCGAGGCAGAAGGTGGGGAGTTGTTCGAGGGCTAAAGTTTCTGGGAAGTAGTCTATGGTGGCTGTTACTATGGGCGAAGTGAAGGTGCAGCCAATTGTATCGGATACCGTTACGCTAAACTGACCTCCTTCTGAAATTGCGATTGAAGGCGTTTCTTCTTCTGTATTCCAAAGAAAGCTATAGCCATCCGCTGGCAGTTGGGTTTCGTACACGAATGTGTCGCCAATACAAACGAAGAAATCGCTGGTTAAAAATTTACCCGGAAAGGTCACCTTTATTTCGTCAGTACTCGTTCTTCCAAAAATATCAACTACTGTGACGGAATAGGTTCCGGTTGAAATTACATCTATAGTTTGGGTTGTTTCCCCGGTACTCCACTGATAGCTTGCAAAACGTTCACCTGCATCCAGTGTGATTGTACAAAAGCCGTAAGGAATGACGATATCCTGACCGAGATTTACAGGAGGAGCGTATTTATTGAAAAGATAATTCTGATAAAATGATCTTTCTGACGAGGTAAGAGTTCTGTTAAACATGATTGCTTCAGCAAAGTATCCGTTTAAATGGTGATTACCCAAAGAGCGCCCCAAAAGAGAGTTTGAAGGGAATGCTACAGCACCTCCGGTATTAGAAAATACTTCGTTAATACCGATATAAAATGAAAATGAGCTGCCTGAGCGGAAATTTAACAACAAGGGGGCAGTCATATTGAAGTTGTTACTCGGATTAGGGATTGTGAACCTTGTATCACGCCCAAAACCGCTGTATATATTTCCATCAGTAAAAGGAAAGAAATCATGTTGGCTGGAAGTTCCAAATGTCCATATTCCTCCAGCCACACTGGTACTCGGTGGGTAAGTTTTGAGTTGAACAATTGAAAGGATTTCGCCTTCATTCAAACTGCTTAAGTCAGGACCATTAAGTGAATGCTGCTGCGTTGATATAAAATCAAGAACGGGCATTTCATTAAGATTTGTCCAGCTAGCGAGTGGAAAAGGTTGTTGCGAAGCAGTTAATTGGCTAAATACTGGAAGCTGCGACTTTAAGTCGATTAAGTTTAAAACCCTCCCTGAAATTGAAGGAGTATAACTACTGGCATTTATCCAAAATTGCACTTCATTTAATTCGCTTATGCTGAATTTAGTAAAGGAACGTGTATTGCTAAGACGAGGGATGTTGCAAAGATTAAAGGCCGAGACACGCCAGTAGAAAAGTCCATTGGAGGACCAATCAATACTCAAGTTTGTGCCAAAAACTTCAAAGGTGGTGGGTTCCGTAAAGCCTAAATCGTTGCTTAATTCAAGAGTATAAGAAATTGCTCCAGGACTTTCATTCCATTCAAAAACTATTGTTTGCTCAGTGGTTGAGTACGCATTGTAAGGATTAACTAATGTAAATGAATCAGAAGGTTCAGCGGAACTCAATACCATCACGTTTGAAGAAGTAGATGATTGGCAGCCAAATTGGGAGATTGCCGATGCGGTAAGAACAAAATTTCCTGTATCCTGAAAGATATATGATAATTCAGGAGTATCACCAACAGCTTCGCTATTCACGATCCACACAATTAGCAAAATTGAATCGGGAGAAGGAATCGATGCTGTGATATTTGCGATAAAAGGCACTTCAATACAAGCTTCTTCGGCGCTGGATATCGACAATGTGGGTGTTGGAAACACAGTAGTCGTGCCAAAAGCGAGATTATTACAGCCGTTATCAAGTTCTAAATATAGACTGAAAGATTTTTCTCCTGCACTTTCAAATATTACACTTACAATTTCATCTTGAAACGAAACACCATCGATGATCCAGGTTAGATCGGTAATTGTGCTACCATCTGGAATTACAGAAATATTGGTAAACGAACTGGGCGTGCCCAAACAGTTGTTGGGAGCATCAAAAAGCACATTGGGCGATACTCCGATAACCAGAACTTCAATTGTATCTGTCGCTATGCAACTATTTACATTAGTAGCTTGTAACCAGTAGGTTCCACTTTCGGATATCGTCAATACAGGCCCTAGGAAGCCTGTATTCCATAGGTAAAAAATATCGCTTACCCCCGGGATAGTACCATCAATAGAGTTGCCAGAACACAGAGATGCACTACCGCCAAGATTTAAGGAGTTTGGAAAATCGTCAACAGTTATCTGAAATGTATTAGATGTTCTTGAGCAGCTGGAATTATCTGTTACCGTCACACTGTATTGACCTGAAGTATTAATTGAAATTTGAGGAGTGGATTCACCATTTGACCACAGATAGGTGTAATTCCCATCTAGTCCGGGGCCAATGATTATCTCGGAACCTCCGCAAATAATAGAATCTGAAAACTGAAATATACCGGGATATGTTACCCGAACTGTATCACGAGAGACGCGCCCGAAATTATTTGTAACTTCTACCCAATAATTACCGCTCTGAGAAACTTGAATATTTGAGGATGTTTGACCGGAACTCCATAAATAATTTGTGTAAAAAGGTTTTTCAGCGCTTAAAAGAACTGGACAAAAACCGTATGGAATTGTCACATCAGCACCGAGATTCACCGGCGGTGCGTATTTATGGTATAAGTAATCATTAACTACAGACCTCTGTTCGATGCTCAATTCTGAGTCAAATAGAATCATCTCAGCAAAAAAAGCATTCAGTTGGTGGTTTTGAAGAGACTTGCCAAATAACGGTGTAGATGTAAAACCGGTTACCCCAGCAGAATTGGTAAATGTTGTGGTTCCGTTAATTCTGAAACGAAACTGACTGGCGGTTGTTATATTTAGCACAAATGGGTTGGTCAGTATAAATGTGCTGCTGGGATTTCCGACGGTAAACCTTGTTGATCGACCAAAGCCGGAATATATTACCCCGTCTGTGAAGGGAAAATGATCATTTAAAGTACCGGTTCCAAATGTCCAAATACCACTTGTAGGGCTCGTTGGTGCCGGATAGGTTTTCAACCTGAAAACAGCAAACACTTCACCTGCTGAAAGAAATGACAAATTCGGGCCGTTATAAAAATGTTGTTGAGTTGCAACAAAGTCTACAACTGGTTCGGCATTAAAAACGGTGGAAGAAGCCAACAATAAACCGCGCCTTGCTGAAATACTTTGTGTGAAATGTCTATTATTTCCTGTCAGATCCAACCATGTTTCCACTCTATTGTTTCCATCTAACAAAACATTATCGGCAGTTATCCAAAATACGGTGCCCTCCAGTGATTGAGGGGATACGATACGAAAAGTTCTTAAAGAAGAAAACGCATCACCTGTAGGAAGTACGCGCCATGAATAGTGTCCAGCAGCAAGAGTTAGAGTGGTATCTGTACCTGTAATCATTAAATCCAAAAAGTTATCATTTGTTGTTGCGTTATCCACAACCAACCTATAGGGGGATCCATTTATTTTTTCGTTCCATTCAAATTGAATCAAATTTGAGGTTTGAACCAATCCATCGCTAGGAGATACGAGGCTGCCTTGAGCCAAAATGCCAAAATTTGACAGAATCAATAAAAGAAATGAAAGCGATAGCTTTAAAATCATAATAACCATGAAATTGGAACACCTAAATGTAGATAATCAAATGCTTATTGTATACTGCAACTTTGACTTTATTTAGACAAACCATTATTGAAAAGTAATCAAATACCTCGATCATAAGCACGGTTATCAATCACATATATTAAGGTAGAAGTCTCGCAGGGCACTTATGTTATTGTCAATGTGATGGGATAATCTTGAATTTTCAAAAGCTCTATTGCCTATTTGATACAATTCATCATTGGTAAGTCCTAGTCCATAAATCAGGATATCAGCCCATTGGTCATCGTCTGCAATTAGAAACCCATCCTTTCCGTGCTCAATGAGCGCTCTTGAATAAGGCAGGTCTGATACAAGCGGCACTACACCTAAGGCCATGTATTGGATGAGCTTAAAAGTGCCCTTTACTTCTATTTCATCGGGACCAACAAAAATTGGAGCAATTCCAAAATCTAAAGAAAGTATATTCTCGATTTCAGTTTCCCTGTTCCAGGCAATATTGGTTATCGGAACTCTAAGCTTATCAGAATGAAAAGGTTTATCGGCAATTACGACCAGCTCAAAAGAGATTTGGTCATACACCTTATTCAACTGCTGAATGATTCTTTCTAAGCGCGGGAAATGACCAGCTCGGGAAATCCAACCAACTCTTCTAATACCGGAAGAAGCTGTATAATTCCTTCTCAAATCTGGATAGTCTATGCACATCGGAAAAACGTGATATCTCTTCAATGCTGTTTTTTGGCAATAGGCGCTTATGTTCTTGCCAAAACTATCTAGTGCTAAAGTATAATATTGATAAAGGCCGAAAACCTTCGTTGTTTTCTTCGGGACATAGCGATTGATTTTTGAAAACAGGCTACTTTCATATGGGAAATTAAGTTTTTGAAATGGCATAAAATCATCCATATCAAGTATTACGTTAGATTGAGCTGTAAGTAGTAACTTTTCAAACAGCAATCCCCCGTATTCACAATTATGCAGCAATTCTCTCCTCACGATGACCAAATCATAAGAGAATGATTTGAGAATCATAACAACTTTTTTGAAAAGCATCTGAGCCATGAGATAGTTTCGGCCCTTTGAATCTGAAAGGCGCTCGAATTCTGAAACTGTGAAAGGATAATGAACATTTATATGAAAGTTCTCCTTCCTTAGTCTCTCAGCTACCACTTCCACCCTGAATTTTGCACCAGCGTGTATAGGAGGCTGATTTTCAAGGAATAGAATTCTTATCTTTTTCCCTGACAAAGCGAAGGAAATGATTTTGTTGATTCGAAATTTGCGCAATAGCCATAAGGTAGGCATCCCTAGTATAGATAGCACAGAGAGCCCATTGAGAACAACTGTAAAAAATAATTTTCCAAAAAGGTCGTACACGCCAGATTCTCAGTAAAATTCTTTAATGGCAGAAATAATATGTTGCTGCTCTGATGGAGTAATGCCAGGAAATAGTGGAATACTCAAAGATGTATTGGCTATAGCTTCAGCTATTGGGAAATCACCTCGTTTGTGCCCTAGCTGTGCATAGGCTTTCTGAAGGTGTGGCGGTACAGGATAGTGTATAAGTGTGCCGATCTGCTTGCGATCAAGATGCTTTTGCAATTCATCTCTATGACTGCTCCTTAAAGAAAATATATGATGAACCGAACTTGATCCTTCTGCAATAACCGGCATTTCAATATCGCCTACGCCTTTTAATTCAGAGAAGTATTCGGCTGCCAGCTTTGCCCTATCAGCATTGTCAGCATGGAGTTTATCAAGTTTGAGTTTAAGAATTGCTGCCTGAATTTCGTCAAGTCGGCTATTAATTCCCTGCAGCTCATTGTAGTATTTTACCTGCGACCCGTAATTCCGTAAAACCTTAACCCTCGACGCAAGTTCATCGCTTTGTGTTGTGATTGCGCCGGCATCGCCCAATGCT
Organism: Flavobacteriales bacterium; assembly: GCA_038207425.1. GTDB lineage: Bacteria > Bacteroidota > Bacteroidia > Flavobacteriales_D > Cryomorphaceae > JBBQZU01. The sequence goes on along the minus strand of JBBQZU010000034.1, from coordinate 8,322 downwards.
CCCAGATTTTTTCCGGGATAGAAGCTCGTTGCATTGATATGTCCCCAGGAGCCTGTTTTTCTTCCTAAGTACTCGGCGCCCTGAGCTTGGGCATTATCTTCTACAACGAAAAGCCCATATTTAGCCGCTATTTCACAGATCTCAGCAAGTTCTGCCGCCTGGCCATATAAATTTACCGGGATTATCGCTTTTGTTTTTGGGGCAATCTTTTCTTCAATAAATTTCGGGTTGATGTTATAGGTATCAAGTCTGGGTTCCACCGGAATTGGTTTAGCACCAACGTAAGTTACTGCAAGCCAAGTGGCAATATAGGTATTTGATGGAACGATTACTTCATCCCCCGGTCCAATGTCTAATGCCCTTAATGATAAAATAATGGCATCCAGTCCATTGGCAACTCCTATGCAATGAGATACATTGTTAAACTCTGCGTATGAAGTCTCGAATGATTCCACTTGTTTGCCAAGGATATACCAACCGGATTTGTAAACTTCCGTAATTGCGTTAAGACAATCTTGCTCGAAACGTGAATTGATTCTTTTCAGATCTAAATAAGGAATCATTTTGTCTTAATTAGTTTGCCTGATACAAGTTGGTACATCGTCCCTTCTGAATCTACCAAAATATTGCCATCTTCAATCAGGCGCTCACCGCGCTCGTTGACCCACCCTATAAACCTGGCCGGGTTACCAACTACCAATTGATAATCCATTACGCTTTTTGTGACTACACTCCCGGCACCAACCATTGCATACTTCCCAATGTTGATTCCAGGCAGCAAGGTAGCATTGGCTCCAATACTGCATCCTTTCCCGAGAATGGTCTTTTCAAATTCTGCAGGCCGGTGCTTTGAGCGCGGATATCGGTCATTGACAAAAGTGGCATTTGGCCCGATAAAGACATCATCTTCTACTGTTACACCATTCCAAAGATATACTCCACTTTTTACAGTCACCCGATTGCCTAAACTTACTTCACCTTCTATAAAAGTATGGCAATTGATATTACAGTTGCTTCCCAATTGTGCCCCTTTGAGAATTACTGCGTATTGCCAAATGGTTGTTCCTTCGCCAATTTGAGTGCTTTGCACATCGGCAAGTTGGTGTATCATTTTGGAGCCAGTGCTTTAAAAATGGTGTAGTCGCGAATATAATCCTGTTCGCTGTAAAGAGTTGAAGCCAATACTAACTGCACGGCATTGTGGCTGTATTGCATTGTATGCCAGCAGTACTTCGGAAGATAAACTCCTATATTGGGTTTATCCAGTGTGAAAACGGATAAATCGCCATTGGGCATTTCAGTATTTACGATGATTCTTCCTGATACTGCAATCAATAACATTTCTGTATTGTGATGCGCGTGACGACCTCTTACAATTTCTTCAGGTGTGTAGTAGGTATAAAAGACGCGCTTTATCTCAAAAGAAACATTGGTAAGTGATTCAGCAACTGAGATGTAACCAACTGAAGGGTCTCCGAGTTTGTTGAAGCTGATGAGTTCAGGTTTGCTCATTTTTAGTCTGGAGAAGGTAGGTTTAAAACCAGAATTGCCCAAATTTACTCAGAATATGGAACTGTGGGTTGTTTTGAAGGTCAACTCAGGGCTTTCTTCTTAGGAGTTGAGCTACCGCCCGTCTCACCATCCTGCTTCGCCACGCAAATAATGCTGTTAATAATAAAAATAAAAATTTAATGGGTATGCTAGTCATCCAACTGATTTCAAGCTGGTTAAATAAGAAAGTTAAAACACTCAAAAAGCCCAATCCAAGGAGTGAAAAAAGTATATATCTTACCTGATATACAATGCCTGCAAGATGGTGGCTAATGCGGTACTCAATAAGAACCCAACTCAGGATCGCCACAAAGCTTCCGATTACAATACCATAAAGACCCAGATACAAGGCAAGTATATAGCTTACCGAAACATTGATAACGAACGAGATCAGCGCAGAAATTATAAAGTAGCTTGACTTTTTACTAACGATAATCCCGAGACCCATAAAGTGGGCGAGACCTCCTATGAGGGTTGTGGGGAGCATAAAGTACACCAGTGCCTCTACATTCAAATAATCAGGCGCAAAGAATATTATAATCTCTTTGCTGAAGAGAGTGATAAGTAAAGCAACCAGGCTAAATCCTGTAAGATAGTAACGAAAAGCATCCGCATAGATAGAATTTCGTTTACCATGATGAATAACAGACATCGCGTAAGGTATCCATGCAACTGCAAATGAACTGATGGCCAATTGAAAAAGTGAAGAAATACGCGTTACTATGGAAAATTCGCCCACTGATTGTAAATCCATCAGATGTGTAATGATGATTCGGTCCACAATAGAAGTGAACTTTAGAAATACGAGAACAATTAGTAACGGAACCGAGTACTTCAAAGCGCCACGCAGGGCTTTAAAATCAAAACTGAAGTAGATCTGCCTGTGACCCAAGATGAGCGCCAGTATCAACCCCGTCAAAGAGGATGCGAATCCAGCATAGAAAAAACCGCTTATCCTATAGTTGAGACTTATTGAAAGATAGTAACCAAGAATAACCAGAATAAAAAAAGGTATGACCTGAATGGTCAGATAGTGTTTGAGATTGAACTCAACACGGTTAAGCGACTGAAAATACCCTGTGATTACATTGAATACTACAATGCCATACGAAAGGTTAATAAGCAGTTGACTCGTTTCTTCACTATAGTATGAACTCCTAAGAAAGTCATTCAAAAGCCATGAAACCAGAACAAAGAGTAAAGATGAAACCATTAATGCGAAGAGTAGAGTGCCGAGGTTCGTTCTTTTCAGCTGTGTATTCTCGCTATAGTCATAGTAAAGCCTTACCATAGCGGTAGTGAGTCCTAATGGAATGAGCAGTAGCATGAATGTATTCCAGGTATTTACCAGATCCATAATGCCATATTCTTCCTTGCTGAAAAATCTGGTATAAATTGGTGTAAGTATTATTCCGGCGAGTACACTTAGGTAAGACGTAGCACCATACAGCAACGAGTCCTTAAAAAAAATTCTTTTCAATGACATGCACTAATTACTCTTACAGAGCGACATATTTGGGAAAGGCCAAGAGAAAATGTGGTTTCGTCCATTCAGAGAATGGAAAAGGTTGTTATCGGAAAATACAAAGGTATGGACTTGCAATGATTTTCTGGACAAAAAGTTAAGCGGCATTTTTGATTTGTGCTATTTTATTGAACTCTTGGATTGTGCTATTTCCTAAAGCGGAGTGTCCGCGATTGTGGTTGTAACTTGGCTCGATCCACTCGAAGATCGATAATGCAGCAACTTCCTTAGATTCGAACCGCTGCCCGTAAATGTGTTCAACTTTCAAGGTTTTAAAAAAGCACTTGGCCGTGTTGTTCAAATTAAGCCTCATACCACTTTCTCACCACTTGAAGAATTAAAATTATTTAAGGTTATTGAACCTAAAATACCTGCCGAATTATTAATGGATTCAGCTCAACTAGTCATTGGAGTATATTCTGCAACGTTAAAACTGCCTGCAAAAGTCAATGTACTTTCTTTGATGAACATACTAGAGCTGCCCGATAACTTCCGAAAACGACTTATTTCGCAATTAAAGCCTTCGAACATAATATTTGTAAATTCGGAAAAAGAAGTCTTAGACAGTTATATTTAAAACTATCATTCATTTTGATTGATGGTTTATTAAATTGAAATATATGCAATTCTAGAAGCTTTACTGAATCATTGAAGCACATCTCCCTCCTTAAAAAAAGTGTGAAAGTCCGAAATGCTATTTAAGTTGAATGATGCTACCAAGACAGAGTAAAAGCCTGTCCCGCATTCGACAACAACTTCGAAAGAGCTTACTGAAACAATTTTACCCGGCAAAGCTGGAATGCTATTTTTGAAGAAATTTTCTTTTGACACCGCACCGTAATGAATTTTGACTTCTGCACCATGGTGAGCGCAAAATGCTCCCGGCCAAGGTGGAACCATGGCGCGCACTAAATTATGGATTTCAAAGCATGATTTGGTCCAATCAATTTTACCGTCCTTTTCAATTCTCTTGTGGTAAACGCTTGATTCAGAATCATCCTGCGGAATTCGGGGCGCAGTGCCATTTTCAATTTGATGCCACAAAGATCGTAGTAGTTTATCACCTTCCGTATAGATGCGCTCCCTTAAAGTGACGGCGGTATCTTCATACATAATAGGAACCTTCTTTTGAGCGATTATATCACCCGTATCCATTCCAGCATCAATATGATGTAGCGTAATACCCGTTTCGGTTTCGCCATTTATTATTGCCCATTGTAGCACGTGTGCGCCCCTGTAACTAGGCAGGTATGCACCATGCAGGTTGATGCAGCCCATAGATGGAATTTCTATGAATTCAGACGGTAGGAGATATGGGAAGGAGTTGACAATGATTAAATCAGGCTTCAAAGCACTTACGGTTCTAATTAATTCAGCCCCGGGTTTATTCGAATAAAATACTGGTATTTGTTCGCCAGCTAGCCTTAAGACCTCCTCATTTTTCTCAGGAGGTGCCGATTTGGGAAGTATGATTCCCACCAAATGCGCTTCTAGTTCGATAAGGGTTTGCATAGTGTGGCCACCACCTATGCTGTACCCCATAAAAATGACCCTTGCCTCCCTTGCTTTCATTATTGTTGATTTTCCGAAAACAAGGCTTTGGGTTGGTCAATATTGAATAAGACATCAAAAATACTCAGCCCTTGTTCGAACGGCGTGTTATGCTGTTGAATGTATTTGGGATGTACAAAAGGACGGTGAAGAATCTGAACACCAGAAGTTTCAAATACTACTACGTCATGATAGCCAAGACCTCCTTTACCAGAGATGTAAGAGTTTGCTTTTAACACAAGGCAAATGTCTACGATTCTTTGGCTTCGATCCGCAGATTGAACAGGTAGCTCTGATGCCCTGATCATACGCGTATGAATTCCTAGATAATTGGCAATTGTTTTGATGCCATGGATATTGAAACTTGCCAAATCGTTCAAATCAAATTGAAGACAATTTTTAAACAGTGCATAAACTTCGTTAAAGTTGGGCGCCTTAGCATAAAATTGCTGAACCGTTTTAAGCATTTTTTCCCTCCATGGAGCTTCCTTGATCCTGTATAGATTAATGTGTTTCGATCTTCCTTTTTCCAAGGGAACGCTCAGCCAAAGTGGTCCTTGCGGGCTCAAAATTCGAGTTCTATGAGTAATTGCCGTTGAACTTCCTGTTACAATATCCACATTGTCCAGAAACACGAAAACATCAGCCTTGGCCATTTTGTGAAAATAACCCGTCCATGGCAGGAAATTCGGTTGATGAATGGCACAGATATTTGACATTTTAGAGACTTTCGTAAAGTTCAATCAACTTGTGTTCTTCATTTTCCCAGCACAAAACATCAGCAGCCTGACGACTTTTTTCCGCGAATGTATCGATATCGTTTTCAATCATACGAAATCCTTCGAGATAGGCACCAGAAATGTCAGGATTTACAGCAATACCACAAGCAAAATCGTCGATAATGCGTTTGTATTCAGGTTGCTGAGTAGTCAACACCGGAATGCCGGCGCGGATGTAATCGAAGAGTTTGTTTCCCAAAGCCAGCCAATAGGACTTGTCCTTTTTATTCCAAGTCGAAAGCAGGCCCACATCCGCCGAACCCAAATAACGTTGGATATCCTCCGGGGAAATGAGGTCGTGAAAATATATGTGCTTGTATCCTTTTGCTTTTATGTATTCCATTACCTCCCGCGCCACCGCATTGAGCGAGCAGATGAAAACAAAGGACACATTGGATACATCCTTAAATTCATGAAATACTTGTTCTATGTTCAGGCTACGTAAATAAACATTCTTCCCGAAATAGACAATGATCTTATGGTCTTCGGGGATGGAAAACTTTTCTCGTAATATTTGGGTTTTGTCAACGGATGCTACGCGTTCGGGAAGATTCTTTAAAGAAAGTGCGGGCTGCTTCAATAAGAAGTAGCTCGTAAGGTTATCGGCTAGCGAATCATTGACAGTAATCAAGCGATCGATGTGTTTGCCATTTCGCTTTTCACGCAGTATTTCTAGTTTCCTGACCACAATGGTTTTAGCTTTCAACCAAAGGTCTTTACCGTCGTGAAGATTCACTGGCCATTCGTGAAATAATTCGTGCGAATCATAGATCAATTTGACCTTTGGCTTCCGCTTTTTAATTTGAACTCCGAGGTAAAACATAGCTTGGTCATGCGCATGCACTGTGTCGAAAGAAAACTTGTCAGAGAGCATTTTAGCATTTGTTGGAAACCATCTGGGCTTCTTAAGGTCGTTGAAACTGCGGTCTAAGAGGCGATGGATTTCAATACCATCACGGGTTTCTTGCGTTGGTAATCCTGCCTGCTTCACGGCGACCAATATAACTTGGTGGCCTTGCTTTACCAATGATTTGGCCTCGAGGTAGACCCTTTTGTCAAACACGAATGAATTGTCGAGCAAAAACAGGGTACGCCATTTCTTTCTCATGATTCAGATGATCCACCGCACGGCCTCGAAGGCTTCCGCGTATTCAGCGCGTGTCTGGACGCCACGAGTTTTTGCTTGTGCAAAGATAAATTCCCGGCTCATGTAGTCTTTGCCCGATTGGGACGCATATTCTTGCAGAGACCTGCTTTTTGCTTCAACATTGTCCCAGCTGAGCTTTACAAAGCAGGAAGTATTAAAATTCAAATTATTCCAGAGAAGTTCGTACCCCAATATGCAAGTATCTTTGAAAGCTCTTAGCCCTTCTTTAGCAACTGTTTCATGATCTTGATGTAGGTCGTTCATAGAAGGCATAAATACCAAATCGGGTACAAGGGACCGTTTGAGAGCGACAAGGTCTTCAAGGATTTCTTGCCGCACGTAGTTAAGTTTTCTCACCGCATAATTCTTGATGTGCAGTTGCGATGCGGGAATACCCAAGGCGAGTGTGGCAGCTCGGACCTCAGTTTTGAGTACGTCGGGAGCAAAGCCTTTGGGTACAGATTCCTCAGCCGTACTGAATGCAGCGTAATGAACTTCTTTTCCTTCCTGAATGAACCGGTGTATCGTGCCACCCGCGCCCAACTCGCCATCGTCGGTATGAGGAGCCAATACCAAAACCCTTGAAATTTTGTTCATAATTGTCTTTTCTTCTTCCGCCAAGTCTTGTTTTCCGGAGTGCAATTTTCCGCATTTCCCTTCTTCTTACCAAATTGAATCGACGAATTTGAAAACTATATATGAGTAAGCAGCGTGTAGATTTAGATAATTCCCATACTTTCGGATATTAAATGAATATCCTTATTCTCGCTAAGGACTACCCGCCCTTGAATGTTATAGCTGCTCAACGGCCTGCTTATTGGTTCAAATATCTGAATGAGATGGGGCACACTGCCCGGGTAGTTACAGGAACATATGCAACAGGTGCAGCAGATACAGAAGGCGTGGTTCGAATAAAGACGGACCTCTATGGTAGAAAAACTGGATGGTATTTGTTAGTAAGAAGAGCCCGCTCTTTTTTTGAAGGCTGGCTCCCTTTTATTTGGCCTATGACCAGCAGGTATGTCTTGGTTTATCGAGCTGCCGAAAAGCTAATCTTTGCTGAAAAGCCAGATCTTATAATCGCTACCGGAGAGCCTTTCGTTCTTTTTGGGCTGGCTCATCGTCTTTCCAGATTCTACGCTATACCTTGGGTAGCTGACTACCGAGATCCTTGGTCCACTCATCCCGATCACAATAATAGGCCTATTGCGTCCCGTGTCCTCCAGAGCAGGGCTGAGTGCCGCTGGGTAAGCACTGCGGTCGCGGTTACGACGGCATCAAATGCTTACAAGGAAAGGGTGGAGGCTGCCACCGACCATCGCAGCGTGCATGTAGTGCACAATGGGCATCATCTCACCCAGATTCCAGAGAGGCTGGCGATAGCACCCGCTTTTCGACTGGCCTACGCTGGGCGTCTTTATCCGCATCAGCCCATCGATCATTGCCTCATAGCTTTTCAAATATTTATGGCTGAGGTTGGATACCCCAAAGACGTGGAGTTTCACTTTCTTGGACTGGGCGATTGGCCTGCTGAGGTAAACCGAATTCGGGCTTTGGCGGGTCCTTGTGAAGCCCAACTGCGGTTTTTCCCTCAAATGGCTTACGCTGACTACATGTCCCGCCTGGCCTCTGCCCAACTCTACGTATTGCTTTCACAAAAAAAGATGGCTTGGCTAAATGCCAAGGTGTTTGACTATATGGTCCTGCCAGGGGAGGTTATGCTCTACCCTTCAGGTGACGGGGTGCTTGAAGATTTATTGAAAGAAGGC
>JBBQZU010000033.1:0-28571 GCA_038207425.1 Flavobacteriales bacterium | reverse complement strand
AGTACCAATGCAAGTGCCGAATCTTTTAATGCCAAAATAAAACTCTTCAGAGCGAACCTAAGAGGGGTTACCGATACAGCTTTTTTCTTGTTCAGATTAAATAAACTCTTCGCGTAGTCCCCGTAAATTAAACGTGTCCCGAATAAATGGAAGCCGGTAGACATAAGCCCGATACTGAAAAATGGTGTACTCGTTCTTGACCTCAAAATGGGTGAAAGCATGGCGAATAATAAGCTATCGCTCGAAATAGGATTCGAAGATTATGACAGGGCTCAATCAGTTGTTACTTTACAAACAGCCTACGCCGTGTCCGGCACTTATTCATCACAGTGGACCAGGGTAAGAATTCCACTTTCGCAGTTTCCGCAAAAAATTGATTTTAAGAAAATAAAACACCTTGTATTTAATATGGAAGGTGCCGGTGAAGTGTATATTGGTGATATTAGATTGGAGAATAAATAAGCTAAAGTAGCTCTGGGCAAAACCCGCATTTATCTCAAAATTCCTCTTTGAAAATCAGTATCCGGATCCTGAAGGATTACTAAACAATCTTGCCCAAAAGAGCATACTAGCCTGTATTGAATTTCTTTGTTTTGGAAGAAAGCTTAGCACCCAACATTTCTTTGGCTTTTACCTGTATTTCGTTAACACCGTAGCCTGCATCACTGTACAATTGTTCCTGTGAGCCGTGCTCAAACCACTCGTCGGGAATACCCAAACGCACCACTCTTGCCCTGTAGTCGTGATCGGCCATAAACTCAATAACCGCACTACCCATGCCACCCATGATGCAGCCATCCTCTACAGTAATAACCTTTGAGAATTTAGCAAATACTTCATGCAGTAACAGTTCATCAATAGGTTTGGCAAATCGCATATCATATACGGCTACGCTCAGGCCTTCGGATTCTAGTTTTTCGGCGGCTTCAAGCGCAAAATTGCCTGGATGGCCAATGGTGAGTATGGCAAGGTCTTCACCATTGCGCACCCTGCGACCGGTTCCTATTTTAATTTCTTTGAGCGGCGTTTTCCAATCAATCATCACGCCTTCGCCGCGCGGGTACCTTATGGCAAACGGGCCAGTATTGCGAAGTTGGGCCGTGTACATGAGGTTTCGCAGCTCGCTCTCGTTCATGGGAGCGCTCACTATCATATTGGGAATACAGCGGAAGTAAGCAATATCATAGCTGCCGTGATGTGTAGGACCGTCAGCGCCGGCAAAACCGGCTCTATCGAGGCAAAAGATAACGTGAAGATTTTGAAGAGCTACGTCGTGCACTACCTGATCATAGGCCCTTTGCATAAAGCTCGAATAGATATTGCAATAAGGAATCAATCCTTGAGTAGCCAATCCCGCTGAGAACGTTACTGCATGCTGCTCAGCAATACCCACATCGAAAGCGCGATCGGGCATGGCATCCATCATTATTTTGAGTGAACAGCCCGAAGGCATTGCCGGGGTGATGCCTACAATCTTTTCATTTTTCTCGGCAAGTTCAACCATTGTATAGCCGAACACATCCTGGTATTTAGGTGGCTCAGGGCCTTTAGGCACCACCTTAATGATTTCGCCTGTTTCCTTATTGAAAAGCCCCGGTGCATGCCACGTAGTAGGCGACCCAACTTCTGCTGGCTGGTAGCCTTTGCCTTTTACCGTAACGCAGTGAAGGATTTTAGGCCCCGGTATGTCTTTAAGGTCGCGCATTACCTTCACAAGGTGGTCTACATCGTGCCCATCAACCGGCCCGAAATACCTGAAATTAAGAGATTCGAACAAATTGCTCTGCTTGAGAAGTGCGGCTTTTATGGCATTTTCAACCTTTTGGGCGACAGCCTGTGCGTTGGGACCAAACTTGCTTATTTTACCGAGAAGGTTCCAAACTTCATCCTTCACCTTATTGTAGGTATGCGAAGTGGTAATATCAGTGAGATAGTCTTTGAGTGCGCCTACGTTGGGGTCGATGCTCATGCAGTTGTCGTTCAGCACTACGAGCATGTCCGTATTCACCGAGCCTGCATGGTTGAGCCCTTCAAAAGCAAGACCTGCAGTCATGGCACCATCGCCAATTACAGCGATTACATTTCTATTGTCTTCACCTTTAATTTTGCTGCCCATTGCCATACCGAGTGCCGCGCTGATAGAAGTGGATGAGTGGCCTACGCCAAACGTGTCAAACTCACTTTCGCTGCGCTTAGGAAAACCACTGATGCCTTTATACTTTCGGTTGGTGTGGAATACATTGCGTCTTCCGGTAAGAATTTTGTGGCCGTATGCCTGATGGCCTACATCCCATACAAGCTGATCATAAGGAGTATTAAATACATAGTGAAGGGCTACAGTGAGCTCAACCACGCCAAGGCTGGCGCCAAAATGTCCCCCTTTTTGCGATACTACATCAATGATAAAATCCCTGAGTTGATCACAGAGTTCGGGTAGATCATTTTCGTTTATTTTAGCTCTCAGATCGGCTGGTAAATCGATCTGGCTTAGGAGATGGCCTGCTTTGTAAGGCTCCATGGGCGGTATGTGGTAGGTGTGAAAGTAGGTTTAACAAAAGTAGAAAATAAAAGTTGTGCGTGAAGGCTTAAATATCAGAAGGTGGGGGATAAAAAAGGGGGTCAGGAAGCGTTGCTTCCCGACCCCGTGCTAGGCTGCACTCTTTTTTCCGACGGACTATTCCTTAATGGTATACTTCACATCCTTGCGGTAAATGAGACGGTATTTAGTTTTGGCAAGAATCAGATACATTACCGGCACAATAATAAGCGTAAGGAAGGTAGCAAAGGTCAAACCGAAGATGATGGTCCATGACATGGGCCCCCAGAATATTACATTGTCACCACCAATGTAAATCTGTGGATCGAAATCGCTTAGGAGGGTAAAGAAATTAATATTTAACCCAATGGCCAGCGGCACTAGTCCGAGAATGGTTGTAATAGCAGTTAGCAATACAGGCCGTAAACGTGTTTTGCCCGCTTCAATAATTGCCTGAACTGTTTCACCGAAAGGTAGCTTTTCATCATCATGCAGGTTGAAGTGGTCGCGGCGGCGTGTTCTCAGCAGGTTGGTATAATCTATAAGCACTATGGCGTTGTTCACTACAATTCCTGCAAGCGATATAATCCCAATCATGGTCATAATGATTATGAAATCCATACCTGTTATCACCAGCCCAAGGAATACCCCGATAAGACTAAATAAGACTGAAAACGCAATAATAAAAGGGGTGGAAATGGAGTTGAACTGAGCGGTGATGATGAGTATAATGAGAAACAGCGCTATTGCCAGAGCAGTGCTGAGAAAAGCAAATTCTTCTGCTTGCTCTTCCTGCATGCCTGTAAACCGAATTTCATTGGTTTTATCAAGTTCGTATTCCGGCACCAGGTCTTTTATGCGGGCTACTATCTCATTGGCATTGTAATCAACGAGTACATTGCTCGAAATGGTTACTACCCTGTCGAGATCACGGCGCTTCACTGCGCTGAATGTGGAACTCTTCTGTGCCTCAGCCACGCTTGATATGGGCACTTGCTTGATCTTACCCGAAGCTTGATCGCGGAAGGTAAGGCGCATATTCATCAAGGCGTCTTCATTGTCACGGTAGTGTTTCATAAGGCGCATATTGATTGGATAATCATCTTCCCCATCTTTATAAGTAGAAACTTCTTTTCCGAAAAGGGCCGTTCTGAGCGCATCGCCAATCTGGTAGGTACTCAGGTCAAGACGGCGGGCTTTGTCACGGTCAATGATGATGGGCATTTCGGGCTTACCAAGTTCAACATCGAGCTTCAATTCTTCGATACCGGCTATATTTCGCTGGTTGATAAAATTTCTGAAAGCAATTGCATCGGCCATCACTTTGTCGTAATCATCACCGCGCACTTCAATGTTGATCGGAGCACCTTGTGGTGGCCCTGCTTCATTTTTGCTAACGGTAATCTGAGTACCAGGAAATCCCTTTACGGCGAAGCGCACCTCTTCCAGCACATCGCTGGTGCTGAAGCCCTTTCGGTCCTGAAACTTCGCAAATTGGACAGTAATACGGGCCTTGTGTGGGGTATTCGCCATGGACGGACCTTGTACAGGGTCACTCGTGCCTTCACCTACCTGGCCGATAATAGCCTTTACGAGAAATGATTCTCTGCCGTTGGGTGTATTTTCAAAATACTTGTCGAGTGCAGTTATCACGCGCTCTTCAAGCTGTTTGGTAACACGGTTGGTCTCTTCAATATCTGTTCCGATGGGGTTTTCAATGAACACATTCAGGTATTGCGGTTCATTTACCGGAAAAAATTCCACCTTGGGAGGGAAAACTGCAAACAGCATAAGCGAAAATATCAGCAAACCAAAAGTGCCCGCCAGGAATGCATAAGGTCTTTTCCCCGCAAGGGCATACCTTAAAAATCGCTGATAGAAATTCTCAAGCGAGGGAAGCCACTTATTCTGCAATGTGCTTGCACCGGGTCTGAGAATGAAAATATTCAATATACCAAAAAGACCAATAATTACTGAAAGATTACCCATAGAAACCAGGGTTTTAGATTCTGTAGAAAGGCCTATAAGATCAACCAATGCACCTACAGCAATAAAGATTACGCTGTTGCGAAGCATCCGTTTAGGGTCTATTTCTTCTTCGCCTACTTTCATAAAAACAGAAGTAAACACCGGATTGATAACCAATGCCACAAAAAGCGACGAGCTCAGTACAATGATTAGACATACAGGTAGGTAGAACATAAATTCGCCCATAAGTCCCGGCCAAAAAGCCAAGGGTAAAAATGCCGCCAGCGTGGTAGCGGTAGAAGCTATGATTGGCACGGCAACTTCACCTACTCCTAGCTTAGAAGCCTCTATTGGCGAATAGCCCTGCTCCATAAGGCGGTACACGTTTTCCACCACCACAATTCCATTGTCTACAAGCATACCTAGAGCAAGCACCAACCCAAAAAGCACCATTACGTTTAGCGTAATACCGAGTGCTCCAAGTATCATGAAGCTCATCAACATAGAGAGTGGAATGGCTATACCGACAAACAAAGCATTTCTAAGCCCGAGGAAAAATAGCAATACCCCTGTAACAAGAAGTACCCCGAAAATAATACTGTTTTCGAGCTCATCAACCTGTGTGCGGGTATCATCGCTCATATTATTGGTGATGGATACCTGGAGATCGCGCGGAAAAACGTCCGTGCTGGCTTCTGCCAGAATAGCGTTTATTTTATCTGAAACATCGATGAGATTCTCGCCAGCGCGTTTCATAATATCTACCATTACTACTGGCCTTGTATACTCTCGGGCATAGCTTTCTTTATCTTTTTCTCCAAATGATATCTGCGCAATGTTTTTCAGGTAAACTACTTCCTGGTTTTCGCGCTTTACAATTACATCACCTATTTCGTCTACATTACTAAACTCACCAATCACGCGCACATTTCTTCTGAATTCATCTACGAGCAGGTCTCCACCAGATATGGTGGTGTTCTCCGAGGCTATGGCATTCGATACGTCGTCGAAATTGATTTGCATAGCTTCCATCGCGAGCAGGTCAAGATCTACCTTCACTTCTTTATCCATTACACCGCGTATTTCTACTTTGGTAATTTCCGAAAGGTCTTCAATCTTATCTTCGAGATGCTCAGCGTATTCTTTGAGTTGCTCAATGGAATAATCACCTGAAAGGTTGATATTCATAATTGGGATGAGCTCAGAAAAATTCATCTCAAATATGTTCGGATCAGCGGGCAGGTCCTGCGGAAAGTCCTTGTCGCTTTTCGCAATATCAATTTTGTCCTTTACTTTTCTTAGAGCTTCTTCGGGTGTAATGTCAAAAGTGAATTTCACCTGAATGGTAGAATAGCCCTGCATGCTTGTAGAGTTGATCTCATCTACACCCGAAATGGTATTGAGCTCCTTCTCGAAGGGTCTGGTAATAAGCTTCTCAATATCAAGCGGTGAATTACCGGGATATGCGGTGCCCACATAGATTTCGGGGGTTACCACATCTGGAAAACTCTCTTTTGGCATATTTGTGTAGGCTATTACACCTCCGAAGAGGATAATAAATCCCAACACGAATACGGTTGTTCTGTTATTGATTGCCAATGTAGAGAGCCCAAACTCTTTGTACCCTTTGTCGCCCTTTTTTAATAATTTCATGATAGCCTGTTTGAGGGAATTACATTATTATTATTTCCACTACATCGCCTTCGCGCACGCTGCGCGATCCTTTGTCTATGATTGGCGTAGACAAGTCGAGTCCGGCTTCTATTACCGTGGTACCGAGGTATCGCATTCCTGTGGTAATATTTCGCTTCTTCGCAACAGAAGTATTACTTCCATTGCGCTCTACTACAAACACATAATCGCTGCCTTTTCCGTCCTGCATGATGAGCGATGAAGGTATGGCAATAGATTCCGGCTTGCTGTAGTCGTTTATTTTAAGAACTACCAATGAATTTGGCTTCACATTCCTGACTATTCCATCCAAATCAACCTTAATTTCAAATGTCCGGTTGTTTGGGTTGATAAAGGTGCCTACCCGAGTAATTTTCGAATGTAGGGTGTCTGTTCTGTTGACAACTACCGCAACTTGGTCACCGGCTTTTACTTTGCCTATATACCGCTCTGATACTTCTGAAGTAACGTATACATCGTCCAGATTTACAATCCTGACTAAAGGCTGCTGGCCCGATGCTATCTCGCCAATCTTTGGAAAAATTTTATCCACTACCCCGTCGAATGGTGCGCGAACCGTTGATTTGCTGGTTTGTTCCTGCAGGGTGGCGATCGAATTTTCAATCGATTCCTTCCTGTTCTTGGCCTCGAGGTATTGAACTTCGCTACCCACTTTTTGCTCCCAAAGTCTTTTTTGTTTGTCGTAGAGTACCTTGGCTAGTTCCAGCGATGTTTCCAATTCAGCGATATTTCGCGAAAGCACATCTGAATCGAGTCTGATCAAAACCTGCCCGCGCTTTACATTATCGCCTTCGCTCACAAGAATTTGCTGCACCATTCCAGGTGTTTCTGGAAATAGTGTAGCTGCTTTATCAGTATCTACATTACCATACACTTCAAAAAAATGCTGAAAGGTGCTGATAATAGGCGTGTAGGTAGTAACCAGGGAGCGTTCTACGGTGGTGTCAAGCTCGGCAATAAGGGCTTCAAGTTCAAGAATTCGCACTTCAGTTCCATCGCGAATAACGCGAAGCGAATCCCTTTCGGAAATGAGTTTTTGCAATTCGGTTTGCTCACCACCTCCGCAGGCAGTAAACGATACGGCTCCAAGTGTTGCGAATACCAGGATGCGAAGAATGTTTTTCATGTTGTTCAAGTATTTGGTGTTGCTACGGTTAGTATGTGTTTAGTGCCTTGTCAAGTTGTTGTTTTGCCGAAAGCAGGTCAAAGGCTGCCTGTATAAAGCGACTCTGTTCAGTGAGCAACTGGCTCTGGGCCACGTTGAGCTCGAAACTGCCTGCTATTCCTTCGCTGTATTTCACAGAAGTATTGTTCAATATTTTTTGCGCCAGGGCTATGCTTTGTTTTTGATTATTCCAGGTTTTCAGTGAATTGTCAAAATTGCTTCTGGCACGGGTTACTTCAAGTTTCAGACTCTCTTCAGTCTGCTCCAGTTGCATGGTGTTTTGCCGCACTCCTATCTCTGCCTGGCTCACCCTTGCATTTCGCTGAAAGCTGCTCCAGATAGGCACTTTAAGATTTGCTCCCACAATGGTAGCCGGAAACCACGGCTCATTGCCACTGGCGAAGTTGAAACTGTTTCGCTGGGCGTTTTGCTGGTGGGTGAAGAAAGCCGACAGGCTGGGATAATAGGCCGCTTTTTGGCCGCGTAGGTTCAGTTGACCTACTTCGAGATTGCTTTTGGCCAAAAGCATATCAGGATGGGTTTCGTAATTTGGCTCTGCCTGCAAATATTCGGGTGAGTTGTTGAGACTTACCAACGTTTCGATTTTATCGGTGAGCACAATAGGCATATCGAGTCTCAGGCCAATAACAAAGTTGAGCGTCTGGGTGGCTATATCAAGAAACCGTCGGCTGTTGCTAATGTTTATTTCTATTTGATTCTTATTTAGCAAGAGTTGGTCTACATCCTGCTCTTCAGCAAGGCCTGCTTCATAAGTGGCCTTCGCATCGCCAAGAGTTTTGTTGATGTTTTCGAGATTCTGGCTGAGCAGTTTCAGGTTCTCTTCGGCAAGCAAGGCGGTATGATACGCTTCGGCGACTTGTATTTTTATTTGTTGCGCTGTTTTACCTTCCAGATTTCTGGAAAGCTCAACTACGGTTTTCGAAGCTTTGAGACCTACAATATAGGTACCGTCAAAAATAAGTTGCGATGCCGTAATACTCGCAGTAAGGTTGTATGGTACCCCGAATTGCACTTCGGTAAAAGTGCCCGGAGTACCGCCATTGAAATCGTTTGGTATTAAACTAACCGGAAGCTGCAGAAAATTCTGGTATTCAACGTTTCCGTTTATTTGCGGGAACCCTATTGCGAGTACCTCCTTAACTTCCATAATTTTCTTCTCAGTATTGAAGCGGCTGTCGCGCATGGCGTAGCTGCTGTCTATGGCCATTGCCTGTGCTTCCTTAAGTGAGAGTGGCAGCGACTGCCCGCTCGCTGCAAGTGACATGGAGAGCAGGGTCAAAATACACATGTTGCGAATCATCATGTTTAGCTCTTTTTGGTGTTTGGTTTGAAGTGTTTCTCTAAAAATTTCAATCCCTTTTTGCTGGCAAGGCCTCGTATTTGATGTACGAACATTTGCTCGTACACTTCCACAAGGTCAAACTCCTGCATCGGGAAAAGGCGTGGATCGAAAATGACATTCATTCGCGCAACCCACAATCGGGTCATGATCTCCACATTGAGGTCTTCACGGAAATAGCCTTCTTCAATGCCCTTTCTAATATTGCCCGAAATGACCTCTCCTGCAAAATCCTGTCGGGTGATGTGCATTTTCTTCCACGCTTCAGGATAATACTTTTCAAGATCGTAGAAAATTGAAGGATGCACCGAGCGGATCTGATTCACGATATACTTGCTTATTGCGATGTACTCCTCAATGGCATTAAGCTTTTGCGAAATGATGGCTTGAAGCTGCTTTTCGTCTGCAGAGCAGTCGAAATCCACACACCTTTGCACAAGGTCATTCTTGTCGATGATATGCTGATACAAAGTTTTCTTCGACATGCCGAGGTGCTTGGCAATATCGTCCATGGTAATGCTCTTAATTCCGTAGGTCATGAAAACCTTGATCGAGTCGCTTACAATCCGGCTTAATTTCGCGTCGTTGGGTTGAGTGTCTGTCATAATCGGGTGCAAATGTAACTACCGTTTCGCACTATGGAAACGTTTTTATCATTTTTAGTTTCCGTTTGTCACAAAGTTTCCAAAATTCCCTTTATGACACTCTCGGTTGAAAGTTGTTCATTTGTATCCCAAAAAAATAAGCACCTATGTCACGTACCAGCATAAAAGACCTTCTCGCCACAGCGCCTTCAGGCCAAAGCGTAACCGCAGCGGGCTGGGTGCGCACCTTTCGCAGCAACCGTTTCATAGCACTGAGCGACGGAAGCACTATCCATACGATACAGGGCGTGGTAGACTTTGAGCAGTTTGATGAAGCGCTACTCAAGCGCATCAATACAGGGACAGCCCTTATCCTTTCGGGTCATTTGGTGGCTTCGAAAGGAGCAGGGCAAGCCGTGGAAATTCAGGTGAATCAAATAGAAATAGCCGGTGAGAGCCACCCCGAAGAATACCCTCTCCAACCTAAAAAACACAGTCTGGAGTTTTTGCGAGAAAAAGCCCATCTTCGTGTGCGCACCAATACCTTCGGAGCCATTTTTCGCGTAAGACATGCCCTCAGCTATGCTATTCACCATTACTTTCACGAAAGAGGTTTCTTTAATATTCACAGCCCCATCATCACCGGTAGCGATGCTGAAGGCGCAGGTGAAATGTTTCACGTTACAACACTCGACCTTTCTAACGCGCCAAAGACCCCTGAGGGGAAAGTCGATTTTTCGCAGGATTTCTTCGGAAAAGAAGCCAACCTTACCGTATCTGGTCAGCTTGAGGCTGAACTTGCAGCGCTCGCCCTAAGTAAGGTCTATACTTTCGGGCCGACTTTTCGGGCTGAAAATTCGAATACTTCGCGCCACCTCGCTGAGTTTTGGATGATTGAACCCGAAGTGGCATTTGCCGACCTCACCGACAATATGAACCTGGTCGAGAATTTTTTAAAGTACCTCGTTAAATTCACGCTCACCCATTGCACCGACGATCTCGACTTCCTGGCAAAGCGCGAAGTGGAAGAAGAAAAATCAAAACCTCAGGACCAGCGGCACAGTATGGATTTGATTGCCAGGCTCAACTTTATCGTTGACAATAGCTTTGAGCGCCTTACCTATACCGAGGCGATTGAAATACTCCTGAACTCTGCCCCATACAAAAAAAAGAAATTCAAATATCCCGTGGCATGGGGCACCGATCTGCAAAGTGAGCATGAGCGATACCTGGTTGAGAAGCATTTCGAAAAGCCTGTAATTCTGACAGATTACCCCGCTTCATTCAAGGCATTCTACATGCGCCTGAACGATGATGAAAAAACGGTAGCTGCTATGGACGTTCTTTTTCCAGGAGTGGGTGAGATTACCGGCGGTTCACAACGTGAAGAGAGGCTGGACGTGCTGAGCCGCCGCTGCCGCGAAATGGGTATAGCCGAAGAACATGTTTGGTGGTACCTCGAAACGCGAAAATTCGGAACCTGCAAGCACGCGGGTTTCGGGCTGGGCTTCGAAAGACTTGTGATGTTCGTAACGGGTATGACCAATATCCGCGATGTAATCCCATTCCCGAGAACACCACAGAACTGTGAGTTTTGATGCCATAAACTGCGCATTTCATGTTCTTGCGAATTGAAACACAGACTGTCAATTTGCGAAACACGTATCTCCATTTTTGTTCAACATAATGCTATAGAATCATACAACACCCCGTATTACGCAGTTATCTTCACTTCGCTGCGAACCGAAGTCGACAACGGATATGCTGCCATGGCACTGAAAATGGAAGAACTGGCAAAACAGCAGGAAGGATTTTTAGGTGTGGAATCAGCATGCGATGGCATAGGAAGCACTGTTTCTTATTGGAGGGATCTGGACTGCATACGCAAATGGAAACAGCATGAAGAGCATCTCGTGGCACAGTCCAGGGGCCGCAGCACTTGGTACAGTGCATACCGCGTTCGGATTGCCAAAGTAGAGCGCGAATATGGAATATGAGAAAAATCACCTTTATACCATTACAATAAAAGCCACCCCGTACGGGGTGGCTTTTGCCCTTCATGTTCAATCTGTATTTATTGCACAATCAGCTTTTCAGCAATTCTTGTTCCATCTCTGAGTATATTCAGAACATACATTCCGGAAGTGAGATTGGACACGTCAATCTCATTGTCGTAGTTACCGCTGAAGTTCACGAGGTTCTCAGCATAAACTTCCTTTCCTTCCATATTGTAAATACGGATGGCCGTTGCACCGCCTTCTGGCAATTCAAAAGTCAGCCTGAATATTCCCTCAGCGGGATTGAGAGCAAATTGTAAGTCGCGCACATCATTTTCACTCTTTTTTACGGTGTTAAGTTTCTGTGCTTCATCGGCCTTTATCCTTGATACCAACGCCAGGGCAAATGCCCTGTGGGCCTGAGCTTCATGAAAGCGTGCCACTTCCATGTTCATGATAGCTTCATCACTTAACAGTTCTCCTTTTTGAATGATGATCACTTTATTGCTCTCATCGCCTTCAAAATCTTCTG
This sequence comes from Flavobacteriales bacterium, assembly GCA_038207425.1. Classification (GTDB taxonomy): domain Bacteria; phylum Bacteroidota; class Bacteroidia; order Flavobacteriales_D; family Cryomorphaceae; genus JBBQZU01. The sequence continues at coordinate 16,737 of JBBQZU010000033.1, read as the reverse complement.
TTTCGATTACAAAATTCTTCTGGTCTTCGTTTACATAAACGGTAGCCGGATCAACTTCCTCGCCATTTCCCCTGGCTTTCACTTTAACATGACCATAGGCATCTACGAATTTCTGAACCTCAACTTTCTTGAATTCTCTTCCTCCCTCCTTCGCAGCTTTCTCCTCCCACTTCATCGCTTCAGCTTTCATTTTTTCTGCCATTTCGAGCTGTCGTTGCACATCTTCAGGTGTTGAGTCCATATCATCGGTTTCAGATGTTTCAAAAATCATAACCGTTTTACCCCCTGAAGTCGGGATCACTGTATCATCACCACCCATTACCCTTTTTACAATCATTACCCGTCCTTGGTCATCTTATGAACCGATTTCCATCTGTTCGATTTCAGCAGCGCTGTCCATCATCCATACCGCCACCTTATGGACAGCCGGTAGAATGTGGTTCATGCTGTTCACATTCACAGTCTGCACCTGTGTGGAGTCAATTCCCTTCAGCCGGTAATGGTCGTCGCGTTTGAAAACTCCGTTATAAAAGAATGTAGTATCGCAGCGCTTCAGCGAAGTGCCGTCGTGGTGAATAATGCTCACTTTCACTAATTCATTATGTGATTGAGCTTTTACCGGGTGCGCAACCACAATAGCGATGGCAGCGAGCGCAATGAGTTGTAGTGCTTTCATAACGTTTAGTTTTCGTTTGTATTTACAGAGCAAAACTACTGCTGCTGCTTTCGCAAAATGGTTAACACTGCGTCAAATCGGGTTAAAGAAAGGTTAATGTTCACAAATACACAGGGCATTCATCCTAATTTTTTAACAACAAGCATCATATGCGCACCGGAACTTTTACCGCAATCATCGCACTTATGAGCCTTTCCATTCTTGAAATTGGTGCGTTGGAATGGTATTGGGTAAGTACAACAGTACATGAGCAGCGCATCGCTTTCGACAAAGCGGTAAGGGTTGCAGCAAGTCAGGTAGTGGCCGAACTTGAAGTTGGCGCTACCGAAGCGCTGATAGAAGAGGAATTTGGGGAGTAGGATTTTTTTGAGAGCAAATTGCGCGAAGCTGCAGGTTCAAAAGCTATCAGCGACAGTATACGGCTCAAACTGAAAGTTCAGTCAGAAAAAAATCGTCCGGAAGCCGAGTGGCTTCCCAGAGAAGCAGTATCGTATCGCTCAAGGGTGATCAACGCACAGAGCAATGAAGTAGAAGTTGTGGTGGGTGCGCCTGGGGTAGTATTTGCCGATGATTCAATGTTCTCAATCTTCACCACACAAGAATCTAACGACAGTACATTACAAATGCGCTACCGGCAAATAACTGTGAATAGTGGCGATACCATTGAAAACAGTTTAATTGAACGCAATGTAGGTGTGGTCAGCGATGCGCTCAAACAGGTATTGATACGCCGGGTATACCAAAAACCGACCATAGTCGGAACGCTAGCGAATAGAAATACAGACTGGCTGATAGCCCAAAATCTCAGCGCCGGTAAGATTGATGCACCGTTTGAATATGCTTTTACTGAATAGGCTGCCGATGGCATAAACGCAAAGTATGCACGTACTTCGCTCCCATCAACAGAAGCTTTTGAGTACCGGTTTCCGTTATTTCCCGAAAGGGGTTCAGAAGCAATGCTCTTGCTCCATTTTTCTGAAAAGGACACCGCTATATTAAAATCGCTAACGTGGGTATTGGCGGGTGTGGTGCTCTTTTCATCGCTGATGATGGGTACATTTGGTTCGACCATTTACTTTATGCTCCGCCAAAAAAGACTGAGCGTAGTGAAGAATGATTTTATAAACAACATGACCCACGAGTTTAAAACTCCACTGGCCACCATAGGCCTTGCTGCCGACAGCATCCGCCACCCGCAGGTGAGCAGCAATCAAGCCGAAGTAATACGCCTTTCGGGAATGATTGTGCAGGAGAAAAAGCGGCTTACCGGGCATGTGGAGAAAATACTGCTGGCTGCAAAAATGGACCGCGGTGCACTATCTCTTCAGCAGGCAACGGTATCAATAAACAAAGTGATCAGCGAAGCGGCTGAACGTATGAAAATGCAGGTTTCAACTGCCGGAGGGCAGATTATGATCGAGCATCCCGATGCGGATGCTACCCTATTTGCCGATAAGGCACATCTTGTGAGTGCGCTTGTGAACTTACTCGACAACGCCTTGAAGTACTCAGGAGAAAACCCAATTGCAAAAATCAATACCGAAATCTGCGGCACCCGGGTACGCGTTAAAGTGAGCGACAAAGGCATAGGTATGAGCGTCGAAGAACAGCGCAAGGCGTTTGAGACTTTTTACCGCGCCGGGGGAGGCGATATTCATAATGTAAAGGGTTTTGGACTTGGACTTAGCTATGTGCGCGAGATAGTAAGGCTGCATGGCGGTAAGCTGATTATTGAAAGCACACCCGGCAGGGGCAGCATCGTAGGATTTGAAATTCCACTTGTGCAATGAGCACTCCAAAAGCCGCCATATTGCTGGTAGAAGACGATCCAAATTTTGGTTCGCTCATGAAAAATTACCTCGGTCTTTCGGGCTATCATGTGGAGTGGGCTACAGACGGAAACCTGGGTTATGGCCTCTTCCGACAAATGAAATTCGATTTATGCCCGCTTGATGTAATGATGCCTTACAAAGACGGGTTTACCCTGGCCGAAGAGATTAGAAAAGCAGATGCGCATGTGCCGCTCATCTTTCTTACAGCGCGGGCCGACAAAGAAGATCAGATACGCGGATACCGCGCCGGTGCCGACGATTACCTCACCAAACCTTTCGACAGCGAGCTGCTGCTAATCAAACTTGAAGCGGTGCTCAAGCGTACTTCAAACGCGGCTCAAACCGAGCAGGAATTTTACAGCCTTGGCGCGCACTCCTTTATTCCGCGAAAGCGGCTGCTTATACACGCGGCTGCTGAAGAAAAATTAAATCCGACAGAATCGGCTTTGCTTGGCATGTGGTGCAGATTTAAGAATGAGGTGATGCCCCGGCGCAAGGCCCTGATGGAAATATGGAACAACGATGATTACTTCGATACGCGCAGCATGGATGTATATGCGGCCAAGCTGCGCAAACGCATCAACAAAGACCCAAGGCTTATGATTGACAGCCTGCATGGTGAAGGGTATTTTTTTAAAGTGGGTGCCGGGCAAGATTAATTATTTGAAAGTAAAATAAAGGTAAGCTTATTTTACTTTCCAGGCCTGAAGTATAATAATGGATGTTCTTATTTTACTTTTACTCGTTAAAGTAAAATAACTGGAAAATTATTTTACTTTTAGCTATGATTTCATTAGACACTTATCGGTCAGGTCATTTTGAAAGGTCATCTGGTTATCAACATTTTGTGCCCACACCGATTAATGACGAATGGGTTTGGAGCAATCCTGAGATAAACCTGCTGATTGAAAAAGCGGCAGTAAAGTTGGGCGAGCTAAATTCATTTTCGAGGCTTGTGCCAAATATGGATCTGTTTATACAGATGCACGTTGCCAAGGAAGCTGTGGTATCGAGCAGGATTGAAGGCATTCAAACAAATATTGATGAGGCATTTATGCCTGAAGCTGCTATTCCAGTCGAGCGCAAGCATGACTGGAAGGAAGTAAATAACTATATAAAAGCACTAAATATAGCCGTAGAAGAACTGGAGCGCCTCCCGGTATCTTCAGGCCTCATCCGTAATGCTCATGCCATATTACTTTCAGGTGTAAGAGGTGCGCCAAAACTGCCTGGTGAATTTCGCAAAAGTCAGAACTGGATCGGAGGTAATACATTGAATGATGCTGTGTTTATACCACCTCATCATCAATACATAGACCAACTAATGGGCGATCTGGAGAATTTTTTACATAATGAGAACATAAAAACGCCGGCACTTATCCGTATAGCAATTGCGCATTATCAGTTCGAAACAATCCATCCCTTTCTCGACGGGAATGGCCGCGTAGGCCGCTTACTTATACCGCTTTACCTTGTATCACACGGAATTCTTGAAAAACCACTGTTGTATCTTTCTTATTTTTTTGAAAAGAACAAGGGGCTATACTATGACAATCTAACACGGGTGCGGACACACCACGATATGCATCAATGGCTTCGATACTTTCTGGCCGGAATCATAGAAATTTCAACACGGGGAGTCGATACATTGGCGCAGGTAATAAAATTAAAAGAGAAAGGAGAAAATGACATTAGAATAAATGCCGGACGCCGAGCCAATAATGCTTTTACCCTGTTGAACCGCTTATTTAAAAACCCAATTATTGACATACAGGAAGTATCTAGTGTATGTGAACTTACCTTCAAGTCGGCTTCTGAGCTCGTTCATCTAATGGAAGACCTGGATATTCTTAAGGAATCTACTGGACAGCAGCGCAGTAGAATTTATCTATTCGATAAGTACCTTAACATCTTCCGAGAAATATAGAGCTCAGCTATTTAGAGATCGACCAAAGTAAAATAACGGAATGCCTTAGTATACTTTCAGGGCTTAAAGTAAAATAAGCATCATATAAAAATTCTATATCAACCCGTGCACGGGCTCATCAGATCAATTTCGGCGGAAGGCTAAAGCACATCACTTCACCACCTGTATTTTATATGCTTTCATCTTTCTATCATCGCTAGTTACCTGCAAGGTGTAAAATCCTGAAGGAGCATTCAATTCTATTTGATAGGCATTGCCTGCAGCATTAACATTTTCTTGCGCCACCACGCGCCCTGAAAGGTCGTACACCGCGTAGGAAATTGCTCTGGTTTGGGTAGAAGTTTCTAAGGTAAATCGCCCCGCGCTTGTGTTGGGATAAACCGCGAAGCATTGGGCCTTGCGCTCCGGCACATTTAAGGGTAAGCAGCCTTGCCACTCCAGGTCGCCGCAGGCATCTACTTTTACAAGCCAAGTGCTGTAGCGGGGGTCTACGGCATTATTGATGAAGTACCCGGCAGCAATGTAACCGCCATCGGCAGTAAGTTCAATGTCGTAGAGAATGTTTTCGCAGTCGTTGCAGGTTTGGTAGTTAACATTTTTAAACCACTCTTCACTGCCGTCTGAGTCTACTTTTTGCAGCCATGCGTCATAGTCGTAATAGAATACGCCATTTGAACCCACAAAAATTGCCCCGCCGTCACTGGTTGGGACGCATTTGCTCGCGCCCGCATTGTACATCTCATTATTGGTGAAATGTTCCACTACAGGCCCATAAAACTCCATGGTTGCAGGATTGATTTTTCTGAACCGTGTTTTTGTCCAGCAGATATCCGGATTGCCGAATTTGACCCGTCCTAAAATAGGTTTACACCAAAAAGTGTAAAATGTAAGAAATTCTGCCTAAAAATAGCTTCCTCCTAAAAATTTCAGTCCCGGTGGCGCGTAAAAATCTAAAAACCCTACCCCCTCAACACCAAAATATTCTCCGCAATTTTCACTGATACAAAATGCTCTTTGCCTTCAACAAGCAATTGCATACTGCCGTCGAATTCGAGAATTTCGAGTACTTCCACATCGCTGTCGAGCACCAGGTTGTGGCGGTCGAGGTAATCGAGCAGCCCCTGTCCATCGTGTTTCACAGCGGCTATGCGGCCCCGCTCTCCGGGTTTTAAGTTGGTAAGTGCAATGGTAGGCTGTTGGCGCACCACCCCTTCCTTGTCGGGTATGGGGTCGCCGTGGGGGTCTACCTGTGGATAGTTTAAAAATGCATCGAGTCGGTCGGTAAGTTTTTCGCTCTGCACATGCTCGAGCTGTTCGGCGATTTCGTGCACCTCGCCCCAGCCGAAGCCGAGCTTTTCTACAAGAAATACTTCCCACAGGCGGTGCTTGCGCACAATGCGTATGGACGCGGCCATGCCTGTTTTGCTGAGTTGCACGCCGTAATACCTCTCATAACTGATTAGCTTTTTGGCCGCAAGCTTCTTGAGCATATCGGTTACAGATGCCGCCTGTACTTCCATTTCGGCAGCAAGTGCCGAGGTGCTTACAGCCCCTTTTGCCGAAAGGCTGAGCTTGTAAATAGCTTTCAGGTAATTTTCTTCGATATGGCTGTTCATAGCGGCTTGGGGTCAAGGTGGTATTGGCTGTTTTTTCCTTTCCGGAAATACCGTTTGAGCAACGAAAATAAGAATACTGAGAGGAATAATAATCCTGCCATCACTGCCATACTTCCCGATATGGAGGCGTTGAGCCATTGGGCAAGGTAAAATCCACCTGCTGCCGATATTACCCCAAAGGCTACTGTAACAGCCATCATGGTATGGAGCGATTTTGTGAGAAGGTACGCCGCTGCCGGTGGCACGGCCAGAAAGGCCACGACGAGTATGGCGCCAACGGCATTGAAACTCATCACCACTGTGAGCGATACCATACCCATCAATACGTAGTGCCATACCCCTGTGCGTATACCGAGGCCGGAGGCATAGCCTGGATCAAAACTCGAAATAAAAAACCCCCGATAACCCCAGAATATCAGCACTGCGGTGGCCAGCAAATTGCCTCCTTGCATCCAGAGTGCCACCGGGCCTACCGACTTCTCGCCAATGTAAATCAAATCAAAAGGCACATAGGCTATTTCGCCATAGAGTACACAATCCTGATCGAGATCTACATTGCCCGAAAGGGCGCTAACCATAATAACCCCCACGGCAAATAGCCATGTGAAAGTGATGCCTATACTGGCATCGGCCTGCAGCTTCAGTTTTTTATGAAACAGCTCAATAAGAAATGTGGTGATGAGACCAAATACGGCAGCGCCTAACAGCACTACCGGCCCACTGCGCGACTGAGCCACCAGGTATGCCAATACGATACCCGGAAGCACTGCGTGTGATATGGCATCGCCTATGAGCGTCATTTTGCGCAGTACGAGATATACACCGAGCAGGCCACAGTTTATAGCCACCAAGGCACCTGTAAGTATTATCCAGAAATCGTTCATATTGGTGGCATTACTCCCGGTATTACTGACTTGTGCGGGTCGTAAAGCGGGTAGTTAAGGTCTTTGAGCAAAGCTTCTTCTAGCTCAGGGGTAATAATATGCTCAATAGTTTCTGCATCATGGTGCACATGGTCCAGAGGCAAATTCATTCTTTTGTTCAAGTAGAGCTCCCAGAGCCTGTGTAGCCTCACTACACGCGCTGCGCTTACCATTCCTTCTGGGGTAAGCCTGTAGCTTCCGGTGGATTTCTCTATAGCTTTATTCTGTAGCAGCTTTGCCAAAGAACGCTGCATGGGCAGCGCTTCAAAACTACGTACCTCAGCAATTTCAAAGGTGCTGTGAAATGCTCCAGGCAAGCATTCCTGCAAATGAAACAGGCGTTTTAGGATATTTTCGTCAGTAACTTTAAGCTGGTAGTTGCGAAGCCGTATGTAGCGCGACCATAGTCCGCGCCGGGGAGCAAAAACAAAACTTCCTACCGCAATAAAACTAAGCATTACCACTATCCACGGCCCCGTAGGCATGGCGGGAGCCATGTATGAAACCCATACGCCGAATACAGCACCCACTGCGCCGATGGTGGCAGAAAGTGCAATCATTCTACCAAGGCTGCGCGAATAAAACCTTGCTGCGGCGGCAGGTGTAATGACCAGTGCCGCCATAAGCACAACGCCTACCGCCTGAATACCCATTGCAATGGCTACTACGGTAAGGGTAGAAAGCATAAAGCCTATGCGCCTCACTGGCAATCCGTTGGATGCGGCAAATGCGCGATCAAAAGTGTACAACTTAAAGTAAGGATACCAGGCCCAGATAACGAGCAGCAGCAAGGTATCTACAATGATAAATAGATAAATATCAACCGGCAGCATGGCTGCGGCTTTTCCGAAAAGGAAAGCATCGAGCCCGCTCTGTGTGCCGATGCCCATAGCCTGAATGCGGGTAAGCAGCACGACGCCCGCTGCAAAAAACACACTGAGTACGATGGCGATGGCGGTATCGCTTTTTATTTTGCTGTACCGGGTTATGGCTTCCATGCTCAGCAAACTGAACCAGCCTGCTAGCAGCGCTCCGGGAAATAGCACCCAAAGGCTTTTTTCTTCAAAAATCATAAATGAGAGCGCCACTCCGGGCAGCAGGGCATGGGCAACCGCATCGCCGGCCAGCGATCGCTTTCGCAAAAAGGTAAAGCAGCCTACCACGGAAGCACCTGTGCTAATAAGGATACACCCCACCAAAACCCAGATCAAATTTGCATTCATGGCCTTTTAATCCCCGGTTGATTTTTCACGCAAGGGGAAGCCCTGCTGCTTTACCAAATCGGCTACACGGCTCAGCAAAGTGAGCTTGCCGCCGTAGGCAGAGCGAAGATTTTCTTCAGTGAGTACTTCGGCCTTTGGCCCCGAAGCCACAAGGCGGGTATTGAGCAGCACAATCCAGTCGAAAAATTCAATGGCGGTATGCAAGTCGTGGTGTACCATTACCACTGTTTTACCCGCGCTTTTGAGTTCTCTGAGTATGGCGAGAATACTCTCTTCGCTCGAGGCATCAATACCGGCAAATGGTTCGTCCATAAGGTACATATCAGCCTGCTGAGCGAGTGAGCGGGCTATGAAGACGCGCTGCTGCTGTCCGCCACTCAGTTCGCTTATTTGCCGTCTGGCAAATTCGCTCATACCCACACGGTGTAGCGCTTCGGCAGCTATTTCATGGTCAATCTGCGAAAGTCTGCCAAAAAGGTTTCCCTTGCGGTATCGGCCCATGAGGCATACATCCATGACCGATGCGGGAAAATCCCAATCGACCGACTGGCGTTGGGGCACGTAGCTTATACGATCGCGTACTTCAGCGATAGGTTTCCCGAAAAAGCGGATATATCCACTGTCAGCGGGCAGTATACCCATGGCCGCTTTCAGCAGCGTAGTCTTGCCCGAGCCGTTGGGTCCTATAATGCCTACCAAATTGCCGGCAGGCACTTCAAAGTCAACATTCCACAGCACGGGCTGCCGGTCATAGCTTACGGTAAGGTTATGTGCTTCGAGCGAAGTCATTGTAATGCAGATTTAATTGTACCAACATTATATTTTACCATCCCAGCGTATGTATCGGCTCCAGAACCAACCGGGCCAAGTGCATCAGTGTATAAGGTGCCACCCTGCCTTACGGCAAATCCCTTTTCGGCGCAGCCTGCCACTACAGCTTCCATAGAGCGGGGTGATATGCTAGACTCGGTAAACAGGGCCTTGATTCCTCTTTCGGTAATCAGGTCGACCATTTGCGATACATCGCGCACACCATACTCTGATACGGTAGATATACCCTGCAAGGCAAGAACTTCAACTCCATACGCTCTACCAAAATAGCCAAAGGCATCATGGGCTGTGATCAAAACCCGCTGCTCTGCAGGCAACACACCGAGAGCAGCACGCACTTCTGTATTAAGAGAATCGAGCATAGCCAAGTATGCCAGATGGGAAGCTTCGTTATAGCAATCAGGTAGTTTGGCTGCCAACGACTTGCCAATATGGGTGCAGGCTTTTCGCCAAATGCCCATGTCAAACCAGATATGCGGATCGGGCGTTTTGGCCGACTCATCAACATAAAGCAATTGAGAAGGAGCAATACCATCGCTTGCAAAAATGACGATTCTATTTCGCGAAAGTTTATCGAGAATATCCTGCATACGCCCTTCGAGGTGCAAGCCATTAGCCACAATTGCATCAGCGCTGCTTAGCAAGTCAAGACTTTCTTTTGATGGCTTAAACAGATGCGGGTCGGTACCGGGCCCCATCAAAACCCTAACTTCACAAGCGGGGCCAACCATGCTTTTCACAGCATCGCCTACCATGCCGGTGGTGCATACTATCAGTGTGTTTCCCTTAGGTGTTGGTTCACTTGCACAACCGGCCAGCAATAGCAACCCCCATAAAATAACAAAGTGCCTCATGGGCACAAAGTTATCAATTTTTTAGGCTCATCTAAATATTTTGTTCCTTTACTCTAATAAATTGCTCGTTTGGTTTTTCGTCCCGGGCGATAGATGGCAGTAAATTCAAGTGCTCCGCGGTTGTTAGAAAATTTGCTGAGAGGCGATGTATTAATATCATACGATATCCTGAAGATATTGGCGTTGTGTCTGAACCCTGCGTGTACAATTACTGCATCGGAAGTTCTGTAGCCAAGTCCGCCGAGCACCTGATACGGGGTACCTTGAATCTCATACAATCCGAGGCAATTTATAAGAAACTGTTCAGAGTTACGCTGACGCATATAAACCACTGAAGGATCGATCACAAGCACACGCGACAATTCAACTCGGGCTCCTGCCTGCCCCATCCATCTGATTGGGAGTTTGGATTTTGTTTCACCGATAAACGATTCATTAGGCATGGTAATATGAAATACTGCCATGTCGGCAAATGGATTGATCTTCTTAGTTCGGTCGGTCGATTTATACGAGAAGCCCATATTGGCATCAAACATCATTCTGTTTACCCGGTCGAACTGTTCGTAGCTCGGTAGGCTATAGTCAAAGTTGAACCCATCGTATTGACGGTCGAAAATAAGCTCGTTTATGTTCACTCTTTTGTAGATAAATCCAAGTTGGGCACCCACAGACATTAGAACTTTCGGGTTGTTTGGGTCAGAAATCTGATACCCTCCCGACACCAGGAAATTGGATGAGCTGATTACGTTGGCATAGTCGGTATTTACAAAAGTAGCACCTACCCCGAATCTTTCTCCCTGGGCCATATCAAACGATACTGCGAAGGTGTTGAAGCTGGTAGAGAGGCTGCTCCATTGCGACCTGTACAAAGCCGAGATACGCAAGTCGGTGTATTTCAACATACCTGTATTAGCTGGGTTGAAAATAACCGGTACCGCATCGTATTGCGATAGTTGAGCGTCCTGGGCGGCTGTTTTGCCAGCAATGGCCATTACTGCAGTTATGATTACCGCAGTAACGATTGAGTTATTAGAGTTTGTTTTCATGGTTATCGCAACAGATTAATTTTACCTGAGAATTCATAAGTATCACCGTATTCGGTTGTAGCTTTGATGGTGTACACATATACTCCTGAAGGAGCTTGTTTGCCATCATCAAATCCATCCCAGCCTAATTCCTGGTTTGCAGAGCTAAATACATTTCGGCCCCATCCGTTATACACTTTGAAGTTCATCTCAGTGAAAGGCCCTCCGCGCACGAAGAATATATCGTTGAATCCATCGCCATTCGGAGAGAAGCTATTAGGTAATCGGGGAGGCAACACGTAGGTGGCATCGATCACAATATTTCGCGTGAAGCTATCAGTACAGCCTTCGTCATTGCTGGCGATAAGCGTTACAACGTACTCACCTGGATTCTGGTAGGCATACACAGGATTCATATCATCAGAGGTGCCTAGTCCGTCGCCGAATATCCACTGATAGCCTGATGCATTGTTAGAGTTGTTACTGAATATTACATCAAAGAATATCGGAGCAGGGTTATTACTCATCGTAAAGCTTGCCGTAGGTCTTGGAAGTACAGTTACGATTTGGGTGATTGCATCATTACATCCTAATGAAGATGATACAGTGAGTGTAACGCTGTAGCTGCCTTCTTCATCGAAGCTAAACTGTGGATTTTGCTGTGACGATTCATTGCCATTTCCAAAATTCCAGTTCCATGCAGAAATTGTTCCGTTGAAAACCTGGGTTTGGTCAGTAAACAAGGCTGACGCACCCGCACAGGCATTGGTGTAACCAAAGCCTGAAGTCAGAGGGTTGGTTACGGTGAGCATTTTATTATCACTCACATTACCACAGCCCTGATTTCCAACACCTGTGAGTGTAATGGTAATCAATCCGCTTACAGCATCATTGGTACCAAATACATATTCTGGGTCGGCTACATCAGCCGATGGGAGGAATACACCATCGCCAGAGGTAGACCATAATATTGATGCTACATCACTTGATGTGGCGTTTAGCGGATAGGTACCCGATGAGGCACATACTGGTATATCAGGTCCGGCATTTACAATTGGCGCGCGGTTTATTAACATTTGCATTGCATCGCTCACGGCAGGGCATGGGCCGTTATTGGTTGATGTAAGGGTAAAGTTCACAAATCCAACCAGCACGTCAGTAGGCGATACATTGTAGAACGCACCGATTCCATTGCCTGTAGGGCCAAAAGTACCAAAGCCCAGGGTGCTCCACTGGCCTGTATTTGTACCGCCGCTCACTGCACCATCAAGTTGCACCATTTCTTGAGTTGCACATATTACAATTTCAGTTCCGGCATCAACTGCGGCAGGCGAAACAAAATTGAGCATAACGTTCTGGTTACTGCCACCACAAGCTCCGTTATTGGAAAGAGATATGGTAACAGTTGATGATCCTGACAGTACTTCAGCTACAGTTGGGATGTATGTTACATTGGCCACAGAGTTGCTCGGTGAGAAAGTACCTCCACCACTGGCTGTCCATAGTATTGCGTCCTGGAAAGCCACGTTTGCCGCAAGGCTCACCTCGGGGCTTGATGTGCACGATGCAGCGCTTGGAGCTACGTCAATCGCAGGTATCCTGTCGAAATTGATGAGTAGAGAATCGATACCGCCCGGACAACTTCCATTGGCTTCAGTAGCCAGGTACACTTTAACAAAACCTGCCGCAACGTCATCCTGAGAAGGCAGGTAATTTGTTGCCAGTTGATCAGGGCCCGGATTGAATGATCCTGTTCCTGAAGTACTCCAGTCAAATCCACTAACACCGCTCAGGGAGCCATTTAAAGGCACCGTTGTGGTAGTTTCGCAAACTTCAACGCTTGGAGGACCTGCATTAGGAATTACAACACCATCGAATGATATTATCATTTGATTGGATGCGGCGTTGCATTGGCCATTGCCTGTGGTAGTGAGAGTAAGGGTAACAGATCCTATAATGCTATCTACTTCTGATGGAATATATAGCACCACCAGGGCTGCGTCATTAGGTAGGAACTGGCCTGTACCACTGGATGTCCACAATGGTCCAGTCGCACCTGTTATATTTCCAACAACCTGCACCGGTTCTGTAGCGCCGCAGACTAGGATGTCGGCTCCGGCATTGGCTTGAGGCAATGGCTGTAAGGTAAGGGTAAGTTGATCAGTACCTTCGTTGCAAAGCACGCTATTGGTAGATACAAGGGTGAGTTGAGCAATACCGGCAGCGTAGTCAGCAGCACTTGGTGCATAGAATGCATTGAGATCACCGGCAGAAGGGAAGAAAGTACCTGATCCCGAAGTGCTCCAAATTCCTGTATTGGTCTCTCCGCTTGCAAAACCATTGAGTTGTATAAGATCCTGAGATTGGCATACCGTAAAGTTATCGCCGGCATCAACAAAAGCGGTATTTCCGAAGGTAAGCTCAAAACTATCAGAAACCTCCTGGCAAATGCCGTTATTGGTGGATGTGAGTGTCATGTTTATTGACCCAGCCAACACGTCAGCAGGGCTGAATGTGTATATGGCGTTCAAGCTGTTAGCGTTCGGGGTGAAGAAGCCTGTACCAGTAGTAGTCCAAGTTCCTGTGGTAGACCCGTTAGATACTAGGCCTGATATCACAGTAGAACCGACAGAGGTACAAACTGAGCGGTCCGTACCCGCATTTACAACAATTCCGGTATTCATTGAGATGGTCATCACATCACTCACGGCAATACAATTGCCATTGCTTATGGAAGTAAGGGTTAGTTGCACCTGGCCCGCAGTAATATCTGCTGGACTGGCTACGTAGAAAGTGCTCAAATTACCCGCATTTTGGAAAACACCGGTACCCGAAGTAGACCATAGTCCACCACCAGCATTGCTCACCGAGCCATTTATAGCAAATGGTATAATGGTTCCGCAAACCTCTTGATCAGCGCCGGCATTCACCACGGGAGCTGGAGTAATAATAACCACCATAAAGTCAATCGCACTATTGCAACTGTTGGTAGCAGTAAAGATCAGGTTAGCAGAACCAATAGCGATATCAGCAGAGCCAGGTGTATACGTTGCGTTGAATACAATAGGCGAAGGTGAGAAAGTGCCTGTACCAGTAGTGGTCCAGATACCCTGGGTGGCGCCTGTAAGAGAAGCGTTGAGTTGTATCACTGAGTTGTTGGCACAAACCGTTTGGTCGGCACCAGCATTGGATACCCCTTGTGGGAATACATTAAGCGTAAGCTGGTCAGTTACACCAACACAATTGCCAATTCCGGTAGCAGATAGCGTCAAGGTAATAACCTGAGCCACGATATCAGCAGCGCTCCATTGGTAGGTAGCGTTAAGAGTGTTTGCATCGGGAACAAAAGTTCCCGTACCTGAAGTTGTCCATATACCGGTATTGCTTGCACCTGATACTGCGCCTGAAAGTTGTATTCCAAGATCAGACGAGCAGGCGGTAAGATCAGCACCAGCATTTACAATCGGCGCCGGAGTAATGGTAATGACCATATTATCGGCAGCCTGGTTGCATGAATTCACGGAGAATGTAATAGTTACATTGCCCGCAGCAATATCAGCAGCGCTTGGCAGATAAGTTGGATTCGTTACAATATTACTTGGCGTGAAAATACCTGTACCTGATGTGCTCCAAACACCTGAGCTTGCTGAGCCGCCTATGGTTCCTGTAAGGCCAACTGCCGAGTTATTGACACAAACCGTGCGGTCAAGGCCTGCATTTGAAGTACCAGCCGGCAATATAAATACGGTCATTACATCATTTACCGGAGTGCACAATCCATTGCCTGTAGATGTAAGTGTAAGCTGAACCGAACCGATTATAGAATCAACGCTTGATGCAATATAAGATCCATTCAAAGTAAATGGATTAGGTACAAAACTTCCTGTGCCCGATGTAGACCATACGCCTGTAGAAGTAGGTCCGGTTACTACGCCGGTCAATGGCACAGAAAGATTATCAACACAGGCAAATACATCTATACCGGCATTTACCACAGGGGCAGGAGTTATTGTAATGGTTACCTGATCAGAAGCAGGCAAACAGTTACCATTACCAAATGAAGTAAGGGTAAGGGTTACGGTACCATTGCTTATTTCTGATGGACTTGGGGTATATTGGGCATTGGTTGCATTGCTCGAAGGATTATATGATCCGGCACCACCGCTCCAGGTTACACCGCTGGCAACAGTAAATGATGCATTGAGCTGCGCAGTCGGGTTGTTTGCGCAAACCGACACGTTGACACCTGCATCTACAATCGGGGATGGCGTAAGAGTAATGGTGACCTGACCGCTTACGGTATTGCATGTTCCGTTTCCGGTAGATGTGAGTGTAAGCACTACGAAGCCTGCCGATAATTCAGCCGCGGTGGGCTGGTAAGATGCATTTAGAGTGGTTGCATTGGGAGCAAACGCACCAGCGCCCCCTGACCATATACCGCCTGTTGCGAAACTCACAGAGCCATTCAAAGGGGTACTGATGTTGTTGGCGCACATACTGAAGTTCGCCCCTGCATTTACTACCGGTGATGGGTTTATGGTAATGTTCACGCTTGATGTGGCAGGCGTGCAAGCACCGGCACCAATGGAAGTAAGAGTAAGTGTTACAAAACCATTTGTAATCTCAGTTGCTGACGGCGTGTAGGTTGCATTCATAGTTTGGTTGGTTGGATTAAAGAATCCAGTACCACCGCTCCACTGTGCTCCTGTTGAGTTCGTGAAGTTCCCGTTTAGCGTTACTACCGGGTTATTTGCACATGAAACCAATGCAGTTCCTGCGTTCACTGCAGGTATCGGGGCATAATTTATTAGCACCTGATCGCTCATTGCAATGCAATTTCCATTTCCGATGGTAGTAAGGGTTAGGGTTACGCTTCCCAATACTATTTCGGCAGCCGTTGGGGTATACACTGCATTCATAGCAAGTACATTCGGGCTGAATGTACCTGCGCCTCCACTCCATTGTGCACCTGTTGAAATGGTAAACGCTCCATTTAGGGTAGCTGCAGGTGTTGAAGCACATATTGTTTGATCAATACTTGCATTTACGGTAGGCGTTGGAGTTATTGTAACCAGTACTTGGTTAGTAACTGCAATACAACCGTTATTGCCTGTAGAAGTAAGGGTGAATGTGATAGAACCAGCCACTATTTCTGGTAGGGTTGGAGTATAAACAGCGTTCAAGGTATTTGCATTTGGATTGAAAGTTCCAAGACCTCCGGTCCAAGTTCCTCCGCCAGCATTTACCACAGAACCATTGAGGTTTATTGCGGCATTGTTACCACACACCACTATATCTGTTCCGGCATTCACTATGGGTGCCGGGGTAATGGTGATTACCATTTGGTCAGTCACTGCTATACAAGTTCCATTGCCCGTAGTAGTAAGGGTAAGGGTTACGTTACCTGCCGTAATCTCGGCCGCTGATGGGGTGTAGGTAGCGTTAAGGGTGGTATTGTTTGGGGTAAAAGTTCCCGAACCGCCGCTCCAGATTCCGCTTGTGGCAATGTTGATTGAACCATTTAGATTCAATTCAGCATTGTTGGCGCATACCGTTCTGTCCAGTCCGGCATTTGCTGTCGGTGCCGGGGTGAAAGTGATGGTCATCTGAGAGGTTACGGGCAAGCAAGTGCTATTGCCGGTAGTAGTAAGGGTAAGGGTCACAATGCCATTGGTAATCTCTGCGGCTATTGGCGTGTAGGTAGCATTCAGTGTATTGGCATTCGGGGTGAAGGTACCCGCGCCGCCGCTCCAGGTTCCGCCAGTGGCTATCGTTACTGCACCGTTAAGTGTGGCTGCTGCATTGTTTGCACAGAGCGTCTGGTTCGCAC
>JBBQZU010000032.1:0-31669 GCA_038207425.1 Flavobacteriales bacterium | reverse complement strand
GTATATGGATATTTCGGACATCATTGTGCCACCCATTTCGGGCCATACCGTGCCAGCCATTTCGTCAGTCATTGTGCCCCTTGGGATGAGCTAAAATTGCTCGATAGGGGTTCTGTTTCGGAGTTCATTGTGCCACTTTCGGCTGTATTGAATAGCTAAGTGCTTTCCCTGTTTCGGGGTTCATTGTGCCACTTTTCAAATAATACCCATAGCCTTGCCAATAAAGACATGGCCGCACAAAGACTTGAAATGATGGATTTACGACAACTTATTCAGCTAAAATTAAAAGGTACCAGCAATCGAAAAACGGCCGATGTACTCAAAGTAAGTCGCAATATGGTAAATAGTTACGTGGCCTGTTTTAAAGCGCATTCATTCACTTTTGAAGAGTTACTGGACTTGAACGGTAAAGACCTTTCAGAACTCTTCCCTCAGGCAGATTACAAACACACAGACCGGTACAGCCAGCTTTGCTCGCAGTTGCCATACTTTGCTGATCAACTGACCAAAACAGGTTGCACATTACAAACCCTTTGGTATTCTTACTTGGAACAACATCCTGGTGGCTATAGATATACGCAGTTTACCCAATATTACGGGCAGTGGAGCAATCGGCAAAAACCAAGTGGTATCCTCGTGCATAAAGCTGGAGAAAAACTCTTTTTGGACTATACCTGATCCAAACTACATTATGTAGACCGCAATACCGGCGAGGTGATTGGCGCAGAAGTCTTTGTGGCAATACTCCCATGTAGCCAGTTCACTTTTGTAAAAGCTTCTGCAAGCCAAAAGCGAGAAAATTTTATAGACGGCATCAATAGTGCCCTTCAGTGGATCGGTGGAGTTCCCAAAGCCATTGTCACAGACAATCTCAAATCTGCTGTAAGCAAGGGGCACAAATATGCTCCCGAGATCAATAAGACCTTACAGAGTCTGGCTGTGCATTACAACTGTGTGATCGACCCCACCAGGCCTTACCGCCCCAAAGACAAAGCACTCGTTGAAGGCGCTGTGAAGTTGGTATATCAAAGGATATTTTATCCCCTTTCCACGCATACATTCTTCAGTATCGATGAAATCAACGAAGCTATATTGAAACTTCTGGCCCAGTACAATCTATACAGCTTTCAAAATGCAAAAACCACTCGCCGACAGCGCTTTGAAGAACTCGAACAAACCGCCTTATCCGATTTGCCTTTACAACCATACCACATACGCTATTACAAGCGCGCCAAAGTGCAAAAGATTGGACATATCTTTCTGGGTACCAATAAGAATTACTACAGCGTACCGTACCGCTACATTAGGCATCATGTAGAAGTTCAATACAATAACGATACGGTAGAGATTTTTTACAAGCATGACCATATCGCTTCTCATACACGCAACTTTCGTGGCGGCGCCTACAATACGGTCAAAGATCATATGCCATCGAGCCATCATGCCTACAATGACCTGAACCCGGAAATCTACAAAGAAAGGGCCCTTAAAATCGGAAACTACAACCTTAACTACATCAATCGACTATTTTATCAGGCTGCCTATCCAGAACAGGCTTACAAACAAGCACAAGGCATACTCTTTTTTGTAAAACACTACCAAAGTGAACGGGTAGAAAAGGCCTGCAAGCGGGCAATGGGTTATCACAAATCGAGCTATCGAACAGTAGAAAGAATACTCAAAAACAACACCGACATGATTGAAGTTCAATCGGACTCCGACCATAGTGATATACCTGAACATGAGAATATTCGTGGCTCGACTGGTTATGCCTGAACAATTAAACCCAACAAACCCAACAAACCCAAACCAATATGAACACATTCAACACCGTAGAAAAAATGAAAGCCATGCGCATGAACTCCATGGCTGATATCTATCATCAGTCCTTAACGCAGAACATCTACCACCAGATGGATCAAGATGAATTTACTGCCTTGCTGGTTGACACCGAGTGGGAAGATCGGCAGCACCGGAAGATAACGCGTTTGATCACCAGTGCCCACTTCCAAACCCACGCCTCAGCTCCGGGCATTGATTACAAAAGCGCTCGCAAACTTGACAAAATGGTAGCGCAAAGACTTCTTAGTTTCGTATTTATGAAAAGCAGTGAAAATATCATCATCACCGGCCCCACTGTTGTCGGTAAGAGTTATCTTGCTCAGGCCATCGGCAACCAAGCCTGTCAGATATTGCACTCCACAAGATACTTTATCGCATCACGTTTCTTCGACGAAGCCAGGCTTGCAAAACTGGAAGGCACATACTTAAAAATGTTTAAGAAACTGGCCCAGGTAAACCTGCTTATCATCGACGACTTCGGCCTGTGCTCAATAGACAAAACAGATCGGCAAGTATTGCTGGAAATCATCGAAGAAAGGCACCAAAAACAGTCCACCATAATCAGCTCTCAAATACCGGTATCAGGATGGCACGACCTAATTGGTGAAGGTGCAATCGCGGATGCAATCATGGATCGACTGGTTTATTCATCTCATCGCATTGAATTACAGGGCGAATCCCTACGCAGCAAGCAGCAGTTGTCAAAATGACAGATAAACACTAAAATTAAACCTGAAAAGTGGCACTATATCCTCCGAAAAGGGTGGCACTGTATGAGCGAAATAGCCAGATCATAAACAATCCGCGTCATCAGGCAATAAAAATGCTTCGTAACTGCGTGGTTGAATAATTACTAATTTTGGTTCATGAAACCGTCGACCAAAGAGATAAACACGATACAACACTATTTTCAGAATAAATCTGTCGTGAAAGCATTTCTTTATGGTTCATACGCGCGCAGAAGGTACGCCCAACAGTGATATTGATATTCTCGTGGAGCTTGATTATTCAAAACATATAGGAATAGGATTTTTATAAATGAAATTTGATCTCGAGCAATTGCTTCAAAAGAAAATTGACCTTGTTTCCAGCAATGCCATTTCTAGATATCTCCTTACTTTTATTGACAAAGACAAAAAGCTTATTTATGAAATATGAAAAGGAGCTGGGGGGTAGAAAATTTTTTCTGCTTCTTTAAACTTTTGCTCTGGCGACCCGTCCAAGGGCTTCAAATAAAAATTCAACTTAAAAAAACAAAACCCAATGAAAGCAAAATTTTTAGTTCTCATTTTCGCACTATTTTTTATTGGCCAAGCCTTCGCGCAGCGGGAGATGAAATCGCCCGAAGAAACAGCGAAGAACATGACTGAAAGAATGAAAGAGAAGCTCCAACTTTCTGAAGACCAAAACAACAAGGTTTACCAAATAAATCTGAAAGTGGCGCAAGAAAGAAAATCCAGAATGGAAGCGGCCCAGGCTTCTGGAACGCGGCCATCAAAAGAAGACAGGGCGAAGAGCATGAAGGAATACGACGGCCAAATTGTTGCGGTTCTTAACCCTGAACAGCAGGCAACATGGAATGAAGTAAAACAAGAATTTCAAGAGAAAGCAAAATCGAAGAAGGCTTCGCGTTCAAGTGCCCAAGAGTAAAGCTGCGTTGGTTTCACCGGGAGAGTTCTGTGTAAACTTTCTTCTCCCGGTGGTCTTTTCCAATTGACGGGGCTTATTTGTCAGGCTTTTTTTATCTAGTGAATCTTTTGCTTTCATTGACGATCAAGTGTTAACCAATCCGAAATAGTCTGCTTTTAAATCGCCCGGGCATCTTGCGAAAGCAGAAAGCATAGATGGGTTATTTAGTATGCCGCCTTGCAATCGCAAGTAAAACCAATCTGAATACCAATCTTTACATTAAGCCGATCCGTTTCTTGACGCTTCACCCAGTTTTAAGCAACTGTACTCAATATTCAGGTTTGTAAAAAGCCATAATTTCTAACAGCGATTGTGGGCTATAACTTCATCCATTTCGTTGTTGCAAATCGGCCTTTTTCAAATTCAATTCGAATAAAATATGTTCCTTTATTTAATTCGCTCAATTCAATTTGCCGCGACATGTCAACTGTACTCAATTGTTCTGTATAGAGAAGCCTACCTGCAGGATCAAAAACACGAAGCAATTTGGGATTTTCTATTCCACTAAATTTGATGTTAAAACCATCCACTCCCGGATTGGGGTAGAGACTAAAGTTTGAATTGCCCTTGTCGTTGGTACCGACAATAGTCACTTCCACGCATTCGGAAAGGGAAACGCATTCACCATTTGTAACTTCCAGCGCATAGCTTCCGCTCGCAATAACCGCGTAAACAGGTCCGGTAGCTCCTTCAATAAATTCGCCCGTATTGCAATCCATCCAACGAAACTCACCATCATATACCGAAACCAGCATGTTGCCTTCGAGGCTTATTTCTGCAATGTTTTGGACAATGGTCAAAACCAAAGTTGCAACAGTGTCCTGAAGGTCGATGATATACGTATCACTTTGATCAAAAGTCTGACCGTAAGCGGTGTATTCATTGCATGCCGTCACTGTTTCGCTTACCTGTACTGCCGGCAGAGTCACCTTTGAAATGTAAATGTTGTCGGCACCGCCAGATGCGACCGAACGGGCGCTCACCACCAGGAATTTTCCACCGGTATAAACCATATTGAAATCTGCGTATGAGGGCGCAAAAGTATTGGTCAATGCGATGATACCTGCAGGATCCCAAACCAATACACCATCCGTTGTTACTTTTTGTGCTATAAAACCGGTACTGGCTTTATGTGTAATGCACATCGTATTGTTTTCGTCCAGGTCAAATTCCGGGTTGGGACTGTAGGTGTTTAAATTTGCAACCTGTACTCCATATTCTTGCCAAAGAATAACTCCATTTGCAGTAAACTTTTGGGCGTAAATAGCAGAATTCCCAACTACTCCCGGCCTGCTATCCGCCCAGGTAATAAAGTAGTTGTTACCTGACTTTTTCCAAAAGAAACGGCTTTGCAAACCATTTGCTGCGCAAATAAGTTTGGTGGTCTCATTCCAACCCAAAGCGCCATTGCTTGCCAATAAACGACGGGCATAGATATTCCCACCCGTACCTTCCGGACCAGCGCCTTGCCATACGAAGGTGATGCCTGTATTGTCAGCAATACCGCTGTACTGATTACCCACGCCCTGGGTTCCTGCCGTTACAAAAGCCCACGCAATCCATTGATTGGACAAATCACTTACACCCGCTACCAGCATGCACTTCAACGAAGCGCCCGAAACATTTCCAGTACTGTGATACACATAAACTCCGCCATTCATATCCGGCGAAATGCCGAAACTGCCCAAACCAATCATTGAAGGAGGCGTGGTGCCCCCGAAAGGCCAGAGCAAATTGCCATCACCATCTATCTTGCAGATTTTTAATACGTCCGATCCGCCTATTACCACTCCTTGCGAGGCTATGTAATAATCTCCGGCTGATACGACCATGGCAACATTGTTTATTCCATTGGGATAACTGGAGTCGTTGCGCACTTTTACATCCTCGGGCCATATGGATTCACCATTGGAATTCATCTTTTGAACATAAATTCCGTTGTTTGCCAATACCGGACTTTGTTGTACGTTCCAGGTGATTATAAATTCTGCGTTTGGTAAAGAAATAATTCTGAAGATATTCACACGTCCTTCGTAATTAATGATCTCCTTTCCGCCGGCTTCCCATTGAGCGATCCCTTCGGCATTGTAGTGCTGACCATAAACGTCCCATCCGATGCTTCCGGTGCGGGAGTCCAGCCAAAAGGTGAATATTCCGCCGGTGCCATCCGGAAATGATTGAACTGAGTTTTGACCACCGGTTTCAGCGCATACCACCAAGGGCATTGCCGGATCTGAATTCCACTGTCCATATGCTGAAAGGGAGCATAGGATTGACATACCAATAAAATGTAAGATTGTTTTCATAGCCGATGTCGGTTAGGGTTTGTATTATTCAGAGACAAAATTGCTGGTAGAAAATAGAAAACGGCTGGCATAATGAGTAAGCGGGAAGCATATTGAGTGAACGCACTAACTTTTGCTTTTTGAAATTGGTAATTCTAGCCAAGTTATTGGGTGCTTTATGAGATTATTTGTCTTTCGCACGGTGTAGAGTTATTGCATTCAGATTTACCGCATTCTGGGTTCATTCCGCTGCCTGAATTCCGGCCGGAAATTGATATCCGAAAGCGGAAAGAAATTCTGGTAGATTTGACTCCTGAATATTCATATAATGATAAAATCCCGACATGATAAGACTTTGTCATTCCTGAAAAAACAAATTGGTCAAGGGCGAACTATTTTAGACCTGGGCACCCCCAATACGCTTTCAAAGGCCATGACAAATATGGGTTACAGCGTGGTAAATACAAAAGGAGAAGACCTGGATATCGACTTCCATAGGTTTGGTAATACAGGAGTGGATGTAATTACCGCCTTCGAGATATTCGAGCACCTCCTGGCACCGTTTAACGTGCTGAGCGTAATGGATGCGCCTGAGCTTGTGGCTTCTGTTCCGCTAAAACTTTGGTTCGCCCCGGTTTATTGGAATGACCAAGATATATGGGATTGTCACTACCACGAGTTTGATTCGCGGCAATTTGATATGCTCATGAAGACTACCGGCTGGGAGATTATAGCTTTCGAAAAATGGAAAAGTCCCGACCCAAAAAAGCTCGGAATTCGCCCTTTGCTAAGGTGGTTTACTGACCGTTATTATATTGTGCATTGCCGGCGTATGGATGGCTATCCAAGAAAAAATTAATTGGATTAACCCAAGCTGATATGGCAAGTTTTATATTTTTGGCGGCTTGCCCCCATTAGCATCCAGAAGGGTGTTGTACAGCGAAACGATGTTTTTGCCCATTACTTTGGTATTGAATTTTTCGAGAACGGCTCTGTTTCCATTTGCACCCATCTCAAGTTTTTTTTCCGGATTATTTACGATTTGCAACAGCTTTTCAGCAAAATCTCCGGGATCGTCAAAGGTATGGCTCAAACCACAACCGTAAGTTTCTACTATAGCTTTTTGCGGGGCGCAATCGCTTACCAGGAGTGGCTTTTCGTAGAGCATATATTGGAATATTTTATTTGCTACACCTGATTCGTGCTGGTCGTTTTTCACCAAAGGCGAAATACATACATCGGCAATACCTACATACGATCGCAGTTCAGTCAAGTCAATCCAGGGAATATGAATTACACTGTCATTCATCACCTCCGTTTCAAAATAACTGCGCTCACCTTTATCTAACCTGCCTATGATCAGTAAGGTGCAATTGACGCCTTGCTTTTTCAGGATTTTCATACCCTGGCTTGCTACATGCAAACCCCGCCGTTTGGAAACCAACCCGAAATAAAGCACGCATAAGCCATTGACAACGGTGCTTGGCAGTGCTTCACTGAAGCCTAGCATTTTCTGTACGTCGGGTACATTTGGGTACACAGCTATATTTTCATTCTTCAACTTGTTATATTGCGCTTTCAATCTATTGGCATAGGGCTCGCTCAGCACCACCACGCCATCAACATTATTTAAGATATAGGCTTCTTTCGATTTCCATTTTTCAGGCCTTGAAAGCAAATTCTTCAATGGATGTTTTGTCCATTCATAATCCAGAATTGCGGCAGGGAAGTTTTCGTGGAGGTCTACTACAATTTTAGTTCGCGAATCAAGACCGGCTGTCAATGCGGGCTCACCCATATACAGGTCGTGAACATGGAGAACATCAATTTTACACTTTCTCGCAAATATTTTAATTTCCCGCGCCCAATACCACCGGAAGAATGGAAAAAAGTTTGCCGTTCCAAATAAATAATCCTTCCACTTACCTTTGATTTTTGCCTGTACGACCTTGTATTTCAGGGCGTCTATTTCAGATTCATCATGTCCTAAATAAGGAGTTAATACAGAGACTGAATAACCTTCTGAAACCAGAAATTCAATTTCATTTTGAACGCGGATGTCTGTGAAAACATCACCATGCAGCACCATTCCGATGTTTCGGTTCATCATTGGTGTTCTAAAATTTTGGCCTTGATTTTAGCTGTGGTATTATTTGATCCATTTTAGCATGCTGTTATTTCGAACATATTATTTGGTGCACCAATATAGTGTTCCATTATTTTTTTGCTTGCTTCCTTACATTTGAGAGTTCCTTTAAACAGGAAGTTTCAATGAGTATGAATTCGCAATGACTTGCATTTATACACCGCCTTTCCTTTGCGCACTTTGGTGTTAAATTATTCAACCCTTTGGAAGCAAGCCAAACCAACGAATACTGCAAAGTTGCGAGCAGATTATCTCCTACAGTCTGAAGCTATTCGGTATAAATCTTTTCTACCAAGGCAGCATACTTTTTATGAATCTCTTTGCGCTTCAGTTTTAGGGTAGGAGTTACTTCACCTCCATCAATGGTAAATTCAGCCGGGAGTAGTTCAAATTTCTTCACCTGTTCCCATTTGCCAAAGCTTTCGTTTTTTTCATCTATCTCTTTCTGATAGCGGTCTATCACAGTTTGGTTTTTGATTACTTCTTCACGGCTCTTAAACGGCACTCCCTTCTGCTCACACCACTGTTTCAGAAATTCAAAGCTCGGCACTACAAGCGCTGAAGGGTGCTTGCGGTTTTCGCCTATCACCATGATTTGCTCAATAAAGCGACTCTCTTTAAACTTGTTCTCCATGATCTGCGGGGCAATGTACTTGCCACCTGATGTTTTGAAAATCTCTTTTTTCCGGTCAGTTATTTTCAGGAATTGTCCGTCTACGAGTTCGCCAATATCGCCGGTGTGAAACCAGCCATCTGAATCTATTGTTTCTGCCGTAAGGTCGGGCCGTTTGTAGTAGCCCATCATCACGTTGGGTCCTTTTACCAGTATCTCTCCGTCGTCGGCTATTTTTACATGCACATCCTGTATAGGCCTGCCAGTGGTTCCCATTCGCAGTCCATTGTTGTGCAGGCAATTTACGCTTATCACCGGCGATGTTTCCGTAAGGCCATAGCCTTCGAGCACAGGTATTCCTGCGGCGTTAAATATGCGCGCCAAACGCGGATTCAGAGCTGCGCTGCCGCTGGCTATAGCCTGTACATTTCCACCAAGCGCATCTTTCCATTTGCTGAATATTAGCTTGCGGGCCACTTTGAGTTTCATCTCATAGAATGGGCCATTTTGACCGTAAGGTTCGAATTTTTCCGCCAAGCCTACCGCCCAGTAAAAGAGTGCCTTTTTGGCGCCTGTGAGCTCAGCGCCTTTGGCCATGATGCGGTCGTATACTTTTTCGAGTAGCCTCGGCACTGCAGTAAATACCTGTGGTTTCACATCGCGAATATCATCGCCAATGGTCTCCATGCTTTGCGCAAAATAAAGCGATACCCCGGTATATACATACAGGTATATGATCATCCGCTCATAGATATGGCACAGGGGTAGAAAGCTTACTCCTTTCGAATTGGCGTATACCGGAAGCCGCTCCTTGCTGGCTATGGTGTTGCTTGCTACATTTTTATGCGAAAGCATTACACCCTTTGGAGTACCGGTGGTGCCCGATGTGTAGATGAGCGTGGCCAGGTCTTCGGGTTTTACTGCCGCGCGAAGGGTTTTGATGGCATCAATGTCGGGAGTGGTGCAGATACTGCTCCAATGTGTGGTACCGGCTATATGGTCGAAGCAGAAAATACCTTGCAAGCTGGGAGTATTTGGTTTTATATTGTTCACCTTGCGGTAAAGGTCGGCATCGCTTACAAGGGCAATTTTTACTTCACTGTCGTTAAAAATAAAAGTGTATTCGCTCTCCGTAATGGTAGGGTAGATGGGTACATTTGTGGCACCTATCTGCAAAATGGCCAGGTCGGCGATGACCCATTCCGGGCGGTTATTGCTGATGATGGCGACTTTATCGCCGGGCTTGATGCCTTGCGCCAGCAGGCCGCTGCTGAGCTGATTGGCGAGATCTATTACTTTTTGGGTGCTGTAGGTTTCCCATTTGCCGCTTATCTTGGCGGCAAGAGAGTCGCTCAGTGGGTGGTTTGCCAATTGGTAGTCGTAAAAGTCAAATAATCTCGTCTTGTCGGCTTGCATAGGTGTGTGTTTAAGAATATCGGGGGTTAAGATCGTAAATTAGTTTTTAGTTTTTCACAGATATTTGAATACTTTCTTTTTGGATTTTAGGCAGGCGATAGGTCAAGCTATTTTGCGAAAGCTCAATTCTACCAAAATCAAAAATTCAAAAACTACCTACCGTTGCACTTCTGTCAAGACCTACCATTGTTTCGGAAGCTCGCGGCGGCGCTGACCTACAAGGCGCTTATCTCCCACGGTTGCACCGCGGCCGCCCGCATGCAGCCCCGATGGAGCTGTGGGTAGGTGGGTTTAATCTTCGGGACAAATTTGGGAGTCGTTTTTGACTTTTCGTTCTTCGGAAAGAAAATTGCGCAAAAAGAAAAGCACAAAAACCTATAGAAGGGAACAAATCGTTCAACCGCCAAATAGCATTAAATTGCGGCGATTTCCGGTAAAGGAAAACCTATGATTAAGGACCTGCGCAATACATTTAAGCAAACGGCATTATACGGCATCAGCAATATTCTCGTCAAAACTACAGGGTTGCTGCTGCTTCCAATATATACCTCGGCGCTCAGCACTACCGAAATGGGAATCCTGGTAACGTTTGAGTTGATTACACAATTCCTGGTTGGGGTCATCGCTCTGAATATACCTACCTCGATGCTGCGCTTTGGCAGTGATGAGGAATCACAAGCAAAACAAAATCAAATATACTTCACGGCCCTGGTGCTGTTGTTCATACTGGCGGTTGTTTTCCTTGCCATTTTCCTACCCCTCTCCGAACTTTTCAGTCGCCTATTTTTTGATGCCGCTGACTATTCCATGGTTTTCACCCTGCTCTTCTGTTCCATCGCGATAGAAATTCTGGGCTTACTTCCTCTTCAACTGCTTCGCCTTAAAGAAAAAGCCATCTCCTATCTCCTGTTTTTTTCAGTAAAGCTCGCCGGAATGCTCGGGTTTGTGAGCTACTTTATGCTGTACCGCGAAATGGGGGTATACGGCGCTATACTCGGCATATTGCTGGCAAATTGTGCTTTGCTTATCGTCACGCTGCCCATTCAGGTACGTCAGCTTACCTTCAACTTCGACCGTAAAATAGCCAAAGAACTCTACCGCTTTGGTGCTCCGCTGGTATTCACAACCGTATCTGTAATCTTGCTCAATATCGCCGACCGGTTTATCCTTAAAATTTACGGCGACTACGCCGATGTGGGTATTTACGGCACCGCTTACAAGGTGGGAAGCATCTCGAACCTGCTCATAATTGGCAGCTTTTCGCTCGGATTCCTGCCCATACTTTTTAAAAAAGTAAACGATGACAACTTCGAGCGGTTTTTCAGCAAGATGCTCACGTATTTTATCGGCATTACGGTATTGCTTACCCTGGTTATTTCGCTTTTCAGCAAAGAACTTATCAAGGTAATGAGCCCCAATGAACCTGATTATTGGGTGGCGATCATCCTGGTGCCATTTATTGCCTACGCTTTTATATTTAAAGCTTTGCAGCATTACATCTCCTACGTATTTTTGATTACCAAGAAAACCAGATACCATGCCTGGGTAACCCTCATTGGGGTATCGGCGAATATCGTGCTCAACTTTGCGCTCATTCCCTTCTTCAGTTTTTATGGCGCTATTGCCGCTACGGGGTTGAGTTATATCACCATGTGCGCAGTGTCGTACCGCTTTGCTCAGGCACATATGCCTGTGCGATATGAGTTTAGGCGTATATTCCTGATGATGCTGGGCTGTGCTGCTTTCATTGCATTCGGCATTTACGTGAACAACGCTGATATAGCAACAAGATTATTGCTGAAAAGCCTTAGCCTGCTGCTATTTGCCGTGTTTCTGTACATCGCAGTGGCCGATGCTGTCGAGAAAGAAAAACTGAAGAAAGTTTTGATCGTGATGCGCTCAAAAGGCGGGATAAAAAGCCTGATCGGCGAATGGGGTAAGTAATTAAAACTATCTTTATGCCTACTTGCAACTGCTCCATACATCAGGGTGTGATTTGAGCCCCGCCATTTTGACTTTATCTGAAATGGCATTCCGAAAGCACCGTTTTGCTGCAAGCATCCCTATGCTTTTGACAAGAGCCCTGCAAACTGCGCGGCAATCGCTTTCCGCGTAAAGCGGCTGCTCCTGCCGGCATGCTGAAAATTTTTCGCGGCGATTGTATTTAGAAATTGGAGTATTTCCTGCGTTTCGCTGCGCCCAAAAGTAGCTCCGGCTCCTGCTTCTTCAATAAATATTGCTGCGTCGCCCACCTTTGGCCCGATATTCAAAACCGGAACTCCCGAGCCTATATATTCGAAAAGTTTGCCGGTGGTGCCCATCTGGTTTTTATCGGTGTCGGGCAATATATGCAGGAGCAGGTTGCTGCGCATCAACAAGCTGAGCGACTCGCCGTGGGGCAGGTAGCCCAGGTAGTTCACATGGCTGCCCAGCGCGCGTTGCGTAATGGCTTGCTTCAATTCAGGAGCTACGCTGCCCGCAATGTTCAACTGCCAAGGAATGCTGAGCTTTGCCAGGATTTCAAATACAGGCGCCGCATTGTAGGTTGGTGCTATGGTGCCGGTATAGGCTATCTTCAATACTCCATCGTTTGCGGGGCTCTGCCCTTTCGGGAAATCACTTTCGTCAAATCCATTGGTAAGCACTTGTATTTTGTCCGCATACACTCCCGGCTTTTCGCGAAATAGTGCCGCATTCGATGGGCAGACTGCCAGTACAATATCAGCACCTTCAAGCACAGAATGCTCCAATGCGGCATCGCGCTTCGCGGCGCGGGCGGTGTGCAAAAGCTGATCGTAGTAGTAAATATCAGTCCAGGGGTCGCGAAAGTCGGCGATCCATTTTATACCAAATTCTTTTTTCAGCAACAGGCCCATCAAGTGGGTGCTGTGCGGTGGGCCGGTGGTAACAACCGTTTCAATTCCTTTATCGGCAATCAGTTTTCTGGCAGCACGCAGCGCATAGCGGTTCCACCCTTTGCGCGCATCGGGTATGAAGAAGTTCCCCCTGACCCAGCGGCTGAGTTTTGACCCGGTGGTATTGGTATCAACATTGTTAAAGCCGCCGTGGGGAATTTTTTCATGGCCCGCTATTTTACCGTAAAGTTGCAGCGGCTCAAAACTTTTTGTGCGCACCACATGCAGCGCTTCAGGCACTTCTGCCAGGAGACTTTCATCGCGAATGGGATAGGTGGCTTCGGCAGCATTTACGGTAAGTACCGTGCACTGCACCCCCATTTCCGGAAGGTATTTGCTCATCTTCAGCCAGCGCTGCACACCTGCACCTCCTGAAGGAGGCCAGTAGTAAGTGATGAGCAGCATTTTTTTCATCAAAAATCTATTTCTTCTTCCTTCTGGCGAAAGCGCAGGTAGAGCGTGTAAAGCACTAGGGCAACGATGATAAGACCCGCGGCAGTGCTCACCGTAGCGGCCTTGGCGTAGGTGCGCGGCTCGAATTTGAATTCTATGGTATGGCTACCTCCGGGCACAATCATGCCGCGCAGTGCGTAATTGGCGCGGAAGTGAGGTACTGCATTGCCATCGAGATACGCATTCCAGCCCTTTTCATAGTGAATCTCTGAAAATATCGCTGCCTGTGGCACGGGCGAATCATAGATATACTTTATATAGTTGGGCAAGTGCTCCTCTACGGCTATGGCAGCAGTGCTGTCGGTTTGGTAGGTGAAGCCTTTTATCTGATCGGCGTAGCGCTTGTCTACCACAGCCTGATACCGCGTTTGCAGGCCTTCGATGGCAGTTATTTCAGTATCAGCATCGTCCACTATTACAATGTCTTCTACGAACCAAGCGCTGCCCAGATTTGCGCTGTTG
This sequence comes from Flavobacteriales bacterium, assembly GCA_038207425.1. Lineage (GTDB taxonomy): Bacteria > Bacteroidota > Bacteroidia > Flavobacteriales_D > Cryomorphaceae > JBBQZU01. The sequence goes on along the minus strand of JBBQZU010000032.1, from coordinate 17,848 downwards.
GGCAGCGGGCCTGCGTCATTGTTATAAATGATGTACTCCGTATTCAGCATATTGAGCACATGGGCATTCTGCAGCGTGAGGGCTATACTTTCGCGGGTGGGTGAGTTTTGCATGGTGCCGACAATATCGCGCAATTCGCGGTCGATGTGAAAGCTGATGAGCTCCTGATAGCGCTGCAACTTAGCACCGTGGTAGCCACCTATGGATTTATGGAAGTACGACACCCTGCCGTCGTTGAAAGGATTGAGCAAAGTGAATACCCGGTAGTTGGAATTGAAGCGCAGGGCTGCAAAGCGCACATCGTTGAGTTCATCTTCGCTTACCCGCAGGTTTTTCTTTTCGCGGTTCATGCCCTTGTAGTCGGCTACAGCTTTGTCAATTGCATCCTTGGTGCGCGGGTTTTTGAGCTGCTCCTGTTCCAGAATGGTAAGGTCGGCTTCGGCGGCTTTTTGCGCTGCTTTTGCGTCGGCAATGGGCTGCCACTGAGTGAATTTACCGCGGTCCTTTTCATTGTTGATATACCTTTTGGCGATAGGCCACATATCACCCAAAACCAATACAGCCAGTATGGCTACGAAGGGAGTGGCCTTGAGCCGGCCTTTTGCAAAAAACCAAATAAGAGCGCACCCCGCCAACACAAAGGCCAGCGAGCGCATCACATCAGCGCGGAAGGTTTCAATACGCGCTTCGCGCAGCATATCGAGGTAGCGCAGGTATGATGTGCCGTTATTTCCGGAAACGGCGGCAGAGAAAAAGTCATTGTCGCGCTCGCTCATAAAACTGAGAAAGCTGGTGGGCGCAGCAAGCAGAGCGAGAAGCACCACAGCCAGCGACCCTGAAGCTATGAGAAACTTCTTACCATTATTGGCTACTATTTCAGGCCTGTCGAAAAGCTTCTTGAGAAATATAAATCCCATGAGTGGCAGTACCAGTTCGGTGATAGCAAGGATGATGGTAACCGCCCTGAACTTATTATAACCAGGTACATAGTCCAGAAAGAAGTCGGTAAGGCCCATAAAATTTTTGCCCCAGCTAAGGGCTATCGTAAGCAGTGCTGTCGCGAAAAGCGCCCATTTTACCGGCCCTTCAACGAATACCATGCAGAGAATAAACAATAGAAAAACCAGCGCGCCCACGTATACCGGACCCGAAGTAAAAAGTTGTTCACCCCAGTAGGTGTAGGGCAGATAGCCTTCATCCTGATAGGCTTTGGCTCCGAGGTTGAAAAATTCCGGGTTGTCGCGGCGCATATCTTCAGTAAGCATCACACCCGATTCGCCACCGCGGGCGTTTGGTACCAGCAGCGAGAGGGTTTCGCCAATGCCATAGCTCCACTGTGTTACGTAATCGCGGTCGAGGCCACCAGTTACCAAGCGGTCATTGCTGCCGCCATCGGGGGTAATGGTGAGCTCACTTTTTCCCCTGGTGGTATACTTGCCATATTCGTAGGTATTCCACAGTACGTTGGCATTGCTCAGCACCGCTATTACCGCTGCTCCGGCCAGCACGGCTGTAGCTTTCGCAAAACGGGGCAATTTTTTTTCCCTCAGCGCCTGCACAAGCTTGGCAATGATCACAAAGAGTACCATGATGCCGAAGTAGTAGGTAATCTGCACGTGATTGGCCGAAATCTGCAATGCCAGAAAGAGCGCAGCAAAGGCGCCACCAAAGAGCAACCTGCCTCGGTAGGCCCAAATAATTCCGGCAAGGGTAGGGGCCATATATACGATGGCGTGTGCCTTGGTATTGTGGCCCGCTTCAAGTATAATGAAGTAGTAGCTGGAAAACGCAAAAGCCAGCGCCCCCACTGCGGCCAGCCAGGGCCTCGCCCTGAAGGAAATAAGCAGAATGTAGAAACCGACAAGGCCAAGAAACAGATAGCTGGCGGGTTTAGGTAGTCCAAGGGTGAAAATGCCATCAAGCATCTTCACAATATTATTGGGGTATTGCACAGAAATTTGCGTGGCGGGCATCCCTGAAAACATCGAGTTGGTCCACAGCGGCTCCTGTCCGTACATGCGTCTGAATTCTATGATCTCCTGTGCCATACCGCGGAATTGTATCACATCAGACTGCTGGAGCGAGTACCCCTGAAATGCAGGGTAATAATAAATGGCACTGATTGCAACAAAGAGACCCACAACAATGAAATGGGGCAAAAAACGACGCAGTTGGTCTTTCATAATGATTGGATTATTCTACCTCTTTGTAGTCTACATAGTCACCATCGGCACTGTCAGATGATGTGTTTTTCTTAGCGTCTTTATTGACCTGTTCTATACGCACTTCGCCTTCGGGGCGTTCCTTGGCATTGCCATTCGGAGCCTTGCGCTTCTGCGAAAGCATGGGCAAAATAATTCGGCCCAGAATACGGGCAGCGAAGAAGAGAAGGAGTATGAGCAGAATGGTTCTGATCAATGTAGGAAAACTGGCCAAATCTTGTGACATGCGCGCAAAGGTAATAAGTTGAATATTTATTGCGAAAAAATGATGGAGGGATGTGGTATGGTAGCCACGGTGCAACCGTGGGATACGTGCACCGGTGCAAACAAGGTTTTTTTTCATTTCACACCCTATTCCACGCAAACCCGCAGCCCTGAAGGGGCTGAATATGGGTAGCCACGGTGCAACCGTGGGATATGTGCACCGGTGTAAGCGAGTGCCGCCGGTAAAAACCCAAATAGAGAACGGTCTTAACATAGGCGCAACGGAGCGGAGTTTATTGTTTTTTGTTTTTTGATGAATTTGCCTTAGGGTCTAGGTATTATGGCTAATATGAACGAGGGCTGATTGGGTGCCATATAGAATCGTATTCATCGATATTTACCAAAACAATTCAACTATGTCCGATCAAATTCATCCCTGTCCAAATTGTAACTCACCCTATGTATATGCCATGGCCTTCCCGTTTGTATGCCCTGCGTGTGGCCATGAGTGGCAAGGGGACGTTGCGCAGACAACACCCGACGAAGGTGCGGTATTGGATGCGAATGGCAATGCACTGCAAGACGGCGACAGTGTTGTTGTGATAAAAAACCTGCCGGTAAAGGGTTCGCCCCAGCCTATCAAAGCAGGCACGAAAGTGAAGAACATCCGACTCAAGGATGGTGACCATAATATCGATTGCAAAATGGAAGGATTTGGCGCGATGGCTCTGAAGTCAGCGTTTGTGAAGAAAGCCTGATGGGGCTTGGGTCTCGGGTTGAAGGTATTGGTTCTTAGGTTGTTTTATCGGATACAAGAAATTCAGACTTCAATGGATTAAAATTGCTCAACGAAGGCCGTGCTTTGCGTTTGTGGGCTTTGAAACCACCAATAACCATCAATCAAAAACCCCCAAAGCGCATCACTCAAATCTCAGCGACTCAATAGGGTCGAGAGCGGCGGCCTTCTTGGCGGGATAATAACCGCTTACAAGACCCACAATAAAGCACAGCACAACGCCACCGATAATCCATTTCCACGGCACCACGAAGCTGCTGTCAATAAGCAGTGCTATCAGATTACCGCAACTGATTCCTAGAATGATACCGACTATACCACCCAATTGTCCGATAACAATTGCTTCAACAAGAAACTGATTGCGTACCATCGCTGCGCTTGCGCCTACGGCTTTGCGCACGCCTATTTCGCGGGTGCGTTCCGTAACCGATACAAGCATAATATTCATCAACCCGATGGCGGCACCTATAAGGGTAATCACTCCAATGATCGTAGCGATAATGGTGATCACCGAAATTTGCTCCATCAGCATATTGGCCAGGTTGTCACTTTGGGTTACGCCGAATGAGTCGTCGGCTCCGGGACGGTCACCGCGCACATTGCGCATCACTCCGGTGGCTGCTATTCGCGCCGGATCCAGTTCAATCGATTTGGTAGTTTGCACATTGATGGTAAAACTGCTCGTAGACCCCATCAGGTTGAGGCGCGCATTCCGCAGCGGCAATATTACCTGATTGTCGCCGCTGAAACCAATGCTGTTTCCCTTGCTCTCCAGCAAGCCCACGACCGTGTAGCGGTGGCTGCCAATAAAAATATTTTGCCCGATAGGATCGGCATCGCCCTCACCGAAAAGTTTGTCCTTGATATCCATTCCGATAATAGCCACCGGCAATCCTTGCAAATGCTCATCGGCCGAAAAACTGCGGCCTTTGTCTATCGAGTATCCCGCAGTGAGGAGATAATTCTCGCTTCCCGCCAAAACCTGCACGTTGGGGTTGGTTTTCGTTGACTGATAGCGCACTGTAGCCGTAAAGCTCACCATACCTGAAACCGATACTACCGCCGGGAAATCATATTGCGCTACAAATGCTTCGGCTTCACCGTAGCGTATGGGTGGGTTAACTTTATTTCGCTTCCCGGCTCTGCCTCCGCCAAGGTTTCCTGAATTCGACCTGATATTGAAAGTATTGGCACCCATGCTACTGAAGTCGCTTTCAATTTTTCCCTGAAGGGCATCAATAGCAGTAAGTATGCCTACGAGCGCCATGATACCTACCGCAATAATGAGCACGGTAAGGGTGGTTCGGAGCGCCTGTCCGCGAATGCTGCGAAGGGCTACTTTAAGGTTTTCGAGGTATAAAGTTTTCAATGAGTGACAGCCATTTTTAATAAGGCGCGCTAAAATTACACATCTGTGCCCGATACGCTTTAACCACTCATCATAATTTGGTACTTTCGCACCACCTGTAAAATTTCAAAACCCAGACTTATGATCTTTGATTTAGATATGATCAAAGCCGTGTACGCGGCATTCCCATCACGTATAGCAGCAGCGCGCAAGGTGCTCAATAGGCCGCTTACCCTTACGGAGAAAATACTCTACACCCACCTTTCGCAAGGCAATGCCCATGAAGCCTACGGCCGCGGCAAGAGCTATGTAGACTTTGCCCCTGACCGCGTAGCCATGCAGGACGCAACCGCTCAAATGGCGCTGCTGCAATTTATGCAGGCAGGCAAAAAAACCACTGCTGTGCCCAGCACAGTGCATTGCGATCATTTGATACTCGCCCAACACGGTGCCGTGCAGGATTTGAGAGACTCCATCAATAACAGCTCAGAGGTGTTCAACTTCCTCGAGTCAGTGTCGAGCAAGTACGGCATAGGTTTCTGGAAGCCCGGAGCCGGAATCATTCACCAGGTGGTTCTAGAGAATTACGCATTTCCCGGAGGGCTCATGATAGGAACCGACTCGCATACCGTAAATGCCGGAGGCCTTGGCATGGTGGCAGTAGGCGTGGGCGGGGCCGACGCCGTTGACGTGATGGCCGGAATGCCCTGGGAGCTTAAATTCCCAAAACTTATCGGCGTGAAGCTTACCGGTCGCCTCAGTGGCTGGACAAGCGCCAAAGACGTCATTCTTAAAGTAGCAGGTATCCTTACGGTAAAAGGCGGTACAGGAGCCATTGTAGAATATTTTGGCGATGGAGCCATAAGCCTTTCCTGCACCGGAAAAGGAACCATCTGCAATATGGGTGCTGAAATCGGCGCTACGACATCAACCTTTGGGTACGATGAAAAAATGGCCATTTACCTACGCGGCACAGGCCGTGCTAAAGTTGCGGCACTCGCCGACCAGATAGCCGAACATCTCACCGGCGACCCGGAGGTATACGCCAACCCGGAAAAATATTTCGATCAGGTTATTGAGATCAACCTTTCAGAACTTGAGCCACATATTAATGGTCCGTTCACCCCCGACCTCGCCACACCGATATCACAATTTGCCGATAAGGTGCGCAAAGAAGGCTGGCCGCAGATACTGGAAGTAGGGCTGATAGGCTCATGCACCAACTCATCTTATGAAGATATTTCGCGTGCAGCCTCCCTTGCAAAACAAGCCATTGATAAAAACCTGAAAACCAAAGCCGAATTCACCATCACCCCAGGCTCGGAGCAAGTGCGCTACACTGTAGAGCGAGATGGTTTCCTTGACACTTTCGACAAAATAGGCGGCGTAGTGCTTGCCAACGCCTGCGGCCCGTGCATAGGCCAATGGGCGCGCCACAGCAACGACCCCAACCGCAAAAATTCCATTATCACCTCCTTCAACCGGAACTTTGCCAAGCGAAACGACGGCAACCCGAATACCCACTCGTTCGTGGCATCGCCTGAAATAGTAACCGCCCTGGCCATTGCCGGCGACCTTACTTTCAATCCGCTTACAGACACCCTTATAAACGAAGATGGCAAAGCCGTAAAACTCGATGAGCCAACGGGCATGGAAATGCCGGCAAATGGTTTTGCAGTAGAAGATGCAGGATACCTGGCACCGGCAGTCGATGGAAGCAATGTATCGGTAGCCGTAGCGACCGATTCAAAACGCCTCCAGTTGCTCGAACCTTTTGCCCTCTGGAATGGCCAGAACATTGCGGGAATGAAGCTGCTCATTAAAGCTTTTGGCAAATGCACCACCGATCATATCTCGATGGCCGGACCGTGGTTGCGCTTTCGGGGACATCTCGACAATATTGCCAACAATACCCTGACCGGAGCGGTAAACGCATTCAACAAAGAAACCGATAAGGTGAAAAACCAGCTCACAGGCGAGTACGGCACTGTGCCCGGCACACAGCGTGCTTACAAGGCCGCAGGTATACCTACCATCGTTGTAGGAGATCACAACTACGGCGAAGGTTCATCGCGTGAACACGCCGCCATGCAGCCAAGATTCCTTGGTGTAAAGGCTGTTTTGGTGAAATCATTTGCACGCATACACGAAACCAACCTGAAGAAGCAGGGTATGCTCGCACTTACATTTTCTAACGAGACCGACTACGACAAAATTCAGGAAGACGATACCATTGACATCATTGACCTAAAGGAGTTCGATCCCGATAAGCAACTCACCATGGTACTTCACCATGCCAATGGCAGCAGCGATACCATCAAGGTAAACCACACCTACAATGCAGGGCAGATAGAATGGTTCAAGGCGGGTTCAGCGCTCAACCTGATCAAATTGCAGCAGAAGCATTGATGACAGTTATTGCAACTGAAATGCGGAAATAAACCACCGGGAGATCAACAAGATGAAGTACCCTTTTGCTGTCCTTGTATGTGTGCTGGCAATTGGCAACACCCGTGGCCAGGAAATATTCTCTAATACCGGGCTTGAATTTGCTCTTCCTGTGGGAAATTGGTCGAAGGATGCGCTTACCTACGGCATAGGCGGTTCCGGTGGTGTAGAACTCGACATCCTCGATCATCTCGGCATTACAGGCAATTTGGGTTTTATTTCATTCGCTATTGATGATTTATACAGCGATAGCCTAACGAGTTTTAGGGCAATACCTTTTCAATTTGGTGCGCGGTACTATTTTACTGAACACCGAAAAGGGATCTACGTGGCAGGGGAGATGGGGGTACACTTTTTCATGCTTTCTACAAAAGACGGATATAGCGGAAACACCGATGCACAAGGGGAAAATACCACCCGAAGATTTTTCAGCCTTGCCCCAGAAATTGGATATTTCTTTACGGAAAAAATAGCCCTTTCGTGCCGCTGCCAATTTTTTAATGTTACTGAACGAGAAGGATTTAATCAAAGAAAAGCCATTGGGCAAATCATTGGCTTCAAGCTGAATTACAATTTTTAGCAATTCAGTATTGAGCTGAAATTTGGGGTCGGCGCAAAAGCTCCGCCCCCATTTTATTCACTTTCTGGGTATTATTCTCTTATTTTTGGCGACTGATCTCAATATTTACAATTGGCACAGCTTAAAAACGACCTTATTCTCAGGGCCGCCCGAGGCGAAAAAACAGAGCGTACTCCGGTATGGCTCATGCGTCAGGCAGGTAGAATACTCCCTGAGTATCGGGCTGTAAGGGCGCGGCTCTCCGGATTTAAAGAACTGGTAGAAACCCCTGAACTTGCCGCCGAAGTTACCCTACAGCCTGTAGACCTGCTCGGTGTCGATGCCGCAATCATATTCAGCGATATACTCGTAATACCTGAGGCCATGGGCTTGCGCTATGAAATGCTCGAGCAAAAAGGGCCTTGGTTCGAAAAAACGATAGCCACAGATTCTGACCTAAACCACATACATGTAGCCGAAGCAGGTGAACTGCAATACGTGTATGATGCAATACGCCATACGTTACGCGGCTTGAATGATCGTGTGCCGCTGATCGGTTTCGCAGGTGCGCCATTCACCATACTCTGCTATATGGTAGAAGGCAAAGGCTCCAAAACCTTTAGCATAGCGCGTAAGATGTTGGTGCAGCGACCCGACCTGGCCCACCGCCTTTTGGAAATGATTACCCAATCGACCATAAACTACCTGAAAGCGCAGGTAGAAGCAGGTGCCCATATGCTGCAAATATTTGACTCATGGGCCGGGGTACTTGGCCGCGATGACTACGCCACCTTTTCACTGCCCTACATCGAGAAAATATGTAACGCACTGAAAGGAACCGTGCCGGTAACCCTTTTTGCGAAAGGAGCCCACTTTTCCATAGACCAGCTCGCCGCACTGCATTGTAATACCATTGGGGTCGACTGGAATACGCCACCAGATTTTGCGCGAAGCATGGCCGGACCCGACCGCACCCTTCAGGGAAACCTCGACCCGGCATCGCTTTACGCCAGTGGCAAGGATATTGCTAAGATGACCCAAAACATGCTCAGGCAGTTCGGTCCGCACCGCCATATAGCCAACCTTGGCCACGGTGTGTACCCCGACACCTCGCCCGATGCTGTGAAAATATTTATTGACACCGTTAAAACATACCAACATGACCAACCTTAACAGGAGCTCACTCCTGGCAACACTCAGCCTTGCAGCTATTTTTTGCGTAAGCTCAGCCAATGCCCAGTTTGATGATAAAAACTTAGTAACCAACCCAAGCTTCGAAGAGTTGGAGCCAGGACTGCGCCGCAATGGCCAGTTTGACCTGACCGTCGGCTGGACCAATCCTACCATCGAGATTTCAGATATATTTTCAGCCAATGCGAAGAGCAAAACCGTGTCGCTGCCCGATAATATGTACGGAAAGCAAAGCCCTTATGACGGTGATAACTACGCCGGAATTGTGGTGTACAGTCCGCGAAGCAAGGTGCCTCGCACTTATGTCAGCGTGCCACTTACGCGCAAAATGGCTGCCAAAAGTCTCTACTGTATTCGCTTCAAAGCATCACTTGCCGAGCGCTCGCGGTTTGCATCAAACAACGTCGGTGTGGTATTGAGCAAAGCTGAAATAAAAGAAAAAACAGCCATCACCATCGAACGATCTGATGCGCTGTATACCGACATGAACAACCCGGTAACCGACCGCGAAGGCTGGGCAGAATTTTGTCAGATATACGCATCAAAAGGTGGAGAAGCTTTCCTTACCATCGGCAACTTCTTCAGCGAAGACCGCACCATTGGCGAAGCCATGACGGTACCCAAAGAATATGATGAAGTAGGCGGTATACAGGCGGCATATTATTTTATTGACATGGTACAGGTAGAATCTATCAGCGTGGGCGAGAGCTGCAATTGCGAAGGGTCGCGCATTCCTGAAAGCAAAATCATGTTTAGCGGTTCTGTAGAGCTTAATGATGAGATGACCCCACAGCAAAAAATAGAAGCACTCGATGTGTACTTTTACCAGTACAAACCGGAGATCGTAAGCGCGGCTGAGCGCCCTATCAATACCGTGATTGACGTGCTTGTGGCAAATCCCAACATCAAATTGCAGATTATTGGCCACAGCGACAATGAAGAAATAGCCCTTGCCGGGAAAGAAACCGCGGTAAAAAATCTCGCCGAAAAACGGGCAAAAAACGTGAAGGAATATTTGGAAGCGCAGGGAATAGATGCAGCACGCCTTTCCATTAAAGTGATGGACAATAAAGAACCAGCATCGCAAAGCAGCACGCCACTTTCACTGGCCAAAAACCGAAGGGTGGAGTTTAAAATAGCCCCGTAAATGTAATGACGCTTTTATCAGCCTATATCAGATTGCCAGTATGCATTGTCGCGGTGCTGAAGGCTTTTTTTATGTGCAGCCTTACGGCAAATGCACAGGTGAGTTTTTCGGTGGAAGATACCCTTGGAATTATTAATAAAACGACCATTACCCCCGCCGCCTACGCCCATCTACACATAAACAACAATACGGTACAGCCGCTACCCATGCGCTGGATAAGGCGCATTGATTCTGCATTTCCCCAAGAATGGACCACCTACTTTCAGGACCCTGCCACCTGGCACAATCCGTTTGATGATGTTGACAGCGCCGACTTCGTCCTAAGCGTCGAAGACCAGTACACTAATATGCTCAACTTTCAGGTATTGAACAATGGATATCCCGGCACTGGAGTTATCAGTTTTCTGGTATTCCCCATCGCGCAGCGCAGCGATACTGTAAGGGTTACTTACAGGGCAATTATAACGCAGGCTCCTCTTGGTTTGGAAGACTTTCAGGCAAGAGATAGCGTGACGATATACCCGCAGCCGGGAAAAGGATTGATTTGCGTAAAAAATGTAGATTTCAGGAGTGCAGATGTTTTCACCACCGAAGGACGGTTTGTGCTCAGGGCAACGAGCTGGGAAGGTTGTATTGACCTCACAGGCCTTGCACCTGCAGTCTATTTGCTCCATATTGATGAAGGCATGGGCCATAAAAGCTATGCCCGCATCGTTATAGCACCATGAAAGTCCAATTCAGCAGTGGCAGCATACAGCGCATCGCAATATTGATGCAGTGCGTCTTTACATCCCTGTTTACAGCAGCCCAAAACCTGATTCCCAATCCCGGATTTGAAGATATTTTCACGCAAAGTGAGTTCCAGTGGGTGCAGCCACAGGGCGCCTACTATCACTATGAGCGCGCCGACAGCAACGCCCATGCCCCCGCCCGCACCGGCATTTACCTCAACGGATTGTGCATGTACCCCGATGAGCCAAATGAGTACCTGCATATAAAATTGCTCAAACCTCTGAAAGCAGGCAGCACCTACCGCATTGAAACCCATGCGCGGCTCATGCGCATCAAAAGTCACAACGCCCAAAAGCATTCAATGATAGGGGTATATTTCGGTTATAAAAGGCTTGATACCCACCTTCCGGGCGATTTTAGCCTGCAGCCACAGGCCACCTTCAGGCTGCCCAAGGGCAATAGGTTTGAGTGGTTTCACGTAGCCGATACCTTTGTAGCCAAAGGCGGTGAGCAGTATATCACCATCGGTTACTTTCCCGAAACGCAGCGCACCGAGTATATAAGCCGCAAGCAGGATGCATTTATGGAAAATATAGAATTCCGCAACCAGGCCAGCAAAGCGCAAAGTACCGAAGATAAAAGCTGGCTGTATTTGCCGCCCGATGAGCAGAAAAAATACCTCAAACAACTCGAAAAAGACAATAGGAAGAAGGGTGCAACCGGCAGGCAAAACACCGCTCCGGAACCTATAGATACCCTGCGGCGACCCCCAAAACCCAAAGATTCAGCAACAGACATTACCAGCATACTTGACCTTAGTCCGCATTTTTCGGTGAGGTATTATTTTGATGATTTCTGCCTTACCGAAATTCGCGAGGGCGTTGACGCCAAATGCAGCAGCGAAACCATAGATGAGGTGATTGAAGTGGGGCGCAGCATCAACCTGCAAAATGTGTTTTTTGAAACCGATAAAGACGAACTGCTAGATGAGTCGGTATTGCAGCTCAACGCGTTGAAATCGCTGCTGCAAAAGTACCAGGGTATGCGGATCGAAATTCAGGGCTATACCGATAACCGCGGCAGCGAAGCCTACAACAAAGACCTGAGCAACCGCAGGGCGCGCTCCGTGGTGCGATGGCTCACCACCGAAGGCACTGAAGCATCAAGACTCACATACCGCGGCTATGGCCCGGCAAACCCCGTGGCAACAAACGATACGGACGCCGGCCGAGCATTGAATAGGAGGGTGGTGTTCTTGATTTTGGAGATTTGATGGAGGATTGAATTAAGAAGGATGTATTATGTATTAAGGTGACGTGGGTTTTTGAATAGTGGCCTGCTTATTATGGCAACAACCAACAATAGAGCTACGGAGTTAAAAAAAGTTACGATATGTGCTAGCTACTGAAAGAATAGAATCAGGATATATGCGGCATAAATTTATCTTCACAATAATTTCCTTAAGCCTGCTAAGCTGCAGCGGCTCAAAAGACCACCGAAAATTCCGGATCGCGAAGGATCATTCACCGGTGGAATACCACATAGCAACAGTAAACAACAATGTATGTAAGCGGCTTCGCGGCGATATAGTATTGTATGCCATATTTGTCGATTCTAAATATACCAACCCTTGGACTACACACGATATTCTATCGACGCTCGACTCCACCAGAAAGGCGATTAATTGGGTGCTCAACCAAGCAGATAATTCAAATGTACCATTGAATATTACATTGGACTATTACCAGAATGAAAAAAATGTAGTACCAATTGAAATGAACCTTACGAGAAAAACTCTTTCGGGCACTTTGTTAGGCTACAGTGGTTCGAAGAATGTAGACCGCTGGGCTGATCAGATTGGCTTTCGCGCATTGGCAATTTATGGGCCTGATACTGCTACCATCACAGGTACAAAAATCCGCCCCAAAGACCGTGAGCGCCTTATTGCGCGCATTCGCGATAAGCATAGGGCAGATAATGTTGCCTTGGTATACTTCATTAATAATTACTACACCGACGAAATATCAGTCGCAATGCACACTGCCGATCAATTAAATCCGGAATATGCCGTGGTGAGCTTTAAAAATCCTGGCACCATAGTCCATGAATTTCTACATTTGTTTGGCGCACTAGATTTGTACATATCGCCTTATGATAATTTGAAAGCAACTATTCGACGAAAGTCATTTGCTATGAAAGAATTTCCAAACGAAATTATGGCTTTTCCATATCGACACATGGATTCACTGATGATTAGTCCGCTTTCAAAATACTTGATAGGCTGGGATAGCCGGCTTGATGATAGATACCTGAAAATGTTAACGAATGGAAAAGTCAAGGTGGCTAGCTATTGACATGCACACATCTCGCTGCTGAAGATTTACTAGGATGCCTATTGTGCGTGTGTCGGTTGCCTTGAAAGCTTTTGAGCAAGGCCCCCAACGCGGCAACCCCGAAAGTGCCTAGGCTGAGTGAGGTCACTATCCACCTAACCTCTCACAATTTCAACAAAACGGTTGCTCCAGGCATCAACACTATATGCAGCTTCAATGCGTTTTCGGGCTTCGGCACCCATTGATGTTCTGAGCGCAGCATTGTTCAGGAGTTCCGGCAGAACGGTTGTCCACGTTTCAGCAGCAGGCACCGGCATAGCCTCACATACAAAGCCGGCTACACGATGGGCTACAATTTCGGTATTTACCCCCACTGCCGATACCACAGCCGGTATGCCGAGCGCCATATACTGCAATGCCTTAAACCCGCACTTCCCGCGTTCCCAATCGGTATCGTATAGGGGCATTATGCCTACATCCATGCGCAGCAGGTCCTCAATTTCGGTATCCTTATTCCAGGGCACGAAGGTGGCAAAAGGAGGCAATCCATGAGGTGCTTCATCAGAAATGACCAAAAGGCTGAAAGCTTGCTTTTCATGGAGTTTTGTAAGCAATGGAAAGAGCGGAATAAGCTGCCTGGTTGTGCTGTGTGAGCCTGTCCAGCCCACTACCGGTATCGCCTCCGAACCATGTATTTTTACGCGGTTGTGATGGTGTGAAGTATCGATGGTGGTAGGCACAACCATAACGTTAGTGCACCATTGCGATGCGTAATTTGCGAGAAAGGCATTGCCGGCCATCACCCTGTCGCTAAGCGCTATGATGCGCGCCGTTTTGCCATGGGCTTTCAGTTTGCCTACCAACAGTGCATTGGCTTCTGAATTATTCGGAAGCCATACTGCATCGTCAAAATCAAAAACCAGTCTTTTGCCAAACCACTTCGCAGCGATATACTCCCACCAGGGCGGGCCCACCGGAGTGGCTTCACGGTGTATAAGCACAGTAGTATGGTAGCGACGCAGCGAAAACAGCAGCGCAAATCTCCGTACAAAACCTTCCACGGTTGCACAAATCTTAAGCCCAAGCGCACCCTTGCGGTAAATGGCAGGCCAGTGCCGTGCCGACCAGAACGATGCCATTTTCCACGCTACTCCCTGGGCAGTGAGGGTGCTGAGGTACTGCTCAAAGCGAAAACGCTGCGAGGGAGCTTTCCCGAAAGGGTACGGAGCTACAATAAGGAGTTTCTTCATTCGCGGTGCCCAAAGATACAGCGCATCTACTGCCATGCAAGGCCTTTCGGCAAATGCCGGATTGAGCCGGTGTTGTTATTTCTTTGTTGGAAAAGGAGTTTGCCAAAAGGTGCAGCAAAACCGCCAACACGCTACCTTTGTAGCATGGCATTTTTACTACCATACCACACGGACGGTGTTACTGAAGCCGGCTGTGATGAAGCGGGCCGTGGCTGCCTTGCAGGGCCTGTGGTGGCGGCAGCAGTTATTTTGCCGGAAGGCTGGAACCACCCCCTGCTGAACGACTCGAAACAACTCACTCACCGGCAGCGCGATTTACTGCGTGCGGTAATTGAAAACGAAGCGCTGCACTGGGCCGTGGGTATCGTATCGCCGGCAGATATAGATCGGATAAATATACTTCGCGCTTCTTTTCTCGCAATGCACAAGGCCCTTGACCAACTCAGTGCGCAGCCCCAAAGCATATTAGTTGACGGAAACCGATTTGTACCCTACCGGGACATACCGCACCACTGCATCGTAAAAGGCGATGGGAAATACAGACATATAGCCGCAGCATCGGTACTTGCCAAAACCCACCGCGATGAAATGATGGAGCTGTTGCACTGCGAATCACCGCAATACTGCTGGAACCAAAACAAGGGCTACCCAACCCGCGCTCATCGGCAGGCAATTGCCAGGTACGGCTCGGGCAATCACCACCGCATGAGTTTTACCCTGCTGCCCGCAGTTCAGGAAATATTGGAAATAGAGCGTTAGGAAGGCGTGAATGGATTCTGGGGATGCACATGGTGAAAACACCGCTACCGCGTGGCTTCCGTCGCCTGGTATCAATTTAACAACTCCATTTTCTCACAACAATTACATCATCTAAAATTCCCTTCTCACCGGAATAATCCCAGGCGCTGCTATACAGATAGTCTTCAGGTTTTCGCACCAATCCTTCTTTAACTGGGTTCTGATGTATATAATTTATCTTTTCATCAATCAACTTGTTGCTCCACAGTTCAATGGGCTTATTACCGTGACGCCAAAATTGATGGCTGGTCGTATTTGAAGTGACAGCCCCAGCCGATTTGAACTTTTTCAACATCCATTCCTTTCTGCTTTCACCGGGATTCTCCTTGATAGCGGCAATATTCTTACGACTGGTGAAACGCTTCAGGTCGCCCAAAACATCTTCCGGATTTTCGGATCCCGAAGTGACTTGTCCTAAAATAGGTTTACACCAAAAAGTGTAAAATGAATAAAGCATGTAAACCCAGTTTAGCACAATACCAAGCCATCGAAGTAATGAAGGAGAACTTCACGGGTATAAGTTGGGCCGACTTATGCTCATGGCTTGGTGTCACCAGGCAGGCATATCATCAAAGCAAGCATCGTGTGCTACACGAATTAATTGAGCAAGAGATTTTGATTGCTGAGATCATGAATATTCGTGAAGACCACAAGCGTTTAGGAGGAAGAAAGCTCTTCTTTAAACTTGAGCTTTTAATGAAGGATCATCAAATCAAAATGGGTAGAGATGCATTTTTCGATCTTCTAAGAGATCACAATTTATTAATAAAGCAGCGAAAGCGCTATCATGTAACCACCAATTCAAAGCATTGGATGAAGAAGTATCCTAATTTGATCAAAGCTATTGAACCGCTAGGTCCAAATCACATATGGGTAAGCGACATAACTTATTGGAACACAAAAGCAGGACACTATTACATCAGTTTTATTACAGATGCTTATTCCAGAAAAATAGTTGGTTATCATGTTGCAGATAACATGGAAGCTTTAGAAAGCGTTACGGCCTTGAAAATGGCGATTAAAACGTTGAAGCACGGTGTGACAGGAATTATACATCACTCAGACAGAGGTTCGCAATACTGCAGCCCAGCGTATGTCAGGACCTTGAGGAAAGCTGAAAAAAAAATATCTATGACCGAGAAAGGAGATTCTTTGGAAAACGCTATTGCCGAACGGGTTAATGGCATAATCAAAGGTGAGTACTTGTTTGATTATGAGATAAAATCACTGTCTAAAGCAAAAGAAATCCTAACGTCCGTTTTCAAGTTGTACAATGAGGATCGTCCTCATTCCAGCATTGGCAATGCAACACCATCACAGGCACACAACAACAGCACAGACTTAGAAATAAAACACTTATGGAAAAACTACTACAAAACACAACAACAATGCGCAACCATGGTGTAGGTTTTTTAAGGCATACCTTAAGAATAGGTACGAGAAAACTCAGAACCGAAATCCTGAGTTCACCTTATCTGATCACCGTATTCCTCGTTAGTTGCTCTTCAGCAGAGCTAATTTCCGCTTCCGTTGATAGTGGTAAATGTAAAGCTATCTTCGGACTAAATTTGAAGTGTAAACCCAGAACAGGATCATCAACAAGAAAAAGTTAAATCTGTAAACTTTTTTTAGGACGGGTCAGTCATTATGTTAACATCTTTTACCCCCCCCCTTTAACAAAGTATAGCCCGTACATTGCAAATTTCTTTGATGAGGGACTATTACAAAAAATCTATGTAACACAGAAATCAATTCGTACGAAACACTTAACCAAAACCTTCCTGATTCTCTTCATTCTAAGCCTGAGCGCTGGCTCATGCAAAAAAGATGACGACGACAACCCATCAAACGACTCCGATAATTTTAGCGAGTACTTTACTTGCAAAATTAATGGAGTGGAATTTACTTCAAGATCAAATTTTAATTGTAATGGCAAATTCTTTTACTACTATCCCGCAGGAGCTGGGGGATTGAGTGAAGCCTACATGCTTATTTCGGGAAGAAATTGCGAGGAAAACATGACTGTGGCCTTGCGATTTTACAATCCTGAGATCCCAGCTCTTGGTACCTTCGACTTTCTAACTCCTGAATTTGCAGATTCATCTTCTCCTGCCATAAGGCACAATATATCAGGTGATGGAGTGTACATCTACGAGAATCTTATAGGCGGAGAATTAAATATTAAGTCCTTTACTTCACGTGATTCAGTTACTATGGAATTTGGAAAGCTCGAAGGTACTTTCGAATTCACCGTTTTCAATGAAGAATTGGATTCTACAGTTCATGTTACCGATGGAGCTTTCCGTTTTAAAGTAGCAAACTTTTGGTAATGGAGCACTCCATTTTATTTCTCGATAAGGCGCAAGTGATTAACATCTTCTTAGTTTTCCTGACAGCTTAAGTTTCAATTTCAACCCATATATTAATCTAAATCCAACCAAAATGAAAAAGCTAAAAAGCTCCTTTCTGTGGGCGAGTATTGCCCTAATTTCTCTGATTTTTTCAAACCCAACGATCGCCCAGCCACCACCCAACCTTTCGCTCAGCGAACAAATGGATTACCTAATAGCCCCGCTCGATTTTACGGAAGTTACTTCGGGTATTCTACTCGACAAAGGCTTCCCAATGATGGAGATTGCCGCTTTCGACGGCACTGCCAATGGGGATACACTCAAAGAATATGGCGATTGGTTTCGGCAATTCGGTACAATGGTCACTTCCAAAACAACTGTTGCCAGCCCGATTGGTATCACCGATGATTACAAACCTGCGGCCGATGCAATGTTGAAAACCGGGGTGATCCCCATTATGGTGCTTCAC